>NZ_CP102355.1:0-600000 GCF_009696685.2 Paracoccus sp. SMMA_5_TC
ATGGACAAGATCTGGGGTCAGGCACGAGAGGAATTGCAGAAGATTGTCGGGGCTGACAGCTTCTCTACCTGGATCGAACCCCTCCGCCTGACCGAGGTCAGCGAGGGCACGGCCGTGATTGCCTGCCCCACGCGGTTCCTGTCCGATTGGGTTTCCCGCCACTACAGCGACCATATCCTCAAGGTGCTTGACCGTCTGGACGGGCCCGTTCACCGGTTGAGCTTTGAAACGCACGCCCAGCCCCCGCGTCAGGCCAATGCCTCCAGCGCTCCCCGCGCCGCAACGCCTGCCCGGCCGGCGGGCGATGACGAGCTGACCGCACCCCTGGACAGCCGCTTCACCTTCGAGAATTTCGTCGTCGGCAAGCCCAACGAGCTGGCCCATGCCGCCGCGCGCCGCGTGGCCGAAGGCGGGCCGGTAACCTTTAACCCGCTGTTTCTTTATGGCGGCGTCGGCCTGGGCAAGACCCACCTGATGCATGCCATCGCGCGCGAGATCCAGATCAGGCAGCCGGACGCCCGGGTGCTGTATCTTTCGGCGGAACAGTTCATGTATCGCTTTGTCCAGGCGCTGCGCGACCGCACGGTGATGGATTTCAAGGAACTGTTCCGCACGGTGTCGGTGCTGATGGTCGATGACGTGCAGTTCATCGCCGGCAAGGACAGCACGCAAGAGGAATTCTTCCACACCTTCAATACCTTGGTCGATCAGGGCAAGCAGATCGTGATTTCGGCCGACCGTGCGCCCGGCGAAATCAAGGACATGGAGGAACGCATCAAGTCGCGCCTGCAATGCGGCCTGGTCGTGGACCTGCACCCGACCGATTACGAATTGCGGCTGGGCATCCTGCAAAGCAAGACCGACAGCTTCCGCCTGCAATATCCCGGATTGCAACTGGCGCCGGGGGTTCTGGAATTCCTGGCCCACCGCATCACCTCGAACGTGCGGGTGCTGGAAGGGGCGTTGCAGCGGCTGTTCGCCTTTGCCAGCCTGATGGGGCGTGAAATCACCCTGGACATGACCCAGGAATGCCTGGCCGATATCCTGCGATCCAATGACCGCAAGGTTTCGATCGAGGAAATCCAGCGCAAGGTCGCCGAACATTACAACATCCGCCTGTCCGACATGATCGGTCCCAAACGGGTGCGCACCGTCGCCCGTCCGCGTCAGATCGCCATGTATCTGTCCAAGCAGATGACCTCGCGCAGCCTGCCCGAGATCGGGCGCCGTTTCGGCGGGCGCGATCACACCACCATCATGCACGGCGTCAAGAAGATCGAGGAGCTGCGCGGTTCGGACCGCAGCCTCGCCGAGGATCTGGACCTGCTGCGCCGGCTGCTCGAAGCCTGATTGCACGCGCTTGACGCTGCGGGGGAATCTGCCAAATTGGCCCCCCGCACGGCCAGCCCTGACGCAGGCCAGAACGACAACAAGGGTTGACCATGAAACTCTCGATCGAACGCGCCGATCTGGTGAAAGCCGTTTCGCAGGCCCAATCCGTGGTCGAGCGCCGCAACACCATTCCGATCCTGGCCAATGTGCTGATCGAGGCGACGGCCGATGGCGTCAGCTTCCGTGCCACCGATCTGGATACCGAAATCGTCTATCGCACCAACGCCCAGGTCGATCGGCCGGGTGCGACCACGGTTCCGGCATCGATGCTGAACGACATCGCCCGCAAGCTGCCCGACGGTGCGCTGGTGCAACTGGGGCTGGATGCCGCCACCGAGCGGCTGGCGGTGCAGGCGGGGCGCTCGAACTTCAGCCTGGCGACCCTGCCGCGCGAGGATTTCCCGGTGATGTCCTCGTCCGAATACAGCGCCAACTTCCGCGCGCCTGCCTCGGTCCTGCGGCGGCTGTTCGACAAGTCGAAATTCGCCATCTCGAACGAAGAGACGCGCTATTACCTGAACGGCGTTTACATGCATGTGGCGCAAGGCGACAGCGGCCCCACGCTGCGCTGCGTGGCCACCGACGGGCACCGGCTGGCGCGCATCGACGCCCCCCTGCCCGAGGGTGCGGCCGATATGCCCGGCGTGATCGTGCCGCGCAAGACCGTGGCCGAGCTGCGCAAGCTGCTGGATGATGACGACACCGAAATCGCCGTTTCTGTCAGCGAAACCAAGGTGCGCTTCGCCACCCCGACCATTACCCTGACCTCCAAGGTGATCGACGGCACCTTCCCGGATTATTCGCGCGTGATCCCTGCGGCCAATGCCCGCAAGCTGGAAGTGGATGCCGGAGATTTCGCCAAGGCGGTGGACCGCGTCGCGACTGTCAGCAGCGAAAGATCGCGGGCGGTCAAGATGTCGCTTGATGAGGATCGGCTGGTCCTGTCGGTGAACGCTCCCGATTCGGGCGCTGCCGAAGAGGAGCTGCCGGTGGCCTATGCCGACGATCCGCTGGAAATCGGGTTCAACGCCAAATACCTGCATGAAATCGCCAGCCAGATCGAACGCGAGAACGCGGTGTTCTTCTTCAATGGCGCGGGCGATGCGGCCCTGATCCGCGAGGGCGCGGACACCAGCGCCGTCTATGTCGTCATGCCGATGCGGGTGTGAGCCTTGTCCGGCTGCGTCTGACCCAGTTTCGCAGCTGGGAGCGGCTGGGCCTGGAGCTTGACCAGCGCCCGCTGGCGATTCACGGCCCGAACGGCGCCGGCAAGACCAATATTCTCGAGGCGGTGTCGATGTTGTCTCCCGGGCGTGGCATGCGCGGGGCCAACGCCGCCGATCAGGCCCGGCGTGGTCCGGGTGCGGGCTGGCAGATCCGGGCCGAGACCGACCAGCACCAGATCGTCACCCGCGCCCTGCCCGGCCAGTCGCGCGAGGTCGAGATCGACGGCAAGCCCGCTGCGCAGGTTGCGCTGGGGCGGCTGTTGCGGGTGATCTGGCTGACACCGGCCATGGACCGGCTGTGGACCGACGCACCCGAGGCACGACGCCGGTTTCTGGACCGGCTGACGCTGAGTTTTACCCCTGGCCATGCCGAGGACGCGCTGGCCTATGACAAGGCCATGCGCGAAAGAAACCGGCTGCTGCGCGACCAGATCCGGGATCCGGCCTGGTATCGGGCGCTTGAAATCCAGATGGCGGATGCCGGGGCGGCCGTGACCCGGAACCGGCTGGACGCGCTGGACCGGTTGATGGTGGCGCAACAGGGCGCGGCAACCAGTTTCCCTGCCGCCCGTCTGACGCTGCTGGCGGGCGAGGGTTTTGCCGATGACCCCGATCCGGACAGTATCGCGGCACGGCTGGCGCAGGGGCGCGGGCGCGACATGGCGGCCGGGCGCAGCCTGACCGGGCCGCATCGCGCCGATCTGGGAGCGCATTGGGGACCGCAGGACATGCCGGCGGCGCTGTCCTCGACCGGCGAGCAAAAGGCGCTGCTGCTGTCGGTGATTCTGGCCAATGCCAGGGCACTGGCGGGCCAGGGGCCGCTACTGCTTCTGGATGAGGTCGCAGCGCATCTGGACGCCGAACGGCGGGCGGCGCTTTACGACGAAATCTGCGCGCTCCAGGCTCAGGCGCTGCTGACCGGCACCGGCCCCGAACTGTTCGAGCCCTTGCGCGGACGCGCGCAATTCCTGCCGGTCATCCGGCAGGATCAGGGCTCGGACCTGGCACGATAAGATCGACCAGCCGGAACTCGCGCACATCGACGATGCCCAGATCCGAGATGCGCAGCTCCGGGATCACCACCAGCGCCAGCAGCGAATGCTGCATATAGGCGTTGTTCAGCGTGCAGCCGCAATCGCGCATCGCCTGCACAATGGCCTGTGCGGCCACCGCGACTTCGGCGGCGGGCCGGTCCGACATCAGCCCGGCGATGGGCAGCGCCACCGTCGCCAGTTCTGCGCCGTCGCGAAACACCGTGACCCCGCCCCCGATGGCACCCAGATGATTTGCCGCCGCGGCCATGTTGTCGCGATCGGTACCGACCACGATCATGTGATGGCTGTCATGAGCCACGGTCGAAGCCACGGCCACCCGTCCCTGATAGCCGAAACCGGAAACAAAGCCGTTGACCACGCTGCCGGTGCCGCGGTGGCGCTCGACCAGCGCGATCTGGCAGACCTCGCCCTGGCCTTCGACCACACCGTCGCGGATTGGCAGTTCCGCCTGCAAGGCGCGGGTGGGCGCCTGGTTTTCCACCACGCCGATCACCCGCACCCGTGCGCTGTCGCCGCTGGCCCGCACCTGGAAATCCTGCGCGGTCAGGGTCTTGCCCAGATGCACGGAATCGCGCGCCCGCGCCGGCCAGTCGATGCGCGGGCAATCGACCAGCAATTGCCCGTCGCGGGCCACCACCTGCCCCTGGGCCACCACCAGTTCGATCGGCAATTGCCGCAGATCGGATGTCAGGATCACATCCGCGCGCCGGCCGGGGGTGATGCTGCCCAGTTCGCGCTCCAGCCCGAAATGCTGCGCGGCGTTGATGGTCGCCATCTGGATCGCCACCAGCGGATCGCAACCGCAATCGATGGCATGGCGCACCACCCGGTTCATGTGACCTTCGTTGACCAGCGTGCCGGAATGGCTGTCGTCGGTGCACAGGATGAAGAACCGCGGGTCCAGACCTTTTTCGGTGATGGCGGTGATCTGCGGTTCGACATCATACCAGGCCGAGCCGTAACGCATCATGCAGCCCATGCCCTGGCGCACCCGGGCGATACCTTGTGCCTCGCTGGTGGTTTCGTGGTCATCGGCCGCGCCGCCGGCGACATAGGCATGAAACGGCCGCCCCAGGTCGGGGCTGGCATAATGGCCGCCCACGGTCTTGCCTGCGGCACGCGTCGCCGCGATTTCGGCCAGCATCTGGCGGTCTCCGGCGGCGACAGCCGGAAAGTTCATCATCTCGCCCAGGCCGATGATTCCGTCCCAGCCCATCGCCTGCGCCACCTCGCCCTCGGTAATCGGGGCGCCGGTGGTTTCCAGCCCGGGGGCCGAGGGCGCACAGCTGGGCATCTGGGTGAACATGCTGATCGGCTGCAGCAGCGATTCGTCGCGCATCAGCCGCACGCCTTCAAGGCCCAGCACATTGGCCACCTCGTGCGGATCGTGAAAAATGGTGGTGGTGCCATGCGGAATTACCGCCCCGGCAAAGCCGGCCGGCGTCAGCATCCCCGATTCGACATGCATATGCGCATCGATCAGCCCCGGCACCATGAACCGGCCGGCGGCCTCGATGACCTCGGTCTGCGGACCAATGGCTGGGCCGGCATCGGGCCCGACATAGGCCACGCGCCCGTCGGCGATGGCGATGTCGGTATCGGCGATCACCTCGCGGCTATGCACGTTCACCCACCGACCGCCGCGGATCACCAGATCGGCGGGCGCGCGCCCCGCGGCCACCTCGACCAGGCGCGGCTGCGATTCGATCCAGGGTTTCAGCATCTCACTCTCCTTGTTCCTGACCCCCAGATTGCGGCAGGGTGGCGGCGAAGGAAAGGCATCCGATGGAATGGAGCGGCGACGCCAGCGTCATCACCCTGACCCGCCATGGCGAAAGCGCGGCGATCCTGACCGTGCTGTCGTCGGATGCGGGGCTGCTGCGCGGCCTGGTGCCGGGCGGCGCCAGCGCCCGACGCGCGGCGATGCTTCAGCCGGGAAACCGCGTCAGCCTGCGCTGGCGCGCCCGGCTCGAGGATCAGCTGGGCACCTTTGCCGCCGAGCCCCTGCGCGCGCGGCCGGGGTTGCTGGCCACGGCCGAAGCCTTGGCCGGGCTGAACGCCATCACCGCGCTGCTAAGCTATGCCCTGCCCGAACGTGACCCACACCCGCGCCTGGCGCAGAGGACCGAAAGCCTGCTGGACCGGATCGATCAGGCCGCGCCCTGGGCCGAGCATTATCTGCGTTGGGAGCTGTGCCTGCTGGACGAACTTGGATTTGGACTGGACCTGGATGCCTGCGCCATCACCGGCCGACGTCAGGGGCTGGCCTATGTCAGTCCGCGCAGCGGCCGCGCGGTATCGGCCGAGGCCGCAGGCGACTGGGCGCCACGACTGCTGCCGCTACCCACCATGCTGGGCGGGTGCGGCAATGGCGGGCTGGCCGACGGGCTGCGCCTGACCGGCCATTTCCTGCACGCGCGCCTGGCCGAGGCCCACGCCGGCCGGCCCCTGCCCGCGGCCCGCGCCCGCCTGGTGGCGCGCCTGCTGGATCGGCCTGCGGACGCGGCTAGCGGCTGACCGCGCGCCAGCGGATGGTGACCTCGGGGCCGGTCATGATCAGCTCATCACCCTCGCGCCGGGCTTCGCGCACGGCGGCGAGTGCGTCGAAGAACGCATTCTCGCCCCCTTCCTGGATGCAGGCGCGGCGGGTGGTGGCAAGCGCGCCCAGATCCAGCGCCGGCAGGGTGGCGCGGTTCTTGCCCATGTAATTGTTGCATGGCCCCTGGCCGGACACCGCCCCATCTGCTGCCAGGCTGAACGTGGGCTTGCCCGAAACCGTTACCCCCTCGATGGCGATCAGGTCGTAATCGCCCACCAGGGCAGCGGCCTTGTCCTCGGCCTCGCTGCATCCTGCCAGGCCGAAAGCCAGCGGCAGGCTCAGCGCCATCAGCATCTTGCGCATCGCGACACTCCTTTTTGCGGACCGGTCACAGGCCACCCTTGGTTACTTGCGATAGCCGGGTTCATAGGTCAGATAGGTCGGGCCCATGATCGTCAGCACGCCACCTTCGTAGCTGATGCCGTTCGCCTGGCTCAGAGCCTGGAAATAGCGCCGCTCAAGTTCGCCTGCCTTGCCGGTGCAACCGATTTCGGTCTGGGTCAGCGGCCCCAGCTTGAACGCAGGCGGCTCGGCGGTTTGCGGGGCGGCATAGCTGTTGCAGGGCGCCTGCCCCGAAATCGAGCCATCGGCGGCGATGGTCATGCCGACATTGCGCTGCGGCACGGTATCGGCGCCGATGCCGACCAGCACATAGGGACCGGTGGGCACGGCGCTGCCCGGGGTGCTGCTGGGCGGCACGGGTTCGCAGGCGGCAAGCCCAAGCGTCGCGGCAAGGGCCAGGCAAATCATCGGCATACGGGTCATGGCGGCAGCTCCGTTCAATCTGTTGCCGCCATAATGCCTGATCGGCCGCAACTGTCCAGCAGGCGCGGGAATTTCGCGTCAGTCCAGCAGCCTGCGTGCAATGACCTGCGCCTGGATCTCGGCCGCGCCCTCGAAGATGTTGAGGATGCGGGCATCGCACAGGATCCTGCTGACCGGATATTCCAGCGCAAAGCCATTGCCGCCGTGGATCTGCAGGGCATTGTCGGCCGCCGCCCAGGCGACGCGCGCGCCCAAAAGCTTGGCCATCCCCGCCTCGAGGTCGCAGCGCCGGCCGTGATCCTTTTCCCAGGCGCTGAAATAGGTCAACTGCCGGGCGATCATGATTTCCACCGCCATCATCGCCAGCTTGTCGGCCACGCGCGGAAAGGCGGCCAGCGCCTTGCCGAACTGCTTGCGGTCCAGCGCATAGCGCAAACCCATCTCGCAGGCGGCCTGGGCCACGCCCACGGCGCGGGCGGCCGTCTGGATGCGCGCCGATTCAAAGGTCTCCATCAGCTGCTTGAAGCCGCGCCCCGGCGTGCCACCCAACAGGTTGTCGCCCCTGACGCGGAAGCCGTCAAAGCCCAGTTCGTATTCCTTCATCCCGCGATAGCCCAGAACGCCGATTTCACCGCCGGTCATGCCGGGGGTCGGGAACGGGTCCGCATCGGTGCCCGGCTGCTTTTCGGCCAGGAACATCGACAGCCCGCGCCAGTCGCTGCTGTCTGGATCGGTGCGAGCCAGCAGCGTCATCACATGGGTGCGTTGGGCGTGGGTGATCCAGGTCTTGTTGCCGGTAATCACCCAGTCGTCGCCATCGCGCACTGCACGCGTGCGCAGGCTGCCCAGGTCCGAGCCGGTGTTCGGTTCGGTGAATACGGCGGTGGACAGGATCTGCCCCGAGGCCAGACCGGGCAGCCATTTCTGCTTCTGTTCGTCGGTGCCGCCGCACAGGATCAGCTCGGCCGCGATCTCGCTGCGGGTGCCAAGGCTGCCGACGCCTATATAGCCGCGCGACAGTTCCTCGGTCACGACAACCATCGAGGCCTTGGACAGCCCAAGCCCGCCATATTCCTCGGGGATGGTCAGACCGAACACACCCAGCTCGGCCAGTTCCTCGATGATTTCCATCGGGATCAGCTGATCCTTCAGGTGCCATTCGTGGGCGTTCGGGATCACCCGTTCCTCGGCATAGCGGTGGAACTGGTCGCGGATCATGCCCAGATCCTCATCGAGGCCGGCATCGCCAAAGGTGGAACGGCCCAGCGCATCCTGCATCAGGCCGGCCAGTTCGGCGCGCGCGGCCGGCGTGTTGCCGCCCATCAGCGCAAGGGCGGCCGCGCCCGGCTGCCAGGCGATGCCCAGATCGGACAGGCGGGCAAATTCGTGCTGGCTCATCGGAATCCCGCCCTGGATCTGGGTCAGGTATTCGCCCAGGCCGATTTCCAGGATCCGCTGTTCCATCGCGCCCAGCCGGCCCTGATCCTGCAATCGCGCCGCCCAGCCGGTCAGCTGGCGGATCGATTCCACATAGGTGGCCAGCCATGACAGCGCATGCGCGGCGTGCTGGTGCTGTTCCAGCAGATCCGCCTGCGGCTTGCCGTCGCGGCTGACCAGGGCGCGCAGCGCCTCGGTCGCGCGGGCCAGCAGATCGGACAGATCCGGCAGCGCCGCCTGGGCAGTGGTCATGATGTCGGGCGAATCGGCGGGCTTGTCCTTCATGGGCGTTCCTTGTCGGCAGCGGGGTGCGGCATTGCAGCATGATTAACGCCTTTGCAGACGCAGCGCAACTATCATGCGCACAGACGACGCCTTTCGCACGATAATAACCCGCCCACCCTTGCAATGCCGACAACCACCGGCACGGCGCTGGAACTGCGACCGGCTGCGGTGTAACCCCGACCCAGAACAGGAGAGTGCGATGCCCCAGACCCCCGACCCCGCCGAATTGACCGCCCGGCTGATCCGCTGCCCCTCGGTCACCCCCCAGGAAGGCGGCGCGCTGGAGTTGCTGCAGGAATTGCTGGGCGCGGCTGGTTTTGAATGCCACCGGGTCGATCGCAACGGCACACCCAACCTGTTCGCGCGCTGGGGCGCCCGCGGGGCGGCGCGCAGCCTGGGCTTCAACGGCCACACCGATGTGGTGCCCCCGGGCGATGCCGCCAGCTGGACCCACCCGCCGTTTTCCGGCCACCAGGCCGACGGCTGGATCTGGGGGCGCGGCGCCACCGACATGAAATCCGGCGTCGCCGCCTTTGTCGCCGCCGCCATCGGCTTCGTGCGCGAAACCCCGCCCCGGGACGCGGCGCTGATCCTGACCATCACCGGCGACGAGGAAGGCCCCGGCAAGGACGGCACCCGCGCGCTGCTGGACTGGATGGCCGCGCAGGGCGAGCGCATGGATGCCTGCATCGTTGGCGAGCCCTCGAACCCCGACCGCCTGGGCGAGATGATCAAGATCGGGCGCCGCGGCTCGATGACGCTGAACATCGAGGCGCGCGGGGTTCAGGGCCATGCCGCCTACCCGCATCGCGCCCGCAACCCGATCCATGCGCTGATCGCGCTGCTGCACGATCTGACCAGCCAGCCGCTGGACCAGGGCACCGAACATTTCGACCCGTCGGGATTGCAGGTGACCACCGTCGATTGCGGCAACCCGGCCTCGAACGTGATCCCGGAACGGGCACGGGCGACCATCAACATCCGCTTCAACGATGCCCATGATTCGGCCAGCCTCGAACGGATGATCCGCGCCCGCGCGCAGGCCATCGCCGCCGAAACCGGCGTTGGCTTTGCCATCGACACCGATGTCTCGGGCGAAAGCTTCCTGACCGCGCCCGGCCCCTTTGTCGATCTGGTCGCCGATGTGGTGCGGCAGGAAACCGGCCTGACCCCGGTGCTGTCCACCTCGGGCGGAACCTCGGATGCGCGCTTCGTCAAGGATCACTGCCCGGTGCTTGAATTCGGGCTGGTGGGGCATTTCATGCATCAGGTGGACGAGCGCGTGCCCGCCGAACAGGTGCGGCAGCTGTCCCGGATCTATCGCCGCATCCTGGAGCGTTACTTCGCATGATCGAAACCACCCGCGACCTCGAGTCCTGCCGCGCCATCCGCCGCGCGGTGTTCATCGTCGAACAGAACGTCCCCGAGGCCGAGGAATGGGACGGCCGCGATGGCGAGGCAACGCATCTGCTGGCCCGCGACGCAGAGGGCCGCGCCATCGGCACCGCGCGCATCCTGATCCAGGGCGAAACCGGCAAGATCGGCCGCGTCGCAGTGCTGGCCGAGGCCCGTGGCACCGGCATCGGTGCGGCGCTGATCCGCGCCGCGCTGGACCATCTGCGCCGGACGCCCGGCATCACCCGCGCCAGTCTGGGCGCGCAAACCCATGCCATCGGCTTTTACGAAAAGCTGGGCTTTGTCGCCCATGGGCCGGAATATGACGATGCCGGCATCCCGCATCGCGACATGACGATGGAACTGCGATGATCCGCCCGGAACTGGCCGAACGGCTGCGTCCCTGGGCCGAAACCGCCGCCGCTCTGGCGGCGACGGCGGCAGGGCTGTGGCTGTTCAGCCTGGGCGGCTGGCTGTTCTGGCCGCTGGGGGCATTGGTCGCGGGCGCAGCGGCGCTATGGGCGCTGGATGCGCGGCGACGGATGCGTTTTGCCCGCGACAGTCTGGGCCCGGGTCTGGTCGAACTGGACGAGGGCGCGATTCGCTACCTGTCGCCGAACCGGCTGCTGGGCGGCGAAATCGCCCTGCGCGACCTGTCCGAAATCCGGCTGATGCGGCTGAACGGCCAGTCGCACTGGCGCTTGAAAAGCATCGATGCTCAGGCCCTGCTGATCCCGGTGGACGCGCGCGGCGCGCCGGCGCTGGCCGGGGCTTTTGCAACCCTGCCCGGCATCGATATGGGTCGCGTTACCGCCGCGCTGGCGCCAGACCGCCCCGCGATCCAGACCGTCTGGACGCGCCCCGCCTACGCCCGCTTGACTTGAGCCGCCGCGCTTGTCACCTGTGACGCAGCAAGGCAGATGAAAGGCCCCCGATGTCCATTCCCCAACAGGGCGGCGGCCCGATCGAACGTCCCGAACAACTGGCCGAATACATTGCCTCGGGCGAAAAGCCCAGGGAACGTTGGCGCATCGGAACCGAGCACGAGAAATTCGGCTATCGCCAGGCCGACCACATGCCGCTGCCCTATGACGCGCCGCCGGGCCAGCCCTCGGTCCGCGCCATGCTCGAGGGGCTGCGCGACCGCTTTGGCTGGACCCCGGTGCTCGAGGCCGGCAACATCATCGGTCTGGAACGCAACGGCGCCAATGTCAGCCTGGAGCCAGGCGGCCAGCTGGAACTGTCGGGCGCGCCGCTGGAAACCATCCACCAGACCTGCGACGAGGTGAACCAGCACCTGGCCGAGGTGCGCGAGATCGCCGAGCGCATGGGCGCGGGGTTCATCGGTCTGGGGGCCGCGCCGATCTGGCGGCAAGAGGACATGCCGATGATGCCCAAGGGGCGTTATCGGCTGATGACCGATTACATGGGCCGCGTCGGCACGCTGGGCACGCAGATGATGTATCGCACCTGCACGGTGCAGGTGAACCTGGACTTCGCCTCGGAAGCGGACATGGTGCAAAAGCTGCGGGTGGCGCTGGCGCTGCAACCGGTGGCCAATGCGCTGTTCGCCAATTCGCCGTTCCTCGACGGCAAGCCCAACGGCTGGAAAAGCTGGCGTGCGCATATCTGGCAGAACCTGGACGATGCGCGCACCGGGCTGCTACCCTTTGCCTTCGAGCCGGGCATGGGCTATGAACGTTGGGTCGATTATGTTCTTGATGTGCCTATGTATTTTGTCTATCGTGACGGCAAGTACATCGACGCGCTGGGACAAAGCTTCCGCGATTTCATGCAGGGCCGGTTGCCGGCGCTGCCCGGCGAAATTCCCACCCTGTCCGACTGGGCCGATCACCTGACCACAGTATTTCCCGAAGCGCGGGTCAAGAAGTTCATCGAGATGCGCGGCGCCGACGGTGGGCCATGGCGGCGGCTGTGCGCCCTGCCCGCGTTCTGGGTCGGCCTGATCTATGACCAGACGGCACTGGATGCCGCCTGGGATCTGGTCAAGGGCTGGGATGCCCCCATGCGCGAGGCATGGCGCCAGGCCGCCGGGCGCGAGGCGTTGCAGGCGCAGGTCGACGGCCGGTCGATGCGCGATCTGGCGCGCGAGGTGCTGGCCATCGCCGAAGCCGGGCTGAAGGCGCGGGCGCGACCCGGCAATGGCGGCATGGTGCCCGACGAAAGCCATTTCCTGGACGCGCTGCGCGAAAGCGTCGACAGCGGCCAGGTGCCGGCGGATGAATTGCTGGCCCGTTATCACGGCGACTGGGCTGGCGATCTGGATCGCATCTACGCCGAATATTCCTATTAGGCGCGGACAGCCTGCGGGCTTGCGCCGGGGGCAAGGCGCCCCCGGCTGCGGCCGGGATCAGGCCTGCGGCTCTTGCGGGGCCTGCGGATCGCGGCGGCTTTGCATGAACTGGTCGAACTCGGCCTTGTCCTTGGCTTCGCGCAGCTTTTCCAGAAAGCTCAGGAACTCGCGGTGCTCGTCCTCGAGCCGGCGCAGCGTCTCGGCGCGATAGGCGTCAAAGGCGCTGTTGCCGGTGGGACGGGCAAAGCCCTGCCCCGAATGGCGATGCAGGTGGTTCATGTGATGGCGGTGGCGGCAGGAAAACATGCGTTTGCTCCAGATGACATAGGCCAGCAGGGCCAGACCCAGCGGCCAGCAGGCGACAAAGGCCAGGATGGTCGCGGCGATCCAGGCCCCCTTTCCCCGTTCGTCCAGCCAGTCCCGCATTGCGGCCGCAGCGGCCCAGATACGGTCCATGACCGAAGCGCGCGGAGCGATCTCGGTATTCATGGTGATCCCTTTCCCATGTGAATGTTAATCACATTTACATAGATGGGTCTGCGCTGGCGCCTTTCAAGCGTCCAGGTCGCAAATTTCATTCGGGGATCAGCCCCAGCCCACGCAGATAGATCAGCACACCGCTTTCCAGCATATCGGCCGGTGCAATGGGCGAGCGGCTTCCGGGGGCACCCCGGCCGAACAATTCGACCACACCGTGACTGAGCGCCCAGATGTGATCGGCGATGATGCCGGCCGGGGGCCGGCGGTCTGGCGGCAGGCGATCGAACAAAGCCTCGGCCCCGCTCAGCAACACGTTGCGCGCCCGCGCCGACGCGAGTTGCAATCCGGCATTGCCGGCGATGGACAGGCCCGCCTCGAACATGGCGATGTAATAGCCACGGCGGTCGGCAGCAAAGTTCAGGTATTCCTGCCCCATGCGCAGGAATGCGGTCAGCGGCCGCGGCCGGCCGCCGTCAAACGCCGCCTCCAGCCGATCGGCAAATTCCTCGAAGCCCTGGCGCGCGACCTCCTCCAGCAATTCCTCGCGTCCGGTGAAATGGCGATAGGGCGCGGCGGCGCTGACGCCGGCCAGACGCGCGGCCTCGGCCAGGGTAAAGGCCTGGGGACCGCGTTCCTCGATCAGGCCCACGGTCGCCTCGACCAGCGCCTGACGCAGATTGCCGTGGTGATAGGATGATCGGGCCATGCGCGGCCCTTACATGCCTTCGCCGAAATAATCGCCGACCAGCGCCGTCAAGGCCTCGGCCAGTTCCAGGGCCTGGGCGCCGCGAGTGGTGACGCGGATGGTGCTGCCGCGCGGCGCGGTCAGCATCAGCAGACCCATGATCGAATCGCCTGAAACGCTCATCCCGTCCTTTTCGACGATGGCCTGGGCGTCGAAGCGTTCCACCGTCTCGACGAACTTGGCGCTGGCGCGCGCGTGCAGGCCCTTTTCGTTGATGATGGCCAGTTCGCGGGTCACGATCCCCGTGGTCAGGTCGTTCATGATACTGCCCGTGTCGGCACCGGCAGCACATCCGCGGGCAGAACGTCGTAACTGTTGATGTATTTGCGCCCGGCATCCTTTGCCAGGGTCACGGCATCGGCCACCGGCAGCTTGCGCGACTTGGCCAGCTTGACCAGCATGGGCAGGTTGGCGCCATAAAGGATCGAACGGTTCTGGCAGGCACAAGCCATCAGGGACAGGTTCGAGGGCGAGCCGCCGAACAGATCGGTCACGACAACCACACCGTCGCCCGAATCCACCGCATCTGCAGCGGCGCAGATTTCGGCCTGTTTCGCGCCCCTGTCATGGTTTTCCTCTATCGTGACGGCCCGGATCCCGGTCTGAGGGCCCACGACATGCTCGACCGCGGAAAGATATTCCCGCGCGAGGCCACCATGCGCAACGATGACAATCCCGATCAATTCGTCCTACCACGCATCAGCCGCTACCCCTGCGCCCGTGCTGTGCGAGAGGCCGATCTTGGCCTTCATCCCCAGGTGCCGGCGCCTTTTCGCGGCGTTCAAGTTCCCGGTGCCTAATTGACACCTGCCAGCCTGCTTTCGCAAGCGCATCTGCCATTTTTTCCGCCATTGTGACGGAACGGTGCTGCCCCCCGGTGCATCCGAAGCCGATTGCCAGATGCGCCTTGCCCTCCTCAAGATGGGCAGGCAGGGTAAAAAGCACAAGATCCCTGACCTTTTCGAAAAAGGGCGCGAATCGTTCATCGGCCATCACATATCGCTGAACGGCACTGTCCCGTCCGTCCAGGGCTCGCAGATCGCGATCCCAATGCGGGTTGGCCAGAAAGCGGCAGTCGAACATGACATCCAACCCTCGCGGCACGCCCCGCTTGTAGGAAAAGGATTGCACCGAAACGCCAAGCCTGCGCCCCGGCTGGGTTTCAAACCAGCGCGCCAGCTCTGCCTTCAGATCGTGTGGAGTCAGTTCCGATGTATCGACCAGCACATCTGCCCGCGCCCGGATCGGCGCCAGCAGGTCGCGTTCGGCAGTGATCGCCTCTAACGGCGAGCCCTCGGCCCGCAGCGGATGGCGGCGGCGCGTTTCGTTGAAGCGCCGCAACAGCACCTCGGTGCTGCAGTCCAGAAACAGCACCTCGGGCGCGTATTCGGGCAGGCGCGTCAGCTTGTCCAGAAGCTCGACCAGATTCGTGACGGAAAAATCACGGTTGCGCACATCAAGCCCCAAGGCCAAGGGCACCGGCCGCGCTGGCCCGTCCAGCAGACGCGGCACCAGCGACAGTGGCAGGTTGTCGATCGCCTCGTAACCCAGATCCTCCAGCACATTGATGGCGGTGGATCGGCCGGCGCCCGACGGGCCGGTAATCAGCACCAGCCGTTGGACATTTTCGTCAATCGTGGGCTGCACATCTGTCATCCTGGGGCCATCATAGATCACATTGCCCTGAATCGTCCGTATCGGCCCGTCCTCCGTCGAGATATTGCAACAGTGCTGATGCAAGATGGTCACGCCCCTGCCCCAGGACCAGATCCAGCGGCACATCCAACAGCACGATCCGACGATGAGGGGGCAGCCGCAGCGGCTCGGGACGGGCCAGATCGACGGCCAGCGCCAGCGGTGCCGGGCCGCAAGGCCGCGCCGTCAGGATACCGATGCCGCGCGCCTCGATCCGGCCGCGAATCGCGGTCGGCGCATCGGCGATCAGGCGTCCGCCGTCGCGGCGCAACAGCGTGCGGTCATCGGCCACCAGCCCGGAGCCGCGCGCCATCATTTCCAGCGCCAGCGTGGATTTGCCCGATCCCGACGGCCCCAGGATCAACAGTCCCCGGCCGCAATGAACCACGCAAGAGGCGTGCAGGATCATTCGGTGGCCCTTTCTGCAACGGCGAATCGTGTGACGCCGCGGCGGCTGCGGCTGAGGCGATGTGACAAAAACTTGACGCATCGACCATGTTTTCGTCAATGTTTGCGCTAACCTTTTCTGGTGGCGCTAACTCTATCCTTAAGTGCGCTTTCTCTGGGGAAATGGCGTGTTATAGGACCGGCAACGGCCGGTTGTCGGCCCCGAAATCTTGCAGGAGCACAGGTGCCATGTCCCACGCACGCGTCAATCCGAACTGCCGGCTCGAGGATCAGGGGATCACGGGGCTGGGGAAAGTTCACTACAACCTGCTGGAGCCGGCCCTGATCGAGGCCGCACTGAAACGCGGCGAAGGCAAGCTGGGCCTGGGCGGCACCTTCCTGGCAACCACCGGCGCCCATACCGGCCGCTCGCCCAAGGACAAGCATGTCGTGCGCACGCCCTCGGTCGAAAACACCATCTGGTGGGACAACAACAAGCCGATGGCGCCCGATGCCTTCGACCGCCTTTATGACGACATGCTCGCTCACATGAAGGGCAAGGAATACTTCGTCCAGGATCTTTACGGCGGCGCCGACCCGGCCCTGCGTCTGGACGTGCGCGTGGTGACCGAACTGGCGTGGCACAACCTGTTCATCCGTCACCTGCTGCGCCGTCCCGCGGCCGAGGAACTGGCCAGTTTCGTTCCCGACTTCACCATCATCAACTGCCCCTCGTTCAAGGCCGACCCCGAACGGCACGGTTGCCGGTCCGAAACCGTGATCGCGCTGAATTTCGACCGCAAGCTGATCCTGATCGCCAATACCGCCTATGCCGGCGAAAACAAGAAATCGGTGTTCACGCTGCTGAACTACATCCTGCCGGAAAAGGGTGTGATGCCGATGCATTGCTCGGCCAACCACGCCATCGGCAACCCCGACGATTCGGCGATCTTCTTCGGCCTGTCGGGCACCGGCAAGACCACGCTGTCGGCCGACCCTTCGCGCACGCTGATCGGTGACGACGAACACGGCTGGTCCGACAACGGTATCTTCAACTTCGAAGGCGGCTGCTACGCCAAGACCATCAACCTCTCGGCCGAGGCCGAACCGGAAATCTACGCCACCTGTTTCCGCTTCGGCACCGTGATCGAAAACATGGTCCATGATCCGGACACCCTGGAACTGGACTTCGACGACAATTCGATCACCGACAACATGCGCTGCGCCTACCCGCTCGAGCAGATCTCGAACGCCTCGCCCAGCTCGCTGGGCGGCAAGCCGCGCAACGTCATAATGCTGACCTGCGACGCCTATGGCGTGCTGCCGCCCATCGCCCGGCTGACCCCGGCGCAGGCGATGTATCACTTCCTGTCGGGCTTCACCTCCAAGACGCCGGGCACCGAACTGGGCGTGACCGAACCGACCCCGACCTTCTCGACCTGCTTCGGCGCCCCGTTCATGCCGCGTCGCCCCGAGGTTTACGGCAAGCTGCTGCAGGAAAAGATCGCCGCCTCGGGCGCGACCTGCTGGCTGGTCAACACCGGCTGGACCGGCGGCGCCTTCGGCACCGGCAAGCGCATGCCGATCAAGGCCACCCGCGCGCTGCTGACCGCGGCGCTGGACGGGTCGCTGAACAATGTCCAGTTCCGCAAGGATCCCAATTTCGGCTTCGACGTGCCGGTATCGGTCCCCGGGGTCGAGGACAAGTTGCTGGACCCGCGCCAGACCTGGGCCGACCCGGCCGCCTATGACGCCCAGGCCCGCAAGCTGGTGGCGATGTTCAGCGACAATTTCGCCCAATACGCCGACAAGATCGACGACGACGTGCGCGCCGCCGCCATCGGCTAGGCCGCAGCCGACCAGAAACTTCGATGGGGGCAGCATCGCGCTGCCCCTTTTCGCATCAAGGTCACCGGTTTGTTTCCGCACCGGAAACAGACCGGGAAAAGGCGCAAAGCCGGGCGCGAGCCCGGCTTTTCCGCTGGATTGACGGTCCGGTCAGTCGCGCCGGCGCTTGCGTTTTTGCGCGCGCTTGACCTCGGCCAGGCGGGCCTGCACGGCGCGCTTGCGCATCGGTCCCTTGCCGCGGCGGGCCGATCCGCCCTGCGGCAGCGGCCGGCCCTCGATCTCCAGCAGTTCCAGCATCAAGCCGCCGGTCAGCGGCACCGCCTCGGACAGGCGCACGGTCACGCGTTGGCCGATGCCGATTTCCAGCCCGGTTTCCGACCCCATCAACACCTGGGCATCCGGGTCGTAATGGAAATATTCGCGCCCGATCTCGCGGATGGGCAGCAGCCCGTCGGCGCCGGTCTCGTCCAGCCGCACGAAGGCGCCGAATTTCTGCACGCCCGAGATGCGGCCGGTGAATTCGGCCCCGACGCGTTCGGACAGATAGGCGGCCAGGTAGCGGTCGGTGGTGTCGCGTTCCGCCGCCATCGAGCGGCGCTCGGTTTCGGAAATCTGCTTGGCGGTCTCGGAAAGGTTCTCGATATCCCATTGCGACAGACCATCCTTGCCCCACTTATGCGCCAGAATCAGCGCGCGGTGCACGATCAGGTCCGAATAGCGGCGGATGGGCGAGGTGAAATGCGCATAGGACCGCAGCGCCAGCCCGAAATGGCCAAAATTCTCGGGGTTGTAATAGGCCTGCTGCATCGAACGCAGCGCGGTCATGTTGATCAGCTCGTCGAAATCCGAACCCTCGGCCTGTTCCAGCAACCGGTTCAGATGTCGCGTCTGCAGCACCTGCCCCTTGGCCAGCGTGAACCCCGAGGCCTCGGCCACCTCGCGCAGCGCGTCCAGCTTTTCGGCGCTGGGTTCTTCATGCACCCGATAGAGCAGCGGCCGCCGCAGCCGTTCCAGTTCCTCGGCGGCGGCCACATTGGCCAGAACCATGAACTCCTCGATCAGCTTGTGGGCATCGAAGCGCTCGCGAAAGTTCACCGATTTCACCCGGCCGTCGTCACCCAGCACGATGCGGCGTTCCGGCAGATCCAGCTCCAGCGGCTGGCGACGGTCACGCGCCGCCTTCAGCAGGCCATAGGCATGCCACAGGGGCCGGATCACCCGATCCAGCAGCGGCGCGGTCTGGTCATCGGGCCGGCCGTCGGCCGCCGCCTGCGCCTGTTCATAGGACAGGCTGGCGGCGGACCGGATCATGCCGCGATGAAAGCTGTGGCCGACCTTGTTGCCCTGGGCGTCCAGACGCATCCGCACCGCGATCACCGCCCGATCCACGCCCTGATGCAGCGAACACAGATCGCCCGACAGGATGTCGGGCAGCATCGGCACCACCCGGTCCGGGAAATAGGTCGAGTTGCCGCGCCGGCGCGCCTCGCGGTCCAGCGCGCTGCCCGGGCGGACGTAATGGGCAACATCGGCGATCGCCACCCAGATATCGGCACCACCATCCTCGGCGATGCGGGCGCCCACCGCATCGTCGCGGTCGCGGGCATCGGAAGGGTCGATGGTGACCAGGGCCAGATCGCGCAGATCCTCGCGCCCCTGCATCGTCGCGGGTCGGGCGGCATCGGCCTCGGCCATCACCTCGTCGGGGAAATCGTCGGGAATGCCATGCTGATGAATGGCGATCAGGCTGACCGCCCGCGGCGCCGAAGGATCGCCCAGCCGTTCGGTGATCCGCGCCAGCGGCAGGCCCAGCCGGCCGCGCGGACCGATCTGCTCGGCCTCGACCAGCTCGCCATTGCGCGCGCCATGCACCTCGCGCGCGGGGACCGACCATTCCTTGTCGGCGCCCTTGTCGATGGGCAGGATGCGACCGCCGGCATCGCTTCCCGGCGCGGCGGCGCGAAAGATGCCGACGATCTTGTGGCTGGTGGCGCCGATCCGGCGGATCAGCCGCGCCTGATAGTCGTGGTCCTGCCCCCGCACCTCGATCAGCCGGGCCAGGATGCGTTCGCCGGGCGCCAGCGCCGGATCCGATTTCAGCGGCGCATAAAGGACGCGCGGCATCGGCCCCTGCCCCTGCCATTCCATCGGCCTGGCAAAGATGTCGCCGTCCTTGTCGGGCGGCAGCAATTGCAGCACCGTGACCGGCGGCAGCCGTTCGGCGTCGTGGTAATGGCGGCGGCGGCGCTCCAGCAGCCCTTCGGCCTCAAGCTCTTTCAGCAGGCGCTTCAGCTCGATGCGGGCGGCACCCTTGATGCCGAATGCCTTGGCGATATCGCGCTTGGCGGTTGCGTCGGGATGGGCGGAAACCCAGTCCAGGATCTCGGTGCGGGAAGGTAGCTGTGCCATGGCCGCAAGCTAGCACGCGGGCCCGGCGGGCGGCAGGGGCAAAATCAGGCCGCCGGCACCCGCACGAATGCCGCGGCGTCGCGCACCACCGGGTCCGCCGCCGCCCCCTGGCGGATCATTTCGACAAAGTCGCGGCGCATCTGCGGCGCCCAGTTGTCGTTGATATGGGCCGCGACCGCCTCGGCCGGTGGGCGGTCGGGCTGGTGGCGAAAGAAATCGGCCATCTGGCCGGCCATGCGGATCAGCTTGCTGCGGTCTTGGGTCATGGGGTTTCGATGATGCGCCAGGGATGGGTGTAAAGATCGAATTCGGCGCCGCGGGCGCGGCCGATCAGGGTGATGCCCGCCCGTTCGGCCCAGTCCAGCGCCAGGGCGGTGGGGGCGCTGGCGCCGATCAGGATGGGCACCCCCAGCCGGGCGGCCTTTTGCACCAGATCGACCGACAGGCGCGAGGACATCACCACCGCCCCCGCCGAGGCATCCATGCCCTGCCGCGCCAGCGCCCCGGCCAGCTTGTCCAGCGCATTGTGGCGTCCGACGTCTTCGCGCACCAGCACCGCGGCGCCGTCCCAGAAACCTGCGCCATGCATCGCCGGGGTGGCCTGGCGCAGCACCTGCCCGGCGCCCAGCGCCGCCATGGCGCGCGCCACGTCGGCGGCCGGCATCCGCCAGTCCGAGCCGACCGCGACGACCCGCGGCAGGGCGGCGGCGATGCTGTCCACCCCGCACAGGCCGCAGCCCACCGGGCCGATCATGCTACGCCGCCGTTCGGTCAGCGCCGCGGACAGGCCCGGCCGCAGCCACAGCCGCGCCTCATGCGCGGCAAAGCCGCGCACCTCGACCTGCGCCTGGTCAAAGCCCAGCACATCGTCGGGTGCGGCAATCACCCCTTCGGTCAGAGCAAAGCCCAGCGCCAGATCGTGCAGATCGGCGGGCGTCGCCATCAGCACCGCCTGGCTCATACCGTCGATGACGATGGCGACCGGCGCCTCGGCAGGTTCGGGCGGCGGCGCGGCGGGCTGCCAGGCCCCCGCCCAGCGCATGGCTCCGGTCATGTCGCGCATCGCCTATTCCGCCGCCGCGGGCAGGATGCGCCGCGCCAGGTCCGCGTGCTGGCGATAGCTTTCCTGCCAGTCCGACGGACCGTTCGAGGGGCTGACCTGCACCGCCGTCACCTTGAATTCCGGGCAATTGGTGGCCCAGTCGGAGTTTTCGGTGGTCACCACATTGGCCTGGGTCGTCGGGTGGTGGAAGGTGGTATAGACCACCCCCGGCGCCACCCGTTCGGTGATCTGCGCCCGCAATGTGGTTTCGCCGGCGCGCGAGGTCACGCGCACCAGATCGCCGTCACGAATACCCCGGTTTTCCGCGTCCGAGGGGTGGATTTCCAGCAGATCCTCGGGGTGCCACAGGCTGTTGTCGGTGCGCCGGGTCTGGGCGCCGACATTGTATTGCGACAGGATGCGGCCGGTGGTCAGCAGCAGCGGGAAACGGGCGCCGGTGCGTTCCTCGGTCGCGACATATTCGGTGTGGATGAACTTGCCCTTGCCGCGCACGAAACCATCGACATGCATCACCGGCGTGCCCAGCGGCGCATCGGCATTGCAGGGCCATTGCACCGATCCCTCGCGGTCCAGCAGGTCATAGCTGACCCCGGCAAAGCTGGGCGTGGTCAGGGCGATTTCGTCCATGATCTCGCGCGGGTGGCGGTAATCCCAGGCGGCGCCCATGCGGTTGGCCAGCATCTGGGTGATCTGCCAGTCCTGATAGCCGTTGCGCGGGGTCATGGCGCGGCGCACCATGTTGATGCGGCGCTCGGCATTGGTGAAGGTGCCGTCCTTTTCCAGAAAGCTCGAGCCAGGCAGGAACACATGCGCATAGTTCGAGGTCTCGTTCAGGAACAGGTCCTGGACGATGACGATGTCCATGGCCGAAAGCGCGCTGGTGACATGGCGGGTGTCGGGGTCGGACTGCACGACATCCTCGCCCTGGCAATACAGTCCGCGAAAGCGGCCGGCCAAGGCCTCGTCGAACATGTTGGGGATGCGCAACCCGGGTTCGGGCGACAGCTCCACCCCCCAGACCCGCTGGTAAAGCGCCCGCGTCTCGGGGTCCGAGACATGGCGATAGCCGGGGTATTCATGCGGAAACGACCCCATGTCGCAGCTGCCCTGCACGTTGTTCTGCCCGCGCAAGGGGTTCACGCCGGTGCCCGGCCGGCCGATGTTGCCGCACAGCATCGCCAGGTTCGCAATCGCCATCACCGTGGTCGAACCCTGCGAATGTTCGGTCACGCCCAGACCGTAATAGATACTGGCGCGCGGCGCGGCGGCATAGGCGCGGGCGGCCTGGCGGATCAGGTCGGCGGGCACCTGTGAAAGTTTCTCGACCTCCTCCGGCGCATGGCGCGGATCCCGCACGAAATCGGCATAGGCCAGGAATTCGTCCCAGTCGCAGCGTTCGCGGATGAAATCGGCGTCATACAGCCGTTCGGATACGATGACATGGGCCATCGCCGTCAGCACCGCGACATTGGTGCCCGGCCGCAGCGGCAGATGCAGCCCCGGCCGCATGTGGGGCGTCGCCAGCAGATCGATTTCGCGCGGGTCCAGCACGATCAGCCCCGCCCCCTGGCGCAACCGCCGACGCAGGCGGCTGGCAAAGACCGGGTGGCCATCGGTCGGATTGGCGCCGATGATCAGCGCCAGATCGGTTTCGTCCACCGAATCGAAGTCATGCGTCCCGGCCGAGGTGCCGAAGGCGGTCTTGAGCCCGTAGCCGGTCGGCGAATGGCAGACCCGGGCGCAGGTGTCGGTGTTGTTGTTGCCGAACACCGCCCGCGCCAGCTTCTGGACCAGATAGGTTTCCTCATTGGTGCAGCGCGACGAGGTGATGACCCCGATGCTGTCGCGGCCATGATCGGCTTGGGCGCGGCGCAGCCGGCTGGCGGCGAAATCCAGCGCCTCGTCCCAGCTGACCACCCGCCAGGGGTCGGTGATGCGCTCGCGGACCATCGGTTGCAGAATCCGGTCCTGATGGGTGACATAGCCCCAGGCAAAACGGCCCTTGACGCAGCTGTGGCCGCGATTGGCCTTGCCATCGCGGCTGGGCACCATGCGCACCACCTCTTCGCCGCGCATATGGGCGTCGAAGGAACAGCCGACGCCGCAATAGGCGCAGGTGGTCTTGACCACATGTTCGGGGGTGCCGATCTGGATCACCTTGTTTTCGATCAGCGTCGCGGTCGGACAGACCTGCACGCAGGCCCCGCAGCTGACGCAATCCGAGGACAGGAAGTCGTCGCTGGCCATGCCGGCGCTGACACGGCTGTCGAAGCCGCGCCCCTCGATCGTCAGGGCAAAGGTGCCCTGCACCTCTTCGCAGGCGCGCACGCAACGCGAACAGACAATGCATTTCGCCGGATCGAAGGTGAAATAGGGGTTCGACTGGTCCTGCGGCCGGTATTCGGGGTTCGGGCCATCGGAATCGCGGCGGGCGAAATGATTGGCGCCGGGTTCATAGCGCACCTCGCGCAAGCCGACGGCGCCGGCCATGTCCTGCAATTCGCAATCGCCATTGGCGGCGCAGGTCAGGCAATCAAGCGGATGGTCGCTGATGTAAAGCTCCATCACGCCGCGGCGGATGCGGGCGATCTCGTCCGTCTGGGTGCGCACGACCATGCCTTCGGCGACAGGGGTGGTGCAGGACGCCGGCGTGCCGCGCATGCCGTCGATCTGCACCACGCACAGCCGGCAGGAACCGAAGGCGCTGACGTGATCGGTCGCGCAGAGTTTCGGCACCGTGATCCCGGCCAGGGCGGCGGCGCGCATCACGCTGGTGCCGGCCGGCACGCTGACCGCGATGCCGTCGACCGTCAGGGTAACGGTCACGTCCGAAACGGCGGCGGGCGTGCCGAGGTCGCGGTCGGGAATGATGAAATCCTTCATTCGGCGGCCTCCTGGCGGGGCTGGTTGCGCCCGTTGAAATCCTGGGGGAAATGGGTCAGCGCCGACATCACCGGAAACGGCGCAAACCCGCCCAGCGCGCAAAGCGAGCCCCATTTCATCGTGTGGCAAAGGTCGGTCAGCAGCTCGATGGCCTGCGGATCGCCCGCGGCAATGCGGTCGATGGTCTCGACCCCCCGCACCGAACCGATGCGGCAGGGGGTGCATTTGCCGCAGCTTTCGGCAGCGCAGAATTCCATGGCGAAACGCGCCAGCTTCAACATGTCGGCGCTGTCGTCAAAGACCGTGATCCCGGCATGACCCAGCAGACCATCGCGCCCGGCCAGTTCCTCGTAGCCGAAGGGCACGTCGAAATTCCAATGGGGCACATAGGCGCCCAGCGGCCCGCCGACCTGTGCCGCCTTGACCGGACGGCCGCTGGCCGTGCCGCCGCCGATGTCGTTGATGATCTGGCCCAGGGTCATGCCGAAAGGCGCCTCGAACAGGCCGGCATGGCGAACATTGCCCGACAGCTGGATCGGAATCGTGCCCTTGGACCGGCCGATGCCCAGCCGGGCGTATTCCGCGCCGCCATGGGTCAGGATCCATGGCACCGTGCCCAGCGAGATCACGTTGTTGACCACGGTCGGCCGGCCCAGAAACCCTTCCAACGCCGGGATCGGGGGCTTGGCGCGCACGGTGCCGCGCCGCCCCTCAAGGCTGTTGAGCAGACTGGTTTCCTCGCCGCAGATATAGGCGCCGGCGCCGACGCGCAGCTCGATCTCGAAGGCGTGTTCGGACCCCAGGACCGAGGGGCCCAGAATCCCCGCCTGCCGCGCCTTGCCGATCGCGGCCTCAAGGACGCGGATCGCATCGGGATATTCGCTGCGCACATAGACATAGCCCTGGACCGCGCCGGTGGCGATGCCGGCGATCACCATGCCCTCGATCAGGGTCAGGGGGTCGCCCTCCATCAGCATGCGGTCGGCGAAGCTGCCGGAATCGCCTTCGTCGGCGTTGCAGACGATGTATTTGCGCGCGCCCGGCGCATCGGCCACCGTCTGCCACTTGATCCCGGTGGGAAAGCCTGCGCCGCCGCGGCCGCGCAGGCCGGATTGCGTCAACTCGTCAATGATGCGCCGGGGGCCGATCTCGATGGCGCGCACCAGACCGGCCAGCCCGCCATGGGCCTCGAATTCCGACAGCGACAGCGGGTCGATGATGCCGACGCGGGCAAAGGTCAGCCGCTGCTGTGCCTGCATCCAGGGCAGATCTTCGACCGGGCCCAGGGCCAGCGGGTGATCGTTGCCGCTGCGGATTGCCTGCATCAGACCTTCGACATCCTGCGCGGCGACGGGGCCATAGCCGTAGCGGATGCCGTCGCGCTCGACCTCGACCAGCGGTTCCAGCCAGATCATGCCGCGGGTGCCGTTGCGGGTGACGGTGAAATCGCGCGCCAGGGCCGCGGCCACCTCGTCGGCGCCCAGGGCCCTGGCGGCCGCGTCCAGAGGAACCCATACCCTCATGCGCCCACCTCGGCCACCATGCGCCTGACCTTTTCCAGGGTGGCCCGACCCAGCAGCCGATCGCCCAGTTGCGCAGAGGGCGCACAGGCGCACAGACCCAGGCAGAACACCGGCTCAAGCGTCAGCCGACCATCGGCGCTGGTCTGGTGCCAGTCGAGGCCCAGCGCGGCGCGCAGCTGATCGGCCAGCGCATCGGCGCCCATGGACTGGCACGCCTCGGCCCGGCACAGCCGCAGCACATGCCGACCGGCGGGGCGTTCGCGGAAATCGTGGTAGAAGCTGACGACCCCATGCACCTCGGCCCGGGTCATGCCCAGTGCGACGGCGATCAGCGGCTGCGCCTGTTCGGGGATATGGCCCCATTCGGCCTGGACATCGTGCAGGATCGGCAGCAGCGGCCCCTCGCGGTCGCGATGGGCGGCGATGATGTCGTCAAGACGTTGGCGGAAATCAGCGTCGCGCGCTGCAAGGGTCATGGCTGGGTGGGTCCGGGCTTGTGATCTGTCGCCGCAGACTAGTCGCGAGCGATAGACACAGCAATCCTGAACTCCCGTTTATCGATTGATAGATTCTATCAAGCTGTGGCCAGAGTCGCCGCCGATTTCAACAGCGCATCGACCAGCGGCGGATGCGGCTCGCGCCGGGCAGTGACCAGCCCGACCAGATGCCCGCGCCCGGTCAGGTCGCGCGCCCGCACACCATCGGGCAGCGGCAGACCCTGCGCCAGTGCGCGCGGCAGGATCGCCGCCCATTCCCCCGTCGCCACATGCGACAGGATCGCCAGCATCGATGTCGATTCGACCCGCGGCATCGCATCCGCCCCGGCCTCGACCAGGTGGCGGGTGACGATGCGGCGGTTCTGCATGTCGGGGGTCAGCAGGCACAGCGGCCGCGTCGCCGCCTCGGCCCAACCCACGGGCCCGCGCGCCTCGCTGCGGTCGATCAGGCAATAGGTTTCACGATAAAGGGCAAGGCTATGCACCCGGCCCAGGGGCTCGCTGTCCAGGTAGGTGACGCCCGCATCCAGTTCCAGCGCCTCGATCTGGTCGCGGATCTCGTCGGAAGAACGCGACAGGATCGAGACCGCAGCATTTGGGTGACGGCGCAGGAACGGGCCGGTCAGTTCGGCTATGCGCGGCATCGCCGTGGGGATGACGCCGATGCGCAGCCGCCCAGAAACGCCCTTGCGCCGGGCCTGCATCTCGGCCTGCATGGCGCGGGCATCGCCGACGATGCGCCGGGCCCAGTCCAGCACCCGCTCGCCCTCGGGCGTCAGCCCCTGATAGCGCGAGCCGCGCCGCACCAGCTGCACGCCCAGCTGTTCCTCGAGCGCCTTGATGGCCGATGACAGCGAGGGTTGGGTGATGCCCAGTTCCTCGGCCGCGCGACCGAAATGGCCGGCGCGCGCCAGGACCATGAACATCGACAGCTTGTCGATCACCCGTCACCCCTTGTTGGCGCGGCCGAGGCGTCGATCGGGCGCCGGACCGGCCGGTCAGACGATCTCGACGGCGTATTTCTCGATCACGGTATTGGCCAGCAGGCCTTCGCACATGCGCGCGACCTCGGCCCGCGCCGCCTCGGCATCGGTGGCGTCCAGGTCCAGTTCGATGATCTTGCCCTGGCGCACCCCGCTTACCCCGGAAAAGCCCAGCCCGCCCAGGGCGTGGCGGATCGCCTCGCCCTGCGGGTCCAGAACCCCATCCTTGAGCATGATGGTGACACGGGCTTTCAGCGGGACGGTCATGAGGTGGTCCTTCAGTTGATAAGCGTGGGCTTGGTAAGCGAGGTGGTGTTGGCGGGCATCAACCCCAGCCGGCGGGCGACCTCGGTATAGGCGTCGGTCAGGCTGCCCAGGTCGCGGCGGAATACGTCCTTGTCCAGCTTTTGCCCGGTCTTGACATCCCACAGCCGGCAGCTGTCGGGGCTGATTTCATCGGCAACGATCAGGCGCATGAAATCGCCATCCCAGATGCGGCCGACCTCGATCTTGAAATCGATCAGCTTGATGCCGACCCCGAAGAATACACCCGACAGGAAGTCGTTCACCCGCAGGGCCAGGCTGACGATATCGTCCAGATCCTGCTGGCTGGCCCAGCCAAAGGCGATGATATATTCCTCGGACACGAAGGGATCGCCCAGTTCGTCGTTCTTGAAGCTGTATTCGACGATCGGCCGGGGAAGCGGCGTCCCCTCCTCCATGCCCAGGCGCTTGGCGATCGAGCCGGCGGCGAAATTGCGCACGATCACCTCGAGCGGGATGATCTCGACCTGGCGCACCAGCTGTTCGCGCATGTTGATGCGGCGGATGAAATGGTTCGGCACGCCGATATTGCTCAGCCCGGTCATGAAGAACTCGGACAGGCGGTTGTTCAGCACGCCCTTGCCCTCGACGGTCGCCTTCTTCTGTGCGTTGAAGGCGGTAGCGTCATCCTTGAAATACTGGATCAGAGTGCCGGGCTCGGTGCCTTCATACAGGATCTTGGCCTTGCCTTCGTAGATTTTCTTGCGCCTTGGTGCCATGCTGCGCGTCTCCGGTCTGCAAGGTGACAACTTTCTTGGGCTATAGGCCAGAAACGGGGTCAGGGGCAATACGGGCTTGCGATAAGCCCACTTCCTGATCATATCCTTGATCAGAAACGCAAGCAGAGGCCGCCATGACCACCTTTGACGACCGTGAACGCGCCTATGAGGCCAAATTCGCACATGATGCCGAACTGAACTTTCGGGCCGAGGCGCGGCGAAACCGCCTTCTGGGCGAATGGGCGGCAGGACTTCTGGGCAAAAGCGGGGACGAGGCGCGCGCCTATGCGCTGACGGTCGTATCGTCGGATTTCGAGCGTCCGGGCGACGAGGACGTGTTTGAAAAGATCAGCGCCGATCTGGCGGGCAAGGCCGATGCCGACACCATTCGCCAGAAGATGATCGAATTGCGCCATACCGCCCGCGAACAGATCCTGGCGGAATCCTGATCCATTCTTCGGGCGCCCGCCACCCGGGCGCCCGCTCAGCCCGCCGCCGCCTCGACCCGCGGGTAGAGGCGCCACATGGTCAGGCCGCGCAGCGTGTTCAGCCCCATCAGCGCCGCCCACAGGCCATGATTGCCCCAGCCCAGCGGCAGCACCATCACCAGCAGCGCATAGATTGCAACGGATACCAGCATGGCGTTGCGCATCTCGCGCGTGCGGGTGGCGCCGATGAAGATGCCGTCCAGCATCCATGAGGCAATGCCGATCAGCGGCGCCGCCACCAGCCAGGGCAGATAGGTGCGCGCCTCGGCCCGGACATCGGGCGCCGTGGTCAGCACATCGATCAGCGCCGGCCCGCCGATCAGGAAGGCGGCCGAAAACAGCCCGGCCCCGGCCACGCCCCAGGTCGTCGTCAGCTGCGCGGCCCGGCGCAGCCGGTCGCGGCGGCGCGCGCCCACCGCCTGCCCCACCAGCGATTCGGCGGCAAAGGCAAAGCCGTCCAGCCCGTAGGCGGTGATTTCCAGGAACTGCAACAGCACCTGATTGGCAGCCAGCGTCACATCGCCCTGCCCCGCGCCCAGAAAGATGAAGGTGGTGAACGAACCTTGCAGCAGCACCGAACGGATCAGGATGTCGCCGTTGACCCGCACCAGCTCCTCGATCCGCTCGCGCGCCATCAGCCCGCCACGGCGCAGCGCGGCGACCAGGGCATGGCGCGCAAACCACAGCCCCAGGGCCAGCCCGGACCATTCCGCGATCAGCGTCGCGGCAGCCACCCCGCGCACGCCCCAGCCCAGTCCCAGCACGAACCAGACATCCAGCAGGATGTTCAGACCGTTCATCAGCAGCTGCAACACCAGCAGCGCGCGGGTGCGTTCCAGGGCGATCAGCCAGCCGGTCAGCGCGTAAAGCGCGATGGTGGCCGGCGCGCCCCAGATGCGCAGCCCCAGATACTGCCGCGCCAGCGCCTCGACCTCGGCCGAGGCCGGCGCCAGCATGAAGGCACCGGCAAAGATCGGCAGCTGCAACGCGATGAAGCCCAGCCCGGCGGCCAGGCCGATGCCCAGCGCCCGTGCCAGATGCGCGCCCGCCTCGGGCGTGTCGCCCGCGCCATGCGCCTGCGCCACCAGACCCGAGGTGCCCATGCGCAGAAAACCGAAGATCCAGTAGATCGAGGCCAGGATCACCGCCCCGATCCCCACCGCGCCGATGGGTTCGGCCCGGCCCAGTTGGCCGACAACCCCGGTATCGACCGCGCCCAGGATCGGGATGGTGGCATTTGACAGCACCACCGGCAGCGCGATGGCCAGCACGCGGCGGTGCGTCAGGTCGCGCCCCGCCCCCGGCGCCGCCGCAGTCGCCTCAGCCATTCTGCGGCATCAGGAAATGGCCGGTCGCCTGCGCGAAAAGCTTCTGGCGATGATCCTGCCAGGCCTCGACATGGACGCTGGCATAACGCCGGCCCGAGCGCACCACGCGCGCGCGGGCATAGGCATCGCGCGGCAGGCCGGAACGCAGGTAATCGACTGTGAAATCGATGGTCTTGGGCAGGCGCGGCAGGCTTTCGGGCACCTCTGCATCAGGGGTCAGCCGACCTTCCTCCATATCCTCCCAGATCGCGGTCCAGGTCAGTTCGACCATGGCGGACACCTCTAGGAAGGCGGCCGTGACCCCGCCGTGGATCGCCGGCAGCATCGGGTTGCCGATCAGTTTCTGATCAAATGGCAGAATGGCGGTCAGCTCGTCCCCGCGCCGGTCGAAGGTGATGCCCAGCCAGCGGATATAGGGCACATGCGCGACCAGGGCCTTCAGCGTGCTGTCGCGGCGGCTCTTGATCGCGGTCAGCGATTCGTTTCGGTCGGGCATGTCAGCGCTCGATGGTAAAGGTGCCGGTCGCGGTAGCCACCGGCAGGGTTTCGTCGTCATCCATCGCCCAGGCGCGCACGAAGGCGACCGACCGGGTCAGATGATAGCATTCCGCGCGTGCCTTTATGCGCTGGCGCGGCGTGGCCCCGCGCATATAGTCGATGCGCAGGTCGATGGTGGCGGTGGCGCGCGCATCGCGGGCCCGCGCCATGACCGAAGCCCCGCAGCAGGTATCCATCAGCGCCGACACCACACCGCCATGGATGACGCCGCTGCGCGGATCGCCGACAAGATCCTCGCGCCAGTCCAGCGAAATCTCGGCCCCTTCGGGCGACAGGACATCCAGGCTCATGCCCAGGGCACTGGCATGGGGGATCGCCTCGATGAACTGGCGGGTGATGCGTCCGCGCTGTTCGTTCAAATCGTCGTCCGTGGGCTCGGTCATCGGGGGCTCCGCGCTGGCTGGTGTCGGCAGATCGTAACAGCCCATCCGGCCCAGACAAGTGCGCGCGCCCGAAGGTTGAGTTTGCCGTGACGCCGGGTTACGCTGATCCGAACGTGGGGTTGCGAGCCGAGTTTTTCCCGATGCCCGAAAGCGAATACATCAGTTTCAAGGACATGTGCGCGCGGTTCGACGTTACGCCGCGCACCCTGCGCTATTACGAATACATCGAACTGCTCAGCCCCCGCAAAGAGGGTCGCGCCCGCTTTTACGGCCCGCGCGAGATCGCACGGATGAAGCTGATCCTGCGCGGCCGACGCTTCGGATTCTCGCTCGAGGACATTCGCCAGTGGTTGCTGATCTATGGCGAAAAGGGCTCGCGCGAACAGTATCGCGTCTGGATCGAACTGGCCGACCGGCAGCTCGAGGTCTTGCGCCAGCAGAAGGCAGAGCTTGAAGCCTCGATGAGCGAATTGCTCAAGCTGCGCGAGGATACCGCGGCGCTGCTGCGCGACATGGATGCGGCCCCCGAACAGGCCAGTCAGAGCGCCGAAGGCTAGCCCCCCGCCCTTTTGCCAGGTTCCCTGACGCGACGTTCCCCCTTACGTGAACGTCAACTTGCCCTATATTTCCCCTGCACGGCGCAAGGGAAAAGGGGGACCAGGCGTGAGCGACGATCTGATGACCATAAGGCAGATGTGCGATGCCTTTGACGTCACGCCCCGCACCCTGCGCTTTTACGAATCCCGCGAATTGCTGTTTCCGCTGCGCCAGGGACAGCATCGGCTTTACGGCCGTGCCGATCGCGCGCGCCTGACGCTGATCCTGCGCGGCAAGCGCTTCGGCTTTTCGCTGGAACAGATTCGCCAGTTGCTGGAACTTTACGATCCCGCCAGCCGCAACATTGCCCAGACCGAGGCCGCGCTGATTACCGCGCGCGAGCGGCTGGCCGACATGGAGCGCCAGCAGATCGAACTGGCGGCCGCAATCACCGACCTGCGCGCCCAGATCGCCGAAGGCGAGGCCGCGCTGCAACAGCTGAAATCCGACGCCTGACGGCGCCAATCTTCGGGAGGACCGATGACCACCTATACCCCGCCTGTCGCCGACATGCAGTATATCCTGCACGAAGTCCTGCAGATCTCGCAGCAGGATCTGCCGGGATACGCCGATCTGGAACCCGAATTCACCGAAGCGGTGCTGGACGCTGCCGGCAAGCTGGCCTCCGAGGTGCTGGCGCCGCTGAACGCGGTTGGTGACCGTCAGGGCTGCCGGCTGGAAAACGGTGTCGTGCGCACACCCGACGGGTTCAAGGCGGCCTTCGACCAGATGCGCGAAGGCGGCTGGACGGCGCTGGATTGCGACCCAGAATACGGCGGCCAGGGCATGCCCTATGTCATCGGCCTGGCGGCGGGCGAGATGTTTTCGGGCGCCAACATGGCCTTCACCATGTATCAAGGCCTGACCCACGGCGCCTATTCCGCGATCCACGCCCATGGCACCGAGGCACAAAAGGCCCTGTATCTGCCCCGGATGGTCAGTTGCGAATGGACCGGCACCATGAACCTGACCGAGCCGCATTGCGGCACCGATCTGGGGCTGCTGCGCACCCGCGCCGAACCCCAGGACGACGGCAGCTATCTGATCACCGGGCAAAAGATCTTCATTTCCGCCGGCGACCACGACATGTCGGAAAACGTCATCCACCTGGTGCTGGCCAAGGCCCCCGGCGGGGGCGAAGGCACGCGCGGCATTTCCCTGTTCATTGTGCCCAAGTTCCTTGTCAATGACGACGGCACCCTGGGCGAGGCGAATGCGCTCAGCGTCGGTAAGCTGGAAGAAAAGATGGGCATTCACGGCAATGCCACCTGCGTGATGAACTATGACGGTGCGCGCGGCTGGCTGCTGGGCGATCTGCACAAGGGCATGCGCGCGATGTTCACCATGATGAACGAGGCCCGCATCGGCGTCGGCCTGCAAGGCTATGCGGTCGCCGAAGCCGCCTATCAGAACGCCGTCGCCTATGCCAAGGACCGGTTGCAGGGCCGGGCGGTGACCGGCAACGCCAACCCCTCGGGGCCGGCCGATCCCCTGATCGTGCATCCCGACATCCGCCGCAACCTGATGGATCAGAAAAGCTTTCTGGAAGGCGCGCGGGCGCTGGCGCTGTGGGGCGCGCATCTGATCGACCGCAGCCATCTGGGCCAGGACAAGGCCGCCGAGGATCTGGTGTCGCTGCTGACCCCGGTCATCAAGGGTTTTCTGACCGACAAGGGCTTCGACTGCACCGTGCAGGCCCAGCAGGTCTATGGCGGACACGGCTATATCGAGGAACAGGGCATGTCGCAATTCGTGCGCGACAGCCGCATCGCCATGATCTACGAAGGCGCCAATGGCGTGCAGGCGCTGGACCTGGTCGGGCGAAAGCTGGCGGCCGAAGGCGGCAAGCCCATCATGGCCTTCTTTGATCTGGTCAAGCAGACCGTCAAGGCGCACGAGGACGACCCCATGCTGGGCGCCGATTTCTGCGCGCCGCTGAAGGCCGCCTCCAAGGATCTGCAAGCCGCGGCCATGGTGTTCATGGAACAGGGGATGAAGAATCCGAATGCCGCGCTGGCCGGCTCATACGACTTCATGCATCTGTTCGGCCATGTCGCGCTGGGCCTGATGTGGACCCGCATGGCTGCGGCCGCCGCCAAGGCCCTGGCCGAAGGCCGCGGCGATCCGGGCTTTTACGAAACCAAGCTGGCGACCGGGCGCTATTACATGTCGCGGCAACTGCCGGCCACGGCGCTGCATCTGGCGCGCATCCGCACCGGCGCCCAGCCGGTCATGGCACTGGAGGCTGATCGTTTCTGATCGCGCGCCCATCACCCAGCGTTCCGGCGGTCCGCCGCCGGAACCCGGCCACTGATACAGGACACGTCCATGACCGCTGAACTGCATTGCTTTGGTGAATCGGGCCATTCCTACAAGGTCGCGCTGATGATGCAGCTGACCGGCTATCCCTGGCGTCCGGTCTTTGTCGATTTCTTCGCCGGCGCCACCCGCAGCGCGCAGTTCCGCACCCTGAACCCGATGGCCGAGGCCCCGGTCCTGGTCGAGCACGGCCGCGTGCTAACCCAATCGGGGGCAATCCTGCTGCATCTGGCCGAACGCACCGGGCGCTTCATGGACGGCGACCGCGACCAGATCCTGCGCTGGCTGTTCTGGGACAACCACAAGGGCTCGGCCCAGTTCGGCGCGCTGCGGTTTCTGATGAACTTCGTGCCGGCCGACAAGCGCCCGGCCGAGGTCATCGGCTTCATGCAGGCGCGCGCGCAATCGGCGCTGAAAACCCTGGACGCGGCGCTGCAGGGGCGCGACTGGCTGGCGGGAACCGCGCCCAGCATCGCCGACCTGTCCTGCTGCGGTTATCTTTTCTATCCCGAACCCTTCGGGTTCGACCGGCCTGCCTGGCCCCATATCGACGCCTGGCTGACCCGCATCCAGTCCCTGCCGGGCTGGAAACATCCCTATGACCTGATGCCCGGAAACCCCGCGGACCGGGCCGCGAAGGAGGACGCATGACCGAAGCCTATATCTATGATGCCGCCCGCACGCCCCGCGGCAAGGGCCGCCCCGACGGCAGCCTGCACGAAGTCACCTCGGTCGCGCTTTCCGCACGGCTTCTGAATGCGGTCAAGGAACGCAACGGCCTGGAAGGCCACGCGGTCGAGGATGTGATCTGGGGCAATGTCACCCAGGTCAAGGAACAGGGCGGCTGCCTTGCACGCTCGGCCGTGCTGGCCTCGGACCTGGACGAATCGATCCCCGGTCTTGCCATCAACCGCTTCTGCGCCAGCGGCATGGAGGCGGTGAACCTGGCCGCCAACCAGGTCAAGGGCGGCGCCGGCCACGCCTATATCGCCGGCGGTGTCGAGATGATGGGCCGCGTGCCCATGGGCAGCGACGGCGCCGCCATCGCCGTCGATCCCAGCCTGGCCTTCAAGACCTATTTCGTCCCCCAGGGGATCAGCGCCGACATCATCGCCACCGAATACGGCTTCAGCCGCGAACAGGCCGATGCGCTGGCGGTGGAAAGCCAGCGCCGCGCCGCCCTGGCCTGGCAGGAAAACCGCTTTGCCAGATCCATCGTGCCGGTGCTGGACCAGAACGGGCTGACCATTCTGGACCGCGACGAATACATGCGCCCCGGCACCAGCATCGAGGATCTGGCCAAGCTGAAGCCCAGCTTCAAGGACATGGGCGAAACCATGCCCGGCTTTGACAAGGTGGCGCTGCTGAAATACCCGCATCTCGACCATATCGAGCACATCCACCACGCCGGCAACAGCTCGGGCATCGTGGACGGGGCGGCGGCGGTGCTGATCGGCAATGCCGAATTCGGCAAGGCCCACGGGCTGAAGCCGCGCGCGCGCATCCGCGCCACCGCCAAGATCGGCACCGATCCCACGATCATGCTGACCGGCCCGGTGCCGGTGACCGAAAAGATCCTGAAGGACAGCGGCATGTCGATTTCCGACATCGACCTGTTCGAGGTGAACGAGGCCTTCGCTTCGGTCGTCCTGCGCTTCATGCAGGCCTTCAACGTCGATCCGGCCATCGTCAATCCGAACGGCGGCTCGATCGCCATGGGCCACCCGCTGGGCGCCACCGGCGCCATCATCATCGGCACCCTGCTTGATGAGCTTGAGCGGCAGGACAAGACCGTGGGCCTGGCCACGTTGTGCATTGCCTCGGGCATGGGCGCGGCCACCATCATCGAGAGGGTGTGATGCCCAAGCTTGACCTTGATGCGGCGCCGCTCAAGACCGGCTCGATCTATCCCGAACCCTATGCCAGCCAGATGGCCGGGCGTTCGTCGCGGCGGCTGGGCGATCTGGCGGGGCTGACGCAGTTCGGCGTCAACATCGTGACGCTGGAACCCGGCGCCGTCGCCTCGCTGCGTCACTGGCACCTGCGCGAGGACGAATTCGCCATGGTGCTGGAGGGCGATCTGATCCTGGTCGAGGACGAGGGCGAGGTGCCGATGGGCCCCGGCGATTGCGCCGCCTGGAAAGCCGGGGTGGCCAATGGCCATCGCTTCGTCAACCGCTCGGACCGCGTCGGCCGCTTTCTGATCGTCGGCAGCAAGGCCCCCGAAGAGGTGGCGACCTATTCCGACGTGGACCTGCAGATCCATCTGGCGGGCGGTCAGGCCCGCTTCACCTATCACGACGGCAGCGACTGGACCGGACCGCGGGACCTTTCGCCCAAGGGAGACAAGGCATGACCGATTTCACCATGGAAAAGGGCGCCGACGGCGTCGCCATCATCCGCTGGGACGTGCCCGGCAAGTCGATGAACGTGCTGTCGCTGACCGGCGCCGCGGAACTTGATGCGCTGATCGATCAGGCGCTGGCCGATGACGCGGTCAAGGGCATCGTCATCACCAGCGGCAAGGCCGATTTCGCCGCCGGCATGGATCTGAACGTGATCGCCGCGATGAAGGAAGGCGGCGCGCAAGAGGTGTTCGAGGGCGTGATGAGCCTGCACCACCTGCTGCGCAAGATCGAACTGGCGGGCATGGACTTCAAGACCAAACAGGGGGGCAAGCCCATCGCCGCCGCCCTGCCCGGCACCGCGCTGGGCATCGGCCTGGAATTGCCGCTGGCCACGCATCGCATCTTTGCCGCCGAAAACCCCAAGGCCAAGATCGGCCTGCCGGAAATCATGGTCGGCATCTTTCCGGGCGCCGGCGGCACCACCCGCCTGGTGCGCAAGCTGGGCGCGATGGGCGCCGCCCCCTTCCTGCTGGAAGGCAAGCTCAGCGATCCGGCCAAGGCCAAGGCCGCCGGCCTGATCGACGAGGTGGTCGCCGATCCCGTCGCCGCCGCACGCGCCTGGGTGTTGCAGGCCAGCGCCGCCGATCTGGTCAAGCCCTGGGATGCCAAGGGCTACAAGATGCCCGGCGGCGAACCCTATCACCCCGCGGGCTTCATGACTTTTGTCGGCGCCAGTGCCATGGTGCATGGCAAGACGCTGGGGGTCTATCCGGCGGCCAAAGCGCTGCTGTCGGCCGTCTATGAAGGCGCGATGGTGCCCTTCGACACCGCGCTGAAGGTCGAGGCACGCTGGTTCACCAAGGTGCTGATGAATCCCAGCGCCACGGCGATGATCCGCAGCCTGTTCATCAACAAGGAAGCACTGGAAAAAGGCGCGAACCGCCCCCAGGCCCCGGACCAGAGCGTCAAGAAACTGGGCATCCTGGGCGCGGGGATGATGGGCGCGGGCATTGCCCATGTCAGCGCCATGGCAGGGATCGAGGTGGTGCTGATCGATGCCACGGTCGAGGCCGCCGAACGCGGCAAGTCCCATTCCGCCGGCCTGCTGGACAAGGCGATCAGCCGCCGCAAGGCGACCGAGGAGAAGAAGGCCGAGGTTCTGGGCCGCATCACCGCCACCGACGACTATGCCGCCCTGACCGGCTGCGACCTGATCGTCGAGGCGGTGTTCGAGGATCCCGCCGTCAAGGCCGACGTGACCCGCAAGGCCGAGGCGGTGATCCCCGCCGATGCCATCTTTGCCACCAACACCTCGACGCTGCCGATCACCGAACTGGCCAAGGCCAGCGCCCGGCCCGAGCAGTTCATCGGCATCCACTTCTTTTCGCCGGTGGACAAGATGCTGCTCGTGGAAATCATCAAGGGCAAGGCCACCGGCCCGCGCGCCGTGGCCAAGGCGCTGGATTTCGTGCGCCAGATCCGCAAGACGCCCATCGTGGTCAATGACGCGCGCTTCTTCTATGCCAACCGCTGCATCATCCCCTATCTGAACGAAGGCATCCGCATGGTGGCCGAAGGCGTCAGCCCGACGCTGATCGAAAACGCCGCCAAGCTGATGGGGATGCCCCTGGGGCCGCTGCAACTGGTCGATGAGACCTCGATCGACCTGGGCGTCAAGATCGCCAAGGCCACGCGCGCGGCGATGGGCGACGCCTATCCCGATGCGGCCGTCGACAGCGTGATCTTCAAGCTGGCCGATCAGGGGCGGCTGGGGCGCAAGGCCAAGGCGGGCTTTTACGATTATGACGATGCCGGCAAGCGCCAGGGCTTCTGGCCCGGCCTGGCCCGCGAATGGCCCGAGGCCGCGACCCAGCCCGACCTGACCGAGATCCAGCACCGGCTGATGTTCGCCCAGACGCTCGAGGCCGTGCGCGCGCTGGAGCAAGGCGTGCTCGAGGACATCCGCGAAGGCGATGTGGGCGCCATCCTGGGCTGGGGCTTTGCGCCCTGGTCGGGCGGCCCCTTCGGCTGGCTGGACATGCTGGGCGCGGCGCGCGCCGTCGAGATCGCCGATCATCTGGCCCAGGCGCATGGCCCGCGCTTTGCCGCGCCGCAGTTGCTGCGCGACATGGCAGCCAGGGGCGAAACCTTCTACGGCAAGACCGCCCGCAAGGCCGCCTGAACCACGCTCGCCCATGATCGCAACGGCCGCGCCCGCCCTGGGCGCGGCCGTTCGCGTTTCGGGCGCTAGATCAGCCCCTCGGCGCGAAAGGCCGCCAGCAGATCGCTTTCCGGGCGGGCGCCGACATGCGAAATCACCTCGGCCGCGGCGATGCAGCCCATGCGTCCGGCCACCGCCAGCGGCAAGCCGCGCGCCAGCCCGTGGATCAGCCCGGCGGCGAACTGATCCCCGGCCCCGGTGGCATCGACCGGCACCACCCGATTCACCGGCACCGTCACCCGTTCCGCGCCGCGGATCAGGATCGCATCCTCGCCCGAGCGGGTGCAGATCACGGTGCCGCAATCGGCACTGGCCAGCCGCAGCGCCTCGTCCAGATCCTCGACCTGATAGAGCGATTGCCATTCGTGGACATTGCCGATCACGTAATCCATCGGCCCCGCGACCAGGCGGCGGAAATCGGCGCGGTGCCGGTCGACGCAGAACGGGTCCGACAGCGCGATCCCCGCCTGGCCGCCGGCGTCATGACAGGCGCGCGCAGCCTTCAGAAAGGCCGCCTTGCCGGCATCCTTGTCGAACAGGTAACCTTCCAGGAACAGCCAGTCAGCACCGCTGAAGGTGGCGGGGTTCACGTCCTCGGGGCCCAGTTCACCGGAAATGCCCAGATAGGTGTTCATCGACCGCTCGCCATCCGGCGTGACGAAGATGATCGAGCGCGACGTGGGCAGCACCTCGCCCGCCACCGGCGGATTGACGAAGATCGTGCCCTGGGCCTCGGTCTGTTCGGCATAGGACAGACCCAGCGGATCGCCGGCCACCCGACCGATGAAGGCCGTGCGCAGCCCCATCATCCCCAGTCCCGCCAGCGTATTGGCGACCGAACCGCCCGGCACCAGCCGCGCCTTGCCGGCCTCGGCATCCGCGGCCTGGGCAGCCATCAGATATTCCGACCTTTCGCGGTCGATCAGCTGCATGATCCCCTTTTCCACCCCCAATCGTGCCAGACTGGCGTCGGATGCCGGCGCGATCACATCCATCACGGCATTGCCGATGCCGATCACATAGGGGGTGGTCATTCGGTTTTCTCCTCATGGGGGCACAGGTCGGCGATAGGACAGATGCGGCAACGTGGGCGCCGGGCCTGACAGAGATAGCGCCCGTGCAGGATCAGCCAGTGATGCGCATTCTGCTGGAAGGGCACGGGGACGTTGTCCTCGATCGCGCGCTCGACCTCGTCCACGTTGCGGCCGGGCGCGATGCGGGTGCGGTTTGCGACGCGGAAGATATGCGTATCCACCGCCTGAGCGGGAAAATGAAAGGCGCTGTTCAGCACCACATTGGCGGTCTTGCGCCCCACGCCCGGCAAGGTCATCAGCGCGGCGCGCGACTGGGGCACCTCGCCGCCGAACTCATCGACCAGAATCCGCGACAGGGCGATGACGTTCCGGGCCTTTTGCCGGAACAGGCCGATGGTCTTGATCTCCTCGGTCAGCGCGTCGAGCCCCAGATCCAGCATCTGCTGCGGAGTGGATATTCGCGCAAACAGGTCGCGCGTGGCGCGATTGACCCCGACATCCGTGGCCTGCGCCGAAAGCGCGACGGCGACCAGCAGGGTATAGGCATTGGTATATTCCAGCTCGGTCAGCGGCTGCGGGTTGGCCGCCTGCAGGCGCGAGAAAATCTGCACCTGATCGGCATAGGGCAAGGGTTTGGGACGTTGTGCTGCGCGGGTCATGCCGACCTGATGCCGTGCCTGCGCCCAAGGTGCAAGCACCGAGACCATTCCGCCTATCGTCGAGGTTACTGCCATCTCCGGCTTGTGACCTGCGGGACAGGTAATTATCGCGTGTTTCTGTGGTGTTGGCGGGGAACTCATGCCATGGTCGCGGTGTTTGGGCTCAGTCGTGCCGGGGCCGGCGACCGCGTCAGGCGGTGTCACCTCGGCCAAGCACACGCCCCGTTAGGAAAGGTGAAAAGAATGAAAACCCGTATTGCCTTGCTTGCTGCTTCGGCCGGCGTTCTGGCGCTGACCGCGTGCGCACCGACCGACCCCTATGGCACGACCGGCAGCACCCAGCCCAGCCGCGCCCAGCAGGGTGCCGTCGCCGGGGCCGTGGTTGGCGGGATTCTTGGCGCAACCCGCGACAAGGACAAGAACAATCAGGGCATGGATGCGATCAAGGGCGCGATCGTGGGGGCGGCCATCGGCGGTGCCGGCGGCGCCATTCTGGATCAGCAGCAGCGCGCGCTGCAGCAATCGCTGAACAACCCCAACATCCGTGTGGTGAACAATGGCAACCACCTGTCGGTGATCATGCCGGAATCGACCCTGTTCGCGACCGATTCGGCCGCGGTGGGCGCCCAGGGCCAGAACGATCTTTATGTGATCGCACGCAACCTGAACCAGTATCCCAACAGCACGATCCAGGTGATCGGCCACACCGACAGCACCGGATCGGCCGCTTACAACCAGGACCTGTCGCAGCGCCGGGCGCGCTCGGTCGCCGGTATCCTGGCAGCCGGTGGCGTCTCGCAAAGCCGCATCACCACCACCGGCCGCGGCGCCAGCCAGCCGATCGCCTCGAACGACACTGCCGCCGGGCGCGCGCAGAACCGCCGGGTCGAAATCCTGATCTTCCCGACCCGCTAAGCGCATCCTGGCGTGCAGAGACCCTGGGGCCGGCTTTGCCGGCCCCTTTGCTTTCGCGCCTTCGATGGGGGCGAAAGCAAAGACCCCGGCATTGCCTGCCGGGGTCTCATCACTGTCCCAAGGAACGGCATGCGCCATTCCGCTTTTCATGATTTTCAGTTCAGACGGCGGGCCACTTCGTCGATGGCCTTGTCGATCCCGGCCGAACGCTGCTCGGCCGTGGCCTGCTTGCCCAGAATCTCGGTTGCGGCAGCAACCGCCGTCTGGATTGCCCGGTTGCGCACGGCGCGCACCGCCTCGCCTTCGGCGCTGGCGATCTGATCTTCGGCCGCCTTCAGGCGACGTTCGATGGACAGTTGCAGCGCCTTCTTGGCCTTTTCGGCTTCCAGCATTGCCTCTCGCCGTGCATTGGCGACGATGTCATCGGCTTGCGACTTCACTTCGCGCTGGCGGCGTTCATAGCTGGCATAGATTTCCTGCGCTTCCTCACGCAGGCGCCGCGCCTCGGCCAGATCGTTGCGGATGCCTTCGGCACGCTTGTCCAGCAGGCCACCGACAATCTGCGGCACACGGAAATAGACAAGGAGGCCCACGAACAGCAGAAACGCCAGCGTAACAACGAAATCGGTGTTGCGCAGCGAAAAGAACGGACCGCTGGCGGCCAGCGCCGGGCTGGCGATCAGGGCGAAAAGCACGCTCAGACGTTTCATTGCAGCGCCCCCTTCAGTCGCTGATCGACCGCCGCATTGATGGCCGCGGCATCGGCCGAGCCGCCGAAATTCTCGATCAGGGCTGCTGTGACATCACGCGCGACCAGTCGCGCATCTTCGACAGCCGAGGCGCGGATTTCGCCGATGCGCTTTTCCGATTCCGCCGCACGTGCGGCGATTTCGGCATCCGCATGGGCGATGGCGGCATCCAGTTCCTTCTGGATTTCGGCCTTGTTCGCAGCCACGATCTTGTTGGCTTCCGCGCGCGCGTCGGCCAGCGCCTTGTCATAGGCAGCCTCGGCCTCTTTGGCCTTCTGCTTGAACTCTTCGGCCGCCATCAGATCGCCCGTAATGGCGCCCTGCCGGTCCGAGATGACCCCGCCGATGCGCGGCAGCGCCACACGCGACAGAACCCAGTAGATGACGGCCAGCACCACGATAAGCCAGAAGATCTGGTTGCCAAAGGTGCTGACGTCCAGCTGCGGCATGCCCGGCGCGCTGGCGGCGTGACCAGCCGCCGCATGAGCGGCATCCGCAGCCCCGGCCACGGCGTGTCCGGCAGCGGCACCGGCCGCATCGGCCCCGTGAGCCGCCGCTTCGGCGGATTCGGTGACGACCACCGTCTCAGTTTCTTCGACCACGACGGGCGCGGTCTGTTGCAACAGGCTGAACATATCCTACCCCATGCCGGTCGTTTCACAATCGGGTGGGCGCCTCATGCCCCCACCCAACCGCAAGGATGGCAACAGGATCAGACTGCGAACAGCAGCAGCAGCGCAACCAGGAACGAGAAGATGCCCAGGGCTTCGGCGAAGGCCATGCCGATGAACAGGGTCGCGGTTTGCGAAGCGGCCGCCGACGGGTTGCGCAGCGCGCCCGCCAGATAGTTGCCGGCAACATTGCCCACCCCCATGGCCGCACCGGCCATGCCGACGCAAGCCAGACCGGCGCCGAGATACTGTCCCAGTTGACCCAGATTTTCCATATTCATGCTCCTTGAGGCTTTGGAAAGGGTTTCGATTCAGACCAGATGCAGGCGGCTCAGTGCGCCGGATGCAGCGCGTCCTTCAGATAGACGCAGGTCAGGATGGTAAAGACATAGGCCTGGATCAGCGCCACCAACACCTCCAGCCCATAGACTGCGGTGATGGCCACGACCGATACCGGCGCCAGCGCGGCGATGGCGGCAAAGGCCGCGAACACCTTGATCACCGCATGGCCGGCCATGATGTTGCCCGCAAGTCGAATCGAGTGGCTGACCGGGCGAACGAAATACGAAATCAGTTCGATCACCGCCAGAACCGGACGCAACGCCAGCGGGGCAGAGCTCACCCAGAACAGGCCCAGGAAATGGGCGCCGTTCTTGACAAAGCCCAGGATGGTCACGCCCAGAAACACCAGCAGCGCCAGCACTGCCGTCACCGCGATATGCGAGGTGGGCGAAAAGCTTTTCGGCAGCAGCGCGAGGAAGTTGGCAAACAGGATGAAGCAGAACAGCGTCATCACATAGGGGAAATACTTCACCCCTTCCTTGCCGGCCACATCCTCGACCATCTTGCGCACCATGCCGTAAAGCAGCTCGGCGATAGATTGCACGCGATTTGGCACGATCGCCCGACCACGGGTGCCAAAGACCAGCAGAGCGGTGATGGCCAGGGCAGCAAGTGCCATCCACAGTGTCGCATTCGTGGGGGTATACCAGTGCACCGGCCCGTCGCCAAACAGCGGCTTGACGACAAACTGATCCATCGGATGGAAAACCAGACCACCTGCTTCTTCTTGCGTCGCCATCGTCATTCACCCTTGTCGTCGCCGGGCGCTCCCGGAGTCCGGCCAATTTCACTTGCGGTTCTCATCATGGTCCTGATCCCTGCCACCAATCCCAGCAGCACGAAAACCACCATGAAAACCGGTTGCAGGCCGGTCAGATAGTCCAGCCCGTATCCGATTCCGAAGCCCAGGCCCAGTCCGGCCACCAGCTCCGTCACCATGCGCCAGGCGATATTGGCCTGGCTGAAATGCTCTTCCCCGCGCGAAGCCTGGTTTTGCGTCGACCGGGCGTCCAGTCTGGCCTCCAATTCACGCAGCCGTTCCGCATCCCGGGTTCGCGCCGCCTCATGGTCATCTTCGGCCATGGCTCACACCCCCGTGTTCGGTTGGCGCGGTGATAGGGATTCACCTCCCCCGAGTCAAGCAACCAACCTGCGCTTGAAAATCATTTTATTACAGCGCCTTGCAAAAGTTGGCAGCACAAAGGTCGGCGGGGTTGCGGGGTGACTGCCATCCGGGGCATATTCAACTATCGAGTTAAGCGATCCGGTATGACCAGCCCCACGCCCAGTTTGGACCTGATCTTCAGCGCATTGGCCGACCCGACGCGGCGGGCAATTCTGGCCATGCTGCTCGAGGATGACATGACGGTGACCGATGTCGCTCAACCGTTCCAGGTCAGTCTGGCGGCGATTTCCAAGCATCTGACCGTCCTGGCCAGTGCCGGCCTGATCCGGCAAGAGCGGCGAGGTCGCATCATCTGGTGCAAGCTGGAGCCCGAGGGTCTGCGCAGCGCCTCGGTCTGGATGCAGGGGTTTGGGCAGTTCGAGCCTGTCGATCTGGACGATTTCGAACGTTTTCTGCGCTGCGCATTACCCGAACTGCACGTCGACGAGGAAGGCGCCGCGGATACCGCCGAAACGGCATCCGAAGCGCCGGGCCTCACTTCACGGTGATACGACCGTCGGTGCGCGCCTCGAAATCGGGGCCCTGCCTGGCCAGATATTCAGCCAGCACATCGGCCAGATCGGGACCAAAATCATAGGCGTTCATGGCCTTGTCGGCAAACACCTTGTAGCCATCGCCGCCGCTTCGCATGTAATTGTGCGACACCACGCCATAGACGGCCTGCGGGTCGATCGGCACCCAGTCATTGCCGTTGCGCACCTGAACCTCGCTGATGCGGTTTCCTGCCGGCGCGCCAGTGTCCAGAGTGTAGCGCAGTCCCGCCACCTGGGCGAAACGGCCAGCACCCTCCTCGATCTGGCTGGCGCCGTTTTCCAGCGCGGCGACGACATCTTCGCCCTTCAACTGAAAGGTGGACAGCGTGTTCTGGAAAGGCAGCACGGAAAGCACATCCCCCATCGTCACCTCGCCCGCATCGATCGAGGCACGCAGGCCGCCGCCGTTCTGGATCGCGATGGTGATGCCCTGATCGCGCACCCGTGCCAGCATCGCATCGGCGACCAGGCTGCCCATCGCGCACTCGCGCACCCGGCAATTGCTGCGGTCGCCATCGATGGGCGCCTTGATCTCGGCCACACGCTTCTGCTTCAGCGCCTCGATCGGGGCGGCCATCTCCTTGACCCGCGCCGCCAGCTTCGGATCCGGCTCGACCGAACTGTCCAGCAGGATCGGCTGACCCTCGGCGCGTATCAGCTTGCCATCATCGTCCCATGTCAGCACCAGATGGCCAAGATACTTGCCATAGGCATAGGCCTGAGCCACCGGAACGTCCACGCCATCGGCGTTCTTGACCATGGTCGGATACGCGCCCTCGGCGCCCTCGAACTGACCCAGCAAGGTATGGCTGTGGCCACCGATGACTGCATCAATCCCGGTGACTTCGGCCGCGACCTGCTGATCGCGCTTGTAGCCGTGATGGGTCAGCGCGATGATCTTGTTGACGCCCGCCTCGGTCAGTTCCTGCACATCACCGCGCAGGCTTTCCATGTCGTCCATGAAGATGACCTTGTCGCCCGGCGATGCGGTCTCGGGCGTATCCATAGCCAGAGCAGAGACAATTCCGATCTTTTCCCCACCGACATCAAGCGTCAGCTTGTCGCCGATCTTGCCGTTAAGCTCGGGCGATTGCGACAGGTCGAGGTTGCCCGAAATCACCGGAAACCTGACGCCCTCGGCCAGAATCTGCAGCCCCTCGGGGCCATCGTCGAATTCGTGATTGCCCACGGCCATGGCGTCAAAGCCGATGGCGTTCATGAACTCGACCGTGTCCTTGCCCTTGTAGGTGGTGTAGAAAAGGCTGCCCTGATACTGGTCGCCAGCATCCAGAACAATCACGTTCTGCCCCTCGGCCTTCAGACTGTCGCGCAATTCGTTGATCTTGGTGGCCAGACGGGCCACACCGCCGAAACATTCGTTCTTGGCCTCGGTTTCGGCGTCGCAGGTGCTGTCGTATTTGTTGATCGGTTCGATGCGGCTGTGAAAATCGTTTATGTGCAGCACGTGCAGCGTGTATTCCGCCTGCGCCGCACCCGTCGACAGGGCCAGCATCGCCGCCGAGACCAATAGCCAGCGTTTCATTCCGTTTCCTCTTGTCACGACCATGGGGACAAGGGGCAGATTGGGCGAAGCGGCCGGACAGGTCAATCAACCGCGTTGCCCTGGCGGCATCTTGCCGCTTGACGCCTCGCTGCATGGGCCGCATGAACCGGGCATGCTGATCTACAAGGTTTTCCGTCCGGCCGAGTTTGCGGCCCTCGAACAGCACGGCAGCAGTCGCGGCTCGGCCGCGGATCTGGCTGACGGCTATATTCATCTGTCCACCGCCGGCCAGCTGCCCGGCACCCTGGCCCGCCATTTCGCCGGCGAAACGCCTTTGCATCTGCTTGCGCTGGACAGCCAGAGCCTTGCCGAACTGCGGTGGGAGCCATCGCGCGGCGGCGATCTGTTCCCCCATCTTTACCGGGAACTGCGCCAGCAGGACATCGCCTTCAGCCGCGTCCTGACCCTGGGACCGGATGGCCACGACATCGGAGCGCTGCCATGACCACCATTGAACGCCTGGGGCTGGCCGCCCTGCACCGGCTTGACCCCGAACGTGCGCATGATCTGTCGATTCGGGCATTGCGCCAAGGACTGGTGCCTCTGCACGGGCAGCCTTTCACCTCGGAACGGTTGCGTCTGGATCTGGCGGGGATGGAGCTGCCCAATCCGGTCGGGCTGGCGGCCGGCTATGACAAGAATGCGCTTGTGATCGACCAACTGGGCCGCGCCGGCTTCGGCTTTGTCGAGGTGGGGGCGGCGACACCGCGGCCACAGCCGGGCAATCCCCGCCCGCGCCTGTTCCGCCTGACGCGCGACCGCGCCGTCATCAACCGCTTCGGCTTCAACAACGATGGTGCGCAGGTGATCGCGCGTCGTCTGGCCGGTCGCAAGCCGGGGCCGGTTCCGGTCGGGTTGAACATCGGTGCAAACAAGGACAGCAGCGACCGCAGCGCCGATTTTGCCGAGGTCGTGCGCACCGCGGGCGCTTTCGTCGATTTCCTGACCGTGAACGTCTCTTCGCCCAATACCGAAAGATTGCGCGACCTGCAGGGCGCCGAGGCGCTGACCATGTTGCTGCAAAATGTGCTGGACGCGCGCGATGCCCTGGTCAACCGGCCGGCGGTTTTTGTCAAGATCGCACCGGATCTGGACGACGCCGGGCTGGCCGACATCGCGACCGTGGCGCTGAACCTGCAGCTGGACGGGATCATCGCCACCAACACCACCCTGGCGCGCGAGGGGCTGGTGTCGGCCCAGGCGGGCGAGGCAGGCGGCCTGTCCGGCGCGCCGCTGTTTCGCAAATCGACCCGGGTGCTGGCGCGGCTTTACCGCGAGACCGGCGGGCGCATCCCCCTGATCGGGGTGGGCGGGATCAGCTCGGCCGATGAAGCTTGGCAAAAGTTGCGCGCCGGGGCGTCGGCGGTGCAGATCTATTCCGCGCTGGTCTATCAGGGTTTTTCGCTCGCGGCCCGAATCGCGCAGGATATCGACCAGCGCCTGCAACAGGAACGCATCACGCTGGCAGAACTGACCGGCAGCGGCCACGCTGACTGGGTCTGATTCCTCAGAACAGTTCGCTGCGCCCCAAAAGCTGGTTCATGCTGGTCGAGGGTTCGGGACAGCCGGCATCGCCGACGATGCGCGCCGGCACCCCGGCCACGGTCTTGCAGGGCGGCACGTCGCTCAGGACCACCGACCCCGCGGCGATACGCGAATGGTGGCCCACATGGATATTGCCCAGAACCTTGGCGCCAGCACCGATCATCACCCCGTTGCCGATCTTGGGGTGACGGTCGCCGTCCTCCTTGCCGGTGCCGCCCAGCGTCACCGAATGCAGCATCGACACGTCATTGCCGACCACCGCAGTTTCCCCGATGACGATGGAATGGGCGTGGTCGATCATCACGCCGGTGCCGATGCGCGCGGCAGGGTGGATATCGACGCCGAAAACTTCCGAACAGCGCATCTGCACGAAATAGGCCATGTCCTTGCGATCCTGCTGCCACAGCCAATGGCCTATGCGATAGGCTTGCAGTGCCTGATAACCCTTGAAGAACAGGATGGGCTGCATCAACCGATGCGTTGCCGGATCACGTTCATAAACCGCCAGCAGATCGGCCTGCGCCGCAGCCGAGAGTTCCGGGGCACGCGCAAAGGCATCATCGGCAATCTCGCGCAGGATCTGCTCGCTCATCTCGCGCGAACCCAGTTTCAGCGAAAAGCGATAGGCCAGCGCCGCCTCGAACGTCGCATGATGCAGCAGGCCGGCGTGAATCAGCGCCCCCAGCAACGGCTCGTCCCGGACGGCCACGCGACCTTCGCGCTGAATCCGGCTCCAGACCGCTTCGCGCGACAGATCGCCGGCGTCGGCCAAAGGCTCGATCAGATCTTTTTGCAGATTCATCGTGGTTCGCCCGTCGGTTTCACACCCCATTCTTACCTGAAACCGACGGGCGCGAAAAGTGTCAGTCTGGCAGACGCAATTCCCACCAATGCAGCACGACCCGCACCCTTCCAGCCTGGAACTGGCCGCCGGTCGCGGTCAGTCGCAGCGGCGTGGGTGTCCAGAACACCATGGGGGGCGACAGCAGGCCGCGTGCCCAGGACCCCTGCGCCTTGCCCAGCCCCTGGCCGAACCGGGTCAGCGACGCGCTGTCGCCGGGGGTGCCCAGCGACCATGATGTCGCGCTGCCGGTGATGGCCTGCACCACCCGCGCCGTCGCCCCGATCACCAGCGCGCCCGACGGGATCACCATTTCGGTCTCGGCCTGGCCCGCCGCTGTCAGCGTGACATCCTCGACCGCTTGCCGCGCGATCATGCCCGAGCCATGGGCGCCCAGGGTGACGGCGCCGGCCACCCAGCCGTTGCCGTCATGGACAGCCACCGCCCCCTGATCGATGACAAAGGCGCGCCGTCCGCGCCGCGGCTGAACGAAAATCCAGCCGCCATTGGCCGCGATCGCAACCCGTCCCTGCTGTCCCTGCCAGGCATTGACAGGGTTTGCCCCGACCGCCCAGCACTGCCCATCAACTGCTGTTGCAGGCGGGGCGTTCTGCCCCAATCCTTGCAAAACCAGGTCCACCTGACCGTCGAGACGCAACAGCGCTTCGTTGACCGTCACATGTTTTTGCGCCTGTGCCGGCATCAGCAGCGGCAGCTCGCAATTGGCGGTGATGCTGTCAGGCATTGAACTCACTCCTTGCATAGGGACCAGGCCCGAAGGTTTCGGAAATTTGAGCGACCTCGACGGCATAGGGGCCGCCCGCCCGCGCCAGCGCCCAGGGCGCAGGCGGGATCGTCCAGCGCGGCTCGGCCACGATGGCCTGAGCCAGCACCGAGCCGTTCTGGATCAGGCGCACGCTATAGCGTTCGCCAGCCTCGCCCAATGGCACGTCCAGCCCGTCCCAATCGTCGCCCTGAACGCGGGTGCGACGGATCCAGGTGACCAGGCCGTCCTGAACGCGCAGGTGGCATGGCGTCAACGGCCGCAGCCCCGCACCCCGAAACGCAGCCGACGCGGCGCGATAACTGTCATCGCCGGGTGGACGCGCTGAGGGCCCAATGCGCCAGTGCCGGATCTGATTGCGCGCCGAAGGCGACAGATCGACCTGGCGCGCAGCACCGTCCAGCAGCACGACGCGACTGCCCGCAGGCCAGACCTCGGGCATGAAGGCATCGGTGCCGGCCTGACCGCGCAGACGCATGGCGATTTCCCATTCGCCGGTTGCCACAAGCCGTGCTTCGGCAAACTGGAACAGTTCCCAGCCTTCGGGGGTGCCATCGCCGATGGCCATCAGATTTGCGCCGGACAACAGCGCCTGCTGGTTGGCCGATTCCAGAACGCCCCCCTTGATGCGCAGCCGCAGCGGTGCGCCGCGATCCCAGACACCGGGCCTCGCGGCGGCCAGCGGACTGGTGGTCACCCCGATGATAGAACGGCGCGCGATGGTGGTATTCAGCGCATAGCCACCCTGCTGGGTTGCCGACATCCATACTGCAGCCGCTCCCGGCCATGGCGTCGCCGTCACCGCCAGATAGGGCGCGTGGGGCTCTTCGTCCCCGCGCAGCAACGGCAGGTCCAGAAACACCGGCAGCATCGGCACCGGCGGCACGAATGGCCGGATCGGGGCATCCTCGAGGCTCGTCCCGGTCACACGATAGGGGCCGGGTTCGACCCGAACCGTATCGAGGATGATCGCCCCTGCGCGCTCGACCCGGTCGATCCGCCACAGCCGGCTGTCGCTTTGCCCGTGTGATAGCCGCAGCACCTGCCCAGGGACCAGATTGCCCCGCGACGGCGGCAAGGCCAGGCGTAAAGTTTCACGGGCAATGCCGCTTTCGGCGAGCCACCGCTGAGCCAGCGCCTGACCTTCGGCACGCGTCAGCGCCATGGGCAGCTCGCTATCCGCAACAGAGAGAAATGCGCCTCCAGGCTGGCTGGCCTCGGTGGTGCGCAGCGCATAATCGCCACCCGCCTCGACATGACTCAGCCGGATGCGACCAGCGATGTCGGCATCGGGCATGCGCGTGATCTCGGGGCCCGACAGGTCTTCGGCCATGGCCAGATCATCGGCACCCAGGTTGATGTCTGCCCGACCTGTGCGCATGACGAACCGCAGGACGCCATCGCTTTCGACCGCATCAAACCCATGCGTCACCATTAGCGCCTGCAAGGCCGCGCGGCCGGATTCGCCGCCGTTCAGCACGTAACCCCGAACCAAGCCCGACAGCGCGCTGGCATCATGGGCGCGCACCCCGGCCTCGGTGCAGATTTCCGATACCACGTCCTCCAGCGGCACGGCGCCCGCACGCCCGTTAAGCCAGTGGCCGCGTTGCCAGGCCGGACCGTCCGACCACAGATCGGTGCGCGCAGGAAACGCCGGGAACGGCCGCGCGTCCCAGCACCAGACATGGGCGCGGGATACGTCGACCATGCGCCCGGCAGGCATGCGCGCGCTGGCCGCGCAGGGGGGATTGTTGCGCAGGTCCGACCAGTATTCGGTCATCGCCCGCACATAGGCAGCCTGCATCGCATCGTCCCGCCGGCCCTCGGAGAAGTAGGGCAGCATCGATTCCGAACTCATCGCGTCCAAGAACTTGTTGGGTTGGTTCGTGCCCTTGTCCAGCGCCGCGCATCCCATCTCGGTAAACCATATGGGCTTCGAGCGCGGCACCCAGGCCGTCGCTTGCGCCTGCCGCACGCCGCCGATGCGGTTGTGATGCGGGTTCTGCCACCAGTTCCGAATGTCCTTGTAACGCCACAACCAATGTTCGTGATGGGCGCCGTCACGGATCGGGGTCCGGACCTGGGCCTGACGGTCGGCCTCGGTCGCATAATACCAGTCGTAGCCTTCGCCCCCGGCGACATTGGCACGCAGATAATCCGGGTTGTCGATGCGGCCCCAATGCGCGTCCAGATGATCTTCGCCATCGCGCCAGTCCGACAGCGGCATGTAGTTGTCGATGCCGATATAGTCGATGTTGTCATCGGCCCACAGCGGGTCCAGATGGAAATAGGCATCGCCATTGCCCGGCTGATAGCCGAAATACTCCGACCAGTCGGCGGCATAGCTCAGCTTGACCTGTGGCCCCAGAATGGCACGCACATCCGCCGCCAGCCGCCGAAGATGTTCCACGGCAGGAAAGCTGCGACCTTCGGCCATGATCTGGGTCAGGCCGACCATTTCCGAACCGATCAGAAAACTGTCGATGCCACCGGCGCGTGCGCACAGGTGCGCATAATGCAGGATGAAGCGACGATACGACCATTCGTCTGGGCCCTGATAGACCAGACTGTCCCCCTGCCAGACGAAGTCGCCGGCCTCGGCCGCACCAAAGAAACGATCGACCTCGGCCCGCGCGGCGGCGGTTCCAAAGGGCGTGCCGGGCCGACCAGGGGCCACGCTGGTGGTGATGCGCCCGCGCCAGGGCATCACCGGCTGACTGGTGGCGCCGGTCCAGGGATCGGGCCGCAGGTTTCCGGCCAGCTGCTCCATCAGGATAAAGGGATAGAACACTGCCTTGCGACCGCTGTCGGCAATCGCCCGCAGCGCCTGAATGACCGCGCCGTCGGCGGGCGTGCCGCCATAGATCGGCCGCCCGCCGACGCGGGCCACCTCGGTCGCGGCATCGCGGCCGATTCCGCCCGCGCGCCACGCCATTTCGCGCCCGTCGCGGCCGGCATCCTCGACCTTGGGACGGACGGTGCAATGCCCCACCCGCATGTCATCGCCGAACCACGACACCACCAGCGACACCGACCCCACGCGCGGCAGTTCGCGCCCCAACGTCCGCAACGAGGCCTCGAAATCCGTGCGCCCCAGCGCGGTGTTGCGATTGACGATCGCGGTTTCGCCCAGGCCCAGATCATAGCTGACGGCCGAGGTCGCCAGCGAATATTCGCCCGTTCCCGGGATCATCGCCACCGCCTGCACCTGACGCGACAGGCCACGCCCAGCCTTGGCCGCGCGGGTAACCTCGAACGAAAGCTGCGGGACGCGATTGCCCCATTTCTCCAGCGCCAGGTCCTCCATCACGACATAGGCCAGACCGCGATATGCTGGCGCCTCGTCGCCTTCCTGGGCAGCGATGGCCGGGTCTGGCAACTGGGTTTCGTCGCCAAGGTAGACGCGCAGGTTCAGATCATCGGGCGAAACTTCCTCGCCGTCGGCCCAGATGCGCCCGACGCCCAGAATCGGGCCTTCGCACAGGGCCAGCGCAAAGCTCAGTCGATAACTGATTTCTGTGACCGAGGTCGATGTGCCCTTGCCGCCACCATGCTTGCGCTGAACCTCTTGCAACGGACCGGCCCAGATGGCGTGACCGGGCACGCGCATCTGTCCCCACAAGCGGGGGATAGGGGTGCCTTCGCCTGCGGTCTGAATGCGGATGCGGTCCAGCCGGCCGGTTTCCACCGCCTTGGACCCCGCGCCCAGCAGGCGCTGATCGATGACCCGCCCCAGCGTCGCCCCGACCGCCCGCCCGATCACCGCCCCGGACAGCCCCAGCACGGTGCCGCCAAAGCCAGCCCCCAAAGATGCACCGGCCGCAGCCAGCAGAATCGTCGCCATTGCGCCTTGTCCTTCTTGCTACACTGACGGGAATCGAAAGCGCCCGGCGATGCGGGCGCGCCAGGGATCCGACAGCGGGCTTTCCACCACCCCATGCCGGTCATAGGCATGGACAAAGCTGGCCCGGCTGCCGGTTTGCGCCAGAATTCCCATATGCTTGGCGATTGCGCCGGTGCGCATGCGGAACACCAGCACATCGCCCGGCGCCTCACCTTCCGCAGGCACCAGAAAGCGCGCGGCGCCGCGCAACAGCAGCTCCTCGTCGCCCTGTTCGCCCCAATCGGCGGTATAGGGCGGCAGGCCCTGCGGTTCCGGCCCGCACAGTTCCCGCCACACCCCGCGCACCAGGCCCAGACAATCCGTGCCTGCACCGCGCGTCGAGGCCTGGTGCACATAGGGTGTTCCGATCCAGCCGCGCGCCAGTTCGACCACGCGCGCCGTCATCGGTTCACCTGCGGCGCCATTAGCCAATCTTCGGGCGGCAAGTGCGGAAAACCACGAAAGTTCAGGTAATTCTGAAACTTCATCCGACAGGTTTGCGCCCGCTTGTCGCAACCCGCGATCAAACGCACCCGATCACCAGCGGCGGGCGCAACACCCAGACCCGCCCACAGTACCAGCCGGCGCCTACCCCCGGGCAAGGGTTCGTCCGACCGGACCATCGCCTTCAACCCGGCCGCAGCACCGGACAGGATCGTGATCTGCCCGTCCTTGAACCAGCCGGCGTCATGTCCCGGGACCGAGGCCAGTACCAGTGTCTGATCCTGTGTCAATTGCTGGATCACGCCGTGGGCCGAATAACCCTCTCGCCCGGTGTCGAAGCCGCATTGGCCGTCGCCCAGCGCCGCCGAGCAGCGGCTGTGATACACCCTGCCCTGCGCACGGTTCAGCGGTTCGGACAGGCCGCGCAGTTCGGCGCGAAATGCGCCGTTGCTGTGGGTGATTTCACCCAACTGGCCACGAAAGACCAGGCGCCGCTGGGCCGGGCGTGTCCAGTCCACCTCCCACAGCCGGACATCGGCGCCATCCCAGCGACCGGCCAGCAGATCGGTTTCGGTAATCGCGGCATCCGACAGCGCGCCAATCGCCTCGCTGTTGTCCACCGACAGACCCAACCCCTGCACCACAGCCCTCGCCGTCAACCCGCTTTCAGGCCGAAAGGTGATGCCTTCAAAATTCAGCACCTGGTCGTGGTCGGTAAAGCCCAGCACCATTCCGTCCTGACGCGCGATGGCCCATGCCCTTGCGAGATGCTCGCTCATGCCCGCACCTCGATCACCGGAATCTGGGGCAGATCGCCGGCCTGGAAGGAGGCCACCGAAACGGCGATGCGGTCGGTGTCGAACCGCACCGGGACGTCGAACTCGAATCCGGCCGTGACGACGCCACCAGGCTCGGGCGGCGCGGCAAAGGTGATGATGCCCGTCGCAGTATCAACCTGGAAATCCAGCCCGTCGCGCAGTTCGACATTGCCGACCCCTGCCAGAACCGTGCCCTGCACGGGTTTTTTCACCGGCCGCCAGTAGCGCGCAGGCCCCGAGGCATAGGCCTTGCGCAACGCGAACTGCTTGCGCACACCGTCGCCCGTGCCAAGCACCTGGTCCTGGAACGTCGGGTTCGCGCTGGGGGTGGACGATTTGAAGTCTGCCCAATCCTTCCAGCGGAAACCGTGCAACTGGCCTGCGCGGGCCTCGAAAAAGGCGATCAGCACCGCCACGTCATCCAGCGACCGCAGCCCCAGACCGGCATCATAGCGGCGCCGGGAATGGGCCCAGGGGGTGCTGCGCTCTTCGTGCCCGTTCATCAGCGCAACGATCTCGGTGCGCCGTTCGGGGCCGCCGACGCAGCCAAAGGACAGGTTCGCCGGAAACCTGATTTCGTGAAAGCCCATGGATCACCCGTTTCTTTCGCCACGCGCCAGCAGCCGGCTCAATTGCGCCGCCATCTGGCTCTGGCTGCGCTGGAACCCCGCGACATCCGGGGTGGAAATGTTGAAGGTCACGTTGACCGGCCGCGTGCCACTGCCCGCCGCGGCCACGCCCAATCGCCCGTCAGCGCCCCGTCGCAACGGCATGATCGCCTCGGGCCCCGCCTCGCCCATCAGCCCGGTGGCGCCGCGCATGGGGAAATAGGTGGGCTGGCTGACCACGCCGCCCTTGGCAAACGGCATCACCCGCCCTTGCGCAAAGGCCCCGCCATTCGCAAAGGGCAGGATGCCCGACATCATCCCGTTCACCCCCTGCGCCATCGCCCCCGCCAGCGCCTGCTGGATCGGGCGCATGGCCACGGCAAAGGCGCTGTCGGCCATGCTGCGCGCCACGCCCTTCAGCGCATCGCTCAGCTTCATGCCGTCAAAGACCAGCCCCTCGAAGGCCCGCCGCAGCCCCGTGCCGATGCCCGAAGTCAGACTGGTGACCTCGCGATTGGTGAACAGCATGGCATCGCGCAGACGCGACAACTCGGCCTCGAAGGCCGCCGTCACGCGCGCGCCCTGGTCGAATCCCTGCGCCAGATTGCCTTGGCCATCCTCGTCCGACCGGTCAAACCCGTTCCTGTCCGTCACGACAACGCCCCTTTTCGCTTAGGTTGAATTATGTCCCGGCCGGTCCGGGTAACGCGCCGCCAGTTCGGCAAGCCGGTCGCGGGTCATCACCCCGCCGCCGCCCGGATCGATGCCCAGCATCAGCGACAATTCGGCCGGCGTCAGCGCCCAGAACTGCGCAGGCGTCAGGCCCAGACCGCCCAGACGCGGCGGCCCGATCCCCACGCGCAGCAGGCCGGGCCAGTCCAGCCCGCCGCGCATCATGTCCCCTCGATCCGGAATGCCCGCGCCAGCAGCAGTGCCGCGGCCTGCGCCGCCGCCACCGGCCCGCCGCGCAGGTCCGATCCCATCAACCGCGCCATGTCCCCCGTCCAGCCGCAGGCACGTAGCCCCGCCAACAGCACGGCGGCCACATCCCGGCTGGAAAACCGGCCGCTCTCGAACCGCTCGACCAGCGCGACCATGCTTTCCGCGCCAAGCTCGGTTTCAAGTTCGACCAGCGCGCCCAGTGTCAGCCGCGCCTGATGCGGCTGATCGTCCAGCCACAGCTGCACCTCGCCCTGAAACGGATTGGCCATCTCAGTGCGCAACGAAGCTGATCGCGCCGGCACTGGCCATCGAAATTTCATAAGTTGCCTCGCCATTATAACTGCCTGCATACTCGAGCGAGGTGATCTGGAACGGCCCCTCGACCGTCCCGAAATCGGGGATCACCACCTGAAAGCGCGGCACCTCGCCATCAAAGAACACCTGACGCGCGCGCTCGTCGGTGGTGCCGTCGCGAAACACCCCCGACCCCGAAATCGAGGCCGAGCGCACCCCCGCGCCCCCCAGCAATTCGCGCCAGCGCCCCTGGCTTTCGATGCTGGTCACATCGACCGTTTCCGCATTGAACCCCAGCCGGGTCGCCCGCAAACCAGCGATGGTCTCGAACTGGCCGTCGCCGGTCATGTCCATCTTGATAAGCAGATCGCGTCCGTTCTGAACCGCCATGTCCCTGTCTCCTCAACCCAGATCAATGCGGGCGCGAAAGGTCAGATCGACCCGCCGGCCCGTGCCATTTCCCGTCCGGCGCGCCTTGGCGCGCAGAAACCACATTCCGACCAGTCGCCCCTGGGCCAGTGCGATGTCGGCCCCGTCCAGGGCATCCGACACCGCGGCGGCCGCCGCCTTCAGCGCGTGAAAGCCGCTGCTGTCGCTGCCCTCGCTCAGCACCGAAACGACGAATTCATGCACTGCGCCGCCGGCTGTGATGTCGCCGGCATCGCGCACCTCTTCGGGGCCCAGCGAGACATAGGGGCCCGGCGGCGCCTGCACGGGCATGGCGTCATAGATCGCATCACCCACCAATGCGGACAGTTCAGTGTCGCCGCACAGGCGTTCATAGACCGCAGCCTGCAGGGCCACCGTCGCGGCATAGCTCATGACAACATCTCCTCTTTCGCCAGGCAAAGCAGCCAGCGACCAGCCGGATCGGCCTCAGCCACGGCTTCGATGCGAAAACAGCGGGCGCGGCTGTCGCTGCCGGTGCGAAAGCGTTGACCTGGCCGCGGTCGGCGCGGATCGCCGGGCGGCGCCGCGCGCACGGTGATGCGCCAGGCCACCACGCTTTGCGCGCCCACCTCATCGGCGCGCTCGCCAGCGGTGCCGGCGTGCAACTCGGCCCAGTGCCGCGCCAACGCCCGCCAGACCATGGCATAGCCGCCCATGCCATCGGGGGCGCGCTGTGCCGCTTCCAGCATCAGCGGCACCCGCAGGCGCGGCGCCCTCATGCCCGGCCGCGCGATGGCCCGCGCCCCCCCAGCATCCGCACCGACCGCCAGCGTTCGATCAGCGCGCTCACGCCAAACGGCAGCGCCGATTGGCTGCCCTCGAAACTCCGGTCCTCGTGATAACGGGTCGCCAGCAGCATCACCGCCTGCGCCAGATCGGCCGGCACCGCCTCCCAGGCCGCACCGAAACCCGCAGTAAAGGTTATCGTCACAAATCCCGCTTCGGGCACCGCGGGCAACCATGCCGTGCGCGGCACCAGCAAGGGCCGCTGCATATCGGGCACCAGCCGCCAGCTTGCTGCATCCAGCGCCCGGACACCCCCAGCGCCGTCGTCGATCTCGACAGTTTCCACTGCCGTCACCGGCGCCAGCGGCAGAGGCTGCGCGGTCGGATCGCGCCAATCCTCCAGCCGCAGGCGAAAGCGCCGCGACAGCAGAACCTTGCCGGTGCGCGCCTCGACCGTGGCGATGGAGGCGCGCAGAAACCCGGCCAGGGCGGCCGTTTCCGCGGCATCCTCGGCCATGTCAAATCCGCTCGCCAGCCGCAAATGCTCTCGCAGCCCGGCGACCGGCAGCGCCCCCACTGCGGGCGCCGTCAATTCCACAAGCATCATTCCTGAACCTCCGGTCCGTCCACCGACGCTGCCCTTTGGAAAATCCGGGGATCGCGCGTGCCCGCCCTTGCGCGTGCGGACAGCAGCTTGCCGGTCGGGCGGACAATGGCCGCGCGATCCCCGCCTCGGCCGTGGATCAGCCGAAGACCATCAGCTTGATGGCACGTGCGTCGGTCACGCCGCCGCCCACGCGCTTGGTGGCATAGAACAGCACATGCGGCTTGGCCGAATAGGGATCACGCAGCACGCGCAGGTCCGGACGTTCGACGATGGTATAGCCCGAGCGGAAGTCACCAAAGGCGATCGCGGCCGAGCCATTGGCAATGTCGGGCATGTCCTCGCACAGCAGCACCGGATAGCCCAGCAGCTGCGGCGGCTGCCCCATGGCCAGCGAATCGGTCCACAGGAAGCGGCCGTCGGTGTCGCGCATCTTGCGCACCGCCGCTGCCGTCTTGGAATTCATCACGAAGCTGGCGTTGGCCCGATATTGCGCGCCCAGCGCATAGACCAGGTCGATCAGCGCATTGGCCGGGTTGGTGGCGGCGAAATCGCCGGTTGCGCCCGAGGCGATGGTGCCGATCTGCACATTCGTGGCCGCGGCATTGGCGGCACGCGGGTGGGTCAGGAAGCCCTTGGGCTTGTTCACGCCGTCGCCGTTGATGAAGGCAGTGGCCTCGGCGCGGATGAAACGGTCGGCGATGCGGCCCGCCAGCCAGGTTTCCACGTCGAAGGCCGCATCGTCCAGCAGGCGCTGGCTGGCCTTGGGCATCGCCGACAGCTCATGCACGGGAATGACCACGCGCTGCACCGTGGGGGTCGCCGTCTCGGCCTGGTTGGCGGCTTCGGTCGACCAGCCGCTGGCAATGTCGCCCATGTCCACCAGCATCTCGAAGGTGGCCGATTCGACCGTGACGACATTGGCGATCTTGCGCAGCGAGGCCATGCCGTTCAGCGCCTCTTGCACCTGCATGGCGACCGTGGGCGCAGCCAGGAAACCGCCGTCCGAGGTAGAGGTCATCGCCTTGCCTTCCAGCGGCAGACCGCGCAGCGCCGAATCGTCGCCGTGGCGGATATAGGCGTCGAACGCCTTCTGATGCGGCGCGGCCGCATCGGCCTCGACCGACAGGGGGACGCGGGCGCGGGAAATGGTCTTGCGGTCCAGCAGGGTCATGCGGTCTTCCTGTGCTTGCAGTTGCTTCTGAATATCGGCGCGGAAAGATTTGAGTTCGTTTACGAAACCCATCATCTCGGCCCCCAGGTCGCCGGGCATGTCCGCCCCGGCCGCGGCTTTCACCTCGGTCATGGTCCTCTCCGTTACGGTGAAACTCACTCGGCGCGCAGCGCCTGCGTCGCGGCCCGGAAGGCCGCCGCCAGCTCCAGCACCGTGTCGGATTTGCGTCCGACCTTGGCCTCGGCCAGCATGGGGAAGGTCACCAGCGACACCTCCCACAATTCCACTTCGCTCAGCAGCCTGCGGCCCTTGGCGTCGCGCTCGGCGGCAATGGTGCGATAGCCGATGGACAGCCCGTCGATGGCGCCCGCCGCGATCAACGCCGCCGCCTCGCGCGCCTGGGCGACGTCGGGCAGCAACCGGCCCTTGACCCACAGGCCCTTGTCATCCTCGCGGATCTCGTCCCAGACGCCGATGGGCCGCGCCGGGTCGTGCTGCCACAGCATGCGCACCTTGTCGCCGCGGGCGGCCAGACGTTTCAGGCTGGCATCATAGGCGCCGCGCAGCACGATGTCGCCGCCCTGGTCGGTCACGCCGAACAGGCTGGCATAGCCTTCGATCTGCGTGCCGTCCGAGACCAGCGCCGCGCCGGCCGCGTATTTCAGCTCCAGCCCGTGAATGGTTGAAGTCACCTCATCCTCCTTTTGGCGTAAAGGTCAGGATCGACTGCACCGCCTGGGTCAGGATCACCGCGACGACGCCATAGACGGTCATCCACAGCCGACGCTCCAGCCCCTCGATCAGCCCCTCGATCCGTTCAAGCCGGCGTTCCACCTGGCCGAACTGCAGCGCCATGATCCGCTCCTGCGTGTCGAAGCGCTGGTCGTGCCAGGCAAAGGGCTCCTTGACGAAGCGCGAGCCCTCCATCTCAGTCCTCCGCGGCCAGCGGCGGCAGGCCCAGCGCCTGCCGCTTTTCGGCCTGGGTCAGGAAATCCGCCTGGGCGATGCGCTGCCATTGCTGATCGCGCTCTTCGGCCAGGGCCGGCACCTGATCGGGATCGGCCCGCAGATCGATTTCCGTGCCAAGATGTTCACTCAGCCACCAGGCCACCGCGCTGGCCACGCGCGACACCAGCGGCAACACCGTCAACCGATAGAAGGCCCGGTGCGCCTCGGCGTAATTGGCATAGGTCGCCTCGCCGGGGATACCCATCAGCATCGGCGGCACACCGAAGGCCTGGGCGATTTCGCGCGCGGCGGCCAGCTTGGTCTGGTGGAACTCCATGTCGCTGGGGCTGAAACCCATCGGCTTCCAGTCCAGCCCGCCCTCCAGCAGCATCGGCCGACCGGCGTTGCGCGCACCCTGATGGTTCAGCTCGATTTCGCTGACCAGGCGATCATACTGGTCGGGCGACAGGCTGCCCTGGCCGTCCGCGCCCTTGTAGACGATCGCGCCCGAGGGCCGGGCGGCGTTGTCCAGCAACGCCTTGGACCAGGCCGAGGCGCTGTTGTGGACATCGATCGCCACCGCCGCCGCCTGCATCGGTGACAACCCATAGTGATCGTCCAGCGGGTGAAAACTGCGGATGTGACAGATCGGGTCGGGGCTGCCGGCCATGTCGAAGCGGAACTTGCGCCCGCCCACGGCGTATTCGTAGGCAATCGGCCAGCCATCCGGACCGGGAACCACCGCCATCCGATCCGATCGCAGCACATGCAGTTCGGCCGGCAGGCGCCGGGCGCCTTCGCCCACCGCCTCGAGATAGCCGTTCCCGCTCAGCAGGATCTGGCCGAACAGCGCCTCGAACAACTCGGCCCGGCCCTGGCCGGGATTGGGGCGGCGCAGCAGATCCAGCACCGGATGCACGTCATAGCGCCGGTCGCGGTCCTGGCAGATCAGCGGCACGGCGGCAGCGGCCTCGGCGATCAGGCGCACGGCGCGAAAACCGACCGGGTTGGCGACAAAGCCGCTGCGCGTCAGCGAAGCGGGGTCGCGCGCCGACCACACGACCCGTCCCGAACCGGCGGCCAGCGCGACCACCTTGCCGGTGGCGCTGGCCTTCTGTTCGCTTGCGGGGGCAGGCGTGCCGGCCCGCCCGAACCACGGAAATGCCATAGGTTCCTCCTAAAATTTCAAGGAAAAGGGACGCCCGATGCGCCCGCTTGCGGACCCCAGGGCCCATGTTTGCATCAAGGCGGCGGCAGCGCCCCGGGGGGCACGCCGGCCCGCCCCCATCGAAGGGGCGGCCCGGCGGGGGGCGGATCGCCCCCTAAAGCCCCCGCACCGAAGGCCGCAGATGCTGCGCCGCCGGCGCGATCATCAGTTCGTGCAGCGCCCAGACCAGCGCATCCAGCCGGTCGGGCGAGCCCTTGCCGTCATAACCGGCCACGGTCATGCGGCACATCTGATCCTCGAGCAGGCCGAGGCCACGCAGGTGATGGATGCGCCCCTGTTCGTAAAGTGCGGCAACAGGTTCGGCCCTGAGCCCCTTGCCGCGCCCAGCCCGCAGCGGCCGGAACGGCACCAGCGGATCGATCTGGCGGATCACGCTTTCGATCAGATCGCCGCCCTGGTTCACCTCGGCCACAAGACGCTCGGCCCCGTGGCGATGCATGGCGGCGATGGCGGCGCGCGCCCAATCGGTGGGGCTGCCCCGGACCGACGCGTCCTCAAGCACATAGGCGCGCCAGTCGGTCACCGGACCGTCGCTGACCACGCCCGCGACAATGATCCCGCATTCGTCCGATGCCGCGCCGGCGGTCACCGCCGGGTCCACCGCCACCACGATCCGCGACAACCGCGGCGGCGCATCGACCCGGCAGCGTTCGAGCATCGCCGTGCTCCACAACGCACCCTCGACATCCTCGAGCAGCAGGCCTTGCAACTCTTGCCGGCCCAGTCGGGTGCCGGCATAGCGCGCCTCGACCTCGGTCAGGAAGCTTTCCGCCAGATAGGCGCGGTTGGCGTCGGTCGGCGCATGGGTGGTCACGGTCGAGGCATTGCCCAGAATCCGCTTGAGCACGCCGACATTGCGCGGGGTGGTGGTGACCACCTGCTGGGGATGTTCGCCCAGGCGCAGCGCGAATTGCAGCATGTCCCAAGTGTCCTCGGCCTTCTTCCACTTGGCCAGTTCGTCCACCCAGGCCGCGTCGAACTGCGGACCGCGCAAGGCTTCGGGCTCATGGGCCGAAAACACCTGCGCGGTGGCGCCGTTGGGCCAGACCAGCCGCCGCCGACCCGCCTCCCATTGCGGGCGGCGGTCCGGGGGCGAACAGGCCAGAATGCCGGATTCGCCAAAGACCATGACATCGCGCGCCTGGTCGAAGGTCTCGCTGACCAGCGCCACGCGATGGGCGCGGCCCGGCATCTCGGGGCCAGCGCCCTCGACCTGGGCGCGCACCCATTCGGCGCCGGCGCGCGTCTTGCCCGCGCCGCGCCCGCCCATGATGACCCAGGTTTTCCAGTCCCCCGCAGGCGGCAGCTGATGCGGCAGCGCCCAGAACTCGAACAGCCATGGCAGCGCGGCCAAGGCATTGTCGCTGAGCCCGCCCAGGAACGCGTCAACCTCCTCCGGCTCGGCGCAGGCAAGCCAGGCGGCGCCCGATCTCGTCTCGTGCCGCGACAAGGTCGAGTGCGCCTGCACCGACCTGTCCGGCAGCATCCTTGCGAAGCTTGTCAACCTTGCTCCTTTCCTCCAGCACCAACTGGGCGGCGTCCCGCAGGGCGCGCACCAGCTTGCCGGATTCCTTCAGTTCGTCGGTATTGCCTGCCTCGATCTTGCGACGCAGGCGGTCCAGGTCCGCGGCATAGGACCGGAACAGCCCGTCCGCGATGTCCAGCACGCTCGTGTCCGGCGCTGCATCGCCGGGCATGAATGGTCCTTCCGGCGGTTCGCACCCCGGGTCGAAACTGATCGTCATTCGCTTGTTGCCCTGCCCTCGTGTGTCTGTCCGCACGAGCGAGACATGAAAAAAGCGGCCTCAGGTCCGACGACCTGGCCGCTTGCCCACCTCTCCCAGCATGTAAACTTTCTACCCCAGGGCGTTCGCAGAGTCAACGCAAAACCAATGGTTGCGAAGGGATTGCTTAATCATCCTGCATTATCAATGACTTGCCAGACGCAACACCCCGGCGCGCGCTGATGCAACGGGGCGGGAATCGCCCCGTTGCGCGCCCTCTTCAGTCGCCCTGAACCGGCGACAACGGCTGACCGCGCTGTCTTTCGATCTCGCGCCAGCGGGCCACGTTGCGATTGTGTTCATCAAGCGTGCGGGCGAATGCGTGCCCGCCCGAACCATCGGCCACAAAGAACACGTATTGCGTATCCTCGGGGTTCAGCGCCGCCTCGATCGCGGCCTTGCCGGGATTGGCGATCGGCGTCGGCGGCAGGCCGTCGATCTGATAGGTGTTGTAAGGTGTGCGACGGCGCAATTCGCTGGCGCGGATGCCGCGATCAAGCACCCCCTGACCGTTGGTGATGCCATAGATCACCGTCGGATCGGTTTCCAGCCGCATGCCCTGGCGCAAGCGGTTGACAAAGACGCTGGCGACGACGCGCCTTTCGTCCGGCACTGCCGTCTCCTTCTCGATGATCGACGCCATGATCAGCGCTTCCTCGGGTGTCTGATAGGGCAGACCGGGCGCGCGTCGTTCCCAGGCATCGGCAAGGATTCGCGACTGGCGCTGGCTCATTTCCTCCAGCAGCTTGGCGCGCTCGGCGCCGCGGGTCACGTCATAGGTGTCGGGGGCAAGGCTGCCTTCGGGCGGCACGGCGCGCACATCGCCGGCCAGGAAACCGGCCTGGCGCAACCCCTCGACCACCTGCCAGCTGGTCACCCCTTCGGCGATCAGGATGCGCAGCCGGGCGTCGGGCTTCTGCTCGGCGGCGGCTATCGCCTCAGGCGCGGGTTCCTTGGCGGGATCGTATTTCGCCTGTTCGGCAAAAACCCCGGTCTGCGGGTCCAGATCGCGCAGGATGACCGAGTTTTCACGCACACCCACGCGGAACACCACCTCGGTGCCGCAGGTGCTGGGACCGCCTGCCGTGATCGCCTTGACCACATCGGCCATGCTGGCGCCGGGCGGCATCAGATAGGATCCGTATTTCAGGTCGCGCGCCTTGCCGGCGTAATCGGCGCCGGCGCGAAAGATATAGGCATTGGACACCACGCCCTGCTCGGCCAGCTGTTCGCTGACCGCGCTCAGGCTGGCGCCAGGTGCCACCCGCACGCAGGCCGCCACCGTCGCCGGGCCGGGGGCGTTGTATTGATGCTTGGCCCAAGCAATCGCCGCCGCTGCCGCCACCAGCAACACCACCAGCAGCGTCAGGAAATTCGAGGCGATGTGGCGCCAGATCATTCCTGCACGCGTCCCATCACCAGACTGGCATTGGTGCCGCCAAAGCCGAAGCTGTTGGAAAGCACGTAATCCACCCTGCGCCGCACGGCGGCATTTGCAGCCAGGTCGATCACGGTTTCGCGGGCGGGATTATCCAGGTTGATCGTCGGCGGGCAGATCTGGTCACGAATGGCCAGGATGCAGAAGATCGCCTCCACCGCGCCGGCCGCGCCCAGCAGGTGGCCGATGCTGGATTTGGTCGAGGACATGACCACATTCGCCCCCGCATCGCCCAGCAGATGTTCGACAGCGCCCAGCTCGATCACGTCCGCCATGGTCGAGGTGCCATGCGCGTTGATGTAATCCAGCCGCGAAGGCTCCAGCCCGGCGCGCGCCAAGGCGTTGGTCATGCTGCGGAAACCACCGTCGCCGTCCTCGCTGGGGGCGGTGATGTGATAAGCGTCGCCCGACAGGCCATAGCCCAGGATCTCGGCATAGATGCGGGCGCCACGGGCGCGGGCGTGCTCGTATTCCTCCAGCACCACGACGCCGGCGCCCTCGCCCATGACGAAACCGTCGCGGTCCTGGTCCCAGGGGCGGCTGGCGGCCTTGGGATCGTTCTCGCGCTTGGTCGACAGCGCCTTGCAGGCATTGAAACCCGCGACGCCGATTTCGCAGATCGGGCTTTCCGTGCCGCCCGCGACCATCACATCCGCATCGCCCAGCATGATCAGCCGCGCCGCGTCGCCGATGGCATGGGCGCCGGTGGAACAGGCCGTCACCACCGCATGGTTCGGCCCCTTGAAGCCGAAGCGGATCGACACTTGTCCCGAAACCAGGTTGATGAGCGCGCCGGGAATGAAAAAGGGCGACACGCGCTTGGGCCCGCGTTCCTTGATCATCACCGCCGTTTCCGCGATCGAGGCAAGCCCGCCGATGCCCGAACCGATCAGCACACCAGTCCGCTGGCGCTCGGTCTCGGTTCGGGGCTGCCAACCGGAATCGGCAACGGCCTGACTTGCGGCCGCCATACCATACAGGATGAAATCATCGACCTTGCGGCGATCCTTGGGTTCCATCCAGTCATCCGGGTTGAAACTGCCGTCGCTGCCGTTGCCAAAGGGAATCTCGCAGGCATAGCGCGTGGCAACCTCGGCCGGGTCAAAACGGGTGATCGGTCCGGCGCCGGATTCGCCGGCCAGAAGTCTCGTCCAGGTCGCATCGACCCCCGAGGCCAGCGGTGTGACCATCCCCAGACCGGTGACGACAACTCTGCGCATGCGCGGGCTCCATTTCACAAGGCTCAATCGGGCAGGTTCTACACGCCCCCCGGCGGTCGCGCAACGCCAAGCGATCCGGTCGGATCCTGCGCAGCGGCGCGTTGATCTTGGCGACAAACACCCTATTCTTTCCGAAAAGACCATGGAGCAAGGATCCTTCGGATGACCACCCAGACTCAGGCCAGTGCCCAGGCTGCCTTGGACGAAATCCAGTCCGTCACCTCGGTCATCCTGCCCGAACCACCCGCGGCAACGCCCAGCCTGGAACAGGCTGACCCCGCCATCGCGCAGGAAATCCGCAAACGCATGGACGAGGTGGATATCCGCGATTCCGGCTCGATCGTGCATTTCGGCGCGCGGGCGCAGAACGAATTGCAGGAAATCAGCCAGGCGATGCTGGCCGACGTCAAGAACAAGGATGTCGGCCCCGCCGGGGAATCACTGCGCGAGATCGTGACCGCCATCCGCGGCTTTTCGGTCAGCGAACTGGACGTGCGGCGCGAACGCAGCTGGTGGGAAAGGCTGCTGGGCCGCAGCGCCCCCTTTGCCAAGTTCGTCGCCAATTACGAAAAGGTCCAGTCGCAGATCGACCGCATCACCTCGGAACTGGACCAGCACCAGCACCGCCTGCTCAAGGATATCAAGTCGCTGGACCTGCTTTATGATCGCACGCTGCGCTTTTACGACGAGCTTGCGCTCTATATCGCTGCCGGCGAGGCCAAGCTGGCGCAGATCGACCGCGAGGATATCCCCGCCCGCGAAGCGGCGATGAATGCCGCGCCCGAAGAGGCCAAGGTGATGGCGGCGCAGGAATTGCGCGATCTGCGCGCGGCCCGCGACGATCTGGAACGGCGCGTGCACGACCTGAAGCTGACGCGGCAGGTGACGATGCAGTCTCTGCCCTCGATCCGTCTGGTGCAGGAAAACGACAAGTCTCTGGTCACCAAGATCAATTCGACCCTGGTCAACACCGTGCCGCTTTGGGAAACCCAGCTGGCACAAGCCGTGACCATCCAGCGCGGGGCCGAGGCCGCCCGCGCCGTGAAAGAGGCCAACGACCTGACCAACGACCTTCTGACAGCCAACGCGCGCAACCTGCGCCAGGCCAATGCCCAGATCCGCACCCAGATGGAACGCGGCGTGTTCGACATCGAGGCGGTGCGCACCGCCAATGCCGAGCTGATCGCCACCATCGAGGACAGCCTGCGCATCGCTGACGAAGGCCGCACCCGTCGCGCCGCCGCCGAAGAAGATCTGACCGCGATGGAGCAGGAACTGCGCAAGACCCTTGCCGCCGCCAGCGCCCCCAAGACGCAGGCGTGACCGCCGTGCCCAGCCTGTCCCGCCGCCTTGCCCTGCCGCTCGGCCTGTGCATCGCCGCCGTGCTGGCGGGTTGCGCGCCCAGTCCGGCGCCGCAGGCTCCGCCACCGCCCAGGGTCGAGGCGCCGCCGCCCCCGGCCCGCCCCGATCCGGCGGTCGTCGATCAGGCGGCGTTGCGCCGCGACCGGGCGCAGGCAGCCCGTCTCGCGGCGGCCGCCGCCCGCGACGCCGCCAATTCACCCGCCAGCCGCAACATGCGCGACTACCTCTCCGGCGTCGAACAACGGCTGATCGCGCAAGGACGCCTGCGCACCGACGACGGCCGCGATATCGCGCTGAGCCCGGAAAAGCTGACCGATGATTTCATCGAGGTCGCCCTTTACGATGAATACAGCCGCAGTGGCGACAGGCTGGTGGCGCGTGCGGCCCCCGCACCCATGCGCCGCTGGCAACAGCCGGTGGCGATCCGGCTCGAATTCGGCGATTCGGTCAGCCCCGCCCAGCGCAGCCGCGACCGGGCCGAGGTCGCCGACTATGCCGCACGGCTGCAACGGGTCAGCGGCCATCCGGTGGCCCTGACCGGGGCCAGCGGCAATTTCACCGTGCTGATCGTGAACGAGGATGAACGCCGCCAGATCGCGCCGAGGCTGACGGCGCTGATCCCCGGCCTGCCCCCGGGCGACATTGCGGCCTTGCGCGATCTGGCCCCGCAGATCCATTGCACGGTCTTTGCCTATTCCGAAGGCAACTCGCCGGTCTATGCCCGTGCCGTTGCCCTGATCCGCGAGGAATTGCCGCCCCGCCTGCGCCGGTCCTGCTTTCACGAGGAACTGGCCCAGGGGCTGGGGCTGGCCAATGACAGCCCGCGGGTGCGCCCTTCGATCTTCAACGATGACGAGGAATTCGCCCTGCTGACCCGGCATGACGAACTGCTGCTGAAGATCCTTTACGATCCGCGCCTGCGTCCCGGCATGACCGAGGCCGAGGCTCGCCCCATCGTCCTGCAGATCGCGCGCGAACTGCTGGCCACGGAAACCTGAACACACGCAGCCGGCGCGGCGCGGCGGGGCTTGACGCCCGGCCCCGACCGCGCGCTATCCTGCCGGCGACAGACGCAGCGCAGGGGGCGGCAGCCATGGGCATCTTCGACATTCTGGGCGGCGAGTTCATCGACATCATCGAATGGACCGACGACAGCCGCGACACCATGGTCTATCGCTTCCCCACCGTCGGACGGGCGATCAAATACGGCGCCAAGCTGACCGTGCGCGAAGGCCAGGCGGCGGTGTTCATTCACGAAGGCCAGCTTGCCGATGTGTTTGCCCCCGGCCTTTACATGCTGGAAACCAACAACCTGCCGATCCTGACCCGGTTGCAGCATTGGGACCACGGCTTTCGCAGCCCGTTCAAGTCGGAAATCTATTTCGTCAACACCACCCGGTTCAACGACCTGAAATGGGGCACCCGCAACCCGGTGATCGCCCGCGATCCCGAATTCGGCCCGGTGCGGCTGCGCGCCTTTGGCACCTATTCGATGCGGGTGACCGATCCCGGCCGCTTCATGACCGAAATCGTCGGAACCGACGGCGAATTCACCCGCGACGAGATCAGCTTTCAGCTGCGCAACATCATCGTGCAGGAATTTTCCCGCATGATCGCCGCCTCGGGGATTCCGGTGCTGGACATGGCGGCCAACACCGACCAGTTCGGCCAGATGATCGCCCGCGCCATCAGCCCGACGGTGGCGGCCTACGGCCTAACCATTCCGGAATTCTACATTGAAAACATCAGCCTGCCCGACGAGGTTGAAAAAGTTCTCGACAAGCGAACCTCGATGGGGATTGTCGGCGATCTGAACCGCTTTGGCCAGTATGCGGCGTCCGAGGCGATGCTGAACGCCTCGCAGCAGGCGGGCGGCATGGGCGCGGGGCTGGGCGCGGGCATCGGCGCCGGCATGGGGGCCGGTATGGGCGCGGGGCTGGGCGCGGGCATCGGCGCCGGCATGGGGGCCGGTATGGGCGCGGGCATGGCTGCGGGCATGGGTGGCGCGCTGGCCGGGCGCGGCCCCTGGGGGGCGGTGCCGCAGGCCGGGGCCGGCGCGCCGCCGGCACCACCGCCGCTGCCCTCGGAAACCCTGTGGCACATTGCCGTCAACGGCGAGGCGCAGGGCCCCTATGGCCGCGCCCATCTGGGCCGGCTGGTGCGTGAAGGCGGCTTTGCCCGCGACACGCTGGTCTGGGCGCCCGGCCAGGACGGCTGGAAGCGGGCCGAGGACATCGCCGAGCTGGCGCAGCTGTTCACGGTCGCGCCGCCGCCGCCACCGCCCGTGCCACCGCGGGGTTGACCGGCCAGGATGCCCACGCCCCCTTCGGAATACCGCTATCCCTGCGAAAACTGCGGCGCCAGCCTTGAGTTTTCGCCCGGACAACAAAGCCTTGTCTGCCCCTATTGCGGGCATGAGCAGCATATCGGCCCCGGCCCGGCGCGGGCCCCGGCCCGGCAGGCCGAGCATGGCCCCTGGGGCGACCGAACCATGCTGGGCGTGCCGTCCAGCGGCCGCGCCCTGCAATGGGACGGCGGGCACAAGTCGGACCTGACCGAGATTCCGCTGGAACGCGGGTTGCGGCTGGACGCGGCCTCGGACCTGACAGAAAACCTGCGCACCCTGTCCTGCCCCAATTGCGGGGCCAAGGTGGAAATCACCAGCGACCGCCACGCCAGCACCTGCCCCTTCTGTGCCACCGCCGTGGTGACCGACACCGGGCCCTCGCGCCAGATCAAGCCGCAGGGGGTGCTGCCCTTTGTCATCACCGAACAGCAGGCGCGCGCCGCGCTCGAGGATTGGCTGCGCGGGCTGTGGTTCGCGCCCTCGGGGCTGACCGCCTATGCCCGGCGCGGCAAGCGGATGAGCGGGGTTTATTCGCCGTTCTGGACCTTCGACGCCGACACCCGCTCGACCTACAGCGGTGCGCGCGGCGACTGGTATTTCGAGACCGTCTATGTGACCCAGACCGTGAACGGCCGGCCGCAGCGGGTCGCCCAACAGGTGCGGCGCACGCGCTGGACGCCGGTCTCGGGCCAGGTGGCGCGGAATTTCGACGATGTGCTGGTGCTGGCGGCCAGTTCCTTGCCGCGGCGCATCACCGATGCGCTGGCGCCCTGGGACCTGTCGCATCTCATGCCCTATCGCCCGGAATACCTGGCCGGCTTCCTGGCCGAGGGCTATACAGTGCCGCTGGCTGCCGGCCATGACATCGCGCGTCAGGAAATGGCGGGGGTGATCGCCATGGATGTGCGCCGCGCCATCGGCGGCAACGAACAACAGATATCCAGTATCCAGACCCGCCACAGCAACGAGACCTTCAAGCACATCCTGCTGCCGGTCTGGACTGCCGCCTATCGCTACAACGGACAGAGCTACCGTTTCGTGGTCAATGGCCAGTCGGGCCGGGTCCAGGGCGAAAGGCCGTGGTCGGTGTGGAAGATCGCGCTGGCCGTGCTGCTGGCGGCGCTGGTGGTGGCGGCGCTGCTGTGGCTGAACCAGGGTGGGCAGCTGCGCATCGGCCAGATGCCGGCCGCGCAGACGCCGACCGATGCGGCAAGCGCCATCTGGTCAGGGGGGACGACGTGATCCTGTGCGTGGGCGAATCGCTGATCGACATGCTGCCACAGCCGGACGGCAGCTATCGGCCGCTGCCGGGCGGGTCGGTCTATAACACGGCGCTGGCGCTGGGGCGGCTGGGGGTGCCGACCGGCTATCTGTGGCCGCTGGGCAACGACGGCTTCGCCGAGATGCTCTTGGCGCGCTTGCAGGCGGCGGGGGTGGCGACCGATCTGTGCCCGCGCCCGGACCTGCCGACCAGCCTGGCCTTTGTCAGCCTGACCGGGGCCGAGGCGCGCTATGTTTTCTATACCCAGGGCACCGCCGGCGGGCGCCTGGACGCCGAAACCCTGCCCGATCTTCCCGGAAATACCGACGCGCTGTTCATTGGCGGCATCAGCCTGGCCCAGGACGCCACCGCCGCCGGGGTCGAGGCGCTGGTCCGGCGCCTGCCGGCGGACATACCCGTGATTCTGGATGCCAATATCCGCCCGCCTGCCGCCACCGATGGCGCCGCCTATCGCCAACGGTTGCAGCGGCTGCTGGCGCGCGCCGATCTGGTCAAACTGTCGGTCGAGGATCTGCACTGGCTGATGCCCGGCACCGATCCCGACGCGGCCGCCGCGACGATCCTGGGGCAAGGGGCGCGGGCGGTGCTGCTGACGCGCGGCGCGGCCGGCGCCAGCGCCTATGGACCGGGCGGTGGCCGGGTCGATTGCTCGGCGGTGCCGACGGTCGCGGCCGACAGCATCGGCGCCGGCGACACCTTCAACGCCGGGGTGCTGGCGGCGCTGCACGATCTGGGCGTGCTGGGCCGCGGCGGTCTGGCGCGATTGGGTCCGGGCATCCTGGGGCGGGCACTGTCGCAGGGGTGCCACGCGGCGGCGATCGCCGTGTCGCGACCGGGGGCGGATCCGCCCTGGCGCCATGAACTGGCGGCAGCCATGACCGCCGGCGGCGCTACAGCGCCCTGAAGGCGGCCTTTTGCCGGTCGGTCCAGCGCAGCCGCAGATGCACACCATCCTCGCGCATCTCCTCGTGCGTGACCACGCCCTGGCCGTGCAGCCAGGCGCGGCGGCGCCCGTCACCATGCGCCAGCACCAGTTCGTCGGCACGGCGCGGTTCGTCCAGCGCATCGGCCAGGCCCTGTTCGACCGCGGCCAGAAGCTCGTCCAGCCCTTCGCCGGTCAGCGCCGAAATCGCCTGCACCCCCTGGGTGCGGGAATCGGTGCGGCGCAGCGCCGCTCGGCTGTCCTCGGCCAGCGCGTCGATCTTGTTCCAGACCTCGATCATCGGCACGGTTTCCTCGACCCCCAGCGAGCCCAGGATCTCGGCCACATCGGCCGCCTGCTGTTCGGTTTCGGGGTGGCTTATGTCGCGCACATGCAGGATCAGGTCGGCGGCCAGTACCTCTTCCAGCGTGGCGCGGAAGGCCGCGACCAGCTCGTGCGGCAGATCGCTGATGAAGCCCACCGTATCCGACAGGATCACCCGCCGCCCGCCGGGCAGCACCATCTGGCGCATGGTCGGGTCCAGCGTCGCGAACAACTGGTCCTTGGCCATGACCTCGGCCCCGGTCAGGCGGTTGAACAGCGTTGACTTGCCGGCGTTGGTATAGCCGACCAGCGCGACGATCGGATAGGGCACCTTGGCGCGGGCCTTGCGGTGCAGCTCGCGCGTCCGGACCACGCGTTCCAGCTGCCGGCGCAGGCGGATGATCTGTTCGTCGATGGCGCGGCGGTCGGCCTCGATCTGGGTTTCGCCGGGGCCGCCCACAAAGCCGAAGCCACCGCGCTGGCGTTCCAGATGCGTCCAGGCCCGCACAAGGCGCGTGCGCTGATAGGCCAGCGCCGCCATTTCCACCTGCAACACGCCTTCTCGGGTCTGGGCCCGGTCGGCAAAGATTTCCAGAATCAGGCCGGTGCGGTCCAGGATCTTGACCCCCCACTCCTTTTCCAGGTTGCGCTGCTGGACCGGGGTGACGGGTCCGTCGATCAGCACCAGTTCCGCGCCCTGCCCCTCGGCGGCGGCCTTCAGTTGCTGGCCGATTTCCTCGCGCTTGCCCTTGGAAAACAGCATCCCCGCATCGGGGTTGCGCAGGCGGGCCACCGCGGCGCCGACCACCTCGATCGCCGGCAGCGCATGGGCCAGCGCCACCGCCTCCTCCAGCGCAAGTTCGGGGGCGCGGCGGGTGCGGGCATTGCCCAGATCGGGGTGGATCACATAGGCGCGGGTCGGGCGGTCCCGGGTGTCGCTGGGTTCGGGCAATCAGTCCTCGCCGTCATAAAGGCTGATCGGCTGCCCCGGCATGATGGTCGAGATGGCGTGCTTGTAGACCAGCTGCGACTGACCGTCGCGGCGCAGCAGCACGCAGAAATTGTCGAACCAGGTGATGACACCCTGCAGTTTCACACCGTTGATAAGAAAGATCGTCACCGGAACCTTGCCCTTGCGGACATGGTTCAGAAAAGCGTCCTGAAGGTTCTGTTTGTCGCCGGCCATTCGATGCACCTTGTTCTTATCGCGGGTTTTCAAGACTTAGGCGAGCGGCAGGCGGCTTGCAAGCGGATCAATGGGCCCTAGCGTCGCCAGTATTCGGGCGACAGCAGCGCCAGCAGCGCCAGGGTCTCGACCCGGCCGACGATCATCGCGCCGGCCAGGATCGCCTTGGTGACGCCCGGCAGCCCCGCCCAGCCCTGCCAGGGCGCCCCGGCCATGCCGGCCGACCCCTGGAATGTGGGGGTCAGCGGAATCGCCCCGGCCAGGGGACCGGTATTGGTCAGCGCGGAAATCGACAGGATGGTGGCCGAATCGAATTCGATTTCCTGCAGCGAAATCAGCATCACCACCACGGCGATGGAACTTGCAAACAGCATGAAGAAGATGAACGCCAGATAGGCGCCCTCGCGCCGCAGCCGACGTGCCAGCAGCCCGCCGCCGCCCACGGATGTCGGGTGGACGATGCGTTCCACCTCGCGCTGGCTGTGACGCGCCAGGGCATAGACGCGCAGCAGCTTGACCCCGCCGGCGGTGGTGGCGACGCCGCCCCCCATCATCGCAAGGCCGGCCAGGATCAGCCCCGGCGAGCTGAGCCCCGACCAGTTGCGCGCCCCCTGCCATTCGATCGAGTTCCAGCCGGTGGTCGTCAGATAGCTGAGGCCGTTGAAGATGCCGCCCCAGGCCGCCGACAGCGCACTGTCAAGCGTTGTCAGGAACCCGGTGCCACCGCCCGGCGTCACCCCGATGGCGCCCAGGAAATGACGCGCGAACAGCATCGCCGACACCAGCAGCACCACGCCCGCCGCCATTTGCAGTTCCGGATCGCCCCGCCAGCGCTCGCTGATGGTCAGTTCGCCGCCACCGGGCCAGAACCGCCGGGACAGCGCCGGGATCAGGAACAGAAAGATCACCACCTCGCCGGCGATGCCACTGGCCTGCCCGGCCGGGCCGCTGACCGGGCTGATGCCGCTGGTCGACAGCGTGCCCATGGCGCGGGTCAGCGCGACCAGCCCGGTTTCGCCCAGCATCAGCAGCAGCACCCACATCGCCAGGGTCAAGCCCGCATAGACCGGAAACACCACCCGCACCGCGCGATAGGCACGGCTGACCGGATCGACCAGTTCCGTGTCGAAGGTTGGTGGCGACAGATGGGTGACGATGCTGGGCAGTTCTGCCGGCCGCGGCAGCCGCTCGAACCGCTCGGATCGACCATAGGGCATGGCCATGATCTCGAACCCGCCGACGCGCAGGGGCGCCAGCAGGGAGATGGCGGCGACCAGCATGAAAAGCCCCCCCAGCCAGCCGACGATGGCCCGCCACAGGTGCAGCGACGGCGCCAGCAGTTCCGCCGAATAGAGCGACGCGCCCGTGGTGGTCAGACAGGACACCATTTCCCACCAGGCGTTCAGAAACCCGGTGTCAGGCAAGGCCATGGCAAAAGGCACCGCCATGATCGCCGGCAGCAGCGTCATCGTGCCCAGCATGGTCAGCAGCACCGCGCGCGGGCGTGCTTCTTGCGGGGCATCGGCGGTTGCCAGACCCAGGATTGCGCATAAAAGCAGCCAAAGCCCTGCCGCGCCCAGAAAGATGCTGCCGATGCGATGGTCGTCCAGCGCATGGGCATGAAGCCCCGGCACCGCCATGGCCAGGGCGGTGATCCCGGCCAGAATCACGATCAGCGGCAGGCGCAGCAGCATTCGCATCGCATCCGCACCTAGAAGAAATCGATCGAGACCTGCAACAGTGTCTCGACCTCGGGGATGTCCTTGCTGAGCGCGAAGATCACCACCACATCGCCTTCCTCGATGCGCATGTCTCCGGTCGGTTTCAGGACGCGGTCGCCCTTTTGCACCGCACCCAGCAGCGCGCCTTCAGGAAAGTCGATGTCGCGGATCGGCCGCCCGCATATGGGCGAGGTAGACAGCACCTGCGCCTCGATCACCTCGGCCTCGGCATCGCCGATGGAATAGATGTCGCGCACGCGGCCGTGGCGGATATGGCGCAGGATGGTCGACACGGTCGAGGCACGCGGGTTGATGAAGGCGTCGATGTCCAGCGGCTCCATCAGCGACATCAGCGTGGGGTCGTTGACCAGCGAGATCGCGAGCCTGGCCCCGGCCTGCTTGGCGCGCACCGCCGCAAGGATGTTGGTCTTGTCGTCGTCGGTGATTGCCAGCACCGCATCGGCGCGCGGCACCGCCGCCTCTTCCAGCAGTTCGGCCGACAAGCCGTCGCCGTTCAGCACGATGGTGCGATTGAGCGCATCGGCCGCATCCTCGGCCCGCGCCCGATTGCGTTCGATCAGCTTCACCCGCACGCGCTCGCGGCGCGATTCCAGCGCCTGCGCCACCGCCAGGCCGACATTGCCGGCGCCGATGATGACCACGCTTTCCTGCCGGGCAGCGGGCTTGCCGAACACCTCCAGCGTGCGCGGAACATCCTCGGTGCGGGTAAAGACATAGATCTGGTCGCCCTCGAACAGCTGGTCATTGGCTTCGGGCGCGAACAGGCGGCCGCCGCGGCGCACGCCGGCGACCAGGGCCATCAGGCTGGTGAACATCTCGTTCAACTGACGCAGCGGCGTGTTCAGCACCGGACTGTCGGCGTCCAGCGAAATGCCCAGAAGGTGCAGACGTCCCTCCAGAAAGGTTTCCGCGTCAAAGGTCGAGGGCGCCGACAGCCGTTGCAGCGCCGCCCGCGCCACCTCGCGTTCGGGCGAGATCACCACATCGATGGGCAGACGGTCGGCGCGGTAAAGGTCGGAATACATCGCATCCAGATAGGCCGGCGCCCGCAATCGCGCGATCTTGCGCGGCACCTGGAACACGGCATGGGCCACCTGGCAGGTAACCATGTTCACCTCGTCCGAATAGGTGGCGGCGATGATAAGGTCGGCATCGCGCGCACCCGCGCGTTCCAGCACGTCGGGATGGCTGGCAAAGCCCGTGACCCCCTGCACGTCCAGCGCGTCGGTGGCGCGCCGGATAAGTTCGGCATTGGTGTCGATGATGGTGACATCGTTGCGTTCGCCCGACAGATGGCGGGCGATATGCCACCCCACCTGCCCCGCACCGCAGATGATGATCTTCATTCCGGCCCCGGTTGTTGACCCTGGTCAACGGCGATCCTAGCGCGGCTTGCGGCCGGCCGATACAGGGAAATCCCCGTCCGGCCGGACCGGCCGGCGTCATTTGCCCATCAATTCCTCTTCGACCCGCATGCCGCCGACGACGCCCAGCGACTTCAGCTTGCGGTGCAGGGCCGAACGTTCCATGCCGACGAATTGCGCGGTGCGGCTGATATTGCCGCCAAAGCGGTTGATCTGCGCCAGCAGGTATTCGCGCTCGAAAAGTTCGCGTGCCTCGCGCAGCGCCAGGCTGGTGATCTGCGGCCCCAGCGCCAGCGCCTCGCTGGTCGAGGTGCTGCCGTTCTGGGTTTCCAGTTCCGACGGCTGGATCGGCCCGTTGCCGTCCCCCAGGATCAGCACCCGTTCGATGACGTTGCGCAGCTGGCGGATGTTGCCCGGCCAGTGCATTGCCTGCAACGCGGCGCAGGTTTCCTCGCTGAGGCGACGCAGCGGCAGCCCCTGCACCTGGTGGAAATGCTCGACGAAATGTTCGGCCAGCAGCGGGATGTCGTCGCGCCGTTCGGCCAGCGAAGGCACCGCAACCGGCACCACGTTCAGACGATCGTAAAGTTCCTGGCGAAAACGTCCGGCGGCGATTTCGGCCGTCAGGTCGCGGTTGGTCGAGGAAATCACCCGCAGATCCACCCGCACCTTGTCGGTCCCCCCGGCACGCTGGAACTGCTGTTCGGTCAGCACGCGCAGGATCTTGGGCTGGGTGCCCAGCGGCATGTCGGCGACCTCGTCGAAATAGATCACGCCGCCATGCGCCTGTTCCAGCAGCCCCGGCTCGACGCCGCGACCGGGGGTCTCGCGGCCGAACAGCACCTCTTCCATGTGCTCGGGCTCGATGGTGGCGCAGGGCACGGTGACAAAGGGTTCGCGGGCGCGCGGGCTCTGGGCGTGGATATAGCGCGCCGCGCATTCCTTGCCGGCACCCGGTTCGCCGGTCAGCATCACCCGACCGTTCGATTTCGCCACCTTGTCCAGCTGTTCGCGCATCCGACGGAACGGGGCGGAATTGCCCAGCATTTCGGCCGCGCGGCTTTCGCCGCGCTTCAGGGTCGAGTTCTCGCGCCGTAGCCGTGCGGTTTCCATCGCCCGGCGGATCACCACCAGCAACTGGTCGATGTTGAACGGCTTTTCGATGAAATCATAGGCGCCCTGCTTGATCGCGGCGACGGCGATTTCGATGTTGCCGTGCCCCGAGATGATGACTACCGGCACATCGGGATTGTTGCGCTTGACCTGCTTGAGAATGTCGATGCCGTCCATCTTGCTGTCCTTCAGCCAGATGTCCAGGATCATCAGGGCAGGTTCGACGGCGTTCAGTTCCGCCATCGCCTGATCGGAATTGGCCGCCATGCGCGTCGCAAAACCTTCGTCGCGCAGGATATCGGAAATCAGTTCGCGGATGTCGCGTTCGTCATCGACAATCAGAATATCGCTCATTTGAATGTTTCCTGCTCTGTTTTGTGGCGGCGGGCCGACAGGCGCACCGGCTGGCGTTCGCGGGGCAGGCGGATTTCGGCCATGGCGCCGCGCCCGCCGGGGGCGTCGGTCAGCGCCAGGCTGCCGCCGTGTTCCTCGACGATCTTCTTGACGATGGGCAGTCCCAGGCCGGTCCCGCCCGGTTTCATCGTGACATAGGGCTCGAACAGCCGGGTGCGGTCCTGCGGCAGGCCGGGACCGTTGTCGATGATGCGGATGGTCACCGCATCGGGGGCGGCCTCAAGCTCGACACTCACGCGCGGCACCCAGCCCTGCGGCGGGTCGGCGCGCAATTCGTCCAGCGCCTCGCCGGCGTTCTTCAGCAGGTTGGTGAACACCTGCCGCATCATGCCGGCATCGGCATCGACGATCACCGGCCCTTCGGGAATGCGCGACACCAGCGCCCCCTGCAATGCGTCGCGCTGCATCAGCTCGGCGTCGCGCAGCAGCTTGGCGATGTCGGTTTCCTTGCGGTCGGGCTCCGGCATGCGGGCAAAGCGCGAGAATTCGTCCACGATCCGGCGCAGGTCGTTGGTCTGGCGGATGATGACCTCGGTATATTGTTCCAAGGCCTCGCGGTCGTCGCCGGCGATGGGGGCGAACTTGCGCTTCAGCCGCTCGGCCGACAGCTGGATCGGGGTCAGCGGGTTTTTGATCTCATGCGCGACGCGGCGGGCGACATCTCCCCAGGCCGCCATGCGCTGGGCCGACACCAGGTCGGTTACATCGTCCAGCGCCACCACATAGCCTTCCAGGCTGCCGGCGGCGCCGCGGCGGATCGCCATGCGCACCAACAGGCTTTCGACCCGGCCGTCGCGGGTCAGGCGGATTTCGTCCTGCACCGATTCGTTGACCGATTGCGCAAGCCGCTCGAACAGGGGCGCGAACTCGGGCACCGCCTCGGCCAGCAGCCGGTCATGCGCCAAAGCCGGGTCCAGCCCCAGCAGGCGCGTGGCCGAACGGTTCAGGAAATCGATCTCTCCGGCCGCGTCCAGCCCGATCACCCCCGCCGTGACCGAGGACAGCACGCTGTCGAACAGCCGGCGCTGATCGTCGGCCAGGCGATAGCTTTCGACCAGTTCGGCGCGCTGCTGCTTCAGTTGCCGGGTCATGCGGTTGAAGCTTTCGCCCAGGGTCTGGATCTCGTCGCCGGTGTCGGGCGCGGGGATCTGCAGGTCCAGGTTGCCCTCGCCCACCTGTTCCGAGGCCTCGGCCAGGCGGCCGATGGGCCGCGACAGCCGGTCGGCGAACCACAGGCCCAGCCACATCGCCGCCGCCACCAGCAGCAGCGCAAACCCCAGATACAGCAGCGAGAATTCAAACAGCACCCGGCCGCGTTCCTGTTCCAGGCGCTGATAGTCGCCCACGGTCTTGCGGGTGTCGTCCAGCAGCCCCAGCAGGTGGCCGTCGACATCGCGGGTCACATACAGATACCGGTCGGCCAGCGGCGTCAGCGGCACCAGCGCGCGAAATTCGTTGTTCTGCCAGTCCTCGATCAGGACCAGCCCCTTGGCGGCGGCCTCGTCGAACTGGGCCGGAGCCGGACGCTCGAACCAGAACTGATAGCTGCGGTCGCCGCGGGCGCGGATCTCGCCCCGCCCGTCGATGATATAGGCCTCGCGCAGGCCGCGCTGGATCTGGGCCTGGCCCTGGCCCAGCAGCAGCCGCAATTCGCCATCATCCATCATCGGATTGAGCCGCGCGGCCTGGGTCAGCGCCCCGGCCAGCAGCTTGGCGTCATTGGTCAGGTCGCGGCGGTGTTCGTCCTGATAGGCCTCGGCCGCGGCCAGCGAACTGGACACCACCTGCTGCACCCGGCTGGAAAACCAGCCCTCCAACCCGATGTTCAGCGTCAGCCCGGCAAACAGCGCCACCAGCACCGTGGGCACCAGCGCGATGGTGGCAAACACCGCGACCAGCCGCATGTGCAGCCGCGATCCCGCCGCCGACTTGCGCCGCGCGGCGACGATACGGGCCATGCGCGTGGCCACAAGCCCGGTCAGCACGATCAGATAGATCAGGTCGGCCAGCAGCACCAGCCGCAACAGCGTTCCGCCCGCCGCTGCATCGGCAAAGGGGCCCATGATGGCAAAGGTCAACCCGGCCAGCGCCGGCCCCAGCAGCACCAGGCCCAGCGTGGCGGCATTGCGCATGCCCCGCCGGCGCCGCAGCCTTGCGACCCGTTCCCACGCGTCCCTTGACAGGGTTCCCGCCACTGTGCCCGACCTCATGCCCTCGCCGCTGTGCCGCGGCCGTTCTGTGGCCTCTGCGCGACGATTGCAGGGCCATCTGTGGCCGTTTTACATCAGTTTGCGGCGCCGTGTCACCTCGATATTCAGCTCGGTCAGTTTCTTGCGCAGCGTATTGCGGTTGATGCCCAGCAAATCGGCACAGCGCAGCTGATTGCCGCCGGTCGCATCCAGCGCGATCTGCAACAAGGGGCGCTCGATCTCGCGCAGGATGCGGTCGTAAAGACCGGGGGGCGGCAAGGCATCGCCGTGCAGGTCGAAATAGCGCTGCAAATGCGCCTGAACGGATTGTGCCAGACGCATCTCGCCCGGTTGGATCGGCGCGGCAGTGCTGCCGGCAACAGATGCAGGCGCCGCCTGCAAGGCCACGGCCGGGGCGGTTTCGGCCAGAGCGGCCCGAGCCTCGGCCTGGGTGATCTCGGGCGCGGCGGCGGTCAGCGCCAGACGGCGCATCAGGTTTTCCAGTTCGCGCACATTGCCGGGAAAGGCATGGGCGCGGATCGCGGCGGCGGCCCCCTCCGACAGGGTCCGGCGCGGCAGCCCCTGGGCCGCGGCCCGCGCCAGCAGATGTCGTGCCAGGGGCGGAATATCATCGACGCGGGCGCGCAGCGGCGGCACCGTGATGGTGACACCGGCCAGGCGGTAATACAGATCGGCGCGCAGGCGGCCGGCGGCCACATCGGCCTGCGGATCGGGGCCGGCGGTGGCCAGCAGCCGCGGCACCTGCGCGCGGCCGGGGCCGGCCTCCCATGTCTCGATCATGCCGATCAACCGCGCCTGGGCAACTGCGTCCAGGCTGGCCGGATCCTCGATCAGCAGGGTGCCGGCCTGGGCGCGTTCGCCGGCGCGCTGGATCGCCTCGTCCGCGACATCGGCCGAGGTCAGCACCGCCAGCCCCGCCGCGCGCCGGTCCGACAGGTCGTGGAACGACCGCGCCAGCATGGTCCTGCCCACCCCCGGCTCGCCCGCGATCAGCACCGGCAGATCGGCGTTCAGCACCCGCGCCACCATGCGAAACAGGTTCTGCATGACCGGGGCATGGCCGATCAGCGGCAGGCCCGGATCACCGTCCGGCGCCACCACCCCGGCATCGTCCTGAACCGGTTGCGGATCGACACGCCGCGGCCGCTGCGCCAGCGCCTGCCCGGCACGCTGCATCAGCTCGGGCAGATCGAAGGGCTTGGGCAGATAGTCGAAGGCCGCCGCCTCGGTCGCGCGGATGGCGGTGACGATGGTGTTCTGCGCCGAAATCACGATCACCGGCAGGTCGGCGCGGGCACGGCGGATGGCGGGAATCATGTCGATGCCGTTGCCGTCGGGCATCATCACGTCGGTGACGACCAGATCGCCGCGCCCCTCCTCGACCCAGCGCAACAGCTGCGCCAGCGAGCCGGTGGCATGGACGCGACAGCCGGCGCGGGTCAGCGCCTGGGTCAGCACCGTGCGGATGGTGCGGTCGTCATCGGCAAGCAGAACGGTCCCATCCATGACACACCTCAGGCTTTGGGCAGGGAAAGGCGGAAAACGGTGCGGCCGGGGCGCGAATCCACCGCGATCCAGGCGCCGTGGTCGGCGATGATCTTGGACACCAGCGCCAGCCCCAGCCCTGTGCCGTTTTCCCGCCCCGAAACGAAGGGCTCGAACATGGCATCGGCGATGGCGGGCGGGATGCCGGGGCCGTCGTCCTCGACCTCGATCTGCAACGGCAGGCTGCGGCCCAGGGGCTCGGCCTCGGTCGGGGCCAGCCGCAGCGTGCCGTCATAAAAGCTGCGCAGGCGAATGGTGCCGCCCGCGCCGCCACGGCCGATCGCTTCGGCGGCGTTGCGCACCAGGTTCAGGCAGACCTGCACCATCTGGTCGGCATCGACCCGCGCCATCGGCAGCGAGGGGTCGTACTCCGGCACGATGCGCAACCCCTGGCCGAAGCCCACCCCGGCCAGGCGGCGGACGCGTTCCAGCACATCATGGACATTCACCGCCGCCAGCACCGGCGGCGAGGTATCGCCAAAGCGTTCGACCTGGTCCAGCAATTCGACGATGCGGCGCGATTCGGCCACGATCAGATCGGCCAGCTCGCGATCCTCGGCCTGCAGGTTCATGCCGATCAGCTGCGCCGCGCCGCGAATCCCCGCCAGCGGGTTCTTGATTTCATGGGCCAGCATCTCGGCCATGCCGATGGCCGACCGCGCCGCCAGACGCGCGGCCTGCCCCTGGGCCAGGCGGCCGTTGCCCTCGACCGGGGCGATCAGGACGGCAAAGCCGCCCGCCGGGCTGGGGGCATGGCCCACATGCAGCGTGGCCATGCGCTCGACATGGCCGCCGGCGCGATCGCCGATCTGAAAGCGGACGCCGGCGCGGTTCAGCGCCTCGTGCCCCTGGCGCATCGGCGCCAGGATCGCGCCCAGCGCCGGCAGGATGCGCAGCCGCTTCAGCATCTCGGGGCCCTCGATGGCCAGCCCCAGCGACGAGCGGCACGAGACGTTCAGAAACGCCTCGGCCAGGTCGTTCATGGCGGCGATACGGCCCTGGGCGTCCAGGATGATCGCCGGCAGCGGCAGCGCCGCCCAGTTCGGCCCGACCTCGGCCGGGCAAAAGCCGGCGCAGGTCTCGACCTCGGGGTCGGGGCGTTCGGGGGCGCGGCCGCGGGCGCTCATGCCGGGGCCTCGACGGGTTGCAGCGCCGGCCCGGCATCGGCAAAGCCCGCCCGGATCGCCGCAAGCGCCGCCTGCGGGGTCGTCGCCGACAGCAGTTCGGCCCGGTTCGGGGCGCCATTGGCCTGGGCATACCAGCCCAGATGCTTGCGCGCCACGCGCAGGCCCAGTTCGGAGCCGTAAAGCGACAGGATGTCGTCGTAGTGCCAGGCGACGGCATCGGCCAGGGCGGGGCCTTGCGGCACCTGCGGCGCCGGCGTGCCCCACAGCTCATGCGCGATCTGCGCCAGCCGCCAGGGCGCGCCCTGGGCGCCGCGCCCGACCATCACCGCATCGGCCCCCGATTGCGCCAGTGCCGCCCGCGCCGAGGCCGCATCGACCACATCGCCATTGGCGACCAGCGGCGGCCGGCCGGGCAGGCGCGCCACCCGCCCGATCGCCACCCAATCGGCGCGGCCGGTATAGAATTGCGCCCGAGTGCGGCCGTGGACGGTCAGCATCCGCACCCCGGCATCCGCTGCCCGCGCCGCCAGTTCCGGCGCGTTCAGGCAATCCTGGTCCCAGCCCAGCCGCATCTTCAGCGTGACCGGCAGGTCGGGCACCGCGGCGACCACCGCGTCGATCAGGCCCAGCGCATGGTCCAGATCGCGCATCAGCGCCGCCCCGGACAGGCCGCCCGTCACCTTCTTGGCCGGGCAGCCCATGTTGATGTCGATGATCCGCGCGCCCATGCCGGCGACGATGCGGGCGGTTTCGGCCATGGCCCCGGCCTCGCGCCCGGCGATCTGCACGCTGACCGGCAGCACGCCTTCGGTCAGCGCCTTGGCGCGCACCGCCGCCCGGGTCGAGGGGCGCGGCGTCACCATCTCGGTCGAGGCGACCATCTCGCTGACCATCAGCCCGGCCCCGCCGTGACGGGCGACGGCGCGGCGGAACGGCAGGTCGGTGATGCCGGCCATCGGGGCCAGAAAGACGCCGGGACCAAGCCGGATGTCGCCAAGCAGGATGGGGGCGGGCAATGTCATGACCAGACTCGTAGGACGGGCGGAAAAACTGCGAAAGTATCGTGCGTCGGCAGCGGTCCGTCGATGAGCCGGCCCGCGGGAATCTGCCTTGAGTTTGGGCAGGCTGCCCAAATAATGCGCAATGGCGGGTTCGTCAAATGTCGCGAAATTGCCTGCGCCGCGTCGCAGCCGCTCTGGCAGGCCCGGCGCGGGCTGGCTAAGCTTGACCCCGCACGGCATAAGGATCAGCGCGCATGTTTCTGTCGGTCTTTGACATCTTCAAGATCGGGGTCGGCCCTTCCTCGTCCCATACCATGGGGCCGATGGTGGCGGGCGGGCGTTTCCTGGCGGCGCTTGCCCAGCAGCCCTTTCGCCCCCAGGGCCTGCGCGCCAGCCTGCACGGCAGCCTGGCCTTTACCGGCAAGGGTCACGCCACCGACCGCGCCACCATCCTGGGCCTGGCGGGTTTCCTGCCCGAAACCATGGACGCCGAGGCCGCCGAGGCGGCGCTGGAACAGAACCGCCGCAGCGGCATGCTGTCGCCGCCGGGCCTGGGCGAGCTGCGCTTCGATCCGGCGCGCGACCTGGTGTTCGACTTCGACCGCGCCCTGCCCGGCCATGCCAATGGCATGATACTGATGGCGACCGATGCCCAGGGCGACGTGATCTATCAACAGACCTATTATTCGGTGGGCGGCGGCTTTGTGCTGACCGAGGCGGAACTGGCCGCGCGTGGCGACGACAGTCGCACGGATGCCGACCCCAAGGTGCCCTATCCCTTTGCCACTGCCGCGGAAATGCTGGACATGGCCGCGCGATCGGGCAAGACCATCGCCGCAATGAAGATGGAGAACGAGCGCGTCCACCGCAGCCCGGCACAGATCGCCAGCGGCATCGCCCGCATCTGGCAGGTGATGCGCGACTGCATGGATCGCGGCCTGGCCACCCCCGGCACCCTGCCCGGCGGGCTGTCGATCCGCCGCCGCGCGCCCGCAATCCTCGCCGCCCTGCGGGCCGAGGCGGGCACCAACCTGACCGCGCCACATGTCATCAACGACTGGATGTCCATGTATGCCATGGCCGTGAACGAGGAAAACGCCGCCGGCGGCCAGGTGGTGACGGCGCCCACCAATGGCGCGGCCGGGGTGGTGCCGGCGGTGATCCGCTACTGGCTGGACCATGTGCCCGGCGCCTCGGAGCGCCAGCTGGACGAATTCCTGCTGACCGCCGCCGCCATCGGCGGGCTGATCAAGCACAATGCCAGCATCTCGGGCGCCGAATGCGGCTGTCAGGCCGAGGTCGGCTCGGCCAGCGCCATGGCGGCGGCGGGTCTGTGCGCGGTGCTGGGCGGCACCCCCCAGCAGGTCGAGAACGCCGCCGAAATCGCGCTGGAACATCATTTGGGCATGACCTGCGACCCGGTGCGCGGGCTGGTGCAGGTGCCTTGCATCGAACGCAACGGCCTGGGCGCGATCAAGGCGGTCAGCGCCGCCAGCCTGGCGTTGCGTGGCGACGGCCAGCATTTCGTGCCGCTGGACGCGGCCATCGAGACCATGCGCCAGACCGGCCGCGACATGAGCGACAAATACAAGGAAACATCGCTGGGCGGACTGGCCGTCAACGTCCCCAACTGCTGAGCGGCGCGAACTTCCGCGCAAATCCCCGTCAGGCAACCCCTGCGCGGCCTGTCTGTGCTTGCCGAAAGCCGGGCCTTCCTGTAGCCAATCAGGCATAAGCAAAACCCTCGGAACCGGGACAGAGCAGATGAAATTCCGTTCGGCCTTCGCCGTCCTTTCGATGACTGTTGCCCTTGCCGCCTGCGGAAACCTGCCGTTCCAGCAGGAAGAACGCGCGGAAGAGGCAGCCCCCGCCACCCATTCCGGCCCCCCGGCTGTCTCGCCGCTGGAACAGCCGATCGAGACCGGGGCCGCGGGCGTGCCCGTCGCCACCGCCGAAGCCAGCACCATGGCCACCGCCATCTTCCGCGCCAGCGGCGCCGGCTGGACGGTGACCGCCGCCGACAAGACCGCGGTCTATGAACGCCCCGGCGCCAAGTCCGTGGGTGTCAGCGTGCGGCGCATGACCTATGGCAAGGGGGTCGAGTTCATCGGCACCATGAACGGATCGGTGTTTGCGCTGAACATCCGCGCCCAGGCCTGCGAGGCCGGCGGCCAGAAGGCGCCCTTTACCGCCAATCTGCGCGTGGGCAGCCAGCGGCTGACCGGCTGTGCCGCAGCCACCGATACCATGCCCAAGGCGCAGGTGCAGGCCTCGTCCGCGGCGCCCAAGCCCAAGGCGGCGCCAAAGCCGGCCGCAGCAGCCCAGCCGAAGCCGGCGGCACCCGCAACCCCGGCAAGCCCCGCCCCGACCACGACGGCACCGGCCACGACGGCACCGGCCACGCCAGCGCCGGAAACCCCGGCGGCCAGCGCCCCCGCGACACCGGCACCCGCGACACCGGCGACCGAGGCACCGGCACCCGCAACGTCGGCACCCGCAACGTCGGCACCCGCAACGTCGGCACCCGCAACGCCGGCCCCGACCAGCGAACCGGCCAAGCCCGCCGACATCACCAGCGGCGTTCCCGCCCCGGCACTGATCCTGCCCGTGCCGCCCGCCAAGACCGAATGACCCCGTTGCGGCGCCGCGGTCCCGGCCGCGGCGCCCCCTGCCCGCACCGGACGCGGGCCTTGCAGTGAAAGGATCCGCAGATGCGCGCCCATTCGACGACAACCCGCCGACTGCTGGCCACGACAGTGCCCATGGCGCTGCTGCTGGGCCTGGGGGCCACCCCGGCGCGCACCGATCCGATGATCGGCAATGTCATGAACAGCTATGGTCTGCCGGGCGCGGTCGAAACCCCGACGGCCGAGATGCTGCCCGACGCCACGCTGGGCGGCACGGTGTCCGCGAACGGCCTGGGCCGGCGGCACAACATCGTGTTCCAGCTGCATCCGCGCGTCACCACCGCCCTGCGCTATTCCCGGGTCGAAGGCATCAACGATCACAACAACCTGGGCCATATCTGGGACCGCTCGTTCGACATCCGTTTCCAGGTGCTGGACGAGAGCGGCTGGCGGCCCGCGGTCGCGGTGGGCTTGCAGGATTTCATGGGCACGGGCGTCTATTCGGGCGAATACATCGTCGCCAGCAAGACCCTGACCCCTAACCTGCGCGCCAGTCTGGGCGTCGGCTGGGGACGGCTGGCCGGCAAGCAGCGGCCGCTGGATGCCGATGACGAAGGCGGCACGCCCAACATCGGCGACTGGTTTTCCGGCGATGCGCGGCCCTTCGGCTCGGTCACCTGGCAGGTCAATGACAAGCTGCGGCTGGTCGCGGAATATTCCAACGACAAATACGAACGCGAAACCGCCAGCGGCGTCGAAGAGGCGCCGGGCAACCAGGTCAACCTGGGCGCCTATTACACCTTCAGCCCCAGCTATCAGCTGGGCGTCTATACGCTGGGCGGGGACAAGGTGGGGGCGCAGTTCAGCTTTGCGCTGAACCCGCGCAACGCGCCCTTCCCCTCGGGGCTGGAAAAGGCGCCGGCGCCGGTCCGGCCGCGCCCCGCACCCGCGGCCGATCCCGATGGCTGGTCGGGCGCCTGGTCGGCCGATCCGACCGCACAGCCCGCGATCCAGACGGCCCTGGCCAAGGCCCTGGCCGAAGAGGGTCAGGTGCTGGAATCGATGGCCCTGTCGGCCAACCGGGCCGAGGTGCGCATCCGCAACACCCGCTACATCCAGCAGGCCGAGGCCGTGGGCCGCACCGCGCGGCTGATGACGCGGGCGCTGCCGCCCTCGGTCGAAACGCTGGTCATCACCTCGAATGCCGAGGGCATGGCGACCTCGTCGGTGGTTCTGCGCCGCTCGGATGTCGAGCGGCTGGAGAATACCGAAGCCGGGCGCATCGCCGCGGTCGCGCTGGTGCAGGATGCCGCGCCGCGACCCGACGATCTGGTGACGACACCGGGGCTGTTCCCGCGCTTTCGCTGGAAGCTCGCGCCCTATCTGGAACTGGGCCTGTTCGACCCGCAAGACCCCTTGCGCTATGAAACCGGGGCCGAGCTGAAGGCCAGCTACGAGCTGGTGCCGGGCCTGGTGCTGTCGGGCACCGTGCGCCAGCGCGCCTTCGGCAGCCTGGAACAGCGCGGCCCCGGCATCCCCTGCGGTCCGGGCGGCGTGCCGCCGGCGGGCGTCGACCGCTGCGGGCGCGGCGAACACTTCACCCCCGACGAATATGTCGCCAATCCGCAGAACGAATTCTACAAGGGCGTGCCCCGCGTGCGCTCGGATACCCGGATGTATGCCGGCAACGACAGCCCGACGATCCCGGAACTGACCCTGGCCTGGTATGCCCATCCCAGCCAGTCGATCTATACCCGCGTCACCGTCGGCCTGCTGGAGCGCGCCTATGGCGGCGTCTCGGGCGAAGTCCTGTGGAAACCGGCCGATTCGCCGCTGGCCTTCGGCGCCGAGATCAACCGGGTGCGCAAGCGCGACTTCGAGGATGTCTTTGGCTTCCGCGACTATGAAGTCACCACCGGCCATGTCTCGGCCTATTACGAATTCGCCAATGGGTTCACCGCACAGCTGGATGTCGGCAAGTATCTGGCCGGCGACAAGGGCGCGACCGTGACCTTGACGCGCGAATTCGCCAACGGCTGGCGCATCGGCGCCTATGCGACCAAGACCGACCTCAGTGCCGAGGAATTCGGCGAGGGGTCTTTCGACAAGGGCATCACCATGTCGATCCCGGTATCCTGGGCGACCGGCACGCCGACGCGCGATCGCGCCGGCACCACGCTGCGGTCGCTGTCGCGCGACGGCGGCGCCCGCGTCAACGTGAACGGGCGGCTTTACGACAAGGTGCGCGACGCGCAGTCGGTCAAACTTTACCAAGGCTGGGGGGATTTCTGGCGATGAGCTTTCACCGCATCCAGGCTGCGGCACTTTCGGTGGCGCTGATCGCGGGGCTGGCCGCCTGCGGCAATGACGACAGCGGCAATGCCTCGAACCCGCTGATGATCGCGGCCAAGACCGCGGTCGGCACCGCCGCCCGCATCCGCGGGGCCGAGGATCAGCCCGCCGCCCCCGCCCGCACCCCCGAGCAGATGGCGGCCGAGGCGCTGCGGGTCAATCCGGGGCCGCTGGTCCTGGTCGGCTTTGAATCGCTGGGCCGCAACCAGGTGATGGCGATGACCGGCGAGAACGGCGGCATGCGCACCTATATGGCCCCGTCGAAAGAGGCGCTGATCCTGCGGGGCGGCATGCTGGTCGGCACGCGTGGCCTTGGTCATGACCTGTCCGTGGCCGAGCCGCAGACCGAGGCGCTGATCCGCGCCGGCCGTTCCGGCAGCGCCAGCCGCGTCATGCGCTATTACAGCGGCGACGGGCTGGAGCGGCCGCTGAAATTCGACTGCACCGTCGGCCCGGGCCCCAAACCCGGGGTGGTGATCGAAAGCTGCCAGGGCCATGGCGTCAGCTTCCAGAACAGCTATCTGCCCCAGGGCGGCACCCTGGCGGTGTCGCGGCAATGGGTGGGGCCGAACCTGGGCTATGTGACCATCCAGGTGCTGCGCTAGGTCATCAGCCTAGCCCGCGCCCGGCCGATCCGTTTCGCGGATCGGCCTTTTTCATGACCGGGGCCCGCAGCATCACGGGGGCAAGCCCTGGCTGGACCGTCCGCGCAGGGGCGCTAGCGGCAGCGCCCTGATGCGGCGATGCGATCCCGCCAAGCCGGGCCTTGCGCTGTATCCCCCAGGCCGCGCCAGATGCCGTGACAATCCTGCCGTTCCCCTTATGGCGGCGGCTGCGCATGTTGGACCGATACCGGTCCCCGAGAACCGCGGCAGGGGGGAAATCGCCCTGTGGCCCGGCAGCCGCTCGAGGCCGGCCCCCGGCAAGCGGGTCGCGGGCACAAGCTGTGGCGGCAGGGCGGGCTTTGGCCACCCGGCGCCAAAGACGCCTGCGCGCGCATCGGGCATCCGGCTTTCCCGCACCCCGGATGCCGTTCCTGCGCCGCGGATAGGGGTCGCGGAAAGCAAAAAGGGACTGACCCCGGGGTCAGTCCCTTGAACCTTGACGGAACCGAAGTTCCGTAAAGATATCAGCTGTCGTCGTCGTCCGAAGCGACGGCGGCGATCACGCCCAGCAGCAGCAGGGCCGGAACCACCAGGCCAGCGTTCGACGAAGCGGGCTTCTCGTCAACGACGACCGGCTCGACTTCCACGACGGGGGCGACATAGCCACCGGCGAGAGCCGACGAAGCCGTCAGGCCGAGGGCCAGGGCGAAGGTAGCGAATTTGGTCATGATCATGCTCCGTTCAGTACTTTGAAGGCTGCCGTTTCCAGCAACATCGCTGCGACAGTCGCATAAACCCAAGCACTTGGAAAGCGGTCTTGGAACGCCAGTCGTGCGCGTCAGGGGCAACTGTTGCATATTAGCCAACACCTTGCGGATGCGGCAGGATCCTGCCCGGCAGCCGGCCGGTTCCCGCCGATGGAACGCCGGTCGCCGACACAGGTCACTTTCGGTAAACCACTATACTTGCGACATAAATTACCAGCGCCGCCACCACGATAGACGGACCGGCAGGCGTGTCCAGCGCCAGGCTGGCCCAAAGGCCGCCGAAAACGGCGAGCCCTCCGAAGAGGATCGCGGAACCTGCCATCTGCTCGGGCGTTCTGGCGAATCCGCGCGCGGCCGCTGCGGGCACGATCAGCATGGCCGACACCAGCAATGCCCCCACCACGCGAATCGCGATCGCGACCACAAGCGCAAGCGCAAGCGACAGGATCAGGCGTTCGCGCGCAGGGTTGATGCCGGCGGCCATGGCAAGTTCCTCATTGACGGAACTCGTCACAAGCCTTTGCCAGCGCCAGATCAACAGCGCCAGCACCAGCCCCGCACCGCACCAGATCCATGCCAGATCGGCGCGCGTCACCGCCAGGATGTCGCCGAAAAGAAACGCATCCAGACCGCTGCGCAGTGACGGCACCAAACTGGCCGCCACCAGCCCCAGCGCCAGGGCACCATGCGCCAGCACGCCCAGAACGGTGTCGGTCGACTGGCCGCGACCTCCAAGTTGCGCCACCAGCACGGCCATTGCGATCGCCACGGCGACGGTGCCCAGGTAGATGGGCATCGCAAAGGCAAAGCTCAGCGCAACGCCCAGAATCGCGGCATGTGCGGTCGAATCGCCAAAATAGGCCATCCGGCGCCAGACCACGAAACAACCAAGCGGTCCCGTCGCCAGAACCAGCCCCAGCCCGGCCAGCAGGGCGCGGGTCAGAAAATCGTCGAACATGATGTCCTCAGGAATGAACGCAGCCCGGGCCGTGGCGATGGTCGGCCTCGGCATCGTGCAGGTGGTCGTGATCGTGGTCGTGGTGATGTTGATACAGGGCCAGCGTTCCTTGCGCTTCGGCCCCGAACAGGGCGCGATAGGCGGGGGCGGCGCTGACCGCCTGTGGCGTGCCCTCGCAGCAGATGTGACCGTTGAGGCAGATGACCCGGTCCGAGGCGCGCATCACCACCAGCAGGTCATGGCTGACCATCAGGACCGCCGCCCCGGTCTGTGCGCGCACCTCCTCGATCAGCTTGTAGAAGGCCACGATGCCGGGTTGATCCAGTCCCTGGGTCGGCTCGTCCAGGACCAGCAATTGCGGATCGTTCAGCAAGGCCCGCGCCAGCAGCACGCGCTGGAACTGGCCGCCGGACAAGGCGACGATCTGGCGATCCTGAAGGCCGGGCACCCCCGTGCGGTCCAATGCCGCGGCGGCCTGATCGTCCGTGACGCGCCGGGGCAGCGACAGGAAACGGCGCACCGTCATCGGCATCGCCCGTTCGACATGCACCCGCTGCGGCACATAGCCGATACGCAGCCCCGCCATGCGCGTCACCTGCCCGGCACTGGGCGCGACATGACCCAGAAGTGCCCGCATCAGCGTCGATTTCCCCGACCCGTTCGGCCCGACCACGGTCACGATTTCACCCGGATCGATCCGGAAATCGACATCGCGCAGGACCGGCAGGTCGCCGGCGGGATGCGTGACCGACAGACCACTGGCCGCGATCAGCGCGCTCATGCCCCGGCCTCCTGGCAGTTCTGGCACAGTCCCAGCAGCTCGACGCTGGCACGTTCGGTGCGAAACCCGAGGCTTCCGGCCATTGCCGCCAATGCGGGTTGCAGCTCGGTGGTTTCGGCCTCGGCCAGGCGGTGACAGCCGCGGCAGATCAGAAAGGCCGGAGAGTGGTCGCGCTGTGGCGACAGGCAGGCGACATAGGCGTTCAGGCGCTGCACGCGATGGGCCAGCCCCTGATCGACCAGGAAATCCAGCGCCCGATAGGCGACCGGCGGCTGTCGGCCGAAGCCTTCGGCTGCCAGCCGCTCCAGCACTTCGTAAGCCCCCATCGCCCGATGCGATTCCAGCAGGATTTCCAGCGCCCGCCGTCGCACTGGCGTCAGGCGCACGCCATCGCGTTGGGCCTGATCCTCGGCCCGTCGCAGAACCTCGGCGGCGCAATGGGCGTGATCGTGATCGTGAAAGGCATCGCCTGGGCCGCAGGTTTCATTCATGTTATAATGTCACATCCATCTTGACTGGTTACTTTATAACATAAATAACCGACGCGTTTAAGCAAGCGAGAGTGTCATGTTGCACAAAACCCTTGTCCCGCTGATGGCGCTGAGCCTTGGCGCCCTGCCCGCGCTGGCCGACGTGCCGCGGGTGGTTACCGACCTGCCGCCTGTCGCCGCTCTGGTCGATCAGGTGCTGGGCGATCTGGGCAGCCCCACATTGCTGGTGGCCAGCGGCGCCGACGCCCACAGCTATCAGCTGCGGCCCAGTCAGGCCCGCGCACTGCAACAGGCCGATCTGGTGGTCTGGGTCGGGCCGCAGATGACGCCATGGCTGCAAAGGGCGGTTGACGGCCGCGATCATGGCGATTTGCTGACCTTGCTGACCGTTCCTGGCACGCATTTGCGCAACTTCGATCAGGAAATCGCTGCCGATGCGCATGACGGCAAGGACGAACATGCACATGAGCATGAGCATGAGCATGAGCATGAAGATGCGGGCGATCACGGGCACGACCATGACCACTCGGGCATCGACCCACATGCCTGGCTGGACCCCCGAAATGCCGAGCTGTGGCTGCAGGCAATCGCGCAGGCACTAAGCGCCCGCGATCCGGCGAATGCGGCCGCCTTTGCGGCGAATGCCGAACGGGCTGCTGCCGAGATGCAGGCGCTGGATGCCGAGCTGGAGGCCAGGCTGGCGCCGCTGCGCGGCAAACCGTTTGTCGTATTCCACGACGCCTATGGCTATTTCACCGATCGCTACGGGGTCGGGCCGACAATTGCCGTCAGCCTGGGCGATGCATCGACACCGTCGGCCGCAAGGCTCCAGTCCATTCGCCAGCAGGCCGCGCAAGGCAATGCGCATTGCGCCTTCCCCGAGGCCAACCATGATCGGCGGCTGATCGCCTCGGTCACCGAAGGCAGCGGCGTGCGCGCGGGCGAGGCCCTGGACCCGGAAGGCAGCACCCTGTCGCCCGGACCGCAGCTTTACACCGAATTGCTGCGCAATCTGGGTAGCACCCTGGCCGATTGCCTGTCGCGCCCCTAGCGCAGGGATATGGAATACCCGACTCTTTTTCTTTGACATCCCCGAGTCAATTTGTCAGGTTACAGGTATCGCGACAGAGACGGAATGAGGACCACAGATGACCGCGACGCGCCCTGCCGATTTCACCCGCCCCGGCGTTACCCCCTTGCAGCGTCTGCCCCAGCATGATGCCCAGACGCTGACCGCCGGTGGCAATCAGGCGCTGATCGCCCTGGGCGATCAGATCTACAACCTGCGCATCACCCGCGCCGGCAAGTTGATCCTGACCAAGTGACTGCGCGCGGCGCCCACCGGGCGCCGCGTCGATCAGCCGCGCCGGGGGCCTTTCCCCTGCGGTTTCGGACCTTTCGGCCGCGGGCCGCGTGCAGCGCCCGGCTTGTCGGCGAAACGACGGCTTCCGGATGCGGCATCAGCCGGTTTTCCCGCGCCGATCGATCTGGGCTTGCCGGGCTTGAAGCCGGCGCCCTTGCCGGGCCGGTCGGCACCGACTGATGCGGGCTTGCCACCACGGCCCGCATCGGCGCGCCCTGCATTGATCCGCCCACCATCGCCACGCCCGGATTCTGCGCGCGGCCCCTTGCCGACTGCCTGGGCCGCGCGGGGCTTGAATCCACCAGCCGAGGCGGGGCGGCCGCCATCAGCAGCCGACCGATCGGAACGATAACCGCCGCTTTGGCCAGCCGCCCCGGCACCGGCGCGCGGCTCTGCTCCTGCCCGGGGTCGAGCATCGGATTTCGACCAGCTCCGTGCGCCCGCGGCGGGCTTTTCGCCCGTGCGGCGACCGGCCGGGCCGGGCTTGCCCGAAAGGCGCGGCGCGGCGTCATCATCGCGGCGGGCATAGGGGCGGCGCTGGCCATCGGCCGTGACCGGGCGCGGCGCGCGCGCGCCATCGGCCGCGCCGCCACCGCCATCGCGGCGGCCATAGGGTTTCGCCCCGGCGTGATCGCGCGCGCCCGCACCCTTGCCGACCGCATCGCCGCGCCGGGCAAAGGGTTTCGCCTCGCCCATCGGCCGCGCGGGGCGGGACGGGCGTCCTGCGGCCCGGTCCTCGCTGCGGGCGCCGCGTTCGCGGAACTGGCGCGGTTTTTCTTCGACCTCACCGGTCAGCAAGCCGCCCAGCTGGTCGCGCAGAACCTTGCGCTTGACCTCGCGCACCTCGTTTTCCTCAAGCCCGGTCAGCTTGAACGGGCCGTAGCCGATGCGGATCAGCCGGTTCACGATCAGCCCGACATGCGCCATGGCGCGGCGAATCTCGCGGTTGCGGCCTTCGCGGATGCCGACGGTCAGCCAGGCATTCGCGCCCTGCTGGCTGTCAAGGCTGATTTCCATGGGCTGGAATTCCTCGCCGTCGATAGTCACGCCCCTGCGCAGCGGCGCAAATGTCAGGTCGTTGGGCGTGCCATTGACGCGCACGCGATAGCGCCGCAGCCAGCCGGTGCTGGGCAGCTCCAGCCGGCGCTTCAGCTCGCCGTCATTGGTCAGCAGCAGCAGCCCTTCGGAATTCAGGTCCAGCCGTCCCACGGTCATCACCCGCGGCAGATCGCGCGGCAGCGCATCGAACACGGTCTGGCGCCCCTTTTCATCGGCATTCGAGGTCACCAGCCCCAGCGGCTTGTAATACAGCCACAGCCGGGTTTCCTGCGGCGCCTCGAGCGGTTGGCCATCGACGCGGATGCGGTCCTGGGCGGTCACGTCCAGCGCCGGGCTGTCGATCTTGCGGCCGTTGACGGTGACACGCCCCTCAAGGATCATGCGCTCGGCCTCGCGGCGACTGGCAACGCCGGCGCGGGCCATCACCTTGGCGATCCTTTCGGCCCCATTGTCCGGGCCTGCGGCAGTCGGATTCTGGGCGGGTTTTTCGGGGGTGTCGGTCATCGCGATCTCCTGCGCATCTCTGCGGTGGCAAAGGGGGCCTTCTACGCCCAACGCCACGTGATGGAAAGCGCTTCTTGCGCGCCGGTCAAGGCCGGTCCACAAACCCCTATGCAATTCACCTCGCTGATGCCAATTGCCCTTGAGGAAGCCCGCGCCGCCGCCCGGCGCGGCGAGGTGCCGGTCGGCGCGGTGCTGACCGATTCCCGGGGCCGGATCCTTGCGCGGGCGGGCAATCGCACCCGGGCGCTGCACGATCCCACCGCCCATGCCGAGATTCTGGCCATTCGGCAGGCCTGCGCGCAAATCGGCTCGGAGCGGTTGCCCGGCACGCGCCTTTGGGTCACGCTGGAGCCCTGCCCGATGTGCGCCGCCGCGATCTCGGCGGCGCGAATCGCCGTGCTGTATTACGGGGCCGAGGACATGCGCATGGGCGGGGTTCGTCACGGGGCGCGCGTGTTCGACCACCCCCAGTGCCACCACCGCCCCGAGGTCATCGACGGCATTTCCGCAGAAGAATCGCGCCGCCTGCTGCAAAATTTCTTTCGCGCGCGGCGCGGCGACGGCATGACGGAATTGTAACGCCAAAGGCGCTGTTAGCGGTTGCGCCGCGACGCGGCATCGCTAACCTGCGGCGCGTGCGCACCATCGTGGGGGAGGGCAGCCGATGTTCAGAAAGATCCTGGTCGCAAACCGAGGCGAAATCGCGATCCGCGTCATGCGGGCCGCCAACGAACTGGGCAAGAAAACCGTCGCCATCTATGCCGAAGAGGACAAGCTGGGCCTGCACCGCTTCAAGGCGGACGAGGCTTATCGCATCGGCGAGGGATTGGGGCCGGTCGCAGCCTATCTGTCCATCCCCGAGGTGATCCGCGTGGCGCGGGAATCGGGCGCCGACGCCATTCACCCGGGCTATGGGCTGCTGTCGGAAAATCCCGATTTCGTCGATGCCTGCACCGCGGCCGGCATCGCCTTCATCGGCCCCAGCGCCGACACCATGCGCGCCCTGGGCGACAAGGCCAGCGCGCGGCGCGTGGCCATTGCGGCCGGCGTTCCGGTCATCCCGGCAACCGAGGTGCTGGGCGATGACATCGAGGCGATCAAGGCCGAAGCCGAGGCGATCGGCTATCCGCTGATGCTGAAAGCCAGCTGGGGCGGCGGCGGGCGGGGCATGCGCCCGATCATGAACGCAGCAGAACTGCCCGAAAAGATCCGTGAAGGGCGACGCGAGGCCGAAGCCGCCTTTGGCAATGGCGAAGGCTATCTGGAAAAGATGATCCAGCGCGCCCGCCACGTCGAGGTGCAGCTCTTGGGCGACAGCCACGGCGGGCTTTATCATCTGTATGAACGCGACTGCACCGTGCAGCGCCGCAACCAGAAGGTGGTCGAACGCGCCCCGGCCCCCTATCTGACCGACGACCAGCGGGCCGAGGTCTGCGACATGGCGCTGCGCATCGGCCGCGCCGTCGGCTATCAGAATGCCGGCACCGTCGAATTCCTGATGGATATGGACAGCGGCAGGTTCTATTTCATCGAGGTCAACCCCCGCGTCCAGGTCGAGCACACCGTCACCGAAGAGGTGACCGGCATCGACATCGTGCAATCCCAGATCCTGATCGCCGAAGGCGCGACCCTGGCCGAGGCGACCGGCGTTGCCCGCCAAGAGGACGTGCGGCTGAACGGCCACGCCCTGCAATGCCGGGTCACGACCGAGGATCCGCTGAACAATTTCATTCCCGATTACGGCCGCATCACCGCCTATCGCTCGGCGACCGGCAACGGCATCCGGCTGGACGGCGGCACCGCCTATTCCGGCGGCGTCATCACCCGCTACTATGATAGCCTGCTGGTCAAGGTGACCGCGCATGCCCAGACCCCGGAAAAGGCCATCGCCCGCATGGACCGGGCCTTGCGCGAATTTCGCGTGCGCGGGGTGGCGACGAACATCGAATTCGTCATCAACCTGCTCAAGCATCCGACCTTCCTGGATGACAGCTATACCACCAAGTTCATCGACACCACGCCCGAGCTTTTCGCCTTTCGCAAACGCCGCGACCGGGCGACCAAGCTGTTGGTCTATATCGCCGACATCTCGGTCAACGGGCATCCGGAAACCGCCGGGCGGCCACAGCCGCCGGCACAGGCCCGCACCCTGGTCCCGCCGCCGCCGCGGGCCGAACCCGCCCCCGGCACCCGCCAGCTGCTGGACAGCCAGGGCCCAAAGGCCGTGGCGGAGTGGATGCTGGCGCAAAAGCGGCTGCTGATCACCGACACCTCGATGCGCGACGGCCACCAAAGCCTGTTGGCCACGCGGATGCGGTCGATCGACATGATCCGCGTCGCGCCCAGCTATGCCGCCAATCTGCCGCAGCTGTTCAGCGTCGAATGCTGGGGCGGCGCCACCTTCGACGTGGCCTATCGCTTTCTGCAGGAATGTCCCTGGCAGCGGCTGCGCGACATCCGCGCCCGTCTGCCGAACCTGCTGACACAGATGCTGCTGCGAGCATCGAACGGCGTGGGCTATACCAACTATCCCGACAATGTCGTGCAGTTCTTCGTGCGGCAGGCCGCCGAAACCGGGGTGGATGTGTTCCGGGTCTTCGACAGCCTGAACTGGGTCGAAAACATGCGCGTCGCCATGGATGCGGTGATCGAAACCGGCAAGATCTGCGAAGGCACCATCTGCTATACCGGCGACCTGCTGGACCCGGCGCGGTCGAAATACGACCTGAAATACTACCTGGACATGGCGCGGCAGTTGCGTGACGCGGGCGCCCATGTGCTGGGGCTGAAGGACATGGCGGGGCTGTTGAAACCCGCCTCGGCCAGCATTCTGGTGCGGGCCCTGAAAGAGGAAATTGGCCTGCCGGTGCATTTCCACACCCATGACACCAGCGGTCTTGCGGGGGCGACCATCCTGGCCGCCAGCGCCGCCGGCGTCGATGCCGTCGATTGCGCCATGGATGCACTGTCGGGCAATACCTCGCAGCCCTGCCTGGGCTCGGTGGTCGAGGCGCTGCGCAATACCGACCGCGACACCGGGCTCGACATCGCGGCCATCCGCCAGATCAGCAATTACTGGGAGGCGGTGCGGGAACAATACGCCGCCTTCGAATCCGGCTTGCAGGCGCCTGCCTCCGAAGTCTGGCTGCACGAGATGCCCGGCGGCCAGTTCACCAACCTCAAGGCCCAGGCCCGCAGCCTGGGGCTGGAGGAACGCTGGCACGAGGTCGCCCAAGCCTATGCCGATGCCAACCGGATGTTCGGCGACATCGTCAAGGTCACGCCCAGTTCCAAGGTGGTGGGGGACATGGCGCTGATGATGGTGGCGCAGGGGCTGAGCCGCGAACAGGTCGAGGATCCGGCCGTCGAGGTCGCATTCCCCGAATCGGTCGTGGACATGATGCGTGGCAACCTGGGCCAGCCCCCCGGCGGCTGGCCGCCCGCCCTGCAACGCAAGGTGCTGAAGGGCGAGACGCCGCTGACCAGCCGACCTGGCGCCTCGATGCCGCCGGTCGACCTTGAAGCAGTTCGCGCCGATCTGAGCCGGCAGCTCGAGGGCAAGGCCGTCGATGACGAGGATCTGAACGGCTATCTGATGTATCCGAAGGTGTTTCTGGACTACATGGGCCGGCATCGCCAATACGGCCCGGTGCGCACCCTGCCCACCCGCACCTTCTTTTACGGGATGGAGCCGGGCGAGGAAATCGCCGCCGAAATCGATCCCGGCAAGACACTGGAAATCCGCCTGCAGGCCATCGGCGAAACCGACGAGACGGGCGAGGTCAAGGTGTTCTTCGAACTGAATGGCCAGCCGCGCGTGATCCGGGTGCCGAACCGCCTGGTCAAGTCGCAGACCGCCGCCCGCCCCAAGGCCCAGCCCGGCAATGACGGCCATGTCGGGGCGCCGATGCCGGGGGTCATCACCTCGGTCGCGGTCAGTCAGGGCCAGAAGGTCAATCCCGGCGATCTGTTGCTGACCATCGAGGCGATGAAGATGGAAACCGGCCTGCATGCCGACCGTCCCGGGGTGGTCAAGGCCCTGCACGTCCGCCCTGGCGAGCAGATCGACGCCAAGGATCTGCTGGTGGAAATCGACTGAAGACGGCACGCAATGGGACCGGATGCCCCGCGCCTTCGGTCCTGCATCCGGCCCGGCAATCGCTTGCATATCTACGCAGACTTGAATATATTTTTTCGGCAAGACCGGTTTGCAATCCTGCCGTGGCTCGGTTGCCCGCGTTCGCAAGCCGGCCCGCGAAGGAGGAAGGACATGATCCCCAATGTTGGCAGCACCGACCGGATCCTGCGCATTGTCGTCGGCGCCCTGCTGATTCTGCTGGGCCTTTTGGCCGGGCTGGTCGGATTCTGGAAATGGCTGGCGGTAATCGTCGGTCTGGTGTTGGTTGCGACGGCGCTGTTCCGTTTCTGCCCTGCCTACCGGCTGCTGGGCATGAATACCTGCGAACGGCGCTAGACCGGACCCGCGGCGCCCTTGCACAGCCCCGCCCGCGCCTGCTGCGCGGGCGTGCAGAAACTTTCGTAAAGCACGGCCATGACGCGTCGCGCGGCCTCGCTTTCGATGCGATACCAGATCACTTGCCCTTCCCTGCGGCCGGCGATGATGCGATCGCGCCGCAACAGCGCCAGATGCTGCGACACCGTGGAATCGCGGATGCCCAGGAACGCAGCCAATTGCCCGACCGAACGCTCGCCCACCGCCAGGGCGCAGAGGATCAGCAGCCGATGCCGGTTGCCCAGGGATTTCAGAAGCTCGCTGGCCTCATCCGCCGCAGCACGCATGGCTTCGGGATCGGCGGCGGTTGGCACCGCGACCTTTGGGGCAAGGATTGCTGTGGTCATTCTTGAATATCTACAGGAATCCGAATATATCGTCAACACGACCTGCCGGAGGCGATGATGTCGGACAGCGAACGCCAGATCGTCTGCACCAATTGCGCGGCGCTGAACCGCCTGCCGCCGGATCGCGATGCCCTGGCCGCGCGCTGCGGAAAATGCCGGACGCCGTTGTTTTCCGGCCAGCCCGCCGATGTCGACAGCCGCATGTTCGCGCGCCAGATCGGCCGCAATTCGATCCCGGTGCTGGTCGATGTCTGGGCGCCCTGGTGCGGACCCTGCCGGATGATGGCGCCGGAATTCGCCCGCGCTGCGCGATCCCTGGAACCGAGCATGCGGCTTGTCAAACTCAATTCCGAATCGGAACAGGCGACGGCCGCGAGCCTGGGCATTCGCGGTATCCCCACCCTGCTGCTGTTTCACCACGGCCATGAACTGGCGCGTCAGGCAGGTGCAATGGACGCCGCGGCCATCGCCGCCTGGGCCAGAAGCCAGCTGCGGAATTGAGCTGAATCCCGGGTATCCGACCCCCATTTCCCCGGATATGTCATTGCCTTTCATGGGCTTGTCAAAAAATCCGCAAGAGGGTGATTTTTCCGCTTGCACCCATCCGCGCCCCCCCCTATACGACCCCTCACACGGGCGGCGCAGCCGCTGCCCAAGACCTCCGGTGGGGCCATAGCTCAGTTGGTAGAGCGCTTGAATGGCATTCAAGAGGTCAGGGGTTCGACTCCCCTTGGCTCCACCAAACACAAACAGCAATGCGCTGATTTTCCCGCATAAACTTACCCAGATTTCTCGGATTTCTCAGAAAGCCCCGCAGGGCAATGCGGAATGTTCTGCGGCTTGGCGCACGCTGGCGGAGGTGTGGCAGGCCCTTGCCGGTCCTGCTGGTCGTGGGGCAAGGCGGCCGCGCAGGCTGCGGCTGGGGGCGATGCCCCCGGGACCACAGCCATGCCCTTGTCTGCGCGACCACACCTTTCCGATGTATTGCTTCGGCCTGGGGCTGATCCCGCTGCGACAGAGGGCCGGGCGTGCGGACGCGATCCGGACCGGCGCATGGACAGTGATCTGCCGCGCTGTTGACGCCGGGCGGTGCTGCCTGTGCGTCACCCCCTTGCGCAGGGCGTTTCGCCACGGCAACCTGCGCAAAAATTCGATTCAGAACGGTTTCAGATCATGCAGATACGCCAGCTTCCCCCCCTTGCCGCGCTGCGTCGGCAGGTGCGGCTTACGATTCCCGAAATCGGTGCCGAATCCGGCCCGGCCTTGCAGGCCTTGACGGATGAGGCGCGCCAGCGCCGGCTTGCTGTCAGCGGTCCCCCGGTGTTTCGTGCCCTGGGCATGCCGCGCGATACCACGACCCGTTTCGACATGGAGTTCTGCTTGCCGGTCGAGGCATCGGCAGACGGCGCGTTGCCGGCGCTGAATTGCGCCTGCCTGGTGCATCACGGACCGCTGTCGACCCTTTTTGAGGCGGGTTATGCGCCGCTGCTGGCGGCAATGGAACAGGCAGGACTGCAACCGGGGCGCGAAAGCCGCGAAGTCTATCACCAGTGGCAGGGTCCGGAGTCGCCCGACAACCGCATCGAAATCCAGATCGCCATTGCCGAATGAACGGCTGACGCTGCGACCGTTTCAGGCGCAGGATTTTCCCGCATATCGCGCCTGGTATGCGGATGACCGGCTGAACCGACATCTGGGGCCGATGGACGACGACTGGCTGGACCATGTGCTGTCCGATGTCCGGGGCGAACAGTGGGCACTGCTGAGCGGGGGCGAGCTGCGGGCCGTCATCGGCCTGGTGCCCGACGACCGCCCGGAAGCGCCGGCCGGCAGCTGGTTGGTCACCGATCTTGCCGTGGCCCCATCGCTGCGCAGGCAAGGCTGGGGAAGGCGGGCATGGCAAAGCCTGACCGCCCTGCCCCGGATGCAGGCGCGGCGCTGGCACGCCATCGTCGCAAGTGACAATCCGCAAGCGCTGGCCTTCTTTCAGGCGATGGGCTTTCGCATCACCCGCCAGCCACAGGCCGAGGATCCGTTCTGGCTGCTGGCGGGCTGAAGGTCAGTTCCCGATGCCCGACCCTTCGGGCGCGCCGCCCGATCCGGACAGGCCCAGACGCCGCATCCTTCGGTAGATGGTGCTTCGATCCACCCCGGCCTGGCGCGCCGCAGCCGAGATATTGCCGTCGCATGCCGCGATCAGGCTGCGCAGCGCGCGCCCTTGCGTGGCACTGTCGCCCGGTGCCTGGCGGGCGGTTTCACCAATGCCTGCCGGCAGATCCTCGACCCCGACCAGCCCCCCGTCGCAAAGCGCGGCGCAGAGCGCGCAAAGATTGACGATCTCGCGCACATTTCCCGGCCAGTCATGCGCCAGCAGGCGGGCCATGGCGGCGGCGGAAAACCGTGGCTTTCCTTCGGTGGCATCGGCTATCCGGTCGATGAGCCATTCCAGATCGGTGCGTGCGCGCACCGCGGGAATGTCAAGAATGAGCCCGTTCACACGATAATACAGATCCTGGCGGAACCTTCCTTCCGCCACCAGCGAGGCCAGATCCCGATGCGAGGCGGAAATCACCCGGATGTCCACCGGCTCGGGGCGCGAGGCGCCCACCGCCAGAACCTCGCGTTCCGACAGAACCCGCAGCAGCCGCGCCTGCAATGCCAGCGGCATGTCGCCGATCTCGTCCAGAAACAGGGTGCCGCCATGAGCCTCGCGGATCAGCCCCTTCTTGCCGCGGGCATGTGCGCCGGTGAAGGCATTCGGGGCATAGCCGAACAGTTCGCTTTCGATCAGCGCCTCGGGCAAGGCTGCGCAGTTGATCGCCACGAATGCCCCGCGCCGTCGTGACGATGCATGAATCGCACGGGCGATGAATTCCTTGCCGGTGCCGGTTTCGCCGCGCAGGATGATGCTGATCTGTCGGTCGACGACCTTGGCCGCCCGCTCGGCCAGGCGTTGCATCGCGGGATCGCCACCATGAATCGCCGCCAGCGGCGCAGGCAGGCTGGGCACAGCGACGGCCCGGGGCGCGGTGCCCGGCGGCACGGCCCGGGCAAAGATCAACCCCCCGCCCAGAATTTCCAGCGCGCCATCGACCGGCGCCATCGCCCGCGACAGTTTCGGCAGGTCTTCAGGCTCACCGGCAAAGATGTCCTGGAAGCGGCGACCGATCAGCGGCGCGTCCGCGTCCGGGGCCAGCAAGTCGCGGGCATTATGGGTCATGCCGCTGATGCGACCGTCGGCGTCGATGGCCACGGCCGCCATGGGATCGACATCGAGAAACTCGGGCGAGGGGTTCAGCCGCAGGATCCAATCGCCGCGATGACGTCGCACCAGGTTCGCCATTTCGATACGCCGAACACAGGATTTCATCACCTCCAGCGTCAGGGCCTGGCTCATCTTGTCCTGCGGTGCCTGCAGATGGGACAGGTCAAGCACGCCGATAAGCCCGCCGCGCGTGCCGTGCAACGGCACGGCAGTGCAGGATAATGGCGTCAGCGCCAGATCAAAGTGATCGCTGCGATGAACGGTGATCGCCCTGCCGGTGGCCAGACAGGCGCCAACCCCGTTCGTTCCGACATGGTTTTCATTCCACTGCGAACCGGCGATCAGCCCGGCATGTCGCAGATCGCGGTCCAGCTGCGCATCGCCGATGGCGTCGACGGTCACCCCATGGGCATTGGCCAGCAGCAGCACATATCCCATGGCATTCACGCGCCGATACAGATCCTCCATCCCGTGGCGCGCCATTTCCAGCAGCTCTTCGGATTCCTGCCGGTGCTGGCGCAGCTCGCCTTCGGTCAGGATGCGCGGGCCAAGCCGCCGGCCGGGCTCCAGCCGATATTCACGCACGCAGCGGCGCCATGACGCCAGAACATCGGCATCGCGGCGCGGCGACATCTCGCCCTCGGCCACGCGCATGACTTCAAGGACATGCGTCCCATGGTCAGCCATTTCCAGCATCGGTGCCTCCCCAGCCGCTGCCACAAGCCCCGTGCGACGATAGCATGAGACTGCCGCACGGGGGGATAGTTATTGCGCCGGCTAATCTGTCCGGGACATATCGATCAGGATCTTCAGGTGGCTGCCGGCCGGATCCAGCAGCGCGTCAAAGCCCTGGGTCACGGCCTCGCGCAAACCGATGCGGCCCGTCACCACCCTGCCCGCCGGAATCGCGCCCGAAGCAATCAGTTCGATGGTGCGGGGCCAGCTGTAGGTGGGATAGCACCACGATCCGCGGATTTCGGCATCCTTGAAGGTCAGCTGAAAGAAGTCGACGCTGCCCTTGCCGGGATGCAGGCCGGTCTGGACGATCACGCCCTGCTTGCGCACTGCCTCCAGGCAGGATTGCAGGGCCCGTTCGCTGCCCACGCATTCCAGCGCCACGTCGCAACCCAGCCCCGATGTCGAGGCCGCGCGGACGATTTCCCCCAGGTTTTCACGGGCAGGGTTGACGGTGACCACGCCCGGCACCACCTGCGCGGCCAGCGCCAGCCTGGTGTCGTTGATGTCCGACACGATAAGCCGGGTGGCACCAAAGGCGCGCGCGGTCATCAGGGCTAGGATGCCGATGGGGCCGGCACCCGTCACCAGCACGCAATCGCCTGCCCGAACACCGCCCCGGTCGCAGGCATAGACGCAAACCGCTGTCGGCTCGACAAGCGCGGCTTCCTCGTCGGTCATGGTGTCGGGAATGCGCTCGACGTTATAATCGTTGAGCAGCGCCATCTCGGCCATGCCGCCCCAGGGCCAGGACAATCCGACCAGCGCCAGACTGGCCGACAGGTTGTGCCAGCCGCGATCGGCGAAATGTTCGCCACTGCGCGGCATGACCAGAGGCTGCACCGCAACGCGATCGCCGGGCGCAACCTTGCTGACGCCCGGACCCACCGCGATCACGGTGCCGCCGAATTCATGGCCCAGCACCTGCGGCCCCTGCGCACCCGTGTAGGGATGCGGGGTTTGCGGAATGAAGATCGGGCCCGAGACATATTCATGCAGATCGGTCCCGCAGATGCCGACATGGCTGTTGCGGACCAGAACCTGGCCCGGACCGGGCTGCGGCGGTTCGGCGATATCGTCGATCCGCAAGTCCCTTCTGGCGTGAAAACGCAATGCCTTCATGATGTCACCTCACAACGCATCGAATGCAGCCAGCGCCTTGCCGGCATAGACCGTGCCCGGCCCGCCCGACATCTCGATGGCGACGGCGAGCACTTCGACCAGTTCATCGCGGCTGGCGCCGTGCTGTTTGGCCGCACTGGTATGAAACAGGATGCAATCCTCGCAGCCGCGCCCTATGGCCACGGCGACCGCAACCAGTTCCTTGGTGGCGGCCCCCAACCTGCCGGCGCGATTGGCCGCGGTCATGACGCCGCGAAAGGCGGTCATGGTCTGTGGATCGGCCTTGTGAAGGGCGACCGCGCGCGCATTCACCTCGGCCAGCTTCTGCTGAACGTTCACGGGTTTTTCCTTTTGCTGGACAAGCGACCGCCCCGGGACACCCGCCGGGGGCGGTCAGGGGTCAGGCAATGAAGTCGCCGATCAGGCGATTGACCTCGGCCGATTGCTCCATCTGCACCATATGGCCGGCAGAGGGGATGACGTGGCATTCCGCGCCCGGCAGATTCGCGGCATGACCGGCCGGGATGATGGCGTCGGCCTGACCCCAGATCACCTGAACGGGCACGCCAGATGCCTGCAACGGGGCGACGATGGTTTCGCTTTGCCGGCCGTCCCGGAACAGTGCCGAAGCAAGATCGGACAGGAACCCCTGCACCCCGTCGAGGCGCTTGTATTTCAGCAAGTCCTCGACCATGGCGCGGCTGACCAGTGTCTGGTCGTGAAACAGCTGCGCCAGCACCGGCTTCAGCTCCTTGCGGCCGGCGGATCGGACAAAGCCGTCGATGTAATCGCCGTTGATCTCGGCCCCCAGCCCGGCAGGGCAGATCAGCGTCACCGACGCCACCCGCTGCGGCCGCGCGGCTGCGACTGCCCCGGCAATCAACCCGCCCATCGAATGGCCGACAAGATGCGCGCGTTCGACGCCAAGGTGATCCATGAACGCCAGAACCGTGTCCACCATCAGCTTCAGATCGGCCGGTCCGGCAGTCTTGACGGAATGGCCGTGCCCCGGCAGGTCAAGGGCCAGCACCCGGCCGTGCTGGGTCAAGGCGTCGATATTGAACAGCCAGTTGTCCAGATCGCCGCCGAAACCATGGATCAGCACCAGGGGCGTTCCTTCGCCCGGCCGGTCGGCATAGCGGATGCGTCCCACCGGCAGTTCGGCGAATTCGTGGCGGGGTGCGTCATCCTGATCGTCGCTGTCAGCGGCCGGCATCTGCCATGCCGCGACAAAGGCATCGATCTCGGCTTCGGGAACGGTTTCGGGCGCCATCACCCCCAGAAGCGCGCGCACCGGATAGGTCTGGCCCTGAACGCCGACACGGCGGCGCAGCAGGCCCCCGTCCGCTGCCTCGACGACATTGGCGATCTTGTCGGTTTCGACATCCATGATCTCGTCGCCGGGGCTGATATGGGCACCTTCGGCCACGTGCCATGCGGCCAGCTTGCCCTCTTTCATCGACAGGCCCCATTTGGGCATCAGGATCGGTGTGATCTGGTCCATGTCAGTTCCCCATCGTCTTGCGCACGGCATCGGCGATACGCGCGGCCGAGGGCACATAGGCATCCTCGAGCGAGGGCGAGAACGGCACCGGGGCATGGGGCGGCGTCACCATCTGCACAGCAGCGCGCAGGGAACCGAAGGCTTCCTGCGCCACCGTGGCCGCGATGTCGGCCGCGATCGAGCAGCGGGGATTGGCCTCATCGACACAGACCAGCCGTCCTGTCGCCTGGACGCTTTCCAGAACCGTATCGATGTCGATGGGCGACAGCGTGCGCAGGTCGATCACCTCGACCTCGATCCCGTCCCGCTTCAGCAGATCGGCCGCCTCGACCGAGCGCCCCACCATCTGACCATAGGTGACGATGGTGGCATCGCCCCCTTCACGGACGATATTCGCCTCGCCAAAGGGGATGGTATAGGGTTCCTCGGGCACATCGGCCGTGCTGGCGTAAAGGTTCTTGTGCTCGAGAAAGATCACCGGATCGTTGTCGCGGATCGCCTGGATCAGCAACCCCTTGCAATCATAGGCGTTCGACGGACAGACGACCTTGAGCCCGGGCACATGGGCAAACAGGGGCGTCAGCATCTGACTGTGCTGGGCAGCAGCCCGGAAACCGGCCCCGCACATCGCCCGGATCACTACCGGAGTTTCGGCCTTGCCCCCGAACATGTAGCGGAACTTGGCCGCCTGGTTGAAGATCTGATCCAGGCAGACACCGACGAAATCGACGAACATCAGTTCCGCCACCGGGCGCAGCCCGGCCGTCGCCGCACCGATGGCGGCGCCGACATAGGCGCTTTCCGACAGGGGTGTGTCGATCATCTGGTTGGGATGCTTGGCATAAAGCCCCTTGCTGACCCCCAGGACGCCGCCCCAGGCGTCCTCTTCGCCCTGGGTGCCGGCGCCGCCGACGATGTCCTCTCCCATCATGATGACGGTGGGATCGCGGGTCATTTCCTGATCCAGGGCCTCGTTGACCGCGTCCTTCATGCTGATGATGCGTGCCATGGCAATGCCTCCCTCAATAGCTCACGTAAACGTCGGTGGTCAGCTGCTCGGGTCCGGGCAGCGGGGCGGCAACAGCTTCGGCCACGGCCTCGTCGATCAGCGCCGCAACCTCGGCGTCGATGGCATCCAGTTCGGCGTCCGAGATCACCCCGGCCTGGGTGACCTTTTGCCGAAACAGCTTCAGGCAATCGTTATGGGCGCGGTTGTATTCATTCTCGCCCGGCGCCTTGTAGGTCTGGGCATCGCCTTCAAAATGGCCAAAGAAGCGCACGTTCTTGCATTCCAGCAACGTGGGTCCGGCACCCTCGCGCGCCCGCCGGATCACCTCGCCCGCAGCCTCGTAGACGGCGAAGAAATCGATGCCGTCCACGGTGATGCCCGGCATGCCGAAGCCGGCGGCGCGGTCCACGTAGCTGTCCGAGGCAGTGGCGTAATCGACCGAGGTCGATTCGGCATAACCGTTGTTCTCGACCACGAAAATGGCCGGAAGGTTCCAGATCGCCGCCAGGTTCATGCTTTCCAGCACGGTGCCCTGGTTGGACGCGCCATCCCCGAAAAAGGTGATGCCCACACCGTCATGGCCCAGCTTCTGCGCCGCCAGTGCCGCCCCGCAGACCAGCGGTGCGCCCGCCCCCAGGATACCGTTTGCGCCCATCATGCCCAGCGACAGGTCGGCAATGTGCATCGACCCGCCCTTGCCCGCGCAGCAGCCGGTGGCCTTGCCATAGATTTCGGCCATCATCGCCTTGACGTCGACGCCCTTGGCGATGCAATGGCCATGGCCGCGATGGGTCGATGCGATACGGTCGCGGTCGTGCAGATGCATCATGATGCCGACAGCCGTCGCCTCCTCGCCGGCATATAGATGCACAAAGCCCGGAATCTCGCCCCGGGCGAAATCGACATGCAGTCGCTCTTCAAAGTCGCGGATGGTGCGCATCTTGCGATAGGCATCCAGCAGCCGCTCCTTTGGCAGTGGAAACGGATTGGACATGAACTCCTCCCTCTTGTTGTTCAGTCTGGGTTGCACAGGAAAAGCCCCTCCTGCGCGGCATGAGCCATGCAGGCGGGCACATCGATGGTGTGAAACGCATCTGGAACCAGACGCACCGAAACCCGGTCGCCGGGACCGAAGGTCAGTTCGCGCTCGCCGTCAAAAGCCAGGGCACCTTGCGCGATCGAAGGGACATGTCGCGCCCCGGGCTGCATGACCTCGACCCCGGCGATGCCTACGCGCTCGATCAAACCGGGGGCGATCGGCGCCGCCAGCCACCGGCTTGCCCGGGGCGAAAGGCGGATGTGCCGGCCCTGTGGCGCGTCGCGGTCCAAGGGCGCGCACAGGCCCGCGATGGCCGACATGCCGATGGCCTGCGGCAGCCCGAAGGTCACGAACAGATCCCGAAACCCCTCGGCCTTCCAGATCGCACGGGCGCCAACATAGTGCTCTTCGACCACGGCGACATCGACCAGCGCGATTTCCCGGCGATCGTTCACCCTGACCTCGAGCCATTTGTTGGCACGCAGCGCCGTCGCGGCAGGAACGCGGCCGCTGGCCGCCAGGCCCACCGCAAGGCCGGTGATCGTGGGTTCGCGCAATTCGGGAAAGGCGTTGTTGGTCCCGGTCGAGACCCCCGCCACCGGCACGGAACCGCAGGCGCCGACCACGACCCTGTTGGTGCCGTCGCCCCCCAGCACCACGATGGCGGCCACAGCTTCGGCCGCCATCATTTCAGCCGCCGTGGCGCTGTCCTGGGCCGAGGCGGTAACCGGCATGTCCAGATAGCGCAGGCGCGGCAGGCCGCTGTGGCCCAGCCGCAGCTCGCGCCCGATGATGCGTTCCAGGTGAAAGCGGATGCCGCCGTTTTCGGGCATGACGACCACCTCGTCCACCCCGGCAGCGGCCAGCCCGGTCATCATCCGCAGCACGATATTGGCCCGGTCGTTGATGGGCAGATTGCCCGCATGGGAAATGACCCGACGGATGTCGCGGGCTGAAATCGGATTGGCGATGATGCCGACCTTGACCATGTTCGTCCTCCCTGCCCATCATGCAAGCAACGACCATGCCAATTCCTGACGCCACGATTCCAAGGGCTTTGAGCAGCACACTGTTGCATCTGCCTGCCACACTGTGGCGCCACAGCAGGGACTGACGATGCAAAGGCAGGACCAACGCCAGATCCGGGGATTGAAGCTGAGCCAGCACATGCGGCTATCGCTTGACCTTCTGGCGATGGACGCGGGCCGCATTCGACGCCGTCTGCGGCTCGAGGCATCGCGCAATCCCTTCCTTGTGCTTTCCGAACCCGCCGAAAGCATCTCGGCCCGTCAGGCACTGCTGGGTCAGATCGGTCTGTTGCGGTTGGCGCGCGAGCAGGCAGAGCTGGCCCGGGCGCTGGTGCATTGCCTGGACGATCATGGTCTGCTGGCCGAGCCGCTGGCCGAGATTGCCGGCTGGCTGGAGGTGCCCGTCCCCCGGATCGAGGCGCTGCTGCCCGTGTTGCAGGAACTGGAGCCGCCGGGCGTCTTTGCCCGCGACCTGCCCGAGGCGCTGGCGCTGCAATTGCGCGCGCGGGGTCGCCTCGACCCGATGATCGGGCGGCTGCTGACGCGGCTGGATCTGGTCGCGGCGCGCGACATCGCCGCGATCCAGGCTTTTTGCGGCTGCGACGCCGAAGATGCGTCCGACATGATTGCCGACCTGCACAGCCTGTCGCCGGTTTCTCTGGGCGATGACACCCCGGAGCTGATCGCGCCGGAACTCTTGCTGACTGCGGATGGCGGCTTGCGGCTGCTTGATGCCCCGTCCGCGATGTTCGAGGGCACAGCTGGCGCGGCTGCGACCGATAGGCAGGCAGCCCTGGCGCGGGCCCTTGTGGCGGGCTGCAATGCGCGTCAGGCCACGCTCTTGCGCGTGGCAAGGCTGATGGTCGCCACGCAGGCCGGGTTCCTGCTGCACGGGCGCGCGCCAAGACCATTGACCCTCGGTGATCTGGCAAGCCGGTCGGGGCTTGCGCGCAGCACGATCAGTCGCTGCATCGCGGGGGTGGCGATGCAGGCTCCGCGCGGCACGCTGTTCCTGCGCGAGTTGCTGCTGGCGCCCGCCAGCCCGGACAACCCCGAGCTTGGCCCGCGACAATTGCGCCAAGCACTGCAAGACGTGATCGCAACCTGGCCAGACGGACTCAGGTTGTCGGATGCCGCGCTTACCGAAGAACTGGCCCGCCGCGGCATACATCTGGCCCGGCGCACCGTGGCGAAATACCGGGCCGATCTGGGCGTGCCGGGATGGAACCGAGGGCGCAACATCCAGGGCTGACCGACAGGCTCAGTCCCGATCTTCCTCGACCTGCCGCGCGAGCCTTTCCAGCGCGCCGTCCCAGGCCGAGTTGACTTCGGCAAGCCAGTCCGCCGCCCGGACAAGCGGTGCCGGGGTCAGGGTCAGGTGCAGTTCGCGCCCCGCGCGGCGGGCGGCGATCAGTCCCGCGGCCTCGAGCACTGCGACATGGCGGCTGACCGCCTGGCGGGTGATCGGCGCGCCGCGCGCCAGTTGCGTCAGGCTCAGCCGCCCCTCGCGCGCCAGCCGCCGCAGGATGCCCGCGCGGGTCGCATCGCCCAGCGCGGCAAAGACCGGCACCGGATCGGGCGCGCGCGGCTCAGGCTGCGACATGGTCGGCGATGTTCTGCATCTGCATGGTCCAGCCGCCTTCGTTGCGCTGCCAGACGGCAAGCCCCGGCCCCTCCGGCAGGTCAGCAAAGCCCGATTCCACCAGCGTCAGCCGCGTGCCCGCGCCCTCGGGCGCCAGCGTGATCGACACCGTGAGGCGCGCGTCGCTGTCGGGATCGCCGGGAAAGGCCTTGCCGTCGAAGGCCGGCCAGTCCCAGACCAGCCGCCGGCCCGGCTCCATCGTCAGGATGCGCATGTCCCAGCGCATGTGCTCGGTGCCGGGATAAAGGCTGCGGCAGGCAAGCGTCGCGCCCTCGCGCAACTCTCCCGTGACTTCGGCGCGGAACCAGCGGCCGAATTCGGCCGCGTCGCTCAGCGCGCGCCAGACCCGTTCGGGCGGGGCGTTCAGGTGCAGGGATTTCTCGATCGTGTCGGGCATGGCGGCCTCGTGATGTGCAACAGGATTGTTGCATGATGTCACAGCCAGCCTGATATGCAACATAAATGTTGCGCATCATTGCGCCCGCTGTCAGTCGCGCAGCAGCGCATTCGGGGAAGCGCGACGGCAACAGCATGACATGCCCCGCGCGCATTCGCCCCGGATGCCCTGCGCTCAATCACGCGCCTGCCCTTGCCGCGCGCGCGGCAAGGTGCCGGGCCAGCTTGTCGAGCGTCTGGACACCGTATTCGACCGCGCCGAAGCCGATGGTCGCCTGCCGCTGCGCGCGCGAGGGGTGCATCTGGCGCAGCGTCAGCACCGTCTTGCCGTCCGACTGCGCGTCGAAGGTGACGAGCATGCGGAACCGGCCCGGGTCGTCGTCGCGGTCCGCGCCGTGTTCGACCTCGATCCGGTGCGGGCGGTCCAGGATCAGGAAGGTCATGCGGTTGCCGTAACGGGTGCCGTCCGCCGCCACCATGTCGAAGCGCCACACACCCCCCTCGGTCAGGTCGATGGCATGGGTCTCGATGACCATGCCCTCGGGTCCGAACCAGGCGGTGATCTGGGCGGGATCGGTCCAGGCGTCGAACACCGCCTCGGGGCTGGCATCGAGCACCCGGGCAAGGACGATCTCGCGGTCGAGCGGCCAGTCGGCCCAGGCGGAGTCAGCGGTCAAGGTCGGAATCCTTCTTTATGCGGTTCAGATGCGCCTCCAGCCGGTCGAGCCGAGCTTCCCAGGCCAAGATGTGGGCGGAGAGCCAGGCCTCGGTCTGGCGCAGGGCGTCGGGGACAAGCGCACAGCGCCGCACCCGGCCCGTCTTTCGCGACACGATCAGCCCGCCGCGTTCGAGCGCGGCGATATGCTTGAGCATCGTCGGCAGGCCGATGGCGAAGGGCTGGGCCAGATCGCCGACCGATGCCTCGCCCTGCGTCAGCCGCGCGACGATGGCGCGCCGGGTCGGATCGGCGAGGGCGGCGAAGGCATGGTCGAGTCGCTGCGAATTGTTTTCCATATGGCGAAGTAACCGCGCAGGCGCAGCTTCGTCAAGAACAGTTCGCCAAACGGCAAAATTTTTGTCGCCGCAAGGAACGCAATTCGGCCATGGCCCCGGCGCGGAACCGCGCTAATCTGGCCCGGCATCCCGCCCCTGCCACATCCGAGCGCGCCCATGACCCCGACCGACCTGTCCCACCTGAAAACCATCGAACAGCGGCTGCTGTGGCTGTCGCACTGGATGATCCACCACGCCAATCACATCCGACCCAAGGTCGATGCCATCAAGATCGGCGGGCATCAGGCCTCGTCGGCGTCGATGGTGTCGATCATGACGGCGCTGTATTTCCATGCGCTGCGCCCGCAGGACCGGGTCGCGGTCAAGCCGCACGCGGCGCCGGTGTTTCACGCCATGCAATATCTGATGGGCCATCTGGACCGCGCCCGCATGGAAAATTTTCGCGGCTATGGCGGGGTGCAAAGCTATCCCAGCCGCACCAAGGATGTGGATGACGTGGATTTCTCGACCGGGTCGGTGGGGCTGGGCGTTGCCATCACCTGCTTTGCAGCCCTGGTGCAGGATTATATCGCCGCCAAGGACTGGGGGCGCGACCTGCCCCTGGGCCGCATGGTGGCGCTGGTCGGCGATGCGGAACTGGACGAAGGCAATATCTACGAGGCCCTGCAAGAGGGATGGAAGAACGATCTGCGCAACTGCTGGTGGATCATCGACTATAACCGCCAGTCGCTGGACGGCATCGTGCGCGAAGGGCTGTTCGCCCGCGTCGAAAAGATCTTCGACGCCTTCGGTTGGGACGTGGTGCGGGTGAAATACGGCGCCTTGCAACGGGCGGCCTTTGCCGAACCGGGCGGTGAGGCGCTGCGCGACTGGATCGACCGTTGCCCGAACCAGGAATATTCGGCGCTGACCTTCATGGGCGGCGCGGTCTGGCGGCGGCGATTGCTCGAGGATCTGGGCGATCAGGGCCCGGTCAGCGCGCTGATCGAGCGTCGCTCGGACACCGAGCTGGCGGCGCTGATGGAAAACCTGGGCGGCAATTGCGTGCAGACCATGGCCGAAGCCTTTGACGCCATCGACCACGACCGGCCGACCTGCTTTCTGGCCTATACGGTCAAGGGCTGGGGCACCCCCATCGCCGGGCACAAGGACAACCACGGCGGGCTGATGAACCCCACGCAATTCGCCGTCTGGCAGCGCCATATGGGCGTGCCGCCCGGACAGGAATGGGAACCCCTGGCCGGCGTGCCCGATCCGGCGGCGCTGCGCGACTTTCTGAACCGGGTGCCGTTTTTTGCCCAGGGTCGGCGGCGGCATCAGGACGCGCGCATCGCCGTGCCCGACATCGCCCTGGACAGCGACCGGACGATTTCGACCCAGGCCGCCTTCGGCAAGATCCTGGACGACCTGTCCAAGGGCGACAGCGCGCTGGCCGCGCGCATCGTCACCATGTCGCCCGATGTCACCGGCACCACCAACCTTGGCCCCTGGGTCAACCGGCGCAAGCTGTTCGCGCGCCAGGCCCAGGCCGATGCCTTCATCGAACACCGCATCCCCTCGACGGCGAAATGGGAATTCACCCCCCAGGGCCAGCACATCGAACTGGGCATCGCGGAAATGAACCTGTTCCTGCTGCTGGGTGCGGCGGGGCTGGGCCACAGCCTGTTCGGCAAGCGGCTGTTTCCCATCGGCACGGTCTATGACCCCTTCGTGCATCGGGGGCTGGATGCGCTGAACTACGCCTGTTACCAGGATGCCCGCTTCATCATCGCCGGCACGCCGTCGGGGGTGACGCTGGCACCCGAAGGCGGCGCGCATCAGTCCATCGGCACGCCGCTGACCGGCCTGTCGCAAGACGGGCTGGCGGCGTTCGAGCCCGCCTTTGCCGACGAACTGGCGGTCATCATGCACTGGGCCTTCGATTACCTGCAGCGCGATGGCGAGGGTGACCCGGACGAACGCACCTGGCTGCGCGACGAAACCGGCGGCTCGGTCTATCTGCGGCTGACGACCAACCCGCTCGAGCAGCCGGGCCGGCGCCACGACGACGCCTTTCGCCAGGGCGCCATCGACGGCGCCTATTGGCTGCGCCCGCCGGGGCCGAATTGCGATGTGGTCATCGCCTATCAGGGCGCCGTCGCGCCCGAGGCGATCGCCGCCGCCGGGATCATCGGCGAACACCGCCGCGATGTCGGCGTGCTGGCCATCACCTCGGCCGACAGGCTGAACGCCGGCTGGACGGCGGCGCAGCGGGCGCGGGCCCGTGGAAATCGCGCCGCGCGCAGCCATATCGAACGGCTGCTGGCCCCCCTGCCCCGCGACTGCCTGATCGTCACCGCCATCGACGGGCATCCGGCGACGCTGGCATGGCTGGGCGCGGTCGCGGGCCACCCCACCGTGCCGCATGGCGTGGAACATTTCGGCCAGACCGGAACCATCGCGGACCTTTACCGCCACTTTGGCCTGGACCGTCAGGCCTTGGCGCGTTCGGTTCTGGAACTGTCGGCCGGGTCGCGCGGCTAGGCCATGCCGTCCCGATCCGGCGCCAGCCGCCGCGCGGCCAACCAGCTGGCCAGTGCCAGCAGCCCGGCGGTGGCCAGACACAGGCCCAACCCGCCAATCTGATAGCTGACCCCCGACAGCAGCGTGCCGATCAGCCGGCCCGCCGCATTGGCCATGTAGTAGAACCCCACATCGCGGGTGATCCGCTGCGCCGAGCCATAGGCCAGGATCAGATAGGAATGGACCGAGGAATTGACCGCAAAGACAAAGCCGAACAGAAGCAGGCCCGCGATCAGCGTACCGGTCAGCCATGGCGCCGGCCCACCCGCCGCCCAAGCCGCCAGCGCCAGCGCAAAGGGGATCGGCACCAGCAGCCCCGACCACAGGATCGCCTTGCGGGTGATCGCGGCCTCGGGCTGGGCCTTGCCGCCCAGCAGCCGCGGCGCCATCGCCTGCACGGCCCCATAGCCGATGATCCACAGCGCCATGAAGCCGCCGATCAGGAAAAACGCCTCGCGCCGGCCTTCGGCGGTGCCGTCCGACAGCACCGACTGGAAATAGATCGGCACCCCGACCACGAACCAGACATCGCGCGCTCCGAACAGGAACATGCGCGCCAACGACAGCCGGTTCACCCGCAGGTCGCGGGACCGCCAGCCCGACCAGCTTTCCTTGGACGATACCCGACCGGGCAGACCCGCAGGCAGAAACAGCACCACCGCCAGCAATATCGCGGCCAGCACCGCCGCCATGCCCCACAGCGCCGCGTCGAAGCCCGCCAGCGCCAGCAGCGCCGCGCCCAGAAAGAAGCCCAGGCCCTTCACTGCGTTCTTGGAACCGGTCAGCACCGCCACCCAGCGAAACAGTGCGCCCTGTTCCGTGGGTGCCAGCAACTTCACGGCCGATTTCGACGACATCTTGGCCAGATCCTTGGCGACGCCCGACACCCCCTGCACCGCCATGACGAACACGACCGAAGCCGCGATTCCCCAGGCCGGGTCCAGCAGGGTCAACCCCAGCAGCGCCGCGATCTGCAGCGCCAGCCCCGCATAAAGCGTCGCCGCCAGGCCGAAACGTGCCGCCAGCCAGCCGGCGGCAAGGTTGGTCACCACCCCCGCCACCTCATACAGCAGAAACAGCCAGGCCAGCTGCACCGGGGAAAACCCCAGCGCGTTGAAATGCAAAAGCACCAGCATGCGCAGCGCGCCATCCGACAGCATGAAGGCCCAATAGGCCGCCGTCACCGCGGCATAGGCGCGCAAGGGGTTCGCGGGCGGCCGGGGCCGGGGGTGGGTCGCGGCCTGGCTCACATCGCCCCCAGGATCATCCGCGCCAGGTCGCCCATGCGACAGGCATAGCCCCATTCGTTGTCATACCAGGCATAGATCTTGACCTGGGTGCCGTTCACCACCATCGTCGAGGGCCCGTCGATGATCGCGGATCGCGGATCATTGGTGAAATCGCCCGACACCAGCGGCCGCCGCTCGAAACCCAGAATGCCCTGCAGCGCGCCCTCGGCCGCCCCAGACAGCAGGGCGTTCACCTCGTCGACGCTCGTCGCCCGCTCGACCTCGAACACGCAATCGGTCAGCGAGGCGTTCAAGAGCGGCACGCGGATGGCATGGCCGTTCAGCCGCCCCTTGAGTTCGGGATAGATCAGCGTGATCGCCGTGGCGCTGCCCGTGGTGGTGGGGATCAGGTTCATCAGCGCCGAACGCGCGCGGCGCATGTCCTTGGCCGGGCGGTCCACGATGGTCTGGGTGTTGGTCACGTCATGGATGGTGGTGATCGAACCGTGGCGGATGCCCAGGTTTTCGTGAATGACCTTGACCACCGGCGCCAGGCAGTTGGTGGTGCAGGAAGCAGCCGTGACCAGCGCCTGCGAACCGTCGTAAAGATGATGGTTCACCCCATAGACCAGGTTCAGTGCCGCCGCATCCTTGATGGGCGCGCTGACCAGCACCGTCCTGACGCCGGCGGCGTAATAGGGCGCCACCTTGGCCGCGGTCTTGAACACACCAGTGCAGTCGATCACCAGATCGACCCCCAGTGCCGCCAGCGGCAGCGCCTCGATGGTCCTTTCATGATGCAGCGGGATGGTGTGACCGCCCAGGGCCAGCGCACCGGGCAGGTGCCGGACCGGAGTGGACCAGCGGCCATGCACGCTGTCGAATTCCATCAGCAGCGCGTGCTGTTCGGCATCGCCCTGGGCATCGTTCAGCAGCACGATCTGATCGCCCTGGCCTTTGTCGATCAGGTCACGCAGCACCAGCTTGCCGATACGTCCCAATCCGTTCAATGCGATACGGGCCATTCTTCACGCCTTTTCCTTGTCGTCGCTGCCGATTTCATCGACACGGGCCTGCAGCGAAATCCGGCTGAGCGAGGCAAAGGGCAGTTCGACAAAGGCCATGATCCGGCGCCGCAGCGCGCCATAGGTCTGGGCAAACACCAGCGCCTTTTCCGCATCGGTCCCGGTCGCCTTGACCGGATCGGGCAGCCCCCAATGGCCGGTTATCGGCTGGCCGGGCCAGGGCGGACATTCCTCGGCCGCGGCGGTGTCGCAGACGGTGAACACGAAATCCATCACCGGCGAATCCGGCTGTTGAAATTCGGAAATGTGTTTGGAACGCAAACCGGCGATGTCATGGCCATTGCGCTGCAGGATCTCGAGCGCAAAGGGGTTGAGTTCCGTGTTCGGGCGGGTGCCGGCCGAATAGGCGCGAAACCGCCCCTGACCCAGGTCGCGCAGCAGCGCCTCGGCAAAGATGGAACGGGCGGAATTGCCCGAACAGATGAACAGCACGTCAAAACCGTCGTCGCGCATGGCAGCGTCCTTTCGCGTGGCCAGCATGGGGGCAAGCAGGTCGGGTCGGGCGCGGCCGACGTCCAGGGCGAGATAGCCGATCAGCGCCTCGACCAGGTCCAGATCGACCGCATAGAACAACGACCGCCCCTGCCGCGTCGCACCGACCAGGCCCGAAACGGTCAGATCGGCCAGATAATGCGACAGGGTATTGGGCCTGATGCCCAGCGCCTCGGCAATCTCGGTCGGCCGCACCCCGCGCGGGGCAAAGCGCATCAGCAGTCGAAAGACCGCCAGGCGACCGGGATGACCCAGGGTGGCAAAGGCAAGGCTGGCGCGGTTGTGTTCCATAATTCCCGAATAATGGAATCATATGCGCCGATCAAATGAACTTTCCATGACAGTCGGATGACCGCCAAGCATGACGGTCGCCGAAGCGGTCTGGTCCGTCCTCCGACCGGCCCGCGGGCAGGATACCTTATGGCGAAGCTGCCATGTGCAAGGACAACCACGCGACCGTTGCCCAGACCCTGAACCGCTGTTTTCCGGACCGGAGACTTCGACATCAGCGCGCAGCTCGGCGGGACGGGCAAGATGCTTTTACCCGCGCTGTGGGTCGACAGGGCGTCATCTGCATCGTGCCGGCCTTTCGTTTTCTGTCGACAGACCGGGCTGGACCCCGGCATCCTGCCCCTGGGGCGCCCATCGTCATGGTGTCATCGGCCGGAATCGCGGCAGAGGCCGCTGGCGACGATTCCCAGATCCATCCCGACGCCAGCAGCAGGAACGCGCATGTTCCGCACCAAAGCAGGTCGATTCACGGATGATCCGCTGGGTGTGTCCGGCCGCAGAGCTCGCAGGTCTGCGGCCGGGCCCTGACCTGTTTCGTGACCTGTGATCGGGAAACCGCGTCGCTCCGCATCGCCACGCGCGGATCCGCCACTGTGGGGGATTTGCCCGATGACAGCCTGCGCGGCCGGCGGCTGGGGGCCTCTGCCGGATGATGCCGACAGCGACGTCTGCGGAATATCCGACAGCGGCAGCTGCACGAATGTTGGCAAATGGCTTGCGCCGCGCCCGCGACCGGCGGCGTCCCGGGCGCGGAATGATGGAGAGGCATCGATCGCGGTCCCGCCCCGTCGCCCTGCGGGTCAGCGCCCTCAACGAGGACGGTCATGCCGCGCGCGAAGGATCGGCATGGCCATGAGCCCTATCGGGACTATTGCTGTCGCCCCTCACAGGAATCACGCGCGATTGCCCCGGCCATGCCTGAACGTCGGCCAAGGGCGATTGGCAGCATCCACGGTTCCTGCCCCGCCGGCTCAGGGTTCCGCGCCTGCTGGCCGGACGCCACGGCAGCCCCCGGTTCCGGCGCTGGCCCGCTGTCGTGCTGCGCCGGCCCGGGTCAGCCATCAACCGCGGCGCGGTTCCGGCCCCGAGGGCCGAGCCTCGGGCGGCTCGACATCGGGGCGCACGGGCAGGATGTCCTCGGCACCCGCAATCACCGGGCTCCGGCGCGGGGTGGCAACAGGTTCCGACGGCGCGTCGGGCGTCGCGGCGGGGCGATGGGACAGCGGCGGCTCGGGATCGGTCACGGTCATGGCCGGCTCGGCCCCGTCAGGCTCGGCAGCGGGCACCACCCGATAGTCGGATTCGCGCGGCACCATTCCGGGAGGCACATTCGCGACCTCGACGGTCGCACGCGGCGCAGGCGGCTCGGCCCCGGTGGCGGCCGCATCCATCCCTTCGGGGGTTGCCTCCGGCACCGGCGGCGCCGAAGTGGCAAGAACCCGGTCGGACCCGGCACCGGCAGCGGGCTTGCCCACCAGCAGCGGCAGCATCTCGACGCCGTTCGTGGTCGCAGCCCCCCAGGCAGGGGTTTCCGGCTCGCGCCAGGTCAGGGTGTCGAACCCGCCGCAACTGTCGCAGACGGGCGACCATTCGGCCATGACGTTATGACATTTGTCGCAGACCCATTGCGGGCCGCGGCTGGCCACCAGCGCCTTGGCCAGAATGCCGCGCACCACCGCGTCATCGGACCCTTCGCCACGTTCGACCGCCGCCAGGATCGACAGCGACCGGACCGTGGGGTGCTTTTCGGCCAGATCACCCAGGGCGCGGCGGGCCCCGGGAAAATCTTCGGCCGCCAGCAGCAATTCGGCGCGCAGCAGCCGCGTTTCCTCGTGATCGGGATTCTGGCGCATCAGATCCTCGAACCGACGCAGACGCGCGGCGGGTTTTTCATCGGGAACGATTTCGGCATAGGCTGCCGCGATCGCGGGATGGGGCCGCACGCTCCACGTCTTTTGCAACACACGGCTGGCATTTCGGCTATCACCTTGCGCGATATAGCTGCGTGCCGCCAGCACCGCCGCAGGGATCAGGTCGGGGCTGGCGCGGTTGGCCGAAATCGCCGCCTCGCGCGCGCTGATCGAATTGCCCTCGGCCAGGACTTCCGAGGCTTCCTTCAGCGCCAGCACCGCATCGCGGCGAATATGCACGTCCTTGGGCAGTTGTCCCTGCTGGCGCTTGTCCTTCAGCACGGCGCGGGCGCCCTTCCAGTCGCCCTGCCGGGTCTGCAATTCCAGCAGCATGTCCTGCACCTCGCCGTGCCGCGGCTTGAGCGCATAGGCCTTTTCGGCAAGCTTCAGCGCGGTGGGCAGATCGCCTTCGTCCAGCTTTTGCCGCATCAGCCCGCGCACGCCGACAAAACGCGTGCGCGGATCGGACAGCATGCGGCGATAGACCTCGGCAGCGGTGGCGCGGTCACCGGCCACCTCGGCGGCCTGCGCCGCCAGCAAGTCGGTGACATGCGGCTTGTCCAGAAAACGCGCCGCCCGCGCCGCCTTGTCCTGCGCCAGACGCCCTTCGCCCGAAGCAACCGCCAGCATCCCCTCGGACAGCGCCTCGTAACCCTTGCGCTCGCGCGAGCGCGCAAAATAGCGGGTGATCGAGGTTTCATCGCCAAGCAGAAAGCGCACGAAAGCCAGGATCAACCCGATCAGCTTGACCAGCAGCCACCCCAGCAGCACCGCGATCAGCACCGCGATCACCGCCTGCACCGGGCCAAGCACATATTCCGTGCCGCCATAGACCAGACGGAAGCCCTGGCCATATTCGGCAAGTTGCATCGCACCCAGCGTCACCGCCAGCACGATGGCAAAGAAGATCATGATTTTCAGCGCCGAAAGCAGCATCTCTTGCCCCTTATTGCGTGCCGGCGGCCAATGTGGCCAGGGCGGCCTGGGCCTCGACCCAGGTAGTTGCGCGGGCCGTCCAGTCGGCCATGGCGGTGCGACCCACCTCGGGCAGGGTGGCGATTTCCGACAGTGCCCCGGCGACATCGCCGGCGTTCACGGCGGCATCGGCGCGCGACAGCACCGCATCGGGGTCGCTGCCTTCGCGCGGCTCGACGGAACGCGCCCCGGTCTGGACGCGCAGGAAATTGCCGATGGTGCCGGCGATGCCGCCCTGATCGGGCGCGGCCTTGCGCGTCGCGGCCAGCGCAGCGCGCGCCGCGGCGGGGAAATCGGCCCGCAGCTGCGCCAGGGTCGGCACATCGCCCGCCAGTGCGTCGGGCACCTCGACACCAGCCTGTCGCAGATCGGTCAGCGCCTGGTCGCGGGCACCGCCATTTTCGATGGCGGCCTGCAGTGCCGCGGCCGCCGCAGCCGCGCGGGCGCGCCGATCGGCCGCCTCGGCGGTTTGCTTCAGGGCCTCGGCCTGGGCCTCGGCGGCGGCGATGCGCTGCTGGGCCTCTTCCGCGGCCCGGGCGATCTGCGCCTGAAGATCCTGCGCCTGCTGCGCAAAGGCGCGGGCCTCGTCGGCGCTGGCTGCATCGGCGGCGGGCCGCGCGGCAAGTTCGTCGATGCGCGCCTGCTGCGCCGCCAGCCGCTGGGAGAATTCGTTCAGCACCCCTTGCAAGGCAGCGCCCTCGTCGCCCGAGACGACGGCCGGGGGACGCGCCGCAAGCTCGGTCACGGATTTTTCCAGCGCAGCCAGCTTGTCCTGCAAGGATTTCAGCGCTTCGCCATCGGCGGACGTGGACGAGGCTGAATCGGCCAGGGCCTGCCGCGCGGCATCGGCGCCGGCCTGTGCCGCGCGTGTGGAAAAGGCATCGGCCTGCGCCTGAATCTCTGCCCGCGCAGCCTCGACCGCAGCCGAGCGCAGCGCGTCCTCGGAAAGCACCGGGGCGACAGCTTCGCCTGCCGCCGGGCGCAGGGCTGCGGGCAGATGCGGGATCGCCCAATAGGTCGCGGCGGCGCCCAGACCGGCAGCGATGACCCCGCCCAGCACCAGGGGCGCAAACCCGCCCCGGCGCACCTCGACAACGCGGGCAGCAGGGCTATGCGCGGAGGAGGCCGACGCAGGATCGGCGGAGATGCCCGCAGAATCCGGGCCAGAGGGGGCTACCGGGGCCGACGCCGCCGCAGTGGGAGCCGACCCACCCGCAGCAGCGTTCGCTGCGCTGGCGCGAGGCCGCGGCATGGCTGCGGCCGGTCCCTGACCGTCGCCGACCAGGCGCGACTCGATCGCGGGCTTGGGTTCGGCCGGGAGGCTGCTGCCTGCGGTCGGGGCGGTAATCGGCCGGCTTTCGATCGCCGCGCCGGGCACCGGTTCGCGGCGGGGCTTGTCGCCCTGGGCGGATTTGTCGCTGCTGGGATGGGTTTCTGGCTTTTTCACAACTTTTCCCCGATCTTGGGCCGTGGCGGCCGTTCTGCGCAGCGCGGCAGGACCACGCACCCGATGCCACAATCTGCGCCGAGTCCGTGGCACAGTCTAGATGCCGCATCATGTCCCCTCAACCCGGCGTTCCGGGGAATGTTCCCTGCCCAGCAGCGCCGAAATGGCCCCGCGCACGCCGGGGCTGTCGGGCGTTTCGGCCAGCTGGCGGCGCGCGGCGGGCGCGTCCCAGGCCCGGTTCGCGGCGGCACTGATAGGTGCCAGCCAGATGGGCGCCCGCGGCTGGCCGAGCTGATCGGCCAGCACCTGGGCCGAGCGCGGCGAGAACAGCGGCACCAGCACCGGCGCAGGTCCGGCCAGCACCGCCCGCGCCTGATCGTTCAGCGCCATCGGCTGCTGGTCATAGACCACCATGCCCGGCACCGGCAGCACCTTGGCCACATGCGCGCCATGCGGATGCAGCCAACCCGGCCCCAGATCCTGCAACAGCGGCAGCATGCGTTCGGCGTCGCCCGGCCCCTCGGTCACGCGGTATCCCGCCGCCCGCGCCGCCTGCGCTGTCGCCGGCCCCACGCAGATCGCCGGCCGCCCCCGCCCCGGCCCCGCCGCCGCCAGCGCATTGACCGAGGTCAGCACCAGCCCGCTGGCCGCCGCCAGCCGCGCCGCATCATGCGCCACCGGCACGATGCGCAGCACCGGCGAAATCACCACCCGCAGCCCCAGATCGGCAACCGCTGCGGCAAAACGCCGCGAGGCGTCCTCGGGGCGGGTCAGAAGCAGCACGGGCAGGCAGGTCTGCGGCATGGCAATCGACGCAACATGGTGATACTTCCCCTTGCCTAGGACCTGGGCGGCGCACAGACAAGGACAAGCATGTCACTGACCTTTCTTGGCATCGAAAGCAGCTGCGACGATACCGCCGCCGCCGTGGTGCGCGGGGATCGCAGCGTTCTGGCCTCGGTCGTGGTGGGGCAGACGGCGCTGCACGCCAGCTTTGGCGGCGTGGTGCCGGAAATCGCCGCCCGCGCCCATGCCGAAAAGCTGGACGGCTGCGTGGCCCAGGCGCTGGCGCAGGCCGGGCTGGGCCTGCGCGATCTGGACGGTATCGCCGTTACTGCCGGGCCTGGATTGATCGGCGGCGTGCTGTCGGGGGTGATGCTGGCCAAGGGGCTGGCGGCCGGCAGCGGCCTGCCGCTTGTGGGGGTGAACCATCTGGCCGGCCACGCGCTGACGCCGCGGCTGACCGATGGCGTCGAATATCCCTATCTGATGCTGCTGGTCTCGGGCGGGCATTGCCAGTTCCTGCGCGTTGACGGCCCGCGCGACTTCGCCCGCCTGGGCGGAACCATCGACGACGCCCCGGGCGAGGCCTTTGACAAGGTGGCCAAGCTTCTGGGTCTGCCCCAGCCGGGCGGCCCCGCGGTCGAGGCCGCCGCCCGCGCCGGCGACCCACGCCGCTTTGCCCTGCCGCGCCCGCTGCTGGACCGGCCGGGTTGCGACCTGAGCTTTTCGGGGCTGAAAACCGCGGTCCTGCGCCTGCGCGACGATCTGGTGGCGGCGCAGGGCGGGCTGCACGAACAGGACCGTGCCGACCTTTGCGCCGGGTTTCAGGCCGCCGTGGCCGAAGTGCTGGCCGAAAAGACCCGCCGCGCCCTGCTGGCCGCACCGGCGCCGGTGCTGGCGGTGGCGGGTGGGGTCGCCGCCAACCAGACCCTGCGCCAAGCGTTGCAGCAGGTGGCGTCGCAGGCGGGCGCCCGCTTTCTGGCGCCGCCCCTGCAGCTTTGCACCGACAATGCCGCCATGATCGCCTGGGCCGGGATCGAGGCATTTCAGGCCGGCCAGCGCGACGGCATGGATCTGGCAGCGCGGCCGCGCTGGCCGCTGGACCGCAGCGCCGCCCCGATGCTGGGCGCAGGCAGGAAAGGCGCCAAGGCATGACCGGCACGCTTTCGATCATCGGCGCCGGCGCCTTCGGAACCGCCCTGGCGGTCAGCCTGGCGGCGCGCGGCCCGGTGACGCTGTGGGGGCGCGACATCGACTGGGCGGCAACGGGGCTGAACCCGCGCCTGCCGGGGATCGCCATGCCGCCGGGATTGCGCGTCACCGACGATCTGGACCAGGCGCGCGCCGACACCATGCTGCTGGCGCTGCCCGCGCAGGTTCTGGGGGGCTTTCTGTCCGAACATGGCGCCGCGCTGGACCGGCGAAATCTGGTCAGCTGCGCCAAGGGGATCGATCTGGCGACGCTGCGCGGCCCCTCGGCGCTGATCGCGGCGGCCTGTCCCGATGCCACCGTCGCCGTGCTGACCGGGCCCAGCTTTGCCGCCGACATCGCCCGCGGACTGCCCACGGCGCTGACGCTGGCCTGCGCGCGCGCCGATCGGGCCGAGGCATTGCAGCGCCAGCTGTCCACCGCCAGCCTGCGGCTTTACCGCAGCAACGACGTGACCGGGGCGGAACTGGGCGGGGCGCTGAAGAACATCATGGCCATCGCCGCCGGCGCCGCCATCGGCGCGGGCTATGGCGACAGCGCCCGCGCCAGCGTCATCACCCGCGGCTTTGCCGAAATGACCCGCCTGGCGCTGGCATTAGGCGCGCGGGCCGAAACCCTGACGGGCCTGTCCGGCCTGGGCGACCTGGTGCTGACCTGCACCTCCGAACAGTCACGCAACTTTCGCTATGGCCTGGCGCTGGGCGCGGGCCAGCCCTTTGCCGCCGGCACCACGGTCGAGGGCGCGGCCACCGCCCGCGCCGTCGCCGCCCTGGCCCCGACGCTGGGCATCGACATGCCGATCTGCCAGCTGGTCGCCGGCCTTGCCCAGGGGCGCATCGCCATGGAACATGCGCTCGATCTTTTGCTGAACCGCCCGCTGAAGGAGGAATGATGCCGCTTTTCGCCCTGATCTGCCGCGATGCGCCCGACATGCTGCAAACGCGCCTCGATACCCGCGAACGCCACCTGGCCTGGCTTGCCCAACGGCCGGGCGTGATGGTCGGCGGCCCGATGCTGCAGGACGGCCAGCCCTGCGGTTCGCTGCTGATCGTCGAGGGCGACAGCCTGGACGAGGTGCGCGCCTGGGCGGCCGGCGATCCCTATGCCCAGGCCGGCGTTTTCGGATCGGTCGAGATCGTCGAATGGCGCAAGGTGATCGGCTGATGGCATATTGGCTGTTCAAGTCCGAACCCGATGTCTTCAGCTTTGACGACCTGATCGCCCGCGGCGAAACCGGCGAGCAATGGGACGGCGTGCGCAACTATCAGGCCCGCAACAACATGCGCGCCATGCAGCTGGGCGAGCGGGGATTTTTCTATCATTCCAACCTGGGCAAGGAGGTGGTCGGCATCTGCGAGGTAGTGGCCACCGCCCATCCCGATACCACCGCCGACGATCCCAAATGGGAATGCGTCGATGTCAAGGCGGTGGCCCGCCTGGCCCGGCCAGTCAGCCTGGATCAGGCCAAGGCCGAACCGCGCCTGGCCCAGATGGTGCTGGTGACGAACTCGCGCCTGTCGGTGCAGCCGGTGACCGAGGCGGAATGGCAGGTGATCCTGGAACTGGCAGGCGGCACCCGCGATCTTTGACAGCACGGACCACGGCCAGACCGGGTCGGCCCCCGTGCCGCGCCCGATCCAGCCGAACAAGGAAAGACGACACATGGCACGCGGCACCCCCGTCCTCGCTGACCGACCCACCTCGCGCCGCATCGGCGCGTTGCGGGCACTGTGGCCCTTTATCCGCCCCTATCGCGGGCTGCTGCTGGCGGCACTGCTGGCGCTGACGGTGACGGCCGGCATCAGCCTGATCCTGCCCCTGGCGGTGCGGCGGGTGGTGGACGGCTTCGACGCCGGCGCGCATCTGCTGGACCAGTATTTCGGCGCCGCGCTGGGGATAGTGGCGCTGTTGGCGGTGGGCACCGGCATGCGCTATTACCTGGTGACACGGCTGGGCGAGCGGGTGGTCGCCGATATCCGCAAGGCGGTGTTCGACCGCGTCATCGCCATGAGCCCTGCCTTTTACGAGCGCGTCCTGACCGGCGAGATCATCAGCCGCATCACCACCGACACCACGCTGATCCAGTCGGTCATCGGCTCTTCGGTGTCGATCGCGCTGCGCAACTTCATGATCCTGCTGGGCGGGGCGGTGATGCTGGTCTGGACCTCGGCCAAGCTGTCGCTGCTGGTGCTGGCGCTGGTGCCCCTGGTGGTGGTGCCGATCGTGGTGCTGGGGCGCAGGCTGCGCCAGCTGTCGCGGCAGAACCAGGACTGGATCGCGCAAAGCTCGGGCGCGGCCTCGGAAAGCCTGCTGTCGGCGCAGACCATCCAGGCCTTTACCCACGAAGGGGCGACGCGGACGCGGTTCAACGCAGTGACCGAACAGGCCTTTGACGTCGCCCTGCGGCGGGTGCGGGTGCGCACGTTGATGACGGTGATCGTGATCTTCCTGGTGTTTTCCGGCGTGCTGGGGGTGCTATGGGTCGGCGCCCGCGACGTGCGGATGGAGACGATGACCGCCGGCCAGCTGGTGCAATTCGTCATCTATGCCGTGCTGACCGCCGGTGCGGTCGGGGCGCTGTCGGAAATCTGGGGCGAGTTGCAGCGCGCCGCCGGCGCCACCGAGCGGCTGGGCGAATTGCTGAGCGCCACGGACAGCCTGACCGACCCCGCCGTGCCGCTGCCCCTGCCCCGCCCGGTGCGCGGCGAAATCGCCCTGCACGATGTCACCTTCCACTATCCGTCGCGGCCCGATGTCTCGGCCCTGGAAGGAGTCAGCCTGCAGATCGCGCCGGGGGAAACCGTGGCACTTGTCGGACCTTCCGGGGCGGGCAAGACCACGGTCATCCAGTTGCTGCTGCGGTTCTGGGATCCCGCCAGCGGGCGGGTGAGCATCGACGGCATCGACCTGCGCCAGATGGCGCGGGCCGATTTCCGCCGCGCCATCGCCCTGGTGCCGCAGGATCCGGTGATCTTTGCCGCCACCGCCCGCGAGAACATCCGCTTCGGCCGCCCCGATGCCAGCGATGCCGAGGTCGAGGCCGCCGCCCGCGCCGCCCATGCCGACGAATTCCTGCGCCGCCTGCCGGAGGGTTATGACAGCTATGTGGGCGAGCGCGGGGTGATGCTGTCGGGCGGTCAGAAACAGCGTATCGCCATCGCCCGCGCCATCCTGCGCGATGCGCCGATCCTGCTGCTGGACGAAGCGACCAGCGCGCTGGACGCCGAATCCGAACGGCTGGTGCAGCAGGCGGTGGACGATCTGGCGCGCAGCCGCACCACCGTCATCATCGCCCACAGGCTGGCGACCGTGCAAAAGGCCGACCGCATCATCGTGTTCGACCATGGCCGCATCGTCGCCCAGGGCCGTCACGCCGATCTGGTGGCGCAGAACGGGCTCTATGCCCGGCTGGCACGGTTGCAGTTCAGCGAAGGGGCGCTGGCGGGTTAGCGGGGCGCCCCATAAACGGCCGCCCAGTAGATGGTGCGGCCGTCGGCGCCGATCGCATGGCCGATGCCATAGTCGCGCAGCTGCGGGATCAGGATATTGGCCAGATGGCCCCTGGACCGTTCCCATTCGCGCAACACACGATCCTGAGCAAACGGGCCGGCGGCTATGTTTTCGGCCGCCAGCCGGGGCCGGTAGCCCTGGGCCTTCAGGCGCTGCATCGGGCCCCGCGTGCCGCTGCCGCGATGCGACATCACACCCCGCCGTGCCATGTCGCAGGCATGCCGCGCAGCTGCCCGGGCCAGGGTCGCATTGGGGGAAACCGGCGGCAGGCCGTGACTGCGACGGGTGGCATTGGTCGCCGCCGCCGCCAGACGGTTGGCTTGGGCGTCGGGCTGCACGCAGCGCACCTGCCCGACCTGCGCCGCCGCTGTCGTCGCGCTGATGCGATATTCGGCGAAATGATTTGCCGATTCGGCCAAACCCGGCCCAGCCACCACCACCCAACCCAGCACAAGGCCGGCAAACAGCTTGATTTTCATGATGGTGCCTTCCATCCTGATCGCAGTTTCGGCGGCAAAGCTAGGACGGGCAGTTCAGATGCTCAACCAAAGCTTGTGTAAAATGCGCCGGAACCCGGGTTTCGGCAAGGCGTTGCCGATAAGCTGCGCAATGACACGCAGAATGTCTCAGGAAAGGACAGGACATGGCCATTTGGGATTTCGTGAAAGACGCCGGAAAATCGCTTTTCGGCTCGGAGGCGCAGGCCAGCCCGGCCCCCGCCGCAGCAGACCCGCAGCAAAGTGACACCGACCGCAAGGTCGCGGCCCTGAAGGCGGAACTGAAGGCCTTGGGGCTGACGGCGAATGACGTTCATCTGACCTTGCGCGGCGGCGACACGGTTGTCATCTCGGGCAAGGCCCGCGATCAGGAAACCCTGGAAAAGCTGATCCTGGCGGTCGGCAACATCAAGGGCATCGCCCGTGTCGAAACCGCCCCCGACACGGCGACCGAAACCCCCGCCCCGGCCGGCGCCAAGCCCGTGTTCCACACCGTCCAGAAGGGCGAGACCCTGTCCGAAATCGCGCAGAAATATCTGGGCAAGGCAGGCCGCTACAACGAGATATTCGAGGCGAACAAGCCGATGCTGAGCCACCCCGACAAGATCTATCCCGGTCAGACCCTGCGTATCCCCCAGGCGTGACGGTCGGGTGACGCAGCGGTAGCCCCGCCGCGCCGCAGCGTCGCCGGCTCTGACGCAGCGTTTCCGAAGGCCGCGGCAGGCCATGCGGCTTGCCCCGGCGACGGCTTTTGGCCCATTCTTGTCCCAAAGCGCAAAGCTGAATTCAATCGGGAGGAGAATTGATGGCTAGGTTTGCAGGCGCCGCCGACCGGGATGCGGTCGAAGCGGAAATGCCCTATGTAAACAGGGACGTGCCGCATTCGCTGTATGAGGCGCTGGGACGAACGCGGGACCGCCACCCCGACCGCCCGGCCATCAGTTTCCAGCTGTTTTCCGCCCCGGACGCGCCGGCACGCACACTGACCTGGACCGATCTGCACGAACGGGTCACCGAAACCGCGAACCTGTTTCACAGCCTTGGCGTGGGGCCGCGCGACGTGGTGGCCTATCTCTTGCCCAATTGCATCGAGGCGCCGGTGGTGCTGCTGGCCGGGGCGACGGCGGGCATCGTCAACCCGATCAACCCGCTGCTGGACCCCGAACAGATCGCCGGCATCCTGCGCGAAACCAACGCCAAGGTCTTGGTGACGCTGAAATCCTTTCCCAAGACCGAAGTGGCGCAAAAGGCGGCGCAGGCTGTTGCCCTGGCCCCCAACGTGCAGACCGTGCTCGAGGTTGACCTGCGCAGCTATCTGACCGGGATCAAGCGGCTGCTGGTGCCGTTGATGCGACCCAAGACCACGGTGCGCCATCAGGCGCGCGTGCTGGATTTCGAAGCCAGCGCCAGTGCCCAGAACCATGACCGGCTGAATTTCGCCTTGCCGAACGAAGATCGCGTCTCGGCCTATTTCCATACCGGGGGCACCACCGGCACGCCAAAGGTGGCTCAGCACAAGCAGTCGGGCATGATCTACAACGGCTGGCTGGGCGCCACGCTGCTGTTTGATGAAACCGACGTGCTGATGTGCCCGTTGCCGATGTTCCACGTCTTTGCCGCCTATCCGGTGCTGATGTCATGCCTGATGTCGGGGGCGCATCTGGTCATGCCCACCCCGGCCGGCTATCGCGGCGAAGGGGTGTTCGACAATTTCTGGAAGCTGATCGAACGCTGGCAATGCACCTTCCTGCTGACCGTGCCCACCGCCATCGCCGCGCTGATGCAGCGCCCGGTCAATGCCGATGTCAGTTCGCTCAAGACCGCGATTTCGGGCTCCGCGCCGCTGCCGGTCGAACTTTACAACCGCTTCCGCACCGCCACCGGGGTCGAGATCGCCGAAGGTTACGGCCTGACCGAGGCCACCTGCCTGGTGTCGTGCAACCCGATCGACGGGCTCAAGAAGGTCGGCTCGGTCGGGCTGCCGCTGCCCTATACCCACACGCGTATCCTGCAGCGCATCGACGGCGGCTATCGCGAATGCGGGATCGATGAAATCGGCGAAATCTGCATCGCCAGCCCCGGCGTGTTCGAGGGCTCGACCTATACCGAGGCCGACAAGAACAAGGATCTGTTCGCCGAGGGACGTTTCCTGCGCACCGGCGACCTTGGCCGCATCGATGCCGATGGCTACCTGTGGATCACCGGCCGTGCCAAGGATCTGATCATCCGCGGCGGCCACAACATCGACCCGGCGGAAATCGAACAGGCGCTGCTGGCGCATCCGGCGGTCGCCTTCGCCGGCGCCATCGGTCAGCCCGATGCCTTCGCCGGCGAATTGCCTTGCGCCTATGTCGAACTGGTGGCCGGCGCCCAGGTCACGGCCGAGGAACTGGCCGATTTCGCCCGCGACCACATCCACGAACGCGCCGCCGTGCCGAAACATGTCGAGATCCTGCCCGAACTGCCCAAGACCGCGGTGGGCAAGATCTTCAAGCCCGATCTGCGCAAGCTGGCGATCAAGCGCGTCTATGACGCCACCTTGGCCGAGGCCGGCCTTGCCGCCGAGGTGGCCGAGGTGATCGATGACCGCAAGCGTGGTCTTGTCGCACGCATTGCCCGGCGCGGCGCGGTGGACGACAAGGCGGTGCAGGAATGTCTGGGCCGCTTCGCCCTGGCCTGGGAATGGGCATAGGACAGGCGGTTGCGGCCGTTGCAACCGGCGATCTATAACAGACAGGCGGAGCAACGGGGCTGAACATGTCTGGACCGGAAATCAGGCCGTCCGAGGACGACGAGCGCTTGGACGACGGCGCGGCCGAGGCCGCGCCGGTCGAACCCGCCCCCGCCTGGCTGATCGATTTCCGCCGTTCCGACCATCGCCGCGGGTTCTATCAATCGCTGGGCAACCACGCGCTGGTCTTTGCCGAACGCGGCACCGATCATCTGGTGGTCAGCTTCGACAACCTGTCCTCGGCGCGCGAGGATCGCATCGAACGCGAGCCTTGGGGTTATGGATTCGTCGCCAAGAACGGCTGGTCGCATCTGGGGGTGATGGCGTTCCGGCCGGACTGGTTCCGCGATCCCGACCTGTTCGCGGCGCTGGAACATCTGCGCGATGCCGGGTTCTTCCGCCGCTTCCGTTCGGTGACGCTGATGGGAACCTCGATGGGCGGCTATGCCGCCTGCGCGCTGGCGTGGCTGGCGCCGGGCTGCCGGGTCATCGCGTTTTCGCCGCAATCGACGCTGCGGGCCGATCTGGTCCCGTGGGAGGAGCGCTTTGCCGCCGGCCGGCGGGCCGATTGGGACGGTCCCTATGCCGATGCCGCGGTCGAGGCGGGCGCGGCGGACAAGGTCTGGCTGGTCTATGACCCGCATTTTGCGCCCGACCGCCAGCATGTCGAACGCTTTTCGGGTCCGAACATCCATCCGCTGCGTGCGCGCCACGGCGGGCACAAGACCGCGCTGGTGCTGCGCCGCGCCGAAATCCTCAGCGAGATCGTGCGCCAGGTGGTCGAGGACAAGCTGACCGAAAGGCGCTTTTACGGCATGTATCGCCGGGTGCGGCATCTGCCGTGGTTTCTGGCCAGCCTGTCGGATTCGATGCTGGCCCGCGGCCGCTTCGGCCTTTCCACGCGGCTGATCCATTATCTGCGCCGACGCGGACAGGGCTTTGCCGCGCATAACCTGCGCAAGAAGCATTCTCAGGTGGCGGGCAGCGACCCGCTGATGCCGGCGGGCGCAAGCCGCCGGCCCGTCGATCAGCAGGGGGCGTGACGTGTTTCTGAATCTGGATGATCCCGAAGGCGATCTGGTCGAACTGACCCAGGCGCTGGTGGTGCCGCCCCTGAGCGAGGAACGCCTGCGCGAGCAGCCATCGGGTGTGGTCGACAGCGAAGGCCGCTTCGTCGCCAATTCCATCAGCTGGACCGACAGCCGGCGTCCGGTGAACAGCCAACCCCTTGTGCCCTGGGATCTGCCCGTCGACGAGCTGGACGGTCACTATCTGTTTGGGGGCATCTTTTACGGCCATTTCGGCCATTTCATCGTGGAATCGCTGGCACGGCTATGGGCGCTGGACCGGGTTCAGGGACCGCTGGACGGCATCATCTTTACCCCCAAGATCCAGCGCGTGAATGCCCGCACCGTCGCCGTCTATCGCGAGATGCTCGAGGCGATGGGGGTGCGCGTGCCGGTCGTCATCGCCAGCCGCGCCACCCGCGTCGCGCGACTGTCGGTGCCGCGCCAGGGCTTTGGCATGTATGACCTCAGCGCCGGCAGCGCGGCCTTCCGCGATTATGTCAACCGTCACGCCGGTCGCGACATCGCCCCCGATGGCCCCGAGCGGCTTTACGTCTCGCGCACCCGGCTTGGGCCGCAGCGCGGCAGCATCCTGGGCGAGGCCCGCATCGAAGCCTATCTGGCCGACGAGGGCTATGAGATCTTTCATCCGCAACTGGCCAGCCAGAACGAACAGATTGCCCGATACAAGGCGGCGAAATTCATCGTCGGCACCGACTGCTCGCCGCTGCATCTGCTGGGCTATGTCGGCAATGCCGATCAGAAGGCAGCCGTGCTGACCCGGCGCAGCATGGAAATCGGCGGTTTCCTGGTGCGGCAGTTGCAGGCGTTCAAGAACATGCAGGCGGTGGAAATCAACACCCTGGTCAACGACTGGATGCCCCAGCCCGGCAGCCGCCCCAGCCGCAGCTCCTGGGGCGAGGTGGATTTCCCGCGCATGCACGCAGAATTGCTGGCGGCGGGCATGATCCGTAACCCCACCCCCTGGCGCAACCTGACGGCCGATGAGCGTGCGGCCGAACTCGCGCGACTGGAACAGTCGCACAAGACCAGCTTCAAACCCTATCGCCAGGACGCGGCCTGACGCGAAACGGCTGGGTTTTCAGGGTGATCGGCGCTATCATGGTGGCGATCATGCCCTGTTCGGGGTGCTGCCATGCGCTGGACGACCCTTTTGCCTGTCCTGCTGATCGGAACGCTTGCACTGCCCGGTCACGGGCGGGCGTGGTCGTTTTTCGACATCTTCGATCTGGAACGGCTGTTCGGACCGCTGTGGGGCAAGATGGACATGGCAACATCGGCACCTCCGCCCACAAGCAGCCCACCACCCATGACCGGCACGGACGGTGGCTTGCGGGCCTCGCGCATCTTTGCCGGGCCGGGCCAGTATCCGCCGCAGGATTTCGCCGCCTATGGCATTGTCGCCTTTCCGGGGCTGGCGACCAGCGCCGATCGGCCGCGCCACCTGATGATCTGCGAAGCCTATGTCGCCAACCTGCCGAATGCCGATGCGCTGGACATCCCCGCCGCAGAACAGATGGTCACGGTCTGGCCGGTGGCCCAGGACAGCCTGGCCCAGGAACTGACCCGGACCGGCGGTATCGCACCCTGCCCTGCTGCGGTCGACGGCTACAACCAGATGCTGGGCCTGCGGGCGCTGCGGCTGGCCGAACGGGCCGGGGCACGACCGGGCGACCGCCGCGGCCCGTTCCTGCTGGCCTGGAGCCCGGGGCGCCAGCACGGCCAGGACGGCGCGCATGTGCTGATCGCCGACCTGAGCCATGTGAACACCCCCGATCAGGCCGCCGCCGCCTTTCGCCGCTGGGCCCGCGACATCGAGGGGCAGCCCGAATTGTGGCAGCGCGGCTGGGACATGGAACGGCTGCGCCTGTCCCTGCGCAACTGGGCCGACGATCTCGGCGCCCGCATCCTGCCGGAGTAAGCCATGAACCTGCTGGAACTGGTCAAGATCGCGGGGCCGGGCGGGCTGGCGGGGGCGCTGGTCGGGCTGGCCCTGGTCAGCTGGGTGCGCCCGGAAACCACGCAAGGCGCGCTGATCCTGATGCTGCTGTCGGTGGCCAGCGTCGGTGTGCTGGTGGGTCTGGCAGGGTTGGTCTGGCGCCGTCGCACCCCGCCCGATACGGAAAAAACCGATGCCGGAAAGCCGGGGGCCGGAAAGCCCCCTGCGCAAACCCCGCGCCCCAGACGCCCCCGCGGCGGCAAGGGCGGTTGAACGGCTGCCCCGGCACCGGGCCGGGGCAAGCGCCTCAGCGGGTGAACTTCTTGTATTTCACCCGCTTGGGTTCGATGGAATCCGGGCCCAGACGGCGGACCTTGTCGGCCTCGTAATCCTCGAAGTTGCCCTCGAACCATTCGACATGGGCATCGCCTTCAAAGGCGAGGATATGGGTGCACAGCCGGTCAAGGAAGAAGCGGTCGTGGCTGATGATGACCGCGCAGCCGGCAAAATCCTCCAGCGCCGCCTCGAGCGCCTGCAAGGTTTCCACGTCCAGGTCGTTCGTCGGTTCGTCCAGCAGCAGCACGTTGCCGCCTGATTTCAGCAGCTTGGCCATATGCACGCGGTTGCGTTCGCCGCCCGACAGCAGGCCCACCTTTTTCTGCTGATCGCCACCCTTGAAGTTGAAGGCCGAGCAATAGGCGCGGCTGTTCATGGTGGCATCGCCCAGTTCGATCTGCTCTGCCCCGCCCGAGATTTCCTCCCAGACGGTCTTGTTGGGGTCAAGCGCATCGCGCGACTGATCGACATAGCTGAGCTTGACGGTATCGCCATAGACGATCTCGCCGGCGTCGGGTTGTTCCTGGCCCGTCAGCATCCGGAACAGCGTGGATTTCCCGGCGCCGTTCGGACCGATCACCCCGACGATGCCCCCCGGCGGCAGGCTGAATGTCAGATCCTCGATCAGCAGCTTGTCGCCCATGGCCTTTTTCAGGCCGGTGACCTCGATCACCTTGTTGCCCAGCCGTTCGCCGTTCGGAATGATGATCTGGGCCCGGGTCAGCTTTTCACGTTCGGACTGGCTGGCCAGTTCGTTATAGGCGTTGATGCGGGCCTTCTGCTTGGCCTGGCGGGCCTTGGCGCCGGCCCGGATCCATTCCAGTTCGCGTTCCAGCGTCTTTTGCCGCGCCTTGTCCTCGCGCGCTTCCTGTTCCAGGCGCTTGGCTTTCTGTTCCAGCCAGGCAGAATAGTTGCCCTCGTAGGGGATGCCGCGGCCGCGATCCAGTTCCAGGATCCAGCCGGTGATGTCATCCAGGAAATAGCGGTCGTGGGTGACGATCAGGATGGTGCCGGGATATTCGATCAGGTGCTTTTGCAACCAGGCGATGGTTTCGGCGTCCAGGTGGTTGGTCGGTTCGTCCAGCAACAGCATGTCGGGCTGTTCCAGCAGCAGCTTGCAGAGCGCCACCCGCCGCTTTTCGCCGCCCGACAGTGTGCTGACATCGGCATCATCGGGCGGGCAGCGCAGGGCCTCCATCGCCACGTCCACCTGGCTGTCCAGATCCCACAGGTTCTCGGCGTCGATCTCGTCCTGAAGCCGCGCCATTTCCTCGGCGGTTTCGTCGGAATAGTTCATCGCCAGTTCGTTGTAACGGTCCAGCTTGGCCTGCTTGGCCTTGACGCCTTCCATCACGTTGCCGCGCACGTTCAGCGCGGGATCCAGTTCCGGCTCCTGCGGCAGATAGCCGACCGTGGCCCCCTTGGCGGCCCAGGCCTCGCCGGTGAAGTCCTTGTCCCAGCCGGCCATGACGCGCAGCAGGGTCGACTTGCCGGCGCCGTTGACGCCGACCACGCCGATCTTGACCCCGGGAAGAAAGTTCAGGCGGATGTTCTCGAACACCTTCTTGCCGCCCGGATAGGTCTTGGACACGCCGTCCATGTGATAGACATACTGGTAGGAGGCCATGCGCTTTTTCCCGTCTGATGATCTGTCAGTGTCGGGCGCTATTTAGTCCAGAGCCATCCAAAGGGAAAGCCGCCCTAGCGCATGCGGCTGGTGAAATCGCTGCCGAAATGATCCTGAAGGAACTGGAACTGCGACTCCAGCCGGGCGCGCAGGCGCTGGCGCGCGGCATCGGGCACCGAAAGCGTGCGGTCCGAGGCAAAGACCTTGCGCCCGGGTTCGCGATAGTCGTGCGGGGGCAGGCCCAGGAAAGCCTCGACCTGCCGCAGCAATCCGACGGGATCGCGGGCGATCTGGCCAAAGGGCAGGAACAGCAGCCGGTCGGGGCCGAAGCGCGCCGACCAGCGCGGCACATAGTTTTGATAATCGCCCCGGTCCAGCAGCACCGGATCCTCGACCTCGGCCAGCCAGTCCTGCAGGCTGGCGGGTTTGCGGCGCGCGCGGGTCAAGTTCATCTTCAACTGCGATATCGCCCGGTCGACCGGATGGCGGATGATATAGACAAACCGGGCCTGCGGCAGGAATTCGGCGACGAAATCGACCCCTTCCGGCGGCAGGGTGGAATATTCCGGGGTCACGTCCAGGGTGCGGGCATGCTGCGGCGCCGGCGCAAACACCAGCTTGTACCAGTGGTTGGTGAACATCGGCTCGCGCGTAATGCGGTCGAGATAGCGCAGCAGCGGTTCGGGCACGGTCTCGCCGCGCGCCTCGTGGCGCTTGATGATGTTCAGCCGCGCGCGCCGGAAGTGCCAGGGCAGCCAGGCGCGATGTTCCGGCACGAAGCGGTGGTTGAAGAACTGCACCTCCTTGAAGGGCGGGGTCCAGACATCGGGCCGCTGGCCCAGCATCTGCGACAGCCAGGTGGTGCCGGCCTTTTGCGCGCCGATGCCCAGGAAGTCGGGCTTGCGCGGCTTGCCCTCGGGATCCCAGTTCACAGCCGTCCCTGCCCCTGTCCTGCTGCCCCGGTCAGAGCCGCCCCCACAGGTCGTATTCGCCGGCCTCGTCCACGGTGACGGTGACGATGTCGCCGGGGGAAAGCTGTTCGAAGCCTTCGTCGATGAACAGGTTGCCGTCGATTTCGGGGGCATCGGCCTTGGTCCGGCAGGTGGCGCCGTCGTCATCGACGCTGTCCACGATCACCTCGAGCCGGCGACCGACCTTGGCGGCAAGCCGGGCTTCGGAAATCGCCTGGGCCTTCTGCATGAAGCGATCCCAGCGGTCCTGCTTGACCTCGTCGGGGACGTGATCGGGCAGGTCATTGGCGCGGGCACCCTTGACGTTTTCGTATTGGAAGCAGCCGACGCGATCCAGCTGCGCCTCGTCAAGCCAGTCCAGCAGGGTCTGGAATTCGGCCTCGGTCTCGCCCGGATAGCCGACGATGAAGGTCGAACGCAGGGTGATCTCGGGGCAGGCGGACCGCCAGGCGGCGATCTCGTCCAGGGTTTTCGCCGCCGCCGCCGGCCGGGCCATGCGTTTCAGCGTATCGGGATGGGCGTGCTGGAACGGAATGTCCAGATAGGGCAGCACCAGCCCCTCGGCCATCAGCGGGATCAGTTCGCGCACATGAGGATAGGGATAGACGTAATGCAGCCGCACCCATGCGCCCAGGGATCCCAGATCGCGGGCCAGATCGGTGATATGGGCGCGGTGGCCGCGTTCGGTGGCGAACTTGCGGTCCACCCCATAGGCCGAGGTATCCTGGCTGATGACCAGCAATTCGCGCACCCCGGATTCGACCAGCTTTTCGGCCTCGCGCAGCACCGCATGGGCGGGGCGGCTGACCAGCTTGCCGCGCATGTCGGGGATGATGCAGAACTTGCAGGCGTGGTTGCAGCCCTCGGAAATCTTCAGATAGCTGTAATGGCGCGGGGTCAGCTTTACCCCGCTGGCCGGCATCAGGTCGATGAAGGGGTCGGGGCTGGGCGGCACGGCAAGATGCACGGCATCCAGCACCTGTTCGTATTGCTGCGGCCCGGTCACCGCCAGCACGCTGGGATGGGCGCCGGTGATGTATTCGGGCTCGGCCCCCAGGCAGCCGGTGACGATCACCTTGCCGTTTTCGGCCAGGGCCTCGCCGATGGCCTGCAACGATTCGGCCTTGGCCGAATCCAGAAAGCCGCAGGTGTTCACGATCACCGCGCCCGCGCCCTTGTAGTCGGGACTGATGGCATAACCCTCGGCGCGCAGCCGGGTCAGGATGCGTTCGCTGTCCACCAGCGCCTTGGGACAGCCCAGGCTGACCATGCCGATGGTCGGCTGCCCTTCCCTTCGCGTGGTGTCGAAGATCGGGCTGGGGGCAAGATCGGGGCGCAGCAGGGGCGGGTTCTGGGTCATGGCGGGCATATAATCGCAAGCGCGGCCGTTGTTAAGCGGCAAGCGCGCCGGCGGCTCGCCGGATCGTCATTTTGCAGCCGGGGGCGTTTCGGGACATAGTGGCGGGCACCCTGAACAGCAGATGCCCGATCCATGATGACCAAAGCCGCCCGCCCCGTCCTGCACCTTGCCGCTTGCCTGCTGGCGCTGGCCCTGCCGCTGGCGGGGCTTTCGCCGCAGGCCCAGGCCCAGCCCGCCAAGGCGCGCCCCATCGTCATCGCCAACAACAAGGGCGGCAACGTGCTCGAGGCGATCAAGTATCGCCAGCAGTTGGCCGCCAGCGGCAGGCCGGTTGAAATCCGCGGCTATTGCCGGTCGGCCTGCACCATCTATATCACCCTGCCCAACGCCTGCCTGGGCCCCAAGGCTACTGTGGGCTTTCACGCGCCCCGCATCCCCGGCACCACCATCATCCCCCCGATCGTGGACGAGCTGATGGCCAATTATTACCGCAACGGCATCCGCCGGATGTGGAATGCGCAATGGCGCCATTCGCTGCAGATGCACCGCATCAGCGCCCGCGAATATGTGCGGCTGGACCCGCAGACTCGGCTGTGCCCGAAATAGCCGGGCCGGATCGTGCAGGACAGCCTCGGCAGAATCGTGCCGATGACTGGCATGAATCCCTGCGCCCTCGCTTCGTTTCCGCACCATCAGGCGTTAACAGCCCGTCACCAGCCAGATCCACCGACAAGGATACGCCATGAAGAGCCACCGTTTTCTGACCGCCGCCACCGTCGCCCTGGCGCTGCTGGCCAGCGGCCCAGCCTTCGCCGACAAGGCACATGGCAAGGGGCATGGCGGCAAGCATGCGCATCAGGATCACCCCCATCATCGCCACGCTCGGAAACATGACCACGACAAGCATGGCCACCGCCATGGCAAGCACGCCCGGCAGGTCGAATACCGCTATCTCGACTGCCCGCCGGGGCTGGCCAAGAAGGATCCGGCCTGCGTCCCCCCCGGTCAGGCCCGCAAGATCGTTCGCGATTACGGGCTGGGCGTCGGGCAGATCCTGCCGCGCGATCGTTACATCCGCATCAGCGACCCCTATCGCTACGATCTCGAGCCGCGGCCCGGCTGGGACTATTATCGCGGCGACGATGCCATCTATCGGGTGGACAGCAGCACCCGCAAGATACTGGCGGTGCTGAACCTGATCAGCGCCTTTTCCAACTAGCGCGCCCGGGCGGGCGGCGGCGCGGTCATTCGCGCAGCCGCCAGCCGGTCAGGAAGATCCAGCGGATTGCCAACAGACAGACTGCGATCACCGCCACCACGGCTGCCAGCGACAAGCCCACCGGCACGTCGGCCAGGCCGAAAAAGCTCCATCGAAAGCCGGAAATCAGGTAAAGCACCGGGTTCAGCTTGGCCACGCCCTGCCAGAACGGTGGCAGCATCGAGGCCGAATAGAAGGCCCCGCCCAGAAACACCAGCGGCGTGATGACCATCATCGGGACGATCTGCAACTGCTCGAACGACTTCGCCCACAGCCCGATGATGAAGCCCAAGAGCGAAAACGCCACCGCCGTCAGCAGCAGAAAGGCCAGCATCCACAGCGGATGCGCGATATGCACGCCGTTGAAGGCAAAGCTGGTGACCAGGATCACCAGGGCGATCAGCACCGCCTTGGCGGCCGCCGCGCCGACATAGCCCAGCGTCACCTCGATCCAGCCGGCCGGCGCCACCAGGATTTCATAGATCGTCCCCGAGAACTTGGGGAAATAGATGCCGAAGCTGGCATTGCTGACCGATTGTTGCAGCACCGTCAGCATCATCAGCCCCGGCACGATGAAGGCGCCATAGCTGATGCCTTCGATGGCCTGGATGCGACCGCCGATCGCCGCGCCGAACACCACGAAATACAGCACCGTCGACAGCACCGGCGAGGCCAGCGATTGCCAGACCGTGCGAAAGAACCGCGCCATTTCGTGGCCGAAGATCGCGCGCACCGATTGCCAGTTCATGCCGGTTGCTCCTCGACCAGGGACATGAAGATTTCCTCGAGGCTGCTTTCCTTGGTGGCGATGTCCCGCACCGCGATGCCATGGGCGGCGATATCGGCCAGGAGCCGCGCGATGCCGCTGCGCGCGCCGCGCGTGTCGTAGCTATAGTTCAGCGACAGCCCGTCGCTCGCCAGTTCCAGCCCGCGCCCGCGCAGATCCTCGGGCAGCGTGGCCAGGGGCTGGGACAGGGTCACGGTCAGGTGCTTCTTGCCGAATTCGCCCATCAGCTCGTCCTTGGGCCGCACCAGCAGCAACTGGCCCTTGCTGATGACGCCGACGCGGTCGGCCATGTCCTCGGCCTCTTCGAGGTAATGGGTGGTCAGGATGATGGTGACGCCCTGGGCGCGCAGATCGCGCACCACGGCCCACATCTCGCGGCGCAGGGTGACATCGACGCCGGCGGTGGGTTCGTCCAGAAACAGCACCTTGGGCCGATGCGACAGCGCCTTGGCGATCAGCACCCGCCGCTTCATGCCGCCCGACAATTCGCGCGTGCGGGCGAAACGCTTGTCCCACAGCGCCAGGCTGCGCAGCAGCTGTTCCAGATAGGCCTCGTCGGGGCCCAGCCCGTAAAGCCCGCGGGTAAAGCGCACGCAGTCGATCACCTGCTCGAACGGTTCGAGCGCGATTTCCTGCGGCACCAGCCCGATCAGCTTGCGCGCCGCGCGCCAGTCGCGGCGGATGTCGTGCCCGCCGACGCACACCGTGCCGCTGCTGGGCACCACCAACCCGCAGATGATCGAGATCAGCGTGGTCTTGCCGGCGCCGTTCGGGCCCAGCAGGGCCAGAATCTCGCCTTCGTGGATCTGCAGGGACACCTGGTCCAGGGCGGCGGTGCCGCTGTCATAGATTTTCGACAGGCGCTCGATGTCGATGATGGGGGTCATGCCGTCCTCCGTGACGCAGGCGCAGATTGACCCGCAGCGCGTCGCGGTTGCAACCCCCGAAACGGCTAGCCGCGCCAGCCGGCTTCGGCCAGCAGGCGGTCGCTGGCGGGTTCGATGATCTGCTCCAGCGTCTCGATCACGGTGGTCGCACGTCCGTCGGCGGGCATCGGGGGCAGGAATTCGACCACTGCCGTGCCGCGGCGGATCGGGATGCCACGCTTGGGCCAGAACAGGCCGCAGTTCACCGCCACCGGAACGATCGGCAGGCCGGTCGCGCGCTGGATCGCCGCCACCCCGTGCTTGTAGGGCCGGCGCTCGCCCGGCCGGGTGCGGGTGCCCTCGGGATAGACGATCAGCTGCCCCAGCCCTTCGGGGCTGGCCATCGCGGCCTCGACCTCGTGGATGATCTGTTTCATCGCGTCCTTGCCGCGGGCGCGGTCGATGGGGATGCAGCCGACCTTGCGCGCGAACCAGCCCATGACCGGAACGCGCAGCACCTCGCGCTTCATCACGAAGGCGCGGCGCGGGCAGGCATGGGCCAGCGCCAGAATGTCCAGAAAGCTTTGATGCTTGGCCGCGATCAGGCAGTCCCCCTGCGGCAGCGGTCCGCGATATTCGACCCGCACCCCCAGGATGACCCGCGCCGCCCCCAGCATCTGGCGCAGCCAGATGTCGGCGACCCGGTTGGCGGCATCGCGCCCGCGCAGCGCCTGCGGCAGCCCCCATGACCCGATGGCCAGTGTCGCCAGCGCCACATAGACGTAATAGGCCGCGGCCCGCAGCCAATCCAGCGCCGATGCCGGCCGCGGCTGATACTGGCTCATCATCGCACCTCGCGCAGCATCCTCAGCGCCGCCCAGCGGGTGGCGGCAAAGCCGATCGCCGCCGCGGCCAAGGGCACCAGCAGCGGCCAGAGCCAGCCCCAGCCCTGAAAGCCCAGGCCGGTCAGGAATCCCCCCGCAGGATCGGCCGCGGGCAAAGCCCAGATCGCCAGCATCCCCAGCGCCGTGCCCACCGCCGCCCCCAGCCCGGCCCGGCGGGTAAAGCGGCGCACGAAGGCGGTGGCGATGGTGATGTCGCGCGCGCCAATCAGCCGCAAGACCCGGATCACCTGACCGTTTGCGGCCAGCGATGCCTTTGCCGCCAGCGTGATCATCGCCGCCGCAGTGGCCGCGATCAGCAGCAGCGAGAACAGCCCGAGCACCCGCAGCCTGCCTGCGGCCGAAACCAGCGGCTGGCGCCAGCGGGTATGGTCATCCAGCACCGCGCCCGGAGCCTCGGCCTCGAGCCGCAGCCGCAGGGCCTGCGCGTCAAAGCCCTGATCGGCCAGGCTGACCTCGACCAGGCGTGGCACCGGCAGGGCCTCGACGGGGATATCGGGGCCGAACCACGGTTCGAGCAGCTTTTCCACCTCGTCCTCGGGCAACAGACGGGCATCTGCGACGCCGGGGGTGGTTTTCAGCACCTCCATCACGGTGACGGTGGTTTCGTCCAGATCCGCCTGCGGGGCCGAAATGCGCACCGTCACCGACTGTGCCAGTTCGGACGACCAGCGTTCCGCCAGCCGTCCCGTTGCCAGCGCCAGAGCCAGCGCGAAAACCGCCAGGAACGCCATGGCAGCGGCGGAAAACAGCGTCAGCTGCGCGGTAAAGCCGGTGGGCGGCACCACGCGGTCGGTGCCGGCGACATCGGGTTGGGTCAGTCCCCGCCACAAGGCCGCCAGATTCAGCGATTTCAGATCGGGTTTCTTCACAGATCGGCCCCCGCGAGTTGCAGCCGCCGCCCGGCGATGCGCAGCACGCGCGCCTGCACCTGTTGCTTTGCGGCGCGGATCAGGTTCAGGTCATGGGTGGCCACCACCACCGCCTTGCCCGAGCGGTTCAGTTCGATCAGCAGTTGCATCAGCCGCATCGACATCTCCCAGTCCAGGTTGCCCGTGGGTTCGTCGGCAAGGATCAGGTCGGGCGACATTACCACCGCGCGGGCCAGGGCCGCGCGCTGACGCTCGCCCCCCGACAGCGCCGGCGGCATGGCCCGGGCGTGGCCGGTCATCTGCACCCAGGCCAGCAGTTCGCCCAGGGCATCCATGTCGATCTGCTCGCCCGCCACCACCAGCGGCAGGGCGATGTTTTCCGCCACCGGCAGGTGATCCAGGAACTGCGTGTCCTGATGCACGACCCCGACCCGACGGCGAAGCGCGGCGATGCCATCGCGCGACAGCGCGGCCACGTCCTGGCCGAATGCCGCCATCCGGCCAGCGGTCGGCAGCAGATCGGCATAGCATAGCCGCAGAAAGGTGGTCTTGCCCGAACCCGAAGGCCCGGTCAGGAAATGGAACGACCCCGGTTGCAGGCTCAGCGACATGTCGGCCAGCAGCGGCGCATCGCCTTTGTAGCCGAAAGACAGGTTCTGCATCTCGATCAAGGGTCGGCTCCTCCGGTGCGGCTGCTTGGCGCGCGGTTCGCGGCTTGATAGAACAGTCCTGCGCCAAATGCGAGACACCCGCATCACGGAAATCCAGTCCTAGACGCCAAGAAAGACATTGCCCATGCGCCTGACCTGCCCCCGCTGCGCGGCCCAATACGAAATCGCCGCCGCCGCCATTCCCGCGACGGGGCGCGAGGTGGAATGTTCTGCCTGCGGCCATGTGTGGCACCAGCCGGGCCAGATCAAGACCGGCGCTGCACCTGCTGCAAGCCGCGCCTTGGCGGCGCAGCCGCGAACCCCGCTGGCCCAGCCCCCCGCGGCACCCGAGGCGCCCCCCCCTGCGCCGCAAGCCCCGGCGGCATTGAGCCGACCGATGGACGATTCGGTGCTGTCGATCCTGATCGAGGAAACCGCGCGCGAAATGCAGGCCCGCGAGGCCGAGGCAGCCGCGCGCGCACAAGCGCGGGACTGGCCAGCGGCAACGGTCACGGGCGAGGACGATGTGCCGCAGCCATCCCCAGTCGCGCCCCAGACCCGGACGGTCGTCACCACGCCGCCGCCGGCCGGTCGATCCGCGCCGAAAGCCGAGCCCGGATCACGGGATCATCAACCGCCGGTCAGCGCACGGCTTCCGGATGCCGCCGAACTTGCCGCCACGCTGACGCGCCTTCCCGACCCGCCTGCCCCCGCGCTGGCGCGCAGCGCCGATGCCCCGGCCCCAGCAGAGCCTGTGCAGAACGGTCCCGGCGCCGGGCTGGAGCCACTGGCGGCGGCCGGACCCGGCAGCATGCCTGCGGAAAATGCGGCGCCCCCACAGCCGCCGCGCGCCAACCGGCGCGGCGATCCCCGCACATTGATGGCCGAGTCGCTGGTGGCCGAGGCCGCAGATCTGCATATCCGCCCAGCGCAGCGCCAAACCCGGCCACCGATGCCGGCCGTGCCCGCATCGCGGCCACGCCGGGCCTATGCCATGGGTCTGGCGCTGGGTCTGGCGGTGACGCTGGCGCTGGGGCTGGCACATCTGTTGCTGCCGCCGACACAGCCCGCTGCGGGACCGCTGGCGCAGCTGCGCCAGCAGATCGACCAGGGCCGCCTGTGGTTGCACCAGCGCCTTGGCGGCGATGCCGCGCAAGGCGCGGGCTCAGAAACCGTCGAGTAGCCGGTCCAGATAGTCGCGCTCGTCCGCCGGACGCTGCGGCTCGCCGGCACGGCGGCGGATTTCATCCTGCAACTCGCGTGCCTTGCGGGCGGGGTCGGCACCCTCGGCCAGCGGGTCACCGCCGGTGATGGCATTGCCCTCGCCGGCCAGCGATCGGCCCAGCGGATCGGTTTGCGAACCGCGATCCTGTGGCCGCGCCAGACCCCTCTGGCCGCGCGGGTCCGGAACGCTGCCCTGCGCGCCGTCCTGGCCGGTGCCGGGTTGCGGCGAGTTCTGTGCCTGGTTCTGACCTTCAAGCTCGCCCAGGGCGCGCATGCCCTCGCGCAGGGATTCGATGGCCTGGGCTTGCCGTTCCATGGCCGCGCCGGGGTCGCCGTCGCGCAGGGCGCGCTCGGCCTCGTCCATGGCGCGACCGGCCTGGTCAAGCTGGCGGCGCGCCTGCTCGCCCTGGGGGGTGCCGCGTCCCGGCAACAGGCCGCGCTGGCGTCCCAGATCCTCGCGCAGGGCGCGCTGGCGGTCAGCCAAGCTTTCGCCGGAACCGCCCTGCCCCTGGGGCCCGGCCTGCTGATCCTGACCCTGAGCCTGTCCCGGGTCGCCCGGGCTCGCGTCCTCGGGCGGCTGGGGTTGCCATTGCCCGTATTGGTCCTGCAACTGGCGCATCGCCTCGTCGGCCAGCTGCTGCTGGTCGCGCAGGGTCTGTGCCAGCCGCCCCATCGGCCGCTGGCTGCCGCCCTGGCCGTCCGGGCTGCGGGTGACTTGCAGGTTCTGCATCATGCGGTTGAACTGCTCCAGCAGTTCCTGGGCCTCGGCCATGCGGCCTTCGTTCATCAGGCGCTGGATCTCGTCCATCATCTGCTGGATCTGGTCGCCGGTGATCTGCTGACCCTGGCGTGGGGAACGGTCGAACCGCCCGGAAGGATCCTGTTCCTGTTGCCGGGCCAGCATGTCGACATAGGCGTCGGTCGCCTGTTTCAGTTCCTGCATCAGGCGCTGGATTTCGTCGGGGCTGGCGCCATTGCGGATCGCCTCTGACAGGCGCTGCTGGGCCTGCTGCATCCGCGCCAGCGCATCGGCCAGCCCGCCATCCTCAAGCGCGACGGCCGCATCCCACAGCACCTGCGCCAGCGCATTGCGGGTCTGATCCTGCAAGGGGCCGGATTCCAGTGTCGCCACCGCCCCGCGCAGGCCCGCGGCCAGATCGGGGTCCATCAGCCCTTCGGGCTGCCAGCTGATCGCGCGCAGCATCTGGGCGGTCACCGCCGCGTTGTCCCGCGACCACAGCAGATCGCGGCGCAGCTCGATCAGCGCCGCCGCCAGCGGATCGAAAAAGCGCCGCCCCGGCAGGACCATGCGCAGCGGCTCGGCCCGGCCGTGCTGGCCGATGCCATCCTGCACGCTCAGCGACAGCGTCACCGGCAGATTCGCCCAGGGGTGGCGCGCCAGATCGGCGACAAGGCGCCCGCGCATTGCGTCGCGACTGCCCATGGCAGGCAAGGGCAGTTCCAGTGTGACCGGATCGCGTGGCTCGGGCGCGACGGCCAGACCGAAACGGCGATCGATTGACCCAAGGTCCAGCGCGATCACCGCCTGACCCGCCACGATGCCGTTGTCGTCGCTGGCGGTGAAATCCTGCACCAGCTTGCCGTCGACACGCCGTTGCGGCACGGCGCCAGCCTGCACCTGGGGTGGGGCATCGGGCAGCACGATCACCTCGAACCGTCGCCCTGCCACCGTGACCGCGCCGCTTTGCTCGGCGACAAAGGCCGGGGCCTCGGGCGGGCTGTCGGGCAGCGCCGGGCCGATCTGCTGATCCAGCGTCGCATCGCTGCCGTAAAGGCGAAAGCTCAGCCGGGTGCCCTTGGGCAGTTCCAGCGCCTGATCGGCAGGCAAGGCGTTCAGATAGATCGTCGGCCGACGGGTATAGGCCGGGGGTTCGGCCCAGCCTTCCCAACCGGGGGCATCGGGTGCCAGCAAGGCACCTGGCGCCACCGGGCGCAGACTGCCGCCCAGCGCCGCCAGCCCCTGGCCGAAACGTCCCGCCGGCGCAAAGATCAGCGCCATCGCCAGCGCGGTCAGCCCCGCCAGACGCAGCGCCGTCGGATCGCGCCAGCGCAACCCGGCATCCGGCGCCACCGGCCGCGCCGCCTGCGCGAGGCGCCACATGCGCGCCTGATGCGCCTGCCACAGCCGCGCCGCGCCCGCATCCTCGGCGCCGATGGCGATGCTGTCGGCCAGCGCCGACAGCGGCCGCTCGGGCAGGCTGGCATCGACGCGGGCGCGCGCCGCCGGCGTGGTGGGCCTGCGCAGCCGTCGCAGACCGCGCCAGACCAGCGCCAGCACCGCCAGCGCCAGGACCGCCGTCATCGCCCGCAGCGCCCCCGTCGGAACCATGTCCGCCGCGCCGAAGGCCAGCGCCGCCCCCGCCAGCGCCAGCAGGGCCGAGGGCAGCCAGAAATTGCGGGCCAGTTCCTCCCACCACATGCCGGCGCGAGTCAGCGCGATGGCCAGACGGATGCGCGGGCTGTCCTGGGCTTTCATCGATGCCACCCGGTCGCACGGCGAGCACTGCCCGGGACAGCCGCAGCCTGACCGGGCGCCGGGCCAATCATGGCCCGCAGCGATGGTTCCGTGCCGATGGCGCCCGCGATCACAGCCATTCCGGGATGGTATCGCGTCCCAGCATTTCCTCAAGCGTCGGTCGCGCGCGAATGACGGCGAATTGATCGCCGCTGACCAGGACCTCGGGGACCAGCGGCCGCGAGTTGTATTCCGAGGCCATGACCGCCCCATAGGCCCCGGCCGAGCGCAAGGCTACCAGCTCACCCGGCGCCAGGCGCGGCAGTTCGACCGCCTTTTCAAAGGTGTCTCCGGTTTCGCAGACCGGCCCCACCACGTCAAAGGCCGCCACATCCGCGCCCGCCGCCGGTTCGGTCACCGGCACGATGTCGTGATGGGCGGCATACATCGCCGGCCGGATCAGGTCGTTCATCGCCGCGTCCAGGATCAGGAAATCGCGCCCCTCGCCCTGTTTCAGATAGATGACGGAACTGAGCAGGATGCCGGCATTGCCGGAAATGTTGCGCCCCGGCTCGATCTCGATCTCGCAGCCCAGATCGCCCACGGTGTCGCGGATGACCTGACCGTATTCGATCGGCAGCGGCGGCGCGTTGTTGTCGCGGCGATAGGGGATGCCCAGGCCGCCGCCCATGTCCAGCCGGCGGATGTCGTGTCCGTCGGCGCGCAGCGCCCGCGTCAGGTCGGCCATCTTGGCATAGGCCTGGCGATAGGGCTCAAGGTCGGTCAGCTGGCTGCCGATGTGCATGTCGATGCCCACCACCTCGATCCCCGGCAGGGCGCGGGCGCGGTCATAGACCTCGCGGGCGCGGGCGATGGGGATGCCGAACTTGTTTTCCGACTTGCCGGTGGCGATCTTCTCATGGGTGCGGGCATCGACATCGGGGTTGACCCGCACGGCGATCGGCGCACGCAGCCCCATGCCATGGGCCACCCGCGACAACAGCTCCAGCTCGGGTTCGGATTCGACGTTGAACTGGCGGATGCCGCCTTCCAGCGCCATGCGCATCTCGGTCTCGGTCTTGCCGACGCCGGAAAAGACGATGCGCTGCGGCGGCACGCCGGCGGCACGCGCGCGCGCATATTCCCCGGCCGAGACGATATCCATGCCCGCGCCCAGATCGCCCAGCAGTTTCAGCACCGCGATATTGCTGTTCGACTTGACCGCAAAGCAGACCAGATGCTCGGTCCAGGCCAGCGCCTGCTGAAACAGCCGGAAATGCCGCGTCAGCGTGGCGGCGGAATAGACATAGACCGGGGTGCCCACCTGTGCCGCGATCTGCGCCAGGGGCACCTCTTCGGCATGCAGATGGCCGTTGCGGTAGTTGAAATGATCCATCAGGTGATCCTGCGAGAGCGGATGAAAAGATAAAGCGGCAGCGCGCAGCCCAGTCCAAGATACAGCGCCGGCAGCGTCAGCAGCGCCAGCCAGTTGCGCCGCACCATGGTTTCGGCCACGCACCAGATTGCCAGCGCCGCCTGCCCCACCACATCGCCGGGATGCATCCCGGCCCCGCCGGGCGCGGTCAGCGCGACGACAGCGCCCAGGCAGGCCAGCCCCAGCCAGACCAGCCGCAACGGCGTCAGGCTAGAGCGCGGTCGTGACACCGATCCGCGCCTCGCCGCTGACATGCAGGCCGGGGGTGGCCGGGGCCGGATCGGGCCGCGTGGGCGCGCCATCGACGCCGCAGGCGGCCAGCAGCGTCAGCATCAGCGCCAGCGCCGCCAGCATCAGCGATTGGGTCATGCCAGGGCCTCCTTCCACCGGGCAATCTGGGCACGCACCTGCGCGGGCGCCGTGCCGCCATAGGACATGCGCGAGGCGACGGAATTATGCACCCCCAGCACCGAATAGACATCCTCGGTGATGGCGGGATGCACCGACCGCATCTGTTCAAGCGTCAGTTCGGGCAGATCCACCCCCGCCTTTTCGGCCATGGCGACCAGGCTGCCGGTAACGTGATGGGCGTCGCGGAACGGCAGCCCCGCCTCGCGCACCAGCCAGTCGGCCAGATCGGTCGCGGTCGAGAAGCCGGCGCCGGCCGCGGCCTCGAGCCGGTCCTTGTTCGCGGTCAGGTCCGACAGCATCCCGGTCATCGCCGCCAGCGACAGCATCAGGTTGTCGGCGGCGTCGAACACCTGTTCCTTGTCCTCTTGCATGTCCTTGGAATAGGCCAGCGGCAGGCCCTTCATCACCACGAACAGCGCCACCGCGGCGCCCAGGATGCGGCCGATCTTGGCCCGGATCAGTTCTGCCGCATCGGGGTTCTTTTTCTGCGGCATGATCGACGAGCCGGTGGAAAACCGGTCCGACATGGCGACAAAGCGGAACTGGGCCGAGGACCAGATCACCAGTTCCTCGGCCAGGCGCGACAGATGCACCGCGCAGATCGCCGCCGAGGACAGGAACTCCAGCGCGAAGTCGCGGTCGCTGACCGCATCGAGGCTGTTGGCCATCGGTCGGTCAAAGCCCAGCGCGCTGGCCGTCGCCTCGCGGTCGATGGGAAAGCCGGTCCCGGCCAGGGCCGCCGCCCCCAGCGGACATTCGTTCATGCGCCGGCGCGCGTCCTGAAAGCGCGACAGGTCGCGGCCGAACATCTCGACATAGGCCATCATGTGGTGGCCCCAGGTCACCGGCTGCGCGGTCTGCAGATGGGTAAAACCCGGCATCACCCAATCCGCGCCCTGTTCCGCCTGCGCCAGTGCCGCGCGCATCAGCGCCTGCAAGCCCTGGATCGCCGCATCGCATTGATCGCGCACCCACAACCGGAAATCGGTCGCTACCTGATCGTTGCGCGAACGCGCGGTATGCAGCCGTCCGGCCGGCTCGCCGATGATCTGCTTCAGCCGCGATTCCACGTTCATGTGGATGTCTTCCAGTTCGGTCGAGAACGGGAAATCCCCGCTCTCGATCTCTGACAAGACCGTGAGAAGCCCTTTCCCGATCGCCTCGGCATCGCTACTGCTGATGATGCCCTGGGCGGCCAGCATCGCCGCATGGGCGCGGCTGCCCCGGATGTCCTGGGCATAAAGCCGCTGGTCGAACCCGATCGAGGCGTTGATCGCCTGCATGATCGCGTCCGGACCGGCGGCAAAACGTCCGCCCCACATCTGGTTGGCGGTGGCTGGCTGCTGGGTCATGACTGGTCCTTCGGGGGTGAAAATGCGTTGGCTGGTTCTTTATACGGCGCTGATGATCGGTGCAAACCCGGCGTGGTCGGGCAGCATCGACTGGCAGGCGGCGCAGGACGGCGGTTTGAGCCGTCTGGTGCCGGGCGATCCGGCGCCGGTGCCCGAGATTGCCTTTACCGACCCCCAGGGTGGGCGTCACAGCCTGGCCGATTACCGGGGCAAGGTCGTCCTGCTGAATTTCTGGGCGACCTGGTGCGCCCCCTGCCGCGAGGAGATGCCGGCGCTGGACCGGCTGCAGGCCGAGATGCGCGGCGACGATTTCGAGGTGGTCGCGATTGCCTCGGGCCACAACCCGCCCCCGGCCATCGACAAGTTCCTGACCGAAGCCGGGGTCAGCCACTTGCCGGTGCTGCTGGATCCGCGCCAGGAACTGGCGCGCGCGATGGGTGTGATGGGCATGCCCGTCACCGTCCTGATCGACCGCGAAGGGCAAGAGATCGCCCGGCTTATGGGCGGGGCCGACTGGTCCTCTGACGCCGCCCTGACCCTGATCCGGCAGGCTATTGCCCCCTGAGGCGTCCATGGGCCGGACAGGATGTCAGATGGTCGTTGACCAACCCGCAGGCCTGCATGAAAGCATAGGTTATCACCGGCCCGCAGAAGTTGAAACCGCGTTGCTTCAGCGCCTTGGCCATTGCCTGCGATTGCGGGGTGCTGGCCGGCACCTGCGCCATGGCGGCGAAATCGTTCTGGATCGTCTGGCCGTCGACAAAGGACCAGATGAAATCCGCGAAACCTTCGTCCGCCTCGATCTGCAGATACAGCCGGGCGCTGCGCACGGTGGCCTCGATCTTGCCGCGGTGGCGGATGATGCCGGGATCGGCCAGCGTCGCGGCGACGCGCGCCTCGTCCCAGGCGGCCACGCGTTCCGGGTCGAAGCCGTCGAAGGCCGCGCGAAACGCGTCACGCTTGCGCAGGATGGTGATCCAGCTCAACCCGGCCTGAAACCCGTCCAGAACCAGCTTTTCCCATAGCGCGCGGGAATCACGTTCGGGCACCCCCCATTCGTGATCGTGATAGGCGACATACAGCGGATCGGTCCCGCACCACGGGCATCTTTGCGTCGTTTCGGGCAAGACCCTGTTAACCTCGAATCCAGAAAGCCCCTGAAGTTTACCCGATCTTAGGACATCATCGCCAGACTTCGGATGACGAAGGAGTCTTGGCATGACCGATCAGATCGATTCAAAGCTGGAAATGGGATCCCCGCTGGATTTCGTGGTTGACCAGCAGTCGCGCGTGACCATGGCAACCGTGCGCCGGGCCGTATCGCGGGGCGACGCGGTGCTGGCATATCAGCCGGTGGTGCAGGCCGACCGGCCCGAGAATGTGGCCTTTCACGAAGGTCTGATCCGCATCATCGACGAAACCGGGCGCATCATACCGCTGCGCGACTTCATGCCGCTTGCCGAAACCACGGAACTGGGGCGGCAGATCGACTGTCTGTCGCTGGCGCTGGGGCTGAAGGCGCTGGCCGAGGAACCCTCGCTAAGGCTTTCGGTGAACATGTCCGCGCGATCGATAGGTTATCCGGCATGGCTGCGCACCTTGCGCGAAGGCATCGCCGGCGACGACAGTCTTGGCGAACGGCTGATCCTGGAAATCACCGAAAGCTCGGCCATGGGCATGCCCGAACTGGTCGAACGATTCATGCATGAATTGCAGGGCCACGGAGTCAGCTTCGCGCTGGACGATTTCGGCGCCGGATACACATCCTTCCGCTATCTGCGGGATTTCTGCTTCGACATGATCAAGATCGACGGGCAGTTCATCCGCGAAATCGCCGGCCACCGCGACAATCAGGTGCTGACACGCGCGCTGCAGTCGATCGCCCATCATTTCGACATGTTCACGGTGGCAGAATCGGTGGAAACCGCCGACGACGCCGCTTTCCTGATCGATATGGGCATCGACTGCCTGCAAGGATACTACTTCGGCGCGCCGACCATCGTGCCTCCCTGGCGTTCACCGAATTCCGCAGCCAGACGCAGCTGACAGCCTCGCACAGATTTCACGGCAGACGTCATTCGCCGCAGACACGCGCAATCGATGGCGCATCCATCCGGCGCTGCTGCCGGAAGGGCGGCGGCATTGCATAACGCGCCCCGGACCCGGCGTCCGGAACAACGGCGCCGGGGTTTTCCATTGTTTTTCAAGCCCGAAATATCTCTTTCCGCGCATGACAGCTTTGTTCCGGCAAGGCGTCAAGTTGCCTTGACGCAACGAAACGAAACGGCAAACACTGCCCCAGAGCCGCTTTCCAGGCCAAGAGGAAGGACTAGCCATGACCAAAGCCGTAATCGTTTCAGCCGCGCGCACGCCGGTAGGAAGCTTCCTGGGTTCGTTTGCCAATCTGCCAGCGCATGAACTGGGCGCGGTCGTCCTGAAGGCGCTGGTCGAGCGCGCGGGGATCGAGGCCGCCGAGGTGTCCGAGACCATTCTTGGTCAGGTTCTGACCGCTGGCCAGGGCCAGAACCCCGCCCGCCAAGCGCATATCAAGGCGGGCTACCCCAAGGAATCGGCCGCCTGGCTGATCAACCAGGTCTGTGGCTCGGGCCTGCGGACGGTGGCGCTTGCAGCCCAGCAGGTGCTGCTTGGCGACGCCCGCATCGTTGCTGCGGGCGGGCAGGAATCGATGTCGCTTGCCCCCCATGCCGCCTATATCCGCGCCGGCCAGAAGATGGGCGACATGAAGATGCTGGACACCATGATCCGCGACGGGCTGTGGGACGCATTCCATGATTATCACATGGGCACGACGGCCGAGAATGTGGCAGCGAAATGGGGCATTTCCCGCAGCGAACAGGATGAATTTGCCGTCGCCTCGCAAAACAAGGCCGAGGCCGCGCAAAAGGCTGGCCGTTTTGCAGACGAGATCGTTCCCGTCACCATCAAGACGCGCAAGGGCGATACCGTCATCGACAGCGACGAATACATTCGCCACGGCGCGACGCTGGAGGCGATGGAGAAGCTGAAACCCGCCTTCTCGAAAGAAGGCAGCGTGACCGCGGGCAACGCCTCGGGGCTGAACGACGGCGCCGCTGGCGTTCTGGTGATGACCGAGGACGAGGCGAACCGCCGCGGCCTGACACCGCTGGCGCGGATCGCATCCTATGCGACAGCGGGGGTCGATCCGGCGATCATGGGCTCGGGCCCCATCCCGGCCAGCCGCCGGGCGCTGGAAAGGGCGGGCTGGAAGGTCGCCGATCTGGATCTGGTCGAGGCGAACGAGGCCTTTGCGGCGCAAGCGATCGCCGTCAACCGCGACATGGGTTGGGATCCCGCGATCGTCAACGTGAACGGAGGGGCCATCGCGATCGGGCACCCGATCGGGGCCTCGGGGGCGCGCATCCTGAACACGCTGATCCACGAAATGAAACGCCGTGATGCGAAAAAGGGCCTTGCAACCCTGTGCATTGGCGGCGGCATGGGCGTCGCTCTCTGCCTGGAACGCTGATCGACAAAGGGCGCGCAACTATCTTGCGCGCCCGGTTCGTATTCAGTAACACAATTGCAAGACCATTTTCGGAGGGGGAAGAAATGGCAAAAGTGGCCCTTGTGACCGGCGGGTCGCGCGGCATTGGTGCGGCGATTTCCAAGGCATTGAAGGATGCGGGTTACACCGTCGCGGCAAATTACGCCGGCAACGATGACGCCGCGCGTGCGTTCACCGAGGAAACCGGCATCAAGACCTACAAATGGTCGGTCGCCGATTATGATGCCTGTGCCGCCGGCATCAAGCAGATCGAGGACGAACTGGGGCCGATCGCGGTGCTGGTCAACAACGCGGGCATCACCCGCGATGCCATGTTCCACAAGATGACCCCCCAGCAATGGAAAGAGGTCATCGACACCAACCTGACGGGTCTGTTCAACATGACCCACCCTGTCTGGTCCGGCATGCGCGACCGCAAGTTCGGCCGCATCATCAACATCAGTTCGATCAACGGCCAGAAAGGTCAGGCGGGCCAGGCAAACTATTCGGCGGCAAAGGCAGGCGACCTGGGCTTTACCAAGGCCCTGGCTCAAGAGGGCGCACGCGCCGGCATCACCGTCAATGCCATCTGCCCGGGTTATATCGGCACCGAAATGGTCCGCGCCATCGACGAAAAGGTCCTGAACGAGCGTATCATCCCGCAGATTCCCGTAGGACGCCTGGGCGAACCCGAGGAAATTGCGCGCTGCGTGGTATTTCTGGCCTCGGACGATGCGGGATTCATTACCGGTTCGACCATCAGCGCGAACGGCGGTCAGTTCTTCGTCTAGGCACTGGCATGCCGCAACTGCAACGGCCCGCGAAATTCGCGGGCCGTTTTTCGTGGAACCGACCGTATCCGGCCCGATGCGGGCCGGTCCCCGGTCAATGAGAAAGACGCGTGATCTCTTCCTTGAGGCGAAGTTTTTCCTTTTTCATCTGTGCGATGACGAGGTCATCCACCCCGGGACTGCGATGCGCAGCCTCGATGGCGTTGGACAGCGACTGGTGTTTGCGGCGAAGCTCCTGAACATGGGATTCAACCGACATTCCGTCCTCCTCTTGGATTGATCGAACCCAAGGATTGCAGCACAGAATCGTCACATTGTCACCGAAAATCCATCACTCTCCAGGTTGAGCGCGGCACCATGCCGCAGCACCGCCTGCGCGGCGGCAGTCAAGTCCTCACCATCGCCGGAATGTGACAGTTTTTCGTGCATGATGAAGGGACTAAGCAACCGCATCGGTCCGCGCGCGCCTTTGCGCGCGCGCACCAGGACACGTCCGGCGGGTTGTCCGATGCGGCCGCTGACTGGCAGAATCGTGATCGCACCGGCCGCCGGCACCAGGGCCGGCAGGATCGTGTCCAGCCTGTCGGCGCGCTGGATCAGCGTCAGCCAGCCGCCGGGTCGTAGCCGTCTGAGCCCCGCAGCGATCCATTGCGCCAGCGGTGTCGTCTCGTGCCGGGCGATGCCGCGGCCGACGTCAGGGGCGGCGGTCCCGGATGGAAAATACGGCGGATTGGCGATGACATGGTCAAAGGTCTGTCTGCGCAGCGCCTCGGGCATCGCCGCCAGATCGCCCAGATGGATGCTCGCCTTCAGGTGATTGGCGGCTGCGTTCTCAATTGCAAGCTGTGCATAACCGGGCTGAAGCTCCAGTCCCGAAAGCTGAAGTCCATCGACACGCCATCCCAGACAAAGCAGCGCCACACCGGCGCCGCAGCCCAGTTCCAGAACCGACTGCCCCGATTTTGCAGGGCAGGCCGCGGCCAGCATGACGGCATCGGCCCCGGCGCGGTAACCGCGGCGCGGCTGGGCAATGGTCAGCCGCCCGCCCAGAAAGGCATCGCGTCGCAGGTCAGTCATGGGCGATGGCATGGTCGCGCAGGATGGCGCGGGCCATGAACAGGTCGCGGTCGGCCACCATCAATCGTCGCGGCAGAATCCCCAACGAGCCTTCCAGCACGCTCATGTGCTGGTCAAGGCAATAGGCGGTGATGCCCTCGGCAGCCAGGATGTCGGTGGCGCGGGCGATCAGAAGCGGGTCGGTGCTGTGCAGAAGCTGTTTCATTCCGGCAGAAGATGTAAGCGGCGGTTGCGATTGTGTCCATGACATGGCAATGGCTTGCAGCGAAAGGTGATGGCAGATGGGCATGAACGAAAACGTCTCCAAGCCGCTCGACCGGCTTGCGGCCGAACTGGCCGGCGATATGGACAGGGTCAACGCGCTGATCCGCGATCGCATGGCCAGCCGCCATGCGCCCCGCATCCCCGAGGTCACCGCGCATCTGGTCGAGGCCGGCGGCAAGCGATTGCGGCCGATGCTGGTGCTGGCGGCGGCGCGGCTGTGCGGCTATCGCGGCGACAGCCATGTGCAACTGGCGGCGGCGGTCGAGTTCATCCACACCGCCACGCTGCTGCATGACGATGTGGTGGACGAAAGCCAGCAACGGCGCGGGCGGCCGACAGCCAATCTGTTGTGGGACAATAAATCCAGCGTTCTGGTGGGCGATTATCTGTTCGCGCGCAGTTTCCAGTTGATGGCCGATACCGGCAGCATGCAGGTCATGCGCATCCTGGCCAATGCCAGCGCCACCATTGCCGAGGGCGAGGTGCTGCAGCTGACCGCCGCCCAGGACATTGCAACCACCGAACAGACCTATCTGCAGATCGTGCGCGGCAAGACCGCGGCCCTGTTTTCCGCCGCGACCGAGGCTGGCGCCGTGGTGGCGGGCGCCGATGCCAGCGTGCAGCGGGCGCTGTTCGACTATGGCGATGCGCTGGGGATCGCCTTCCAGATCGTGGACGACCTGCTGGATTACGGCGGCTCGACCCAGGTCATCGGCAAGAATGTCGGCGACGATTTCCGCGAACGCAAGCTGACGCTGCCGGTCATCAAGGCCATCGCCGCCGCCGATACCGACGAGCGCGCCTTCTGGGCCCGCACCATCGGCCAGGGCCAGCAGGACGCGGGCGACCTGGAACGCGCCTTGCAGATCCTGCGGGCGCGCGGCGCCTTGCAGGCGGCGCGCCACGATGCGCTGGATTGGGCAGCACGGGCAAAGGCGGCCCTGACGGCGGCCCCCGACAGCCCGCTGCGCGCGATTCTGGCGGATCTGGCGGATTTCGTCGTCTCGCGCCTGGCCTGATCGGCGGCACAAGTGGCCTGATCGGCGGCGCAAGCAAAAGGCCCGGCACGGCCGGGCCTTCGCGCGGCAGGCATGGGATCAGCTGTTATAGGCGCTTTCGCCGTGCGTGGTGATGTCAAGGCCCTGACGCTCGTCCTGATCGGGCACGCGCAGGCCGATGGTTGCCTTGACGATCATCAGCGCCACGAAGGACACAACCGCCGACCAGATCACCGCAACCACAACGCCCAGCGTCTGCGTAGCCACCTGCCCCGCAATGCTGTAATCAGCTGCGACAGCGCCGGTGGCATAGTCGAATATCCCCGATCCGCCCAGGGATGGCGCCGCAAACACACCGGTCAGGATCGCGCCGATGATGCCGCCGATACCGTGGATGCCGAACACGTCCAGGCTTTCATCGACGCCCAGCCGCGATTTCAGCGAAATCACGAACCACATGCACAGCAGCCCCGCCACCAGACCGATGACAATGGCACCCATGGGCCCGACGAAGCCGGCCGCCGGGGTGATGCCGACCAGACCGGCGATCGCCCCCGACACCCCGCCCAGCAGCGACGGGTGACCACGCATCGCCCATTCGCCAAAGGCCCAGGCCAGCGCCGCCGCCGCCGTCGCCACCGTGGTGTTCAGGATGGCCATGGCGGCGGTTCCGGTGGCCTCCATGTTCGAGCCGGCGTTGAAGCCGAACCAGCCGATCCACAGCAGGCACCCGCCCAGCAGGGTAAAGGGCAGGTTGTGCGGCGCGATCAGTTCCCGCCCATAACCCAGGCGCGGCCCGGCGACGATGGCGGCGACCAGCCCGGCCACGCCGGCGTTGATGTGGATGACGGTGCCGCCGGCGAAATCCAGGTCGCCATGCCCGAACAGATAGCCCGAGGGCGCATCATGGGCCGAAGGCCCGCCCCACCACCACACCATATGCGCCATCGGCACGTATGAGAAAAAGAACCAGATCACCACGAACATCAGCACGGCGGCGAATTTCATCCGCTCGACCGTGGCGCCGACGATCAGCGCCGGGGCGATGCAGGCAAAGGCCATCTGAAAGATGATGAAGGCATATTCGGGCACAAAGACGTTGGCGGTGAAGGTCTCGGCCAGCGAGGCGGTGGTGACGCCCGACAGGAACGCCTTTGACAGGCCGCCGATGAAGGGCGTCAGCGGCCCCGCCTCTTCGGCGGTGGCAGCACCGGTAAAGGCCAGCGAATAACCCACGCACACCCATAGCAGCGCCATGATGCAAAAGATCGTCAGCACCTGCATCAGCACCGACAGCATGTTCTTGGCCCGCACCAGCCCGCCATAGAACAGCGCCAGACCGGGCAGGGTCATCATCATGACCAGCACGGCCGAAATCATCATCCAGGTCGTGTCGCCCTTGTCCACGATGGGAACGGCGGCGGGCGCCGCCTCTTGCGCGCGGGCAGGCAGCGCCGCCCAGGCGCTGGTCAGGGCAAGCGCCGGCATGGCAAAAGTGATGGGACTGGGTCTTGTCATGGCTTCCGCACCTTTTTTCTGCACTGCAGCAGTTGATGTCCCGTTCAGGAAATCCGCCGGAGCCGGCAGCGGACAAGCCTGACCTGCCCTCGCGCGGCGGTCAGGCGACAACTGCCGCATTTTCAGGCAGCGAGGCGGCGGAATGCGGCCAGAGGCGGCAGTTCACCTATTGGTCAACGCGGTTCTCAAGCCCTGCCCTTTCCTGTATGTTGCGCGCAAACGGACCGAGGATCGGTCGGGCAGGATCACAGGCATGAAGAAAACGACCGGCACCGGGCGCGTTGTCGCCGACAAGCGCGATTTTGGCCAAGCCCCTCAGAAACGCCAGAAACAGTCGGGCGGATCGCCGCCCCCGCCGCCGCGCCGCCCGCGTCGGGGCAACATGCTGACCCGGGGAATCAGCGGGCTGGTGTTGCTGGTCTGGCGGGTGTTGTGGGGGTCTTTGTGGCGGCTGGGGCTGACGCTGGCGCTGATCCTGGGCGCGGCGAGCTTCTATTACTATACCACCCTGCCCGAGGCTTCGGCGCTGTTCGACGGTCGGGCGCGTGGATCCGTGACCATGCAGGACAGCGAAGGCCGCGTCTTTGCCTGGCGGGGCGAAACCTTCGGCATGGTCAGCGCCGACAAGATCGCGCCGGTGCTGAAGAATGCCGTGGTCGCGACCGAGGACAAGCGGTTCTACCGTCACATCGGCGTCGATCCCCAGGGTATCGCCAGCGCCATCAAGATCAACCTGTCGCAGGGGCGCGGCGCCTTGCAGGGCAATGGCGGCTCGACCATCACCCAGCAGGTGGCCAAGCTGTTGTGCCTGGGCGAAAGCTTTGACCCGACGCGCTGGAAGTCCGAGGCCGAGTTCGAGGCCGAATGCCGCAAGAGCTCGATCTGGCGCAAGATCAAGGAAGTCCCCTATGCCCTGGCGATGGAGTTCAAATACTCCAAGGAGGACATCCTCAACATCTACATGAACCGGTCCTATCTGGGCGCCGGGGCCCGCGGCTTCGAGGCAGCGGCGCAGCGGTATTTCGACAAGTCCGCATCCCAGGTGAACGCGGCCGAGGCGGCGATGCTGGCGGGGCTGCTCAAGGCGCCCAGCTATTTCGCGCCCACATCGAATTTGCAGCGCGCCCAGGACCGGGCCACCGTCATCCTTGGCCTGATGCACGATCAGGGCTATCTGAACGATCAGGAACTGGCCGAGGCCAAGGCAAGGCCTGCGGTGCTGTCCAAGGCCGCCGCCGCCCGCGCCGGCGGCTATTTCGCCGATTGGGTGATGGAGGCCGGCCCCGGTTTCCTGACCAGCGAGACGACCGAGGACGTAACCATCAAGACCACCTTCGACCAGCGGGTGCAGCGCGCCGCCGAACGCGCCCTGCAACGTATCTTCGATGAAAAGGTGGCCAAGGGCTCGAAGGCGCAGGCCGCGGTGGTGGTGATGTCGCCAGATGGCGCCGTGCGGGCGATGATCGGCGGGCGCGACAATACCGCCACCGGCACTTTCAACCGCGCCACCCAGGCGATGCGGCAGACCGGCTCCAGCTTCAAGCCCTTTGTCTTTGCCGCCGCACTGGACCAGGGCTATGGCCCGAACGATACGGTTCTGGATGCACCGCTGACGATCAATGTGCGCGGCTCGGGCCCCTGGTCGCCGCAGAACTATACCCGCCGCTATCTGGGCGAGGTGACGCTGACCCGCGCCCTGGCGCAATCGCTGAATACCGCCACGATCCGGTTGCAGGAAACGGTGGGCCGCGATGCGGTTCGGCGCGTGGCGCAGGATTTCGGCTTTGCCGCCAACCTGGCCTCGGGGCCGTCGCTGGGGCTGGGGGTGTCGGAATCGACGCTGCTGAACATGACCGCCGCCTATGCCGGCATCCGCAATGGCGGCACCGCCGTCAGCCCCTATGGCCTCGTGGAACTGCGTATCAAGGGCGACGATCAGGCCCTGATCGGTCAGGCAGGCGGCATGGGACAGCGCGTGATCTCGCAAAAGGCGGCGGGCGAATTGATCGGCATGATGCAGCAGGTCATCGAACGCGGCACCGGCACCAGGGCGCGGCTGCCCGGCCGCCCGGCGGCGGGCAAGACCGGCACCACCTCGAGCTATCGCGACGCCTGGTTCATCGGCTTTACCGGCCAGTATGTGACCGGGGTGTGGATGGGCTATGACGACAACACCCCCCTGAAGGGCGTGACCGGCGGCGGGCTGCCGGCCGAGATCTGGCAGGCGGTGATGACCGAGATCCACGACGGCCTGCCGGTCGAACCGCTGGGCAATTTCGTATTCGACGCCGAAAGCGCGGTTCCGCAAGTGGTCAGTTCCGGCGAGGAAGGCGGCGCCGACCCGCTGGCCGCGGCGCTGTCGCAGGCCCTGGGTCAGGGCGGCACCGCCCCGGCGCCCACCACCCCCGATGCCCAGGGCGCGGTCGATCCCCTGCCAGGTGCCGTTCCGCCGGCCGAGGCCGCGGGCACGATCGCGGCCGATACCGCCGCCGGCGGGCCGCCGCGCTTTCCGGCCGAGACGATCGGCACCGGCCCCGAGGCCGAGATGCCCCCCGCCGACCTGCCGGCCGACGATCCGCTGCTGCAGGCCCTGCGCGGGATCGAGGGGGTCTATCAGGAATGACAAAAGGGCCGGTCCTCGGGACCGGCCCTTTCCTTTCTGGCGCCGCTTTTTCTTTCTAGCCCGCGCGGGTCAGATCGGCGGTCAACGCCGACAGATCGCCCTTGCGCCGTGCCAGCATCGCACCGATCTCGGCCCGCTCTGACGCCAGCATGTTCACGCCTTCGATGATGATGTTGAAATAGCGGCTGCGTCCGGATTTGTCCGACACATGCCATTCGACTTCCATCGGGCTGCGGCCCTTGAGATAGGCGATCGAGGTGACGGCAAAGAAGGACTTGACCGGCCGAGCGTCCTTGACCTCGATCTTCGAGCCGATGAACTCGCGAAAGCGCTTGCCGTATTTGCGACCGATATAGCCCTGGAACGCCTGGCGATAGGCGGCGAATTGCGCCGGATCGGCCCCGCGCGCCGCCGGACCCAGCGCGGACCGGGCGATGATGTCCACATCGGCATAGCGGGCAAAGATCGCCTCGAAAGCCTTGAACATCTGTTCCGGCGGCTGGCCCGAGTTGATGACGGCATAGACCTCGTCCAGCGACCGCTGTATCAGTGCCCGCGCCTCGCCCGTGTCCAGCGCCCATGCAGGCACGGCTGCCAAGGCAAGCCCGCATCCGAACAGGCCCAGGAACCCCCTGCGGGTGTCATTCGGCATAAGGGTCAATGTCCTCTCCTTTCTGGCCAAGCTCGTGGCGGCGATGCTGCAGCCAGATCAGCCGCGTCTGCGCATAACTATCGGCACTTTCATGCAGGATGGAATCGACGGAATCGCCAAAGCGTGCCCGCTCACCGGCTTTTGAGGCCAGCCGCGCGCCCATGCCGATCAGATACTGGTCGCGATTGAGCCATTGCCGCACCGGATCGATGGCCAGATCGATCACCCGGCCGGTGGCATCGCGCAGGGTCGAGGGCCCGATCAGCGGCAGTTCGAGATAGGGCCCCTCGCCCACGCCCCAGGTGGCAAGGGTCTGGCCGAAATCGGTGTCCTCCTCGGGCAGGGCGAAATCCTTGCCGGCCGGATCCAGCAGGCCGCCGAAGCCCAGGGTGGTGTTGACCAGAAAGCGGAAGGTGGTGCGCACCGCAGGGGCGGGCTTGCCCTGCAACAGGTGGTTCACGGCCTTGCCCGGCAGGGCCAGGTTGCCACCGACGTTGCCCGCAGCGGTCAGCGCGGCGCGGCCAAGGCCCCCATCGTCGTCACCCGACGACACCGCGCCGCCAAGCGGGCGGACCACATGCGCGTCCAGGCCGCGATTGAAGGCGTGGACGCGGCGGTTCATCGGTTCCAGCGGATCGTTGATGGCGGCGCCGTCCTGCGACCCGGCACAGGCCGCCAGCGCCATCAGACCGGACAGGGCAAGGATGCGGAAAAGCAAGCTTCTGATAACCTTTCGCGGCTATAGAGGAATCAGGTGATCGATTCGGGACGGCCGCCCCGACAGCAGGCAGACTGTTTCGCGGTCGCGAATTGGGATATGCGCAGTCTGACGCCCGGACAAGGGCCCAGCGCGCCAACAGGAAGGAACCGGCATGGCCTTGCCGCCCCCGCGCCACGATGGCCGACGCGAATTGCGCGACGCGCGCGGCAGGACGTGGCAGCTTTACGCCTTTGTCGGGCTGTTTTCCTTTGCCGTGAACATGCTGATGCTGACCGGGCCGCTGTTCATGATGCAGGTCTATGACCGGGTTCTGGCCAGCCGCTCGGTCGAGACGCTGACGGCGCTGTTCCTGCTGGTCATCTTTCTGTTCGTGATGATGGGCGTGCTGGATCTGGCGCGCAGCCGGGTGATGTCGCGCGTTGCGGCACGCTTTCAGGAGCGGATGGAGGGACGGGTTTTCACCGCCGCGTTGCAGGATGGCGACGCCATCGGGTCGGACCTGGTGGTGCGCGGCGGGATGCGCGACCTCGAGGCGGTGCAGCGCCTGATCGGCTCTCCGGTATTGATGGCGCTGTTCGACCTGCCATGGGCACCGTTCTTTCTGGCTGCGGTGTTTCTGTTCCATCCGGTGCTGGGGGCGGTGGCGACCGCAGGGCTGCTGGTTCTGGTCGGCTCGACACTGCTCAACCAATGGGTCAGCAAGGACGCGCTGCAACAGGCCGCTGTGGCGACCCAGACCGCCGAGCGCATGTCGGACCTTTACCGCGACGAAGGCGAGGTGATCGGTGCCCTGGGAATGCGCGCCGCGGCGTTTCGCCGTTGGCAGCAGGCACGCGATGCGGCAACCCTGGCAATGATGCGCGGCGCCGACCGCGCCAGCGCCTTCACGGTGTTTTCGCGCAGTTTCAGGCTGTTCCTGCAAAGCGCGCTGCTGGCGGCCGGCGCCTGGCTGGTCTTGCGCCAGGAACTGACGCCCGGGGCGATGATCGCATCATCGATTCTGATGGGGCGGGCATTGGCCCCGATCGAGCAGGTGGTCTCGGGCTGGTCCATGGTCCAGCGCGCCCAGGATGGCTGGCGCCGACTGGCGGAACTGTTGTCGCGGCGGCCGCCCGTGGCGCCGCGCACGCCCCTGCCCCGTCCCGCCGCCCGGCTCGAGGTGCGCAACCTGACCGTCGTGCCGCCCGGCCAGGGCACGGCGACCCTGCGCGGGATCAGCTTCGATCTGACGCCCGGGCAGGCAATGGGTGTGATCGGGCCATCGGGCGCGGGAAAAAGCACGCTGGCGCGGGCGCTGATCGCGGCCTGGCCCATTGCCGGCGGCTCGATCCGGCTGGATGGCGCGACGCTCGACCAATACGACCCTGACGTGCTGGGCGCGCTGATCGGCTATCTGCCGCAGCAGGTGACGCTGTTCGACGGCACCATCGCGGAAAACATCGCCCGGCTGGCGCCGCATCCCGATGCCGAACGGGTTGTGGCCGCAGCGACCGCCGCCGCCGCCCATCGCATGATCCTGGACCTGCCCCAGGGCTATGACACCCGCGTCAGCCATGGCGGCGGGCGCCTTTCCGGCGGGCAGATTCAACGCATCGGTCTGGCGCGCGCGCTTTATAACGATCCGGTTCTGCTTGTGCTGGACGAGCCGAACTCGAACCTGGACAACGATGGTTCCACGGCACTGAACCAGGCGATCCGCAGCATCAAGGCTCGCGGTGGTGCGGTCATCATCATGGCGCATCGCCCCGCGGCCATCACGGAATGCGACCTGCTTCTGGTGATGGATCAGGGCATGCGCCGGGCCTTCGGCCCTCGGGACGAGGTGCTCAGGTCGATGGTGCGCAATGCCGAACAGATCAACCGCGCCCAAGGTCATGGTGGAGGTGTGACATGAACGCCGACCTTCGACCCACGCGTCCCGGCAGCCCTCGCCCCCTGCCAGCGCCCCAGGATGCGGCCGCGCAATCGGCCAGGCCGGAATGGTCTGCGCGCGGGGCGGTAACGCTGGGCCTTGTGGCGATCGCCTTGCTGTTCGGCGGCTTCGGCATCTGGGCGTGGGGGGCGCGGATTGCCGGCGCGGTCGTTGCCCCTGGTCAGGTCGAGGTCGAACAGCGCCGTCAGGTTGTCCAGCACCCCGATGGTGGGGTGGTCGATCAGATCCTGGTCCGGGAAGGCGAGGCCGTGAGTGCGGGCCAACCGCTGATCCGGCTGGACGGCACATTGCTGCGCACCGAACTTGCGATCGTCGAAGGGCAGTATTTCGAGCTTCTGGCGCGCCGCGGCCGGCTCGAGGCGGAGCGCGCCGAGGCCTCAAGCATCCGCTTTCCCGACGAACTGGTGACAACGGCGGCAAAGCAGCCGCAGGTGCGCGCGCTGATGAACGGACAGGAAAGCCTGTTCAATGCGCGGCGCGAGACGCTGCAACAGGCGCTTGGCCAGTTGCGCAAGCAGTCCGAACAGGTCGAGGCGCAGATCGGCGGGATCGATGCCCAGCGCCAGGCATTGCAACAGCAGCGCAGCTTCATCGCCCAGGAACTGACCGATCAGCGTTCGCTGCTGGACAAGGGCCTGGCCCAGGCGCCACGTGTTCTGGCGCTGCAACGCGAGGCGGCACGCCTGGACGGGCTTTTGGGCGAAACCACGGCCCTGCGGGCCCGCGCGGTAACCCAGCGCGCCGAAATCGACCTGTCGCTGCTGGAAAAGACCGCGACCTATCGCGAGGCTGCCGAAACCGAATTGCGAGATATCGGTTATCGGGAACTTGAACTGGCCGAACGCCGCCGGGCGCTGATCGAACAGATCTCGCGTCTGGATATTCGCGCCCCTGTGTCGGGCATTGTCCAGGAATTGCAGGTCACGACGCCCCGCGCGGTTTTGCGCGCGGCAGACCCGATCATGTTCGTCATCCCCCAGGATCGCCCCCTGGTGGTGGCCGCGCATATCGCGCCGATAAACATCGACGAAGTGCATCCAGGTCAGCAGGTGGTGCTGCGCTTTGCCTCGTTCTCGGCGCGCACCACCCCGGAAATCGACGGTGTGCTCAGCCGGGTGTCGCCCGACACATTGGTCGATCAGGCCACGCGCATCCCCTATTACCGGGCCGAGGTTACGATACCTCCCGAACAGGTCGCCAAGCTGAAGGGGCTGGAACTGATCCCGGGCATGCCGGTCGAAGTTTATGTTCAGACCGGCGAGCGCAGCCCTATGGCCTATCTGCTGAAACCGCTCAGCGACTATTTCGCCCGTGCCTTCCGCGAGAACTGAGATCTTCGGTCTTGCCGGCAAAGCGCCCTTGCCACAGCGATTCAGGCAGCGATCGCGACGGGATTCGGCTTTGCAAGGCTGCGTCGGATATTGAAACGCGGGCGATTCCCCCCTAGCAGCGTTGCGCAAAGCAGTAGGCGGAACATGTCAGACAAGGATCTAGAAGCCCGGCATCTCGAAACGCTGGACCGCGACCTGGGCCGGTTTTCGAACCTTGAAATGGCGGCAGCCTATATTTCGCGCCCGCTGGTCGCGCCGGGCATCGCACTGGTCTTTGTCATCATGGCCGGCCTGGCCTCGGGCATGCTGCTGGGGCAAGGCAACGATTCGATGATCGTGGTCAGCGCGGCGGTGTTTGGGGCCTATATGGCGTTGAACATCGGCGCCAACGATGTGGCCAACAACATGGGGCCTGCGGTCGGTGCAAATGCGCTAAGCATGGGGGGCGCCATTGCGATTGCCGCGATCTTCGAAAGCGCGGGCGCGCTGATCGCGGGTGCGGATGTGGTCTCGACCGTGTCGAAAGGCATTGTTGCGCCCGAAACCCTGCAATCGCCTGCAACTTTCGTCTGGGCGATGATGGCGGCGCTGCTGGCATCGGCGCTTTGGGTCAATCTGGCGACCTGGATCGGGGCGCCGGTGTCGACAACACATGCGGTCGTCGGCGGGGTGCTGGGCGCGGGCATTGCCGCCGCAGGCCTTGGCGCCGTCAACTGGGAGCAGATGACGGCGATCGCTGCAAGCTGGGTGGTGTCGCCGGTCATGGGCGGGATCGTTGCCGCCGCCTTCCTGTGGTTCATCAAGAGCCGGATCATCTATCGCGACGACAAGATCGCCGCGGCGCGGCTTTGGGTGCCGGTGCTGGTGGGGATCATGGCGGGCGCCTTTGCCGCCTATCTGGTGCTCAAGGGGTTGAAGCAGCTGATCGACGTTTCGCTGGCCAGCGCGCTGCTGATCGGGCTGGGCATCGGCATTGTCACCTGGTTGGTGATGATCCCGATCACCCGCCGCCAGTCCCAGGGCCTGGAAAACCGTAACAAGTCCTTGAAGGTTCTTTTCGGCATCCCGCTGGTGGTGTCGGCCGCGCTGCTGAGCTTTGCCCATGGCGCCAATGACGTGGCCAATGCGGTCGGTCCGCTGGCCGCGATCGTGCAGGCGACGCAGACCGGCGACTTCAACGGCGCGGTTGCCATTCCGCTGTGGGTGATGCTGATCGGGGCTTTCGGCATTTCCTTCGGCCTGTGCCTGTTCGGGCCCAAGCTGATCCGCATGGTCGGCAGTCAGATCACCAAGCTGAACCCGATGCGGGCCTATTGCGTGGCATTGTCCGCGGCGCTGACGGTGATCCTGGCCAGCGCCCTTGGGCTGCCGGTCAGTTCCACCCATATCGCGGTGGGCGCGGTCTTTGGCGTCGGCTTCTTTCGCGAATGGGATGCCGAGCGGCGCCTGGTCCAGGCGCGCATGTCCCTGCCCGAGGAAAATCGGCTTTCGCCAGAAGAACGGCGCCGACGCAAACTGGTGCGCCGGTCGCATGTGCTGACCATTGCAGCCGCCTGGGTGATCACCGTTCCCGCCGCGGCGCTGTTGTCGGGGCTGATCTTCGTGCTGCTTAACCACATTCCCAACTAGCCAGGCACAGCCGGATCGAACGCTGGCGGGATTGCGTGTTTTTCGCTACTCTGGGCGCAGGACGGCGTTCCGGATGGCGGCCGTGTCGCTGCGGCCAGGCACTGGGGCCCCGCAACCGGTCAAAGGAGACGCCATGGATGATGTCCCTCCCCCAGCCGATTTGCCGCCGTTGAGCCTGACGGTGCCCGAACCCGAGGTCCGGCCGGGCGATCAGCCGGATTTTTCGCATGTGACCATTCCGCCCGCCGGCAGCGTCCGACGCCCCCCTGTCGATGCCGACCCCGAGGAGATCCGCGATCTGGCCTTTACCATCATCCGCGTCCTGAACCGCGAGGGCGAGGCCGTCGGCCCCTGGGCCGAGGGGCTGGCGCTGGATGCCGACGCCCTGCTGGAGGGGCTGCGCCACATGATGACCCTGCGCATCTATGACGCGCGGATGCTGAACGCGCAGCGCCAGCAAAAGACCAGCTTCTACATGCAGCACCTGGGCGAGGAAGCGATTTCCTGCGCCTTTCAACGCGCCCTGGCGCCGGGGGACATGAACTTTCCGACCTATCGCCAGGCGGGGCTGCTGATCGCGGCCGGCTATCCGCTAAGCTCGATGATGAACCAGGTGATGTCCAACGCCGAGGATCCGATGCGCGGCCGGCAGCTGCCGGTCTGCTATTCCTCGCGCGAACATGGCTTCTTCACCATCTCGGGCAATCTGGCGACGCAATATATCCAGGCGGTGGGCTGGGCGATGGCCTCGGCGATTTCGGGGGACCGCAAGATCGCGGCGGCCTGGATCGGCGACGGCTCGACAGCCGAAAGCGATTTTCACGCCGCGCTGGTCTTTGCCTCGACCTACAAGGCGCCAGTGGTGCTGAACGTGGTCAACAACCAATGGGCCATTTCCACCTTTCAGGGGATCGCGCGCGGGGGGTCGGGCACGTTCGCCGCGCGCGGCCTGGGCTTTGGCATCCCGTCGCTGCGGGTGGACGGCAACGACTATCTGGCGGTGCTGGCGGTGGCGCGCTGGGCGACGGAACGCGCCCGGCGCAACCTGGGCCCCACCATGATCGAATATGTCACCTATCGCGCCGGCGGCCATTCGACCTCGGACGACCCTTCGGCCTATCGCCCGGCCGAGGAAAGCGCCGCCTGGCCCCTGGGCGACCCGGTCTTGCGCCTGCGCAATCACCTGATCCGCCTGGGCGCCTGGAGCGAGGCCCGCCACGCCCAGGCCGAGGCGCAGATCCTGGCCGAAATCAGTGCGCTGCAAAAACAGGCCGAGGCCATCGGCACGCTTCACCACGGCCAGCACCCCAGCCCGGCCGAGATGTTCACCGATGTCTATGCCGAAATGCCGCCGCATCTGCTGAAACAACGTCACGAGGCAGGGTTCTGACATGGCCCGCATGACCATGATCGAGGCGATCCGCGACGCGCTGGACGTGGCGATGGGCGCCGACCCGCGAGTCGTCGTCTTTGGCGAGGATGTCGGCTATTTCGGTGGCGTCTTTCGCTGCACCGCCGGTTTGCAGGCGAAATACGGCAAGACTCGCTGTTTCGACACGCCGATCAACGAATCGGGCATCGTCGGGGCCGGCATCGGCATGGCCGCCTATGGCCTGCGCCCGGTCGTGGAAATCCAGTTCGCCGATTACGTTTATCCCGCCTATGACCAGATCGTGTCCGAGGCGGCGCGCCTGCGCTATCGCTCGGCCGGGCAGTTCAGCTGTCCGATGGTGGTGCGCATGCCGACCGGCGGCGGCATATTCGGCGGTCAGACCCACAGCCAGTCGCCCGAGGCCCTGTTCACCCATGTCACCGGGTTGAAAACCGTCGTGCCCTCGAACCCGCAGGACGCCAAGGGGCTTTTGCTTGCCGCGATCGAGGATCCCGACCCGGTGATCTTTCTGGAACCGAAGCGGCTTTACAACGGCCCCTTCGACGGCCACCATGACCGGCCGGTCACCGCCTGGAAAACCCACGATCTCGGCGAGGTGCCCGAGGGGCATTATACCGTCCCGCTGGGCAAGGCGGTGGTGCGGCGCAGCGGCCAGGCGGCGACGGTGCTGACCTATGGCACGATGGTGCATGTGGCGCTGACCGCCGCCGCCGAATCCGGGGTCGACGCCGAGGTGATCGACCTGCGCACGCTGCTTCCGCTGGATCTGGACACGATCACCGCCTCGGTCTGCCGCACCGGGCGCTGCCTGATCCTGCACGAGGCGACGCTGACCTCGGGCTACGGGGCGGAACTGGCCGCGCTGGTGCAGGCGGAATGTTTCTGGCACCTCGAGGCGCCGATCCGCCGCGTCGCCGGCTGGGACACCCCCTATCCGCATACCCACGAATGGAGCTATTTCCCCGGCCCCGCGCGCGTGGCCGAGGCGCTGCGTCAACTGGTCGAGGTGGCCTGACATGGGGATATACGCGATCCGGATGCCCGATATCGGCGAAGGCATTGCCGAGGCCGAGATTTCCGAATGGCTCGTCGCGCCCGGCGATGTCCTGCGCGAGGATGATCCGATGGTGACGGTGATGACCGACAAGGCGACGGTGGAAATCCCCAGCCCGGTGACCGGCACGGTGATCTGGCAGGCCGGCGGGCCCGGCGATGTCATCGCCGTCGGCGCCGAGCTGATCCGGCTGGAGGTGGACGGCGCCGGCAATGTCGCGGCCGCAGCCCCTGCGGCCGGTGTCGAACCCCCGCCCCCCGCATCGCAGGCTGCCGCATCGCCGGCGGAAACCCCGCATCCCAGGCCGCAGCCGGCCCCGGGGCCGCCGCCGCATCCCGATCAGCGCCCCGAGCCGCGTCCCGAGCCGCCGCGGCCGGCACCCGGCGCGCCCGCCCCTCTGCCGCCGCTGCGGGCCGAGGGCGAGCGCCCGATCGCCGCGCCCTCGGTCCGGGCACGGGCACGGGCCGCCGGGGTCGATCTGCGGCTGGTGCGCGGCAGCGGCCCGGCCGGCCGCATCAGCCACAGCGATCTGGACAGCTTCATCGCCTCGGGCGGGCTGCCACCCTTGGCCGGGCCCCGCCCCGACACCACGGTTCAGGACATCCGGGTGATCGGCCTGCGCCGCCGCATCGCCGAACGGATGCAGGCGGCCAATCAGGTGCCGCAGATCACCATTGTCGAGGAGGTGGACGCCACCGCGCTGGAATCCCTGCGCCTGCACATGAACGCAAACGGCAAGGGCGAACGGCTGACGCTGCTGCCCTTCATCGCCCGGGCGCTGGTGCGCGCCCTGCGCGATCATCCGGCGCTGAACGCGCATTACGATGCCGAAGCCGGCCTGATCCAGCGCCATGGCGCCGTGCATCTGGGCATTGCCGCGCAGACACCCGGCGGGCTGATGGTGCCGGTGGTGCGCCATGCCGAAACCCTGGACCTGCGCGCCACCGCCGCCGAAATCGCCCGCGTCAGCGCCGCGGCCAAGGACGGCAGCGCCAAACGCGACGAACTGGCCGGATCGACCATCACCATCACCTCGCTTGGGCCGCTGGGCGCCATCGCCACCACGCCCATCCTGAACATCCCCGAGGTCGCCATCATCGGCGTCAACCGGCTGGCGGTGCGCCCGTTCTGGAACGGCGCCAGCTTCGAGCCGCGCAAGATGATGAACCTGTCGTGCAGTTTCGATCACCGGGTGATCGACGGCTGGGACGCGGCGGTGTTCGTCGCCCGCCTGCGCGAATTGCTGGAAACCCCGGCGCTGATCTTCGTGGAGGGCTGAGCGATGCGCGAGATCCAATGCAGGCTGCTGATCGTGGGCGCCGGCCCGGGCGGTTATGTCTGCGCCATCCGCGCCGGACAGCTTGGGCTGGATACGGTCATCGTCGATGCCGAACCGCCCGGCGGCACCTGCCTGAACGTCGGCTGCATCCCGTCAAAGGCGCTGATCCACGCCGCCGACGAGTTTCACCGCCTGTCCCGACTGGCGGCCAGCCCGGCCATGGGCATCAGCGTTCAGCCGCCGCGCATCGACCTGACATCCACCGTGGCCTGGAAGGACGCCATCGTCGAGCGGCTGACCGGCGGGGTCGCGGCGCTGCTGCGCAAGGCGCGGGTGCGGCTGGTCACCGGCACCGCCAGCATCCGCGACGGCAAGACCGTTCAGGTCGAAACACCCGAAGGCCCGGTCCGCATCCGGGCCGAGGCGCTGGTGCTGGCCACCGGCTCGGAACCCGTCGAACTGCCGGCCCTGCCCTTTGGCGGACCGGTAATCTCGTCGACCCAGGCACTGGCGCTGACCGAGGTGCCGGAACGGCTGGCCGTGGTCGGCGGGGGCTATATCGGGCTGGAACTGGGCACCGCCTTTGCCAAGCTGGGCAGCCAGGTCACCGTGGTCGAGGCCGCGCCCCGCATCCTGCCGCAATATGACGCCGAACTGACCCGGCCGGTGGCGCAACGCCTGCAACAGCTGGGCATCCGCCTGTTGACCGGGGCGCGGGCGGGCGGGTTGTCGGACAGCGGCGCATTGCGGGTGGCCGGCGCCGACGGGGCCGAGGAAATTTCCGCCGACCGGGTTTTGGTCACCGTCGGCCGCCGGCCGCGCGCCACTGGCGCGGGTATCGACGGGCTGCGGCTGGACATGGCCGGCCCCTTCATCCGCATCGACGACCGCTGCCGCAGCTCGATGTCAGGGGTCTATGCCATCGGCGATGTCACCGGCGAACCGATGCTGGCCCATCGCGCCATGGCCCAGGGCGAGATGGTCGCCGAAATCGTCGCCGGTGGCCGCCAGCTCTGGGACCGGCGGGCAATTCCCGCAGTATGCTTTACCGATCCCGAAATTGTCAGCGTCGGTCTGTCGCCCGAGGAAGCCGCCGCTGGGCCGCAGCCCACGACCAGCGCGTATTTTCCCTTTGCAGCCAATGGCCGGGCGATGACCGCCGATGACGATGCGGGCTTTGTCCGCGTGACCGCCCGCGCCGATACCCACGAGATTCTGGGCATCCAGGCCGTGGGCGCGGGGGTTGCGGAAATGTCGGCGGGCTTTGCCCTGGCGATCGAGATGGGCGCGCGGCTTGAGGACATTGCCGGCACGATCCACGCCCACCCCACCCGGGCCGAGGCCCTGCACGAGGCCTGTCTGCGCGCGCTGGGCCACGCGCTGCACATCTGAAGGGCGGCTAGACGCCCAGACACCAGCGCATGATCGCCTTTTGCGCGTGCAGCCGGTTTTCGGCCTCGTCAAAGATCACCGAATTCGGGCCGTCCATGACGGCGCTGGTCGCCTCGTCATCGCGATGGGCGGGCAGGCAATGCATGAACAGCGCCTCGGGCTTGGCATGCGACATCAGCCGTTCGTTCACCTGATAGCCCCGCAGCTGGTTGTGGCGGCGTTCGCGGGCCGATTGCGGGTCGTGCATCGATACCCAGGTGTCCGTCACCACCAGATCTGCCCCCTCGACCGCCTTGAGAGGATCGCGTTCGATCTGCACGGTCACGCCCTGCGCGCGCGCAAAATCGATCGCCTCGCGCTCGGGGTCCAGCGTCGGCGGGCCGGTAAAGGTGAAGTCATAGCCGAACTGCCCGGCGGCATGGATCATCGAGGCACAGACATTGTTGCCGTCGCCCGACCAGACCACCTTGCGTCCGGCGATGGGGCCGCGATGTTCCTCGAATGTCATGACATCGGCCATGATCTGGCAGGGATGGGTGCGGTTGGTCAGCCCGTTGATCACCGGCACGCTGGCGTATTCCGCCATTTCCAGCAGCGTCGCCTCCTCGAAGGTGCGAATCATGATCAGATCGACATAGCGCGACAGCACCCGCGCGGTATCGGCGATGGTTTCGCCATGGCCCAGCTGCATTTCCTTGCCCGACAGCACCATGGTCTGCCCACCCATCTGCCGCACGCCCAGATCGAAGCTGACGCGCGTGCGGGTGGATGGTTTTTCAAAGATCAGCGCCACCATGCGGTTCTGCAAGGGGGTGTCGCTGTCGGGCGTGCCCTTGGGCAGGCCGCGGCGCGCCTCCTTCATCCGGCGCGCGGATTCGATCATCGCGCGCAGGTCGGCCTTTTCTGTGGTATGGATGTCAAGGAAGCTGTTCATATGATGCCGTCTTTCCGATTTATCTGGCCAGCAAGCCGCGTGGCCGGTCGAAGGTCAAGTGTCCAGCCGCAATCGCGGCAGGGCAGCCTTCATCGGTGACGGGTCAGGGCTTGCACAAGTATTGCCGGCCGCCGGGCGACGGGGGCGCGCCTAGGCATCGCCCTGACCGTCCAGCCGCGCCGCCGCCCGGTCCAGCCGGCGAACGGCTTCGGCGATTTCGTCATCGCTGATGGTCAGCGGCGGCAGCAGCCGCAGGGTATTGTCGGCGGCAGCAACCGTCAGCACCTGTTCGGCATAGCCGGCCTTGACCACATCGCCGGGCGGCAGCCTGCATTTCAGCCCCAGCATCAGGCCCTGGCCGCGCACCGCCTCGAACACCTCGGGATGGGCGGCGACCAGGCCTTCCAGCTTCTGGCGCAGCAACCCGGCCTTGCGGCCCACTTCGGCCAGAAACTCGGGCCGGGCGATGATCTCGACCACCTTGGCGCCGACCGCGCAGCCCAGCGGATTGCCGCCATAGGTCGAGCCATGCGTGCCCGCCACCATGCCCGCAGCGGCGGCCTCGGTCGCCAGCACCGCGCCCAGCGGAAAGCCGCCGCCGATGCCCTTGGCCACCATCATGATGTCGGGGGTAATGCCCGCGTATTCATGCGCGAACAGCTTGCCGGTCCGACCCATGCCCGATTGCACCTCGTCCAGCACCAGAAGCGCGCCGGTCTGGTCGCACAGCTGCCGGATCAGACGCAGGTCGTCGTCGGGCAGCGGCCGGATGCCGCCTTCGCCCTGCACCGGCTCCAGCATGACCGCCGCCGTGCGGTCCGTGATCGCGGCCCGCAGCGCCGCCATGTCGCCCCAAGGCAACTGCCGGAACCCGGGCATCAGGGGACCGAATCCCTTCACCATCTTTTCCGAACCTGCGGCGGCGATGGCGCCGGTGGAGCGGCCGTGAAAGGCCCCCTCGAAGGTCAGGATCTCGATGCGGTCGGGATCGCCGTGATGGTCCCAGTATTTGCGCACCATCTTGATCGCCAGTTCGGCGGCCTCGGTGCCGGAATTGGTGATGAAGGCGGTATCGGCAAAGGTGTGTTCGACCAGCATGTCGGCCAGCCGTTCCTGCTGGGGGATCTGATACAGGTTCGACACATGCCAGATCCTGCCGGCCTGTTCGGTCAGCGTGGCCACCAGATCGGGGTTGGCATGGCCCAGCGCATTGACCGCGATGCCGGCGCCCAGGTCCAGATAGCGGGTGCCGTCCGTGGCGATGGCCCAGCTGCCTTCGCCCCGTTCAAAGGCGATGGGCGCGCGGTTATAGGTCGGCAGGACGTGCGAAATCATGGGGATGTCCTCTCTGGGAACAGCCGCAAGCGCGGCGGCGGCAACGATGTCGGCAAGGCAGGCGGGATCGGACGTCGAAGGATCAACGTCGGGGACGGGCGAAATGGGCGGTCCGAACGATCATGGCCATCGCATAGCGCAGCCGCCGCGACCGCGCAACGGGGATTTCAGGGCTTCATGCGATAGCCGCGCGCCAACCAGCGCCAGGCGGTGAACAGCACCGCCGCCACCGTGAGGCTGCAGATCGCCAGCCCGCGCAGCGCCGGCGCGTCCGAAACCCCGGCAATGCCGTAGCGCGCGCCGTCGATCAGATAGAAGATCGGGTTCCAGTGCGCGAGCGTGCGGAAGGGTTCGGGCAGGGCCTGGACCGAATAGAACGTGCCCGACAGGAACGACAGCGGCGTGACGATGAAATTGGTGATCGCCGCCATCTGGTCGAATTTCTGCGCCACGATGCCGCCCAGAAGCCCCAGCCCGCCCATCAGCAGCGCGCCCAGCACGATAAAGCCCAGCGCCCAGAGCGGGTGCGCGATCCCCTGCCCCAGCACCAACGCCATGCCGGTTGCAATGGCGGTGGCCACGATCAGCGCCCGCACCAGCCCGCCCACCAGATAGCCGGTCAGGATCTCGCCCGCCGACAGCGGCGGCATCAGCGTGTCGACGATATTGCCCTGCATCTTGGCCGAGATGATGCTTGACGAGGTGTTGGCGAAGGCGTTCTGGATCACCGTCATCATCAGGATCCCCGGGCCCAGAAAGGCAAGGTATGGCAGGCCCATCACCTCACCCCGGTTCTGGCCCAATGCCAGGGCAAATACGATCACGAACAGCGCCGAAGTCATCAGCGGCGCAAAGATCGTCTGCTGCCAGACGTTCATGAAACGCATGATCTCGCGCCGGCACAGCGTATATAGACCCAGCCAGTTCACGCGCCCGAAACGGCGCACCCCCATCTGGCGGAATCCGGGACGGTTCGACATCGACGGCATCGGCGCTCCTTGAATTTGCGGTCTCGGGCGGGTAAATCTGACTATCCCCGGTTCTAGGGCCGGGTCTTGCGGAATTGAAGCCATGAACACGAAGGCACCGGACCGCCGGTGCAGGAAAGGCAAGCATGTCCTGGACCGATGAACGCGTCGAGACGCTGAAACGCATGTGGGCCGAGGGCCAGTCCGCCAGCCAGATCGCCAAGGAACTGGGCGGCGTGACGCGCAACGCGGTGATCGGCAAGGTGCACCGGCTGGGCCTGTCCAACCGCAACGAGGATGCGCCCGAAGAGGTCGCGCCCGCGCCCGAGGCCCCTGCCAAGGCCGCACCGGCCGACGCGCCGCAACCCGCCGCGCCGGCGGCCCCGGCCGCACCCGCCTTCAATCGCCGCAGCATCGTGCCGGCGGGCCAGCCCTTGCCGCCGCAACCTTCGGCCAACGAAATCAGCCCCGAAGCGCTGGCCTCGGTGCGCGAGGTTGAAAAGCGCGCGCGCAAGCTGACGCTGATGGAACTGACCGAGCGCACCTGCAAATGGCCGATCGGCGATCCGGCGACCGACAAGTTCTGGTTCTGCGGCCTGCCTTCGATGCCCGGCAAGCCTTATTGCGAAGCCCATGTCGGGGTCGCCTTCCAGCCGATGAGCTCCCGCCGCGACCGCCGGCGCTAGCATGAATGGCTTCCCCCGGCTGGCTGCCCTGGCCGTCACCCTGCAGGATGATCGCGTCCTGCTGGTGCGACGGCGCAATCCGCCCGACGCCGGACTGTGGGGCTTTCCCGGCGGCCATGTCGAGCCTGGCGAAACCGCGTTGCAGGCCGCTGCGCGGGAATTGTTCGAGGAAACCGGCGTAACTGCCCGGCCTGTTTCGTATATCGACAATATCGACGTCATCGAGCGCGACGCGCAGGGCAATTTGCGCTTTCATTTCCTGCTGGCCGCGGTGCGCTGCCTGTATCAGGCTGGCCAGCCCGCCGCCTCGGACGATGCGATCGAGGCGGCCTGGGTGCCCTTGGCCGCGGTGGCCCGCGGTGAATTGCCGCTAAGCGCCCGGGTTGCCGAACTTTGCGCCCGGCTGATACCGGGCCGCGGCACGCAGAACTGAACCCTCGAGGCGCTGGCGTTTGTCGCAGGACAAGGCTAAACAGCGCCCGCACTTGGACAGGATCCCACATGGCCCGGCATCTCATCACCTCGGCGATCCCCTATATCAACGGGATCAAGCATCTTGGCAATCTGGTCGGCTCGCAGTTGCCGGCCGATCTTTATGCGCGTTACCTGCGCCAGCGCGGGCACGAGGTCATGTTCATCTGCGCCACCGACGAACACGGCACCCCGGCCGAACTGGCCGCGAAAAAGGCGGGCAAGCCGGTCGCGGTCTATTGCGCGGAAATGCACGCCACCCAGGCCGAAATCGCCCGCAACTTCGGCCTGTCCTTCGACCATTTCGGCCGTTCCTCCAGCGCGCGCAACCATGCGCTGACCCAGCACTTCGCCGGCAAGCTGGACGAAAACGGCTGGATCGCCGAGGTCGAGGAAAAGCAGATCTATTCAATCGACGACGGTCGCTTCCTGCCCGATCGCTATATCGAAGGCACCTGCCCCAACTGCGGCTATGACAAGGCCCGCGGCGATCAGTGCGAAAACTGCACCAAGCAGCTGGACCCCACCGACCTGATCGCGCCGCGCTCGGCGATTTCGGGTTCGACCAATCTCGAGGTGCGGGCGACCAAGCATCTGTATCTGCGCCAGCGTGCGATGAAGGATCAGATCGCGGCCTGGATCGACAGCAAGACCGACTGGCCGATCCTGACCACATCCATTGCCAAGAAATGGCTCAATGATGGCGACGGCTTGCAGGACCGCGGCATTACCCGCGATCTCGATTGGGGTATTCCGGTCAGAAAGGGCGACCAGCCCTGGCCGGGGATGGAGGGCAAGGTTTTCTATGTCTGGTTCGACGCCCCGATCGAGTATATCGCCGGCACCGCCGAGGGCACCGACGCCAGGGGCCTGCCCGACAGCGCATGGCGGCGCTGGTGGCGGCTGGACGAGGGCGCCGGGGACGTGACCTATACCCAGTTCATGGGCAAGGATAACGTGCCTTTCCACACGCTGTCTTTCCCGGCGACCATCATCGGCTCGGGCGAACCCTGGAAGCTGGTCGATTACATCAAATCCTTCAACTATCTGACCTATGATGGCGGCCAGTTCTCGACCAGTCAGGGGCGCGGCGTGTTCATGGATCAGGCGCTGTCGATCCTGCCGGCCGATTACTGGCGTTGGTGGCTGCTGTCCCACGCCCCGGAATCGGGCGACAGCGAATTCACCTGGGACAATTTCCAGCAGTCGGTGAACAAGGATCTGGCGGATGTGCTGGGCAATTTCGTCAGCCGCATCACCAAGTTCTGCCGCAGCAAGTTCGGCGAGACCATCCCCGAGGGCGGCACCGAGGGTCCCGAGGAAGCGGCGCTGATCACGGCGCTGGAAGCCCGCATCCGCGCCTATGAAGGTTTCATGGACCATATCGAGGTGCGCAAGTCTGCCGCAGAACTGCGGGCGATCTGGGTGCTTGGCAACGAATATCTTCAGGCGGCGGCGCCTTGGTCGACCTTCAAGACCGATCCGCAGAAAGCGGCGATGCAGGTGCGGCTGGGGCTGAACCTGATCCGGCTCTATGCGGTGCTGTCAGCGCCCTTCATCCCCTTTGCCGCACAAAAGATGCTCGAGGCGATGCAGACCACGGACGACAGCTGGCCCACCGACTTGCGGGCCGCGCTGACGGCCCTGCCCCCGGGTCATGCATTCAGCGTGCCTGACGTGCTGTTTGCCAAGATCAGCGACGAAAGCCGCGACGAATGGCAGGAACGCTTCAAGGGGATCCGCGCCTGACATCGCCCGGACAATGCCCGTGCTTGCTCCGGGCATTGCCGCTAGAGACGATGCAAGGCCGGTGACTTCCGCAACGCGGGCAGTGCCGTCGGCATCCGACCGGGGGCAGTCACTGTTGCATGACGGCAACGGTCTCCGACCTGCTTTCGGCCGAACAGCCGGCGTCTGCGCCTGGCAGCTTACCGGGCGACCGCAGGGATCGACCCGACCCATGGTCCTGGCGACAGCCAGAGCCCCCGCCGCTGATTCCATGGCTCTTGCCAATCGCGAAGGGCCCGGATAGCCAATTCGCAGGCGCGGGCGTGGCGGAATGGTAGACGCATGGGACTTAAACTCCCTGGGGCGCAAGCCTGTGCGGGTTCAAGTCCCGCCGCCCGCACCATTACCATGCCACCGGAACGCTTGCAGTTGACCTTACGTAAGCCTTGGGAAGCGCAGATTTATTTTGGCAGTTTTGTCTGAATTGACGACAGAAATGCCAGATTGCCGAGCAAATGAAAACGCAGGTGGTCACCTGAATGAGCCACCCGCGATCGCGTAAAAGAGAGCAAGAGAGGGCGCACCGGTTCACCCTCTCTTGCAACCCGAAAGACCCTCACCACCACGCTTGGGACAATCGGGGTAGATCCCTCTGTCAGCAACTTCTACTTAACTTGCATTACGATTCGTCGCAAATGTCAACCGCGCCCGATTTTAAACAAACCCTTGGTTCCCCCGCGCGGCTGGGCTAGTTTCCCGGCGAAGTCTTGGACAGGAGTCATGAATGGCGCAACGTCTTCACTTGGTTTTCGGCGGTGAACTGGTCGATCCGACCCGCACCGAATTCAAGGACACCAACGCCATCCATATTGTCGGCATATTTCCCAATTACGCCGAGGCCCATGCCGCCTGGAAGGCCGAGGCGCAGCGGACCGTGGACAGCGCCCACACCCGCTATTTCATCGCCCATCTGCATCGGCTGCGCGACGAGGAACGCGAAGTCAGCCCCACCGAGGAATTGGGCGCATAGGCCCTCGGCGCGATCATGGCCCTTTTGCAGGCCCCTGCGAAGCTGGCGCTGTGGTTGCATCTGCGCCGCCGCGCCGCGGTCCCCGTGCCCGGACATGCGGTCGCGGCCCCGCCGGGGGAAGGCCCGCTGATCCTGCTGCATCTGGCCGAGCAGCCCGACGATCCGCCCCCGGTGGCCGCCCTGGTCCGGGCGCTGCTGCACAGGCGGCCGAATCTGCGGCTGATCTTTACCGGCGCGCCGCCCCCGGCCGAGGCCTTGCCATCGGGCTTGCGTGCCAGCATCGCGGCCTGTCCGCAGGATCCCGCGGGTGCCCGCCAGATGATTGACGCCACAAGGCCGCGGGCGCTGCTGGTTCTGGGCGATCAGATGCCGCCCGCGCTGATATCGGCGATGACCGATGAGGGCTTGCCGGTGATCCTGGCCGAGGCGCGGCTGACCCGACAGCAGCGGCGCGGGCCCTGGCGCGGCGCCATAGATCGCGGCCTGATGCGACGCATCGACCGTGTGCTGGCCCCCGATCTGACCGCCGCCGCGGCCGCACGCCACATGGGCGCCGATCCGGCAAAGGTGGAATTGATCGGCCCGGTGACCGAGACCCGCCCACCCTTGCCCGTTAACGAGGCAGAGCGCCGGGCGCTGGCCCAGATTCTGGCCGGACGGCACATCTGGCTGGCCGCCGCGCCCACCCTGCCCGAGGCGCGCGCGGTGCTGGCGGCGCATCAGGCGACCTTGCAGCACAACCATCGCGCCCTGCTGATTCTGGCCGGCCTGCCCCCGCAGACCATCCCCGCGATCCAGGCCGAGGTTCAGGCGCTGGGTCTGGCTGCCGTGCTGCGATCGGAAGACGACGATCCTTCCGCCGACGACCATGTGCTGATCGCCGAAGATAGTTACGAAATGGGGCTGTGGTATCGCCTGGCGCCGGTCTGCTTCATGGGCGGCACCCTGCTGCCGGGGGAAGCGCTGCCCCCCCGACATCCGTTCGAGCCCGCAGCGCTGGGTTCGGCCATCATCCACGGTCCGCTGACCGACGCGCATGGCGCCGAATGGGGGCAGCTCGACGGCGCATCGGCCGCGCGGCTGGTTCTGGACAGCAATGGGCTGGCGCGGGCGGCAGCCGATCTGTCAGCCCCCGATCAGGCCGCACTGCTGGCAGGAAACGCCTGGTCGGTCTGCACGGGCGGCGCCGCAGTGTTGCGACGCATCGCCGATACCGTTCTGCAAATGGCAGAGGTCCAGGCATGAACCGGCAGGCCCCCGATTTCTGGTTCCGCCCGCCCGGTTTCAAGGCGCGCGCACTGGCGCCGCTGGGCGCGCTTTATGCCGCCGCCACGGCGCGCCGGCTGGCGCGCGGGGCACGCCAGCGAATGGAGGTGCCGGTCATCTGCATCGGCAACCTCAATGCCGGCGGCACCGGCAAGACACCTACAGCCATCATGCTGGCGCAGCTGCTGCTGGCGCGCGGCGTGGCGGTGCAGATCGTGTCGCGCGGCTATGGCGGCAGCGAAGCCGGACCCATCAAGGTTGATGAAAGACGGCACATCGCCGCCCAGGTCGGGGACGAGCCCTTGCTGATGGCCGCCTTTGCCCCGGTCTGGGTCGCCGATGATCGGCTGGCCGGCGCGCGGGCGGCAGTCGCCGCAGGGGCGCAGGCGATCCTGCTGGACGACGGCTTTCAGGATCCGGCGCTGGCGCATGATCTGTCGCTGGTGGTGGTGGATGCGGCGCGCGGCTTCGGCAACGGGCTGTGCCTGCCGGCGGGCCCCCTGCGCGAGCCTGTCGCCACCGGGCTGGCGCGGGCCGACCTGTTGCTGAGCATCGGCGACACACCTGCCCAGGCGCGTTTTGTCACCGAATGGGGCGCGGGGCTGACCTTGCCGCATCTGCGCGGGCAGCTGGCGCCCCTGGAAACCGGCATGGACTGGCAGGGCTTGCGCGTCATGGCCTTTGCGGGCATCGGCCACCCCGAGAAATTCTTTGCCACCCTGCGCGGTCTGGGGGCCGAGGTGCTGCGCGCCGAGGCGCTGGAGGATCACCAGCCCTTCACCCCGCAGCTGCTGACCCGGCTGGAAACCGAGGCGCGGTTGCTGGGCGCGCAGCTAGTGACCACGGAAAAGGACGCCGCGCGCCTGCCGCGCAACTTCCGCCCGAAGGTGCTTGCGCTGCCGGTGCGGCTGGTGCTGGATGACCCGGCGCCGCTGCTGGAACGGCTGGCGGCGCTGGGTCTTTAGCGGAAAGGATCAGCCCTTGGCGGCCAGCTTGGCGTCGATGATCTTCTTCATGTCGTCCCAGGGCTGGTTCTGAACCGTTTCGCCGTCGATGATGAAGGTGGGGGTTCCTTCGATCTTGTCCTTGGTGGCATTGGCCTGGAATGTTGCCAACAGATCGGCCACCTTCTGGCGGTCGTTCCAGCAGGCGTCCATCTGTTCGGGCGTCATGCCGGCCTTGGCGCCCAGCTTGCGCAGATTGGCGGCCAGCTCATCGCCCGACTTGGCCGACATCCAGGTTTTCTGTTCGCTGAAAATGATGTCGGTCATCGCGTAATACTTGTCGTCGCCGCCGCAGCGCGCCAGGATCCCCGCCCACAGACCAGGCGCATCGAAATAGACATCGCGCTGGATGAACCTGACCTTGCCGGTGTCGATGTATTCCGACTTCAGCCGGGACATGTTGTCGTTGTGAAAATTGGCACAATGCGGGCAGGTAAAGCTGGCATATTCGACGATCGTCACCGGCGCGCTTTCCTGGCCCAGAACGATATCGGCCAGCACCTTGCCCTCGGGCATCTGCTCGCTGGACTGGCTGGTGTCGGCGGGTTTCGCCTCTTGCGCCAGCGCGGGCAGCGCGGCGGCGGTCAACGCGGCCGCGGCGGCGGCGATCAGGGAACGGCGAAGCAGCATCATGAAATGGCCTTTCGGTCGTTGATGTCCCGGCGGGACAGGATGTTCAGCGCCATCTGCCGCATGGCGGCGGACAGCGCGGGGTTGTCGAAGCTGCCGGCGATGCGCTCGGCTTCGGCCAGGCGGGCCGGATCAGGGGACGCGGTGCGCGCCCGCCGCGGCTGGAACGGGGTCTGGCCCTCGGCAAAGCCGGTGGGGGCTGTCTGTGTCAGCACGATTCGCGAAACGGCGTTGAAGCCATAACAGGCGTTCACCCGCTCGCGGATATGGTCGATCTGCATGTGGATCAGCGGCGCGCGCGCCCCGGGCACCAGCAATGTCAGCGTGGCGCCGAAACCCTTGCCATGACTGATCCTGACAGGTCGCGTGAAGGCGGCCAGGTCAGGGCCCACCACTTCGTCCCAATGCGTCAGCAGCCGGGCCACCGCAAAGCCGCGACTTTCGCCCACGCTGCGGATGCGGGGGGCGACAAGCTGGGCGGCTGCCTCGAACCCACGCATCCGCCGGCGCGGCGTTCCATCTGGTTTTCTTTCGGCCATTGCGCGACCATATCATTCCTTCGTGGCGCAGTCTGGACCGCCACGGGCCCGGACGCCAGAGCAGAGAGGCTGAAAATTGCGTGACCTTCAGGTGATTTCGGAACGGCTGCTGGGCTGGTATGATTGCCACGCCCGCGACCTGCCCTGGCGCAACCCGCCGGGAGGCGGCCCGGCCGACCCCTATCGCGTCTGGCTGTCCGAGGTGATGTTGCAGCAGACCACGGTGGCGGCGGTCACGGCCTATTTCCAGCGCTTTGTCAGCCTGTGGCCCCGGGTCGAGGATCTGGCCCGGGCCGATGAGGCGCAGGTGATGGCCGAATGGGCGGGGCTTGGCTATTACGCGCGGGCCCGCAACCTGATCGCCTGTGCCCGCGCCGTGGCGCAGCGAGGCAGCTTTCCCGACACCCGCGCGGAACTGGCGGCGCTGCCCGGTATCGGCCCCTATACCTCGGCCGCGATTGCGGCGATTGCCTTCGACCGGCCCGAAACCGTGGTCGATGGCAATGTCGAACGGGTCGTGGCGCGGCATTTCGCAGTGGAAACACCCCTGCCTGCGGCCAAGCCGCAGCTGGTGGCCCTGACCGGCACCTGGACGCCACCAGAGCGCCCGGGCGATTTCGCGCAGGCGATGATGGATCTGGGGGCCACCATCTGCACCCCGCGCAGGCCGGCCTGCGGCATCTGTCCGATCGCCGACGACTGCCGGGGCCGTGCCCTTGGCCTGGCCGAGCAACTGCCGCGCAAGCTGCCCAAGACGCCCAAGCCCCTGCGCAGCGGCACGGTCTGGATCGGTCTTGGCGCGGACAGCATCCTGGTCGAGACCCGGCCCCGGCGCGGGCTGCTGGGGGGCACCCTGGCCTTTCCTTCGACCGGCTGGGACGGCACAGCACTGCCGCCGCCGGCGCAGGCTGATTGGCGCAGCCTGGGCAGCGTGCGCCATGTCTTTACCCATTTCACGCTGGACCTGACGGTGATGAGCGCACAGATCGACGGCCCGCCACAACGCGGCACCTGGATGGCGCGAGCTGATTTCGACCCGACTGCGCTGCCGGGGCTGATGCGCAAGGCCTGGCGGCTGGCTGCAAACGGGGGCCGGCGATGACGCACGCGCCACTGGCTGCCGCCCTGCCCTTCTGGTTGTCGCTGGGACTGCTGCCGCTGGCGGCGCTGGCCGCAACCCTGGGCGGATGGTGGTTTCTGCTGATGCCGCTTTATGCGTGGTTTCTGACCTCGGTCCTGGATCTGGTGCTGGGTCTGGATGAGCGCAACCCCGACCCGCAGACACCGCAGGCCCGGCTGCGCTGGCACCGGGCAATCACCCTGATCTGGGCGCCGCTGCAGGCCGCGATGATCTTTGGCGGCATATGGTATGCGGCTCACGGCACCCTGAGCGGTTGGGAAAAGCTGGGGCTGTTCTTCGGCATCGGCGTCGCCTCGGGCAGCGTCGGGATCGTCTATGCCCATGAGCTGGTGCATCAGCGCAACCGGCTGGAGCGGTGGCTGGGCGACCTGCTGCTGGCCAGCGTGCTCTATTCGCATTTTCGCAGCGAGCACCTGCTGGTTCATCATGCCTGGGTCGGCACGCCGCGCGACGCGGTGACCGCCCGCTATAACGAAGGCTTCTATCGCTTTTTCCTGCGCGTGCTGCGCGACAGCCCGCGCAGCGCCTGGCAGGCCGAAGCCGGCAGGCTGCGGCGCAGCGGGCGTTCGGCGCTGGATCGGCGCAATCCCTTCTGGCGCTATGGCGCGTTGCAACTGGCCATGCTGGGGCTGGCGGCGGCTCTGGGCGGATGGCAGGGGGTCGCGCTGTTCGTCTGGCAGGCGCTGGTGGCGGTCTGGCAGCTGGAGCTGACCAATTACGTCGAACATTACGGCCTGACGCGCGAATATCTCGGCAATGGCCGGTATGAGCGTATCCGTCCGCATCACAGCTGGAATGCGGCCCATCGCGCGACGAATTGGCTGCTGATAAACCTGCAACGCCATTCCGATCACCATTATCAGCCCGACCGGCGATTTCCGCTGTTGCAGACCTATGGGCCTGATGTCGCCCCGCAATTGCCGTTGGGCTATCCGGCGATGAATTTCCTGGCGATGGTTCCGCCACTGTGGCGGCGGCGGATGAACCCCAGGGTGCGGGCATGGCGTCGGCAGTTCTATCCCGGAATCACCGATTGGCGCCCCTATAATCGCGGCGAATTGCCGATGCCCGGGGAGCGATCCTGACCCGCAAGCCAATCGTCTGTCACGCCCCATGCTGACGCCGGAATGCGGCTAATTTGCTTGCATTCACGACCACCGTGGGTTGAAGTGGTGCCGGATTGGCAATTGGAGCAATAAAATGTCGGAACAGGCGGTTCAACTTGCGTCGGCACCGGTGGCCCCGGGCGCGGGACGGAAATTCTATCCATCGTCGCGGGCAAAGCGGCCCATCGGAATTTTTTACGACGAACTGTCGCGCGGGGTGAACCCGTTCAGCCTGATCGAATCTGCCGGGATCGCCGATGTGACCGATCCCATCGAAAAAATCGCCGATCTGTTCAATCGCTTCGGTATCGTCAAGGTGCGCCGGCTTTACAGCCCCGAGCGTTCCAAACTGCTCAATCAGCATTGCATCGACTTTTCGGGCCTGAAGCCGCTGGATTTCCGCGATGTCTTTGCCAAGAAGAGGAAATGGGCCACCGGCGGCGCGCCGGCGCTGAACGACCCGCGGTTCTGGCCCTATGCCGGGGACGAAACGGTTCAGAAAATCATCGAAGCCCTGCTGGGTCCGCGCAGCTTCGAATTCGGCACCGCCGTTGCCGCGCATTATTCCGCCCGCGGCCTGCACCGCGATTATCGCATGCTGTGCGAAGATGACGCCTCGCCCTATTCCGCCAAAAAGCCGACCAAGCGCATCGTCCGCATCCTGCATTACTGCGGCCTGTCGGGCGGTGCGCTGGGATACATTCCCTTTTCTCACGACGAAGAAAAATTCAGGGAACAGGGCCGCCGCGTCGGGTTGAAACGCGACACCGCCTGGTTCGACCGTCACCGCGAGGTGCTGACCCAGGCGCGGCTGACCCGCAACTTCGACGAGGCCGACGAGATCGAGCGCCACATCTGCTGGGTGAACGCCGATCCGGGCGACATCATCATCTCGAACTCGGCAATGCTGCATTGCGGGGAATATCTGACCGGGCCGCGGTATTTCTTCGTCTCGACCTATGCCGAAACGACGCCGGAAACGCTGAAGATCGCCGCCGGCCAGGCCAAGACCGAAATGGCGCGCGACTATCACCGCTATATGTCGGCCAGGGGCTTCAAGGGCAGCGACGATGTCCTGAAGGCTGCGGGCACCAAGGCATAACCCGCAGGCAGGAAAAAGGCCCCGCCCGGCACTGCCGGACGGGGCAAGGCGGTCCCGGCCGCGCCAGAGCTCGCGGAACATCGGGACTTGGCGAACCGGAAATCAGTGGGCGCGGCCTTCTTCGGCCTCCATCTCGGCGCGGATCTGCTGGCGCAGGATGTCGATGGGCACCATGCGGCCCTCGCGGCGGAAATGCCAATAGGTCCAACCGTTGCAGCTGGGCGCGCCCTCAAGCGCGGCGCCAACCTGGTGGATGCTGCCTTTCACGTCATTGCCGATCAGGCTGCCATCGGCGCGCACCTTGGCCTTGTGGCGGTTATTCATCGAATAAAGCTCTTCGCCGGGCCGCAACATGCCGCGTTCGATGACCTGGCCAAAGGGCACCCGCGGCTCGGCCCGCTTGGGCTTGATGGTGGCGATCGCCTCGGCGTCGAACCTGCGCACGCGGGCGATGCGCTGTTGCGCGACCTCGCGATAGGCAGCCTCGCGTTCGATGCCGATGAAGTCGCGGCCCAGCATCTTGGCGACCGCGCCGGTGGTGCCGGTGCCAAAGAACGGGTCCAGCACCACATCGCCCGGGTTGGTCGAACCGACGAGGATCCGGTGCAGCAGCGCTTCGGGCTTCTGGGTGGGATGGGCCTTGGCGCCACCCGCGTCCTTCAGCCGCTCGCCCCCGGTGCAGATCGGCAAGACCCAGTCGCTGCGCATCTGCACGCCTTCGTTCAGCGATTTCAGGGCTTCGTAGTTGAAGGTGTATTTCGCGCCTTCGGACTTGCTGGCCCAGATCATCGTCTCATGCGCGTTGGTCAGTCGCTTGCCGCGGAAGTTCGGCATGGGATTGGACTTGCGCCAGACGACATCGTTCAGGATCCAGAAACCCTGATTCTGAAGTTCGGCGCCGACGCGAAAGATGTTGTGATAGGATCCGATCACCCAGATGGCGCCGTCAGGCTTCAGCACCCGCCGCGCGGCGGCCAGCCAATCCTGGGTAAAGCGGTCATAGGCGGCAAAACCGGCGAACTGGTCCCAGTGGTCGTCCACCGCATCGACACGGCTGTTGTCGGGCCGGTGGAGTTCGCCCCGCAATTGCAGGTTATAGGGCGGATCGGCGAAGATCAGATCGACGCTGTTTTCGGGCAGGTCGTTCATCACCTGCACACAGTCACCGGCAAGAATCTGGTTCAGGGGTAGCGGACGCGCGGATGCGCGGGAACGGGTGTCTTGCTTGCTCATCACTGCCTCGGGTTTCGGCCATTGGCGGCCGATCTTGTTGCCCGGATGATGATTCAGACCCGATTCGTCGTCAAATTGTTTTTTGAATCAACAGCTTGCTGATTGATCTTTACACAAGATGTTGTGGACGGGGCGAAAGCTGCGCCGATGATATGGGGTCACGCCCAGATTTTTCAGCGCCAGACGATGCGCCGCGGTGGGATATCCGGCGTTCACCTCCCATCCATAACCGGGATGCTGTTGCGCCAAATCCACCATGATGCGATCGCGCAACAGTTTGGCCAGGATCGAGGCCGCGGCAATGGACAGGCAGCGGGCATCGCCCTTGACCACCGTCTGCCCCGGCACCGGCAGGTCGCGCGGCAACTGGTTGCCGTCGATCAGCGCCAGACAGGGGCGCTGGCGCAGCCCGGCCAAGGCGCGACACATCGCCAGATGCGAGGCGCGCAGGATGTTCAGCCGGTCGATTTCCTCGACGCTGGCGTGACCCACTGCCCAGTCGCTGTGGGCCATGATCGCCTGCGCCAGTCGCTCGCGGCACGGCGCGGTCAGCTTCTTGGAATCGTTCAAGCCTTCGGGGATGCGGGCCGGGTCCAGAATCACCGCCGCCGCGGTGACGGGGCCGGCCAGCGGACCGCGCCCCACCTCGTCCACGCCGGCAACCAGGCGCGCGCCCCCGTCCAGCGCCGCCTGTTCCAGGGCAAAATCGGGCAGGCTCATGCCACCACGGTCACCGGCTCGATGGTCGCTTCCTCGAGGTTCACCCCCTCGCCCTCGCGATCGACAACCAGGAAATCGGCGGCCCGGTCCAGCGGCGTCAGCACACCGTGCCAGACATTGGCGCGCAGGTTTACGCCGGTGCCGGCCGGCACCAGAAAGGCGATGGGTTGGCCCGGCCTGCCGTTGTCATCCGGCGCGACAATCGACAGCCACGGATCGGGGCCCAGGGGCATGAACGCCTGGCTGCCCAGCGGGTGACGCTCCAGCAACGTGCAGTCATAGGGCAGGCTGACCGGCTCGGACCGAAAGATCGAGATGATTGCCTCGCCGCCACCGCGCTCGACCGTGGCCAGCGCATGATGGCGTTCGCAACGGCCAGCATTGATCATCTTGCTGGGTGCGGACCGCGGGGTCAGCACCTCGCCAAAGGGGGCGAATTCCTCGGCCGTCAGTGGTCTGATCTGAATGGTCGTCATGGTCTTGTGCTTTCCGAATCGATGGGCGCACGGGCGGAAATGCCCCGCTTCCCCGAACTAGCGCTTGATACGCGGCAACAGGATGGTCAACAGCCCCATCAGCGGCAGATAGGCGCAGACCTTGTAAACGAATTCGATCCCCCGGGCATCGGCGATCAGCCCCAGAACGGCCGCGGCAATACCGCCCATGCCGAAGGCAAAGCCGAAGAAGATGCCGGCGATCAGCCCGGTGCGGCCCGGAACCAGTTCCTGGGCAAAGACCACGATGGCCGGAAAGGCCGAAGCCAGCACCAGACCGATGATAACGGTCAGCAAACCCGTTGCCGCCAGCCCGACATGTGGCAAGAGCAACGTGAACGGCAAAACCCCCAGGATCGAAAACCAGATCACCTTCAGCGTCCCGATGCGGTCCCCGATCAACCCGCCCAGCATCACCCCGCCGGCCATTCCACCCAGGAACAGGAACAGCATCAGCTGCGCCTGTTGCGTGCTCAGGCCGAATTTCTCGATCAGGTAAAAGGTGTAATAGCTGGTGATGCTGGCCACATAGATGTGCTTGGTGAATGTCAGCAGCGCCAGCACGACGATGGCCGCAATGATCCGGCCGCGCGAATAGGGCAATGCCGGCACGGCCCGGTAAGCTGCGCTGCGCCTGCGCCCATCGGCCCAGGCCCCGACCCGCCACAGCAGCGCCGAACCGGCCAGTGCGGCGGCCGCGAACAGCGCCACCGCAGGACGTCCCAGCGGCACCACCACGAAAGCGGCCAGCAGCGGCCCAAGCGCGGTGCCGAAATTGCCGCCAAGCTGGAACAGCGATTGCGCAGTGCCGAAACGCCCGCCCGAGGCGATGCGCGCCACGCGCGAACTTTCGGGATGGAACACCGCAGAGCCTATGCCAATCAGCATCGCGCCCAGCAGCAGCACCCAATATTCATGGGCCAGACCCAGCAGCAAGACCCCGCAGAAGGTCGACCCCATCCCCGCGGCCAGGGACCGCGGCATCGGGTTCTTGTCCGTGACCGCCCCGACCAACGGTTGCAGCAGCGAAGCCGTGATCTGAAAGGCCGAGGTCATCAGCCCGATCTGCCAATAGCTCAGCGAAAACTCTGCCCGCAAAAGCGGGTAAATCGCCGCCAGCATGGATTGCATGACGTCGTTGATCAGGTGGCACAGGCTGATGGCAATCAGAACTGCCCATGCCGTCGACACAGTGCCCTGCCGGTTGACTGTCGCGGCCTCGGACATCGCGAAATCCCATGATTGCTGGAGCCGTGACCTTGTCTGCCCAAGCTGCCGCCTTGTCAACAGCAGGCAGCGCCCTGCCAATCATCGCCGGGTTGACGTTCACGGCAATTTTTCGTTGCAAATCGAACTGATTTGTTCAAGTTTTGTCGCCATGGCGTCTTGTCACATTGTTGACAATGCGTTCCTGCCAGGCGCAACCCCACATGCAAACGACAGCAAACGATGATGGCCCGATGATCAAGCTTCCCGACCATGTGGCGCGCGCGCTGGCCTCTCAGGATCAGCAGCGTCAAAGGCGCAACATGACCTGGCAAAGCGTGCAGGAACATGTGCTGTCGCGCATACAGGATGGCATCTGGCCCGAGGGCAGCCTGATTCCGACCGAGGCCGAGCTGGCGCTGGAATTCGGCTGCGCGCGGGCCACCGTGAACCGGGCCCTGCAGGCCCTGGCCGATATCGGCGTGCTGGAACGTCGGCGCAAGGTCGGCACCCGCGTTGCCCCTCAGCCCCGGGTTCAGATGGTGCGCTTTCTGCTGCGGCGCGAGATCGAGGCCGCCGGCAAGGTCTATGGCTACAGGCTGCTTGCATACGACAGGGTTTCGCCCCCTGCGGATGTCGCGCCCTCGATGCTGTTACGTGTCGATGACAGCGTGATCCGCACGCGCGCCACCTTTACCGCCGACGGCAAGCCTTATTGCTGCGAAACGCGCTGGCTCAACGATTTTGCCACCCCGGGATTGACCCGCGAGGCGCTGGAAAATCTCAGCCCATGCGAATGGCTGCTGGGTCACGTAGCGATCAGCCGGGCCGCGCTGAGCATGGGCGCCGCCGCCGCCGATGATCCCTTCATCGTGGACGCGCTTGGATTGGAGCCCGGCGCGCCCGTTCTGCTGGTGGAACGGATCGATTGGGTTCACAATCTGCCCGTGTCGATGACGCGACGATATTTCCCGCCCAGCCACCGATTTCACGCCGATCTGTGAGTGTTCAAGTCAAGTTGAGTCCGCCCGCCTTGCCTTGAAATGGCGAAACCGGCAAAGATCGTTTCAACCAAGAAAATATCAGGCAAGACGACCGATGAGCTGGTGTTCCCCCTGCCGCCGCGACAGCGGCGCATTTTCGCTTTCTCTGGCGGCTGCGGCCGTGCTCATGATGGCCGATGGCGCAGCGGCGCGGCCAGTGCCCTCGCCTTTCGGGGCAGGACGTGCAGTCGAGGTGACGACCGGCCCTGCGGGCGCACCCGGCGCATCGGGCAGCACCGCGGCCGCGTCACCGGCAAAAGGCCTGGCCCGGATCAGTGCCGAGGAAATCGAGCAGGCCAGCTATGACGGCGGTGACCTGCCGCCCGGTCAGTCTGCCCTGACCGCAAAGGTGCAGATCCTGCTGGATCGTTCGGGCATTTCCCCGGGCGTCGTCGACGGCTGGCGCGGCGGCATGAGCGAAAGCGCGATCCGGGCATTCCAGAGGCGCGCCGGGCTACCCATCACGGGGCGCATGGATCACGCGGTCTGGGATCTTTTGCAGGGCTACGCCGCCGAGCCGGTGACAGGGGACTATACCATCACCGCCGAGGATGCGACCGGCCTGGTCGACCGCATTCCCACCGACTACGCCGAAAAGGCGCAGATGAGTTCTCAAGGCTATACCAGTGTGCTGGAAAAGCTTGCCGAGCGTTTTCACATGGATGAAAAGTTTCTGGCCAAGCTGAACGCGGGCAGGCAATTCGTTCCGGGCACCACGATCAAGGTGACGGTCCCCGCCAAGCCCATCCGCGCACGTGTCACCCGCATCATCATCGACAAGGAAACGCGCCGCGTCGCGGCTTATGACGCCAGCGGGCATCTGGTCGCCGATTATCCCGCCACCGTCGGATCATCGGACACTCCGTCGCCCCATGGCACACATACGGTGGCCGCGGTCGCGCTGAACCCCACATATACCTACAACCCCAAGCGCAACTTCAAGCAGGGCAACAACGACAAGGTTCTGATTGTGCCTCCCGGGCCGAATGGTCCGGTCGGAACGGTGTGGATCGACCTGAGCAAGCCCACCTACGGAATTCACGGCACGCCGACGCCCTCGCAATTGTTCGTGAATCAGTCCCACGGCTGTGTTCGGCTGACCAACTGGGATGCCTGGGAACTTGCGCATATGGTCAAGCCGGGCGAAACCCAGGTCGAATTTCTGCCCCCTGGCGTGCGCATTGCCGATGTGATTGGACACACGGCCCAGACAGCGGTCAGCAAGGTTGCCGCCGCAACCACCATCAGCGGCATTCGCCCCCCGGCCCGGGGTGACCGTCAGCCCAGGTGGCAGGACAATGGCGTCACAGCAACCGCACCAGCCCCGGGTCTGGCAAGTACGGCCGCCGCTGCGATTGCCGGCACGCTGCCCGCCGCTGCAGCCAGCGCGCCGTATCCGGCATCAGCGGGGCCTGACGACGCCGGATTGAAAGGGACCGCCGCGCCAGCGGCCGGGCCGGGGCAGGACAGCGTCGACACCCTGCCGGACAGCATTCCCGGCCAGCAGCCCGGAAGCGTGTCGGTTTTCCCTCCTGCGCAAGACATGAACTAGGATGCGACAAAGGCTGGCGGTCTTGGCAATTGCATTAGCCAGCGCGACCTGGGCGCAGGAACCACCGGCGCGACCGGCCGATCCGCCCCGCCCCCCCGAACGTCCTGCGGACGCCGGCGCAGCCCCCGAAAGCCCCGCCGCGGTGCCGGCCGTCGATCAGGCCGACCGTCCCGGAGAGCCCCCCGCGCAGGCGCCTGCGCCCGAGGATGACTTCACCTATTCCGCATGTCTGCTGGAATTGCGGCTGCTGGGTGCGGTCTTTCACGAACTGCCTTCTGTCGCCGATTCGACCCATACCCAATGCGGCATCGCGCGGCCCATCCGGCTGGAACAACCCCTGCCCGGTATCGAACTGACAGGCGGCGCGATGATGCGTTGCGACACCGCCCGCGAACTTGCGCATTGGTTGCGCGACTTCGTGCGCCCGGCGGCCGCCTTACGCCCAGGGCAATCGGCGCTGGTCGCCCTGGAACCTGGAACAGGATATCAATGCCGCCAAACCGTCGGCGACGATGGCGGTAAGCTGTCCGAACACGCGCTTGGCAACGCGCTGGATATCGCGGCGCTGCGCTTCGAGGATGGCAGTCGCCTGGAGATCAAGCCGCGCCAGGACGGCGGCGATATGGATGCGGCTTTTCAACAGGCCATTCGCGCCACAGCCTGCCTGCATTTCACCACCGTTCTTGGTCCCGGCAGCAATGCGGCGCATGACGACCACTTGCACCTGGACATCAAGTCGCGGCAGGGCGGCTGGAGGCTGTGCCAGTAGCGGTCTAACGACGATAGCGGTCCAGTTCCAGATACTCGGGATTGAACCGGGCCAGTCGAACCAGCCCCGGCCAGTCGAGGATCTGGATATCTGCGCCGACCCAGCGGATCAGGCCGCTGTCGCGCAGATCGCGCACGGCGCGGTTGACATGGATTGCCGTATAGCCCAGCACATCCGCCAGTTCGCGCTGCAGCAACGGCAGAACGAACTGATGGTTGCAGGCCGCCCCCACGCTGGCCAGCCGGGTATAGATTTCGCACAGCAGATGCGCCAGGTGCGCGCTGGAACGTAACGAGGCTGCCGCGACCAGCCATTGGCGATGAATGGCGGCGTCGATCACGGTGGACATCCACAACAGCCGTGTCAGATGCGGAAAGTTCTGTGTGATCTCACGCAGCTGGCCATGATCGACGAATTCGACCTCGCTTGGCCCGACCGAGACGACATCATGTTCCAGACCGGCCAGGACGAAGCCATGCAGATCCACGAAATCACCCGGCACGTGCAATGCGGTGATGACGCGCTTGCCTGGACGGGTCGGGATCTGGTGCTGGCGTGCCGACATTCCGCGCAGCATCATGCAGCTGCGCGTGGCCAGCCGACCGCGCGGCACGATGACCTCGCCTGGTTGAAAGCTGACCGGCGTTGTGGTGATCGCGCGCAGCCGTGAAATATCGGCTTCGGAAAGCTGGTCCCGCTGTTGCAGAAACCGGATGAAATATTCGGTTATGGCCATGGATCTCCTCGGGTCGTGCGCGAAGATTGTCCATTCGTCGGCTGGGGGCAATGCCTCAGCCGCACCGCTTAATTTTCATCAATTAGCGGATAACCCCAAAGGAACGAAGCCTTATTTGCGATCAATCATGCGATACCCTGCCCGAAAGCGCCTCGTCGAGCAGGCGAAAGCCGTGCCGCGTGTCCTGCGTTCTTCGCGTCAGGAAATGATCCAGCGCCGGGTAAAGGCGCACGGCTTCGTCCAGCCGCGGATCCGAGCCCGGCGCATAAAGACCCGCGCGGATCATCAGTTCCGATTCCGCATAGGTGCCCAGCAGGTTGCGCGTTCGCGCAATTCGCGCGTTTTCCTCGGCGCTCGCAGCCTGTGGCAGGGCGCGCGAAACCGATCGCAGTACATCGATCGCCGGAAAGCGTCCGCGTTCGGCAATGGCGCGATCCAGAACCACATGACCATCCAGCGTGCCGCGCAGGATATCGGCAACCGGTTCCTCCATGTCAGAGCCTGCGACCAGCACGCTGAATATGGCTGTAATATCGCCCAGCCCGGCAGGCCCTGGCCCCGAACGCTCTGCCAGTGACATGATCAGATGCGCAGTCGAGGGGGGAAATCCTCGATAGCTGGGACTTTCCCCGGCAGCCAGCGCGATTTCCCGATGTGCTTCGGCGAAACGTGTGATCGAATCGGCCAGCAGCAGCACGTGCCGTCCCTGATCGCGAAAATGTTCGGCAACCGCCATGGCCGCCCAGGCGCAGCGGCGCCGCATCAAGGGTGACTGGTCCGAGGTTGCCGCCACGACAATCGACCGCGCCATCCCCTCTGCACCCAATGTATCCTCAACGAATTCGCGCAGTTCACGGCCGCGCTCTCCGATCATGGCGATTACCACCAGATCGGCGGTGACATTGCGGGCCAGCTGCGCCAGCAACGTCGACTTGCCGACCCCGGACCCCGCGAACAGCCCCATGCGCTGACCGCGGACCAGCGGCAAAAGCGTATCCAGGACGGCAAGACCGGTATCAAGACGCGCGCCCAGTCGGTTGCGCCCGGCAGCCGCAGGCGGAGACGCGCGATAGCTGCGCGGGGCGACACCGGGCCGCAGCGGCCGTCCGTCCAGCGGCTGCCCAAGCGGATCGACAATGCGGCCCACCCAGGACTCGGCCGGGGCAAGCGCCAGTGCCGGCAACAACTCGACGCGCGCACCAAGCGAAAGCCCCTCTGCCGGCGCCTCGGGCAGGATTGCAGCAAGGCTTGCCTGAAGCGATACGATTTCGCCCGCGAGACATTGGCCGTTGCGTGAATGCACGGCCACGCGATCACCCAATGCGGCCTGAAGCCCAAGGCCGGACACATGGATCACCCCGCCCTGCACCGCCGTTACCTCGCCGAAATGGCGCAATGGAGGCAGTTCACGAACCTGACGCGCCAGCGCCTGCAGCCTTTCCATTTCGCCCTCCGGCTTCATCCTCTGCCAAGATTACAGCGCCAGGGGTTAAGGCTTTCTGAACGGCGGACGCAGCGCGGAATTCGACAAATTCCGATGCCGCAAACCATTTCTAAACCAATTGGCGATAAGACCGTCACAAGGGAAGCAAGGAGCAAGCCGATGTTCGACCGGATCGAAACATTGCGCATGGCCGGGGCGCTGACGCAACACGCCTCGCAGCGTCAGAAACTTATTGCCCAGAATGTCGCGAACGCCGACACCCCGGGTTTCCGGGCGCATGACCTTAAGGATTTTGCCGGCAGCTATCGCCGGAGCGGCCAAATTGGCATGCGGCATTCCCATCCCGCCCATCTTGCGGCTTCGTCCTGGGAACAGGCGAACGTCACGACGGATGACGGGCACGAACCCTCGCCCAATGGCAACACCGTCAGCCTTGAAGAGGAAATGATTCGCAGCGCGCATGCCAAGCGCCAGTTCGACCTGTCGCTGGCCGTCACACGTTCCGCAATGACCCTCATCCGCACCAGCATTGGCCGCCGTCAGTAGGAAATCGCAGCATGACCACATCTTTTTCAGCCGTCGATCTGGCCGCCTCGGGGATGCGTTCGCAGGCCGTCCGCTTGCGGCACATCGCCGAGAATATCGCCAACACCGATACCCCGGGCTACCGCCGAAAGCTGGTCGCCTTTCAGCAACAGACGGACTTTGGACGCCCTACCGGCGCCGTGACCACCAGCCCCACCCGCTACGATCCGCGCGAACTGCCGCGGATCTTCGATCCCGCCCACCCGATGGCCGATGAGCAGGGATATTATGCCGGCTCGAACGTCGATCTGGTGATCGAGATCGCCGACGCACGCGAGGCTGGCCGCAGCTATGAGGCCAATCTGAGAGTCTTTGAGCAGTCCCGACAGATGGGCAGCGCGCTGTTGGATCTGATCCGTCGATAGGAGCATTCGCCATGATATCCTCTACCCTGGCCGCACAGGCCTATGATCGCGCCCGCCCCGCGGTTGCTCCGGCGTCGGGCCTGCCCCAGGGCGTCAGCGCCGCCGCGGCAGATTTCGCCCGGGTCATGGAACAGGTCGATATTGCCGCGACCCAGACGATGACCGGGCAAGGCGACACGCACGATCTTGTCCAAAGCATTGCCCAGGCGGAAATCGCGCTCGAGACAGCCGTCGCGATCCGCGACAAGGTGGTCGAGGCCTATCAGGAAATCCTGAGGATGCCGGTCTGAGGTCGCCAATGGACGAGAACCTGATTTTCGACCTGACCCGCCAGGCGCTTTGGATCGCGGTGCGCATGTCAGCCCCGCTGCTGATCGTGGCCCTGATCGCGGGGGTCGTGATCGGTCTGGTTCAGGCGCTGACATCAATCCAGGAAATGACCCTGACCTTTGTGCCCAAGATTGCACTGATGCTCGCGGTTTTCTGGGTCAGCATGAGCTTCATGACCACGATCCTGTCGAGTTTCTTTACCGACCAGATCCTTCCCCGGATCGCAGGATCATAGTCATGGACAACACGATCTACGCCACGCTGACCCGCCAGTCCGGCCTGATGCGTGAAATGAACATGGTGGCAAACAACATTGCCAATGCAAACACCACGGGCTTTCGCCGCGAAGGCGTGGTGTTTTCGGAATACCTGGTATCGCTGGACCGCAGCGGCGAAACGCTGTCGATGGCCAATGGTCGTGGTCGCATGGTGGATCTGCGCCCTGGCGCCATGACCATGACCAATGGCAATTACGATGTTGCGATCGACGGCGATGGCTTCCTGATGGTGCAGACCCCGCAAGGTTCGCGCCTGACGCGTGCAGGGGCATTCATGACCAACGCAGAGGGCGAACTGGTCAATCCCGATGGATATGCATTGTTGGACGATGGCCAGGCCCCGATCGTCGTGCCGGCGGGCGCGCGCAGCGTCGGCATCGCCACTGACGGCACCATATCGGCCGACGGCAATCCGATCGGTCGGATCGGAGTGTTTGCAGCCCCCGACCTTTCCAGGCTGCGGCACGAGGCTGGAACCCTTTTCGATCCCGGCAGCGAGGTCGAGCCATTGGAAAACCCCGTCCTGCGCCAGGGTTTCCTGGAGGAATCGAACGTCGATCCGGTGCAGGAAATCGCCCGCATGATCGAGGTGCAGCGTGCCTATGAACTGGGACAGAACTTTCTGGACCAGGAAGATCAGCGCATTCGCGCTGCCATTACTTCTCTGACCCGGTGAAAGGACAAGGTATGAGAGCGCTTCAGATCGCCGCGACAGGGATGAGCGCGCAGCAGATGCGCGTCGAGGTCATCTCGAACAACCTGGCGAACATGTCGACCGCAGGTTACAGCCCGCGGCGGGCCGAATTTGCCGATCTGCAATATCAGCAGGCGACGCGCCCTGGAACGCTGACCGCGACCACCGGCACCATGGTGCCGGCGGGTGTGCAGCTTGGACTGGGGGTGCGGCCTGCCAGCGTCGCGGTCATGCTGGGCCAGGGTGCGCTGACCCAGACCGGCGGCGATCTTGACCTGGCCATCGAAGGCCAAGGCTACCTGGAAATCACCCTGCCGTCGGGAATGTCGGCCTATACCCGCGACGGCAGCCTGAAGCGGTCGGCAGATGGACAGATCGTGACCTCAGAGGGATATCCACTGGTTCCCGACATCACCATCCCGCAAGAGGCACGCAGCATCGCGATCAATGCCAATGGCGAGGTGTTTGCCTATTTCAACGACCGGGTCGAGCCCGAGAACCTGGGCCAGATCACCCTGGTCAATTTCGTCAATGCCAAGGGCTTGGAAGCCATAGGGGGCAATATGTTCCTGGAAACCCCGGCGTCCGGCGCGCCACAGGTGGCCTTGCCGGGCCAGGAAGGTCTGGGAACCCTGCGCGCCGGTTTTCTGGAAGAAAGCGCCGTCGATCCGGTCCGCGAGATTGCCGAGCTCATCAAGGCCCAGCGCGGATACGAGCTGAACTCCAAGGTGATCACCGCCGCCGATCAGATGCTGGGCACGACGGTGCAGGTGCGATGATGCGCTGGCTTGCGATCGCCTGCCTGCTGGCGCAACCCGCCTGCGCCGATGGGCTGGTGGCCACCCGCACCTTGCCCGCCGGCACCATCATCGGCGCGTCTGATGTCGCCGTGCTGCCCGGACCCGAGGGCGGCCCGGCCGACCCCGCCCATATCATCGGGCAGGAGTTGCGCAATGCCGTATATGCCGGCCGCCCCATCCCCGCGACCGCGCTGCGTGCGCCCACTCTGGTCGCGCGCAACCAGACGGTCACCCTGGTCTATGAACAATCCGCGCTGCGGATAGAGGTCGAGGGCCGCGCGCTGAGCGCCGGCAGCATTGGACAGTCGATCCGCGTCATCAACAACGCATCACGCATCACCGTGTCGGGTCGGGTCGCGGCCGATGGCACCGTCGTGGTCGAACAGAACTGAAAGGTCGTTTCATGCCGAAAGCTTTCCTCTCACGTCCCGCTTCCCTGGTCAGCATGGCGGCGATCCTGCTGTCGCTGACGGCTTGCGGGCGGGTTTCTCAGGTGGGACAGACCCCTGCCATGACCCAGCCTGAAAGCAGCGTCGAGTTTCAGGCCATGACTTCCATGGGCCATGGCGTCAGCGAACTGCCGGATCGGCCGCAAAGCGCCGCATCGCTGTGGAAAACGCGCAACGCTCCGGTCGGCGATCCGCGCGCGGTCGATCGCGGCGATATCCTGACCGTGGTCATCGAGATCGACGACAAGGCCGAAATCCAGAACTCGTCCGGGCGCAGCCGCAGTTCCAGCGACAATGTCAGCATTCCCGCCATGATCGGCCTGCCCCAGAAGGTCGACGCCATCTTGCCGGACGGTGCCAGCATGGAGGAGCTGGCCCAGGCCAAGGCCGCCTCGAGCTTCAAGGGCAGCGGCAATATCAGCCGACGCGACAAGCTGACGCTGCGCGTTGCCGCCACGGTCGTCGACCGCCTGCCCAACGGCGTCCTGCGCATCCAGGGCAGCCAGGAGGTGCGGGTGAATTACGAGGTGCGCGAACTGACCGTCAGCGGCTTCGTCCGCCCTTCGGACATCGGGCGCCGGAACGAGGTGGCCTATGACCGCATTGCCGGCGCGCGCATTTCCTATGGCGGGCGCGGACAGATCAGCGATGTGCAGCAGCCCCGCTATGGCCAGCAAATTGCCGACATCATCCTGCCCTATTGAGCCAGATCATGAAAAAACTGCTCTTGCTGATGGTTCCGCTGTTGGCTTTTCTGGGCGGCGCCCTGGCCGGGGATCTGCTGTCCGGCGGCAAGGATACGCCCACGTCGGCCGCAACCGACAAGGCCACAGCCGCGCCCGGCGATCATCCCCCCGCCAAGAACGAGCCGGCCCATGGCGAGGACAAGGACAAGGACAAGGACAAGGATGCCGCCAGCGTCGAATATTTCCGTTTCCCCAACCAGTTCTTCGTGCCCATCATCCGCAACGGCAGCTCCAATGCCGTGATGGTTCTGACCTTGAGCCTTGAAATCCCGGCCACTGCCCGGACCGGGATCGAGGCGCGCGAACATCCGTTGCGCGACGCGCTGTTGGGGGCCTTGCTGGCCGAGGCCAACAGCGGCGCCTTCGATGGGAATTTCACCTCGGAGCCGGTGCTGGAACGGCTGCGGCAGGCCATGTTGACCGCTGCCCGGCGCGCGGCGGGTCCCGAGGTGCGGCGGGTGCTGATCGAGGACATCGGGCGGCAGGAGGTCTGACAGGGCTGGTCCGGGCTTGCCGGGAATTGTAGGTGCTGCCGGAAACGACCCGGAGCCAGCATGACTGCACCGATCCTGATTGCCATGGCCACCTTCAATGGCGCGCGCTTTCTGCGCCCCCAGCTTGACAGCATCGCCGCCCAGACGCTGCCGGGCTGGCGGCTGCTGATATCGGACGACGGCTCAACCGATGGCACGCGCGGAGTGATCGAGGCCTTCGCCCGCACGCGCGAGCCCGGCCAGGTCACGCTGATCGACGGGCCGCGCCGTGGCGCCACGCGCAACTTCCTGCACCTGACGGCGCAGGTGCCCGCAGGTCACTGGCTGGCCTATGCCGATCAGGATGACGTCTGGTATCCTCAACGGTTGCAACGCGGGGCCGAGTTTCTGGCCCGCCAACAGGGGCCCGCGATCTTTGCCGCGCGCACCACCATCTGCGACCATGATCTGCGCCCCCTGACACCGGCACCGCATTTCCCGGGGCCTTTCGGGTTTCGCAATGCGCTGATCCAGGCCTGTCTGCCTGGGAACACCATCCTGGCGAATGCCGAGGCGGTGGCGCTGATGCAGCGGGCAGTGCCGGCGGCGGCAGCAGCAGGCATCGTGTCCCATGACTGGTGGGCGTATCAGGTTCTGTCCGGGGCTGGGGCGCGGCTGCATCGCGATGCCGCGCAACTGGTCTATTACCGTCAGCACGACGACAATGTCATGGGCCGCAACGACACCGCACGCGCGCGCGCGCATCGCGCGGCCCGCCTGCTGGACGGCCAGTTCGCGCAATGGCTGGCGCGCAATCAACGCGCACTGGAACCGGTCGCCGACCTGCTGCTGCCCGAAAACCGTCGTCTGCTGGCGGATTTCGGCCGGCTGCTGAACAGCCCGGGGCTGTCAGCCGCTGTCAGGATGCTGAAAATGGGGCTCTACCGGCAAAGCCGCCCGGGCACCGCGGCGGTCCTGGCCGCCGCAGGGCTGGGCAGGCTGCGGACAAGGCATGATGATTCCCGGCGGGACAATCCCCCGGGATGAGCGCAAAGCTCGTCACGCCCTGGGCAGCAGCCGCAGCAGATAGCGCCCATATTCGTTCTTGGCGAATCGTGCAGCCCGCTCGCGCAGCATGTCGGCGTCGATCCAGCCCAGATTGTAGGCGATTTCCTCGGGGCAGCCGGTCTGCAGGCCCTGCCGTTCCTCGAGCGTGCGGACGAAGTTTCCCGCGTCCAGCAGGCTGGCGTGGGTTCCGGTATCCAGCCAGGCAAATCCGCGGCCCATGCGTTCCACCGTCAGGGTGCCATCGTGCAGATAGCTTTCCAGCAGGGTGGTGATCTCCAATTCGCCCCGGGCCGAGGGCTTGACCTCGCGCGCGCGCGCTGGCGCGGTGGCATCCAGGAAATAAAGTCCCGTGACGGCGTAATCCGACGGAGGATTCTGCGGTTTCTCGATGATGGTGCGGACCTGGCCCTGATCGTCGAACCCGACCACGCCATAGCGTTCGGGATCGGCGACGCGATAGCCGAAAACGGTGCCGCCTTGGCGCCGGCGATCAGCCACCTCCAGCAGAAGGGGCAGGCCGTGGCCGAAAAAGATGTTGTCGCCCAGAACCATGGCCGATGGCGCCCCGTCCAGAAACGCCTCGGCCAGCAGATAGGCCTGGGCCAGCCCGTCGGGCGAAGGCTGCACCAGATATTCGAAGCGCAGCCCCCATTGCCCCCCGTCACCCAGCAGCCGCTGGAACTGCTGCTGATCGTCGGGCGTGGTGATGATGGCGATCTCGCGAATCCCCGCCAGCATCAGCACCGAGATCGGGTAATAGATCATCGGCTTGTCATAGATCGGCAGCAGCTGCTTGGACACGCCCATGGTGATCGGGTAAAGCCGCGTCCCCGAGCCTCCGGCCAGAATGATGCCCTTGCGTGCGGGAACGGGCGTGTCATCGGTCATGGGTCAACTCCTGCAGGACATGGCGCAGCCCGAGCCGCCAGTCGGGACGGGCAATGCCAAAATCCCGTGCAATCGCGGCACAGTCCAGACGCGAATTGGCCGGTCGTCGCGCCGGGGTCGGATAATCTGCGGTCACGATGTCGGAAATGCGACAGTTCAGGCCGGATTGCGCCATGATTTCACGGGCAAAATCCGCCCAGGTCGTGTCAGGCGCGCCCGACAGGTGATAGATGCCGCCGGCATCCGGGCGCGCCAGCATCGCCTGCGCCATGGTCAGGCAGGCTGCGGCGACATCCCGCGCCGGGGTCGGTCCGCCGTGCTGATCGGCCACCACGCGCAATTCGTCGCGTTCGCCGCCCAGCCGCAGCATGGTGCGGACGAAATTGTTGCCATGGGCCGAAAACACCCAGGATGTGCGCAACACTGCCCATTGCCCGCCCTGCGCGGCGATCCCCTGTTCGCCGGCCAGCTTGCTGGCACCATAGACGCCCAGCGGGCCCGTGGGGTCGCCCTCGCGCCACGGGCGCTGGCCCTCGCCGGCAAAGACGTAATCCGTGGACAGATGCAGAAACGGGATCGCTCTGCGCACGCAAGCCGCGGCCATGGCGGTCGGCGCGGCGGCGTTCACCGCATGGGCCAGTTCCGGTTCGGATTCGGCCCGATCGACGGCGGTATAGGCAGCGGCGTTGATCACCATATTGCAATCTGCATCCGCGATCAGCGCCGCGCAGGCCGCGGGATCGGACAGGTCCGCCGCCTGCCGGTCCAGATAGAGGGCATCTGGGGCCAGGTGCTGCAGTTCGCGGGCCACCTGGCCGCTGCGGCCAAAGACCAGCAGCCGCGTCATCCCCGGCCCAGCCTTTCGCCCACCCCCTGGCGCGACAGCAACGGTCGCCACCAGCTTTCGTTGTCGAGATACCAGGCGACGGTGCGGCGCAGGCCCTCCTCGACCGTGACCGAGGGGCGCCAGCCCAGCTCGTCGCGGATGCGACCGGGATCGATGGCATAGCGACGGTCGTGGCCGGGACGGTCGGCAACAAAGGTAATCAGCCGGTCATGCGGGGCGCCTTGCGGCCGCAGCCGGTCCATTTCGGCGCAGATCGTGCGCACCAGATCGATGTTTCTGGCCTCGTTCTCGCCGCCGATGTTGTAGCTGCGTCCGATCTGGCCGCGCTCCAGCACCAGCAACAGGGCATCGGCGTGATCCTCGACATAAAGCCAGTCGCGCACATTGCCGCCATCGCCGTAAACGGGGATCGGCCGGCCGTGCAGGGCGTTCAGGATCACCACCGGCACCAGCTTTTCGGGGAAATGATAGGGGCCGTAGTTGTTCGAGCAATTGGTCAGGACCACCGGCAGCCCGTAGGTTTCGTGCCAGGCGCGCACCAGATGGTCCGAGGCCGCCTTGCTGGCCGAATAGGGGCTGCGCGGATCATAGGGGGTGTCCTCGGTGAACTTGCCGCTTTCACCCAGTGACCCGAAAACCTCGTCGGTCGAGATGTGGTGAAAACGGAAATCATCGGGCCTTCCGCGACCCTGCCAATAGGCGCGTGCTGCCTCCAGCAGGTGATAGGTTCCGGTGACATTGGTTTCGACAAAGGCGCCGGGCCCGTCGATCGAACGGTCGACATGGCTTTCGGCCGCCAGATGCATGATCGCCTGCGGCTGATGGCGGGCCAGCACCGCATCCAGAGCCTGACGGTCGCGGATATCGACCTGCTCGAACGCATAAAGCGGGCTCTGCGCGACCGACGCCACGTTTTCGGGGTTGGCGGCATAGGTCAGCGCATCCAGGTTCACCACCTGATGGCCGCGGGCAACCGCCAGACGGACAACGGCCGAGCCGATGAAGCCCGCACCGCCGGTCACCAGAATCTTCATAATCTCGCCTCGTAATCGAATGGGCCTTGATAGACGAAAGGGGAATGGAAATCGGCCAGCGCCGGCGCGGCGGCATCGCGCGGCGAGAGGATCGGCGCCTGCGTCAGCCCCCAGTCGATGCCGACCGAATTCCAGGCGACGGCACCGTCGCAGTCCGGCGCATAATAGTCGCTACATTTGTAGATGATTTCCGTATCCTCGGCCCGGGTGACGAAACCATGCAGAAATCCCGCAGGCACCCACAGCTGACGCCCGTTTTCAAAGGACAGTTCCTCGCCATGCCAGCGCCCATAGGTCGGGCTGCCCCGGCGGATGTCGACCGCCACGTCGAACAGCCGGCCCCGGCCACAGCGCACCAGCTTGCCCTGCGCATGGGGGGGCGCCTGAAAGTGCAGCCCCCGCAGCGTGCCGCAAGTTGCTGACATCGAGTGATTGTCCTGGACGAACTCGGGCAGGTCCAGACCTGCCTCTGCCAGGGTGCGGCGGTTCCAGGTTTCCGCGAAAAAACCGCGCGCATCGCCGAATCGACGCGGAGTCAGCACCAGGACGCCGGGAAGCGGGGTCTTTTCGATCTGCATTGACGGCAACCATCACACTGCGCGCCCGCACACCTATGCGCAAAGCGCCGGGCGCTGGCAAGGGCCAGCGAATATCCGACGGGCGCTGGCGATTAAAATGCCCGGGGAAATCCGCGTGACTTCGCGGACAGGCAGGGCAGTCTGGCCTGTGTCCCCTTCGGGCCGCGTCACCCTGAATCTGGAACCATGCGCTATACCCACGTCGCCACCTATATCGGATCGCAAGGCAGTTTCGTGACCGGGGTCACGGACCTGCTGCTGCGGACCGACACAAACGGGCTGGTGCTCTACAGCGTGACGCGTCTGGGCGGGGGCATGGCGGCCTATCGCATCGCGGATCCCGATCAGGGGCTGACCATGCTCTCGGCCCGGGCGTATTCGCCGCTGTTGCGCTATGCCGGTGCGCCCGAAATCAGCGTGATCGACCTGGGCGTGGGCGCCACGCTGTTCAGTCCCGGCCTGATCAACGCCATGGGTCAAGGCGCCGTATTGGCACCCGATGGCGGCTTCGGCAGCACGGTTTATTTTCAGGGCGCGGGCAGGCTGCCCGCCGGCGTCATCCACCTGGGCCAGTTCCAGACCTCGGGCGGCAAGTTCCTTTATTCGGCCCGCGATGGGCAGATGGCGGTGGACATCTGGCGGTTGGGGGCCGGCGACAGTCTGACGCTGGTTGCGACCGCCAAGCTGCCCCAGAACGGGATCAAGGGCGCCGAGATCAGCGACATCACCGTCGTGACCCTGGCCGACCGAAGCTATCTGCTGGCGGTTTCGGCAATGGGGAACCAGATCCTCAGCCAGCAGATCGGGGTCGACGGCCGCCTGGGGCCATTGCAGATCACCGGCGCCGACCGTGGTCTGGGGATGAATCAGCCCAGCCACATCGCCGTTCTGCAGGTCGGGGGCGTGCCCTATGTCGTCGTTGCCTCGGCGCAAAGTTCGTCCCTGACCACGTTCCGGCTGACCTATGATGGCGAGCTTCAGCCGATCGACCATGTGATCGATGAACTGGGCACCCGCTTTCAGGCCGCCACCGCCATGGCGACGCTGATGCTGGATGGCCGCGCCTTCATCTTTGTCGGCGGTGGAGATGACGGGCTGAGCATCTTTACCCTGCTGCCTGACGGCCGGCTGCTGCATCTGCAGACGCTGATCGATACCGACGGCCAGACACTGGCCGATGTCTCGGCCATCTCGGCGGCGGTGGTCAATGGGCGCATCGTGCTGCTGGTCGCCTCGCACACCGAAGCGGGCCTGACCCAGTTCGTGTTCGAGCCCGGCCCGATCGGCCTGACCCGCGTGGTCGGCGCCGATGTGCAGACCGGCACCGCAGGCAGCGATCTGATGATGGCCAGCGCCGCCACCACCGCGCTGGAAGGCGGCGCAGGCGACGACATCCTGATCGCCGGCAGCGCGCCCTTGCGCATGACCGGCGGCCCGGGCGCCGACATCTTTGTCGCCCGCGAAGTGAACGGCAAGATCACGGTCAGCGATTTCGAGCCCGGCATCGATCAGCTGGACCTGTCCTTCCTGGGCATGATCCGCAGCACCTTGCAACTGGGCTTTCGCCCGCAGGTCTGGGGCATCCAGATATTCTATGGAAATTCGGTGATCTGGGTGCGGACCCGGGATGGCACCCCCCTGCAGGCCAGCGACTTCGACAACTCGCTTTTCCCCATCAGCCATTACGACCCACCGGACATGCGCACGAAAATCCTTGGCACCATCCGCGACGACATCCTCAGGGCCAGCAAGCTGGGCTCGCTGATCTATGGCTATGCCGGCAACGACCTGTTGCTGGGCGATGCCGGCGCCGACATCCTCGATGGCGGGGGCGGAAACGACACCCTTTCGGGCGGCGCGGGCAGCGACCGGCTGCTGGGCGGCGCCGGCGACGACCGCCTGTCGGGTGGCGAGGGCGCCGACACCCTTTTCGGCCAGGACGGGCAGGACACCTTGCTCGGCGGGCTGGGCAACGATTTCCTATATGGCGGCAACGGCAATGACCTGCTGCTGGGCGAGGGCGGAAATGACGTGCTCGAGGATCTTTACGGCCACAACACCCTGTCGGGGGGCGACGGCAATGATCGGCTGATTACCGGCCCCGGCCACGACAACCTGAATGGCGGTCCCGGCAACGACTATCTGTCGGGCGGTGCCGGGCATGACAGCCTTTATGGCAGCCTGGGCAATGACACGCTTGACGGCGGACCCGGCAACGACCTGCTGGAAGGCGGCGACGGCGCCAGCCTGCTGCGTGGCGGCACGGGCAACGACTTCCTGCGCGGCGGCAGCGGCAACGACACCCTGTTCGGCGGACCCGACCATGACACGCTATATGGCCAGGGCGGCAACGATTTCCTGAATGCCGAGGATGGCAACGACCTGCTTTTCGGCGGCGCCGGCGACGACACGCTGTTCGGCAGCACGGGCGAGGATACGCTTTATGGCGATGCCGGCAACGACAAGCTTTATGGCGGCGCGGGCAATGACACGCTTTATGGCGGCGCGGGCAGCGATTCGCTTTACGGCGATCTGGGCAACGACATCCTGCGCGGCGGCGACATGGCAGACTGGCTTTACGGCCAGGCCGGCAATGACACGCTGATGGGCGATGGCGGCAACGACTATCTCAGCGGCGGCGATGGCAATGACGCGCTGATCGGCGATATCGGTAATGACACGCTGGAAGGCGGGGCCGGCAACGACCTGCTGAACGGGGGCGCGGGTAACGACGTGCTGAACGGCGCCGCCGGACAGGATACCCTGACCGCCGGCGATGGCGACGACCTGCTCAATGGTGGGGCCGACAACGATATCCTGTTCGGCAGCGCCGGGCGCGACACATTGGAAGGTGGTGCGGGCAGCGACACCCTGTCGGGCGGCGCCGATGCTGATGTTTTCCTGTTCCGCGCCAGTGCGATGGACGGCAGCACCGACGTGATCAACGACTTTACCCGCGGCAGCGACAAGCTCGGCTTTGCGGGGCTGGGGCTCAGCTATATCGGCAGCAGCGCCTTTTCAGGCTCCTTGCAGCTGCGTGTGGAGACCGTCTCAGCCGGCGTGCAGCAGGTGCAGGTCGACATGAACGGCGATGGGCTGGCAGACCTGACCGTGCGCCTTGCCCTGGGAACGGCGCTGGATGCCTCGGATCTGCTGCTTTAGCCGTCGGCGCGGGCAGTAGCGCAGATTTGAATGCAAATGCTGGCCTTGGGGCGCGACTGCATGTAACAACTGCGCGGATACGCTAACAGCGAAAGCGCAAGGCTGTGACCACTCCGACCTCGCCCAGCCGGGGATCCCCGACCCAGCCCGCAGCCACGGCCGCAGAATCGCAGGCGCCAGCCCGGGCCACGCCGGCACAAGCCGATCCCCCGTCGCAATCCGGCGCGAAGCGTCCGTTTCAAACGCAATCGGCCCTCGGCGCCGGGCCAACAGAGGCAAAACCCGCCGCAGTGAACCCGACGACGGCAAAGCCGGCGGCCGCAAGACCCGCCCCGTCGGCGCCCGCCGCAGCGGGCGCGACGCCCGCCAAGCGCCCGGTCCCGGCGCAGCCCCCGGCCAAGACGGCTGCGGCCCAGCCGGCCCCGATCCGCGTGCAGCCGATGCCGGCCCCGGCGACCCCCACGCCGCCGCCGACACCACTCCGCGCCCCTGCCGCGATCGCACAGCCGCGCCGGCGTCACTGGCTGATGCTGATTTCTTTCCTGCTTATGGTGGTGCTGCCGACAATCCTTTGGGCGTGGTATCTCTGGGCGCGGGCCAGCGATCAGTATGTCTCGACGGTCGGTTTCTCGGTCCGAAAGGAACAGTCCACCCCAAGCCTTGAGATGCTGGGCGGCCTGCTGCCCTTTACCGGCAGCAGCGGGGCGCTGGATACCGACATCCTGTATGAATACATCCGTAGCCAGGACATGGTCGAAAAGATCGATCAGCAACTGGGCCTGCGGGCGCGCTTTTCCCGCGAATGGCCGCATGACTTCGTCTTTGCCTTCGACCCCGACGGGCATATCGAGGATCTGACGGATTACTGGCAGCGCCAGGTCAAGGTGCTTTACGACAACTCGACCCAGCTCATCACGCTGAATGTCGCGGCCTTCAGCGCCGAAGATGCCCAGGCCATCGCGGCGGCGGTGTTCCAGGCCAGTTCCGAAAAGATCAACGAACTGTCGACCATTGCCCGGGACGACGCCACGCGCCTGGCCAAGATGGAACTGGACAAGGCACGCGATGAACTGACGCGCACCCGTCAGGCGATGACCGCCTATCGGATGAAATCGCAGATCGTCGATCCGCAGGCCGATCTGGCCGGGCAGATGGGCGTGCTGAGCGGGTTGCAGGCGCAGTTGGCCGAAGCCCTGGTCGCCCATGACCTGCTGGTGGAAAATGCTCCGTCGACGGACCACCGCGTCACCCAGTCGCAGCAGAAGATCGATGCCCTGCGCCGGCTGATCGACGCGGAACGCAGCAAGTTCGGCGTCGCCGGTCAGGGGCCCGCAGGCGAAAGCTATGCCGAGCTGATGGCCGAATACGAAAAACTGGCCGTGGACCGCGAATTTGCCGAAGGCGCCTATCGCTCGGCCCGCATCGCCTATGAGGCATCGATGGCCGAGGCGCAGCGCCAGTCCCGTTATCTGGCCGCGCATATCCAGCCCAAGGTGGCGCAAAGCTCGACCGCGCCGAACCGGCCCTGGCTGCTCTTTGTGGTGGCGGCAATGCTGCTGACCGGCTGGTCGATTCTGGTCCTGATCTATTACAGCATCCGGGATCGCGGCTGAGGCATGATCCGTCTGCAGAATCTGACCAAGATCTACCGGCTCAAGGGCCGCACGACGGTCGTGGCGGACAATATCAACGCGGTCTTTCCCACCGGGGCCTCGGTCGGGCTGCTGGGGCGCAACGGTGCGGGCAAGTCCTCGCTGCTGCGCATGATCGCAGGCACGATGTCGCCCAGTTCGGGGCGGGTCATTTCGGACGGCACGATCTCGTGGCCGGTGGGTTTCGCCGGCAGCTTTCACGGCGATCTGACCGGGGCGCAGAATGTGCGCTTTGTCGCCCGCATCTATGGCGTGGATACCGACGAACTGGTCGCCTATGTCGAGGATTTTGCCGAACTGGGCAAGCATTACCATCAGCCGTTTTCAAGCTATTCCTCGGGGATGCGGTCGCGGCTGGCGATGGGAACCAGCATGGGCATCCATTTCGATACCTATCTGGTGGACGAGGTCACCAGCGTCGGCGACGCGGATTTCCGGGCCAAGTCCCAGCGCGTCTTTGCCGACCGGATGAGCCGGTCGAGCGCGGTTGTGGTCAGCCATTCGATGCCGATGATCCGGCAGATGTGCACGATGGGCGCGGTGCTGGATCAGGGCCGGCTGACCGTATTCGACAATATCGAGGACGCCATCGCCATGCACGAGGCGATCCTGCGGGTGCCGCCCAACGTGGTGGGGGACTGATCAGCCCCTGAGCAGCGCGGCGATTTCGTCGCGCCGCGCCGCCACCAGCTCGGCATCGCCGCGCGATTCCACGTTCAGCCGCACCACGGGCTCGGTATTCGAGCGTCGCAGGTTGAAACGCCAGTCGGCAAATTCCAGGCTGACGCCATCGGTATCGTCGCGCGCCACCGCCTGCGGCGCGAAATGGTCGATGACCCGCGCCATCGCCACCTCGGGATCGTCCAGGCGAAAGTTGATCTCGCCCGACGAAGGAAAGGCCCGCATACGCTGCCCCAGCAACTCGCCCAGACCGATGCCCTTGCGCGACAGCAGTTCAACCACCAGCAGCCAGGGGATCATGCCGCTGTCGGCGAAATGGAAATCGCGGAAATAGTGATGGGCCGACATCTCGCCGCCATAGATCGCGCCGCTTTCGCGCATGGCGCGCTTGACAAAGGCGTGGCCGGTGCGGGCCTGCACCGCCGTGCCGCCGGCGCGGGCGATGATGTCGCGGGTGTTCAACACCACGCGCGGGTCGTGCACGATCCTTTCGCCGGGGTATTTTTCCAGAAAGGCCGCGGCCAGCAGACCGACGATATATTCGCCCGGAATGAACCGGCCGTCCTGATCGAAGAAGAAGCAGCGGTCGAAATCGCCATCCCAGGCGATGCCCAGATCGGCCCCGTGACGGCGCACGGCCTCGGCCGTCATCGGCTGATTTTCCGGCAGCAGCGGATTGGGGATGCCGTTCGGGAAATCGGGATCGGGCTGATGATTGACGCGCAGGAACTGCAAGGGCGCGCCGCGACGCGCCAATTCGTCGGCAATGGCGTCAAAGGTCGGCCCGGCCGTGCCGTTGCCGGCATTGACCAGCACCCTGAGCGGCCGCAGCAGGTCCACATCGACGAAATCGGCCATGGCGCTGGCGTATTCGGTGCGTGCCTGCGCAAAGTCGCGCAGGGCCCCGCGCCGCTGGGGTGGCGCAAACGCACCCGATCGCGCCAGCTCGGCGATGCGGGCGAAATCGCCCTGCGGGTCCAGCGGCGCCGCGCCGCGACCGACCAGCTTCATGCCGTTATAATCGATCGGATTGTGCGAGGCCGTCACCTCGATCCCGCCATCGGCGCCGTAATGGGCAGTGGCGAAATACATCTCTTCGGTGCCGGCCAGGCCCAGATCGCGCACATCGGCGCCGCCGTCGCGCAGCCCCGCGATCAGCGCCGCCGCCAGGCGGGGCGAACTGGCCCGGCTGTCGCGGCCGACAATGACATCGCGCGCCGCCAGCACCTCGGCAAAGGCGCGGCCGATGCGATAGGCAACATCATCGTCCAGTTCGCGATCCAGCCGCCCGCGCACGTCATAGGCCTTGAAACAGTCGATCCGTCGCGCCGGCATCCGATCGGGGTTCGCCATCGTCCCATCCTCCATATCTGCCACCGTCGCTATACCACGCGCGCATCGATGGGAATAATCCGTCAGTCTTGAAGAATGGTTAAGCCTTTTGCGAACAGAATACATGACGGGGCCCGCCACGCGCGCTAGACCTGCCCCAGAGAGCAGAGGAGAAACCGATGGACGCCCTGGCCCTGATCGCCGCCTATTACGACGCCTTCAACGCCGGTCGCACGGATGAAATGCTGACCTATCTGCATGATGACGTCGAACATCACGTGAACGAAGGCGGAATTCGCCGCGGCAAGGATCTTTTCGCCCAGTTCAATGCGCATATGAGCCGCTGTTACCGTGAAAGGCTGGCCGACATCACCATCATGGCGACGCCGGCGGGGGATCGCGCGGCGGCCGAGTTCGTGGTGCATGGCACCTATCTGGCCACCGACGACGGCCTGCCCGAGGCGCGCGGCCAGACCTATGTCCTGCCGGCCGGAAGCTTCTTTGATATTCGCGACGGCAAGATCGCGCGCGTGACCACCTATTACAACCTGGCCGACTGGACCCGGCAGGTCGCGGCATGATCCAGCTCCGCAGCCTGACCGGAGAGGATGTGGCCGCAGTTCTGGACGATCTGGCGCGGTTGCGCATCGCGGTGTTCCGCGACTGGCCCTATCTTTACGATGGCGATGCCGATTACGAACGCGACTATCTGCAGGCCTATCTGGCGCCAGGGGCCGTGGTGGTCGCCGCCTATGACGGCGCGCGCATGATCGGCGCCGCCACCGGCGCCCCGATGGAGGATCACGCCCAGGATTTCGCCGCCGCCTTTGCAGGACGGCCCGAGCGACTGGATCAGATATATTACTGCGCCGAGTCGGTGTTGCTGCCAGAGTATCGCGGCCGCGGCCTGGGCCACGCCTTCTTTGACGGGCGCGAGGCGCAGGCGCGGCTGCTGGGCCGCCGCTACAGCGCCTTTTGCAGCGTGATCCGCCCCGCCGATCATCCGCTGTGCCCGCCGAACTATCGCCCGCTGGACGGGTTCTGGCGCAAGCGCGGCTATCAGCCGTTGCCCGGCGTCATCGCCAGCTATGAATGGCGCGACATCGGTGCCGCCGCACCCACGCGCAAGCCGCTGCAATTCTGGATCAAACCGCTATGAGCCGTCAGGTCCGCATCGCCGCCGCCGCCTATCCCCTGCACTGGCTGGCGGATTTCGACGCCTATCGCGCCAAGCTGGACCGCTGGGTGGCCGATGCCGCTGATTGCGACCTGCTGGTCTTTCCCGAATATGGCGCGATGGAACTGGCGTCGCTGGCCGGTGCGGGCATCGCGGCCGATCTGGAGGCATCTCTGCATGCCGTCGCCGGTTTCGAGGCGGCGCGACAGGCGCTGCACGCCGAACTGGCCGCGCGCCATCGGGTGCATGTGCTTGCGGCCTCGGGGCCCGTGTTCCAGGGGCCGCGTCCGGTCAACCGCGCGGCGCTGTTCGGCCCACAGGGACGCATCGGGCATCAGGACAAGCAGGTGATGACCCGTTTCGAGCGCGAGGAATGGGATGTCGTCGCCGGCGCCGGGCTCAGCATCTTTGACACCGCGGTCGGGCGGCTGGGGGTGCTGATCTGCTATGACTGCGAATTTCCGCTGCTGGGCCGTGCCCTGGCAGAGGCGGGTGTGGAAATCATCCTGACCCCATCCTGCACCGATACGGTCGCGGGCTACAATCGCGTGCGCATCGGGGCCATGGCACGGGCATTGGAAAGCCAATGCGTGGTGGTGCAGGCCCCGACGGTGGGCGCCGCGCCCTGGTGCCCGGCGGTCGATGAAAACCGCGGCGCCGCCGGGATCTATGGGCCGCCCGACGGATTCTGGCCTGAAACCGGCATCATTGCCCAAGGGGCCATAGACCAGCCCGGCTGGGTCAAGGCCAGCGTCGATCTGGACCGGGTGGCGGCCAGCCGCCGCGACGGCCGCGTGCTGCCCTTTGCCCATTGGCCCGAAAGCGCGGCGGCCGCAGCGCGCAGTTAGGCACCTTCGTCGGACCCCGCGCCCGAGGCGCCGGCGGCGGGGTCGGCAGGCATCACCGTGGTCGGCGTTTCGGCCGGGGCCGGGGCGCCTTCGGCTGCGGCGGAATCAGCGGAGGTAGCCGGATCGGGCTGTGCCAGACGGTTGTCCTGCCATTCGCCGGCGGCCTCCTGGCCGGTGGCATAGCGCATCACCCCCGCGCCCTGACGTTTGCCCATCACGAAATGCCCGGTATAGACATCGCCATTGGCATAGGTGGCAACGCCTTCGCCATCGATCTCGCCCTCGCGCCACATGCCTTCGTAGCGGAAGCCGTCGGGCGCGATCAGCCGGCCCTTGCCGTGGCGCAGCCCGGCGACAAAGGCGCCGTCATAGGTGGTGCCGTCGGGATAGGTCGCCTGGCCCTGGCCATGGCGCTCGCCATCACGCCAGGCGCCGTTATAGACATAGCCGTCGGGATAGGTCATGCGCCCCTGGCCGTGGTTGCGCCCGCGCTGGAAACCGCCTTCATAGACCAGACCATTGGCATAGCGGGCCACGCCCTGCCCCTCGATCACCCCGGCCTGCCAGTCGCCGTCATAGCTTGACCCGTCGGGATAGGTAATCAGCCCGCGGCCATCCGGCAGGTCATTGCGCAGCGCCCCTTCATAGACCGAGCCGTCGGGATAGGTGATGCGGCCCAGCCCCTCCATCCGGCCCTCGACCCAGTCGCCGGCATAGACATAGCCGTCCGTGCCGGTAAAGGTGCCCACGCCCCAGCGCTGATCGGCACGGAAATCGCCCTCGTAGCGGTCGCCATTGGCATAGGTGACGACGCCCCGCCCCTCGCGGCGGCCATTGGCAAAGCGGCCCTCGTAGCTGTCGCCCGAGGGCTGGGTCAGCCGGCCCTGGCCGGACATCTGCCCCGCGGCCCAGCCGCCGTCATAGGTCAGACCGTCGGGCATGACCAGCCGGCCCTGACCCGACCGCTGATCGCCCTTCATCTCGCCCTCGTAGCTGGCGCCGTCGGGATAGGTGATCTTGCCCCGCCCCTCTTTCACCCCTTGCTTCCAGTCGCCGTCATAGCGGTAGCCGTTGGGCTGGGTCAGCACGCCCTTGCCATGGTGCAGCGCATTCAGGAACCCGCCCTCGTAAACCGAGCCATTGGCATAGCGCGCCACCCCCTGTCCGGTGATCTGCCCATCCTGCCAGTCGCCTTCATAGGTGCCGCCATCGGCATAGGTGATCTTGCCCTTGCCATGCGGCTTGCCGGCAGCAAAGGCCCCCTCATAGACCGAGCCGTCCGGAAAGCGCGCAATGCCCTGGCCGAGGATCTGCCCTTCGACCCAGTCGCCGGTGTATTCGTAACCCGAAGGCAGCTTGTAGGTGCCGCGGCCGTGCTGCTTGCCGTTACGGAACGTCCCTTCATAGACGCCGCCGTCGTCGTAATGCTTGGTCACCACCGCCTGGGCCATGGCGATGCCGCCACCGGCCAGGATCAGCGCTCCTGCGACAATGACTGCCTTCATCGACCTGCACTCCACCTGGTTGCCGGTTTCGGGGCGGGTTTACCGCAAGGGCGCGGCTGGCGCAAAGGCCGACTTTTCCTTGCCTCTGTCCTGCCCTATCAACATCCTCGACCGGGACGCGTGACGATCCCCGGGAAGGAGCCGCCATGACCGACAGATTCCGCATCACCCTTGGACAACTCAACCCCACGGTGGGCGACCTGCCCGGCAACGCCGCCAAGGCCCGCGCCGCCTGGGATCAGGCCAGGGCCGCCGACGCCGACCTGCTGGCCCTGCCCGAGATGTTCATCACCGGCTATCAGACCCAGGACCTGGTGCTGAAGGCGGCCTTTACCCAGGACGCCATGGCCGCGATCGAGCAATTGGCCCGCGATTGCGCCGACGGCCCCGCCATCGGCATCGGCGGCCCCTTTGCCGACGGCAGCCGGCTTTACAACGCCTGGTGGGTGCTGCAGGGCGGCAAGGTGCTGACGCGGGTGCTGAAACACGACCTGCCGCACAAGCAGCTGTTCGACGAATTGCGCCTGTTCGACCAGGGACCGCTGCAAGGGCCCTATAGCCTGAACGGCATACGCATCGGCAGCCCCATCTGCGAGGACGCCTGGTGGCCCGATGTCGCCGAGACGCTGGCCGAAAGCGGCGCCGAAATCCTGCTGGTCCCGAACGGCAGCCCCTATCACCGCAACAAGCTGGACCTGCGCATGAGCCATATGGTCGCGCGCGTGGTCGAAAGCGACCTGCCGCTGGTCTATCTGAACTCGGTCGGCGGTCAGGACGATCAGATCTATGACGGCGCCAGCTTCGTGCTGAACCCGGGCGAGGATGGCGGGGCGGTCAAGGTGGTGCAGATGGCCCCCTTTGACGAAAGCGTGCTGCACGTCGATTTCCTGCGCACACCGGCAGGGTGGCGCGCCCAGGGCGGGCCGATGCTGCCCCAGCCCGACGAATGGGAACAGGACTATCGCGCCATGACCGAAGGCCTGCGCGACTACATGCGCAAATCCGGCTTTTCGAAGGTGGTGCTCGGCCTGTCGGGCGGCATCGATTCGGCGCTAGTGGCGACGATCGCCTGCGACGCGATCGGGCCGCAGAACGTGCGCTGCGTGATGCTGCCCAGCGAATATACCTCGCAGGCCAGCCTTGACGATGCCGCCGATTGCGCCGACCGCCTGGGCGTGCGGCTGGATACCGTGCCGATCGAAGGGCCGCGTGCCGCCGTCACCCAGGCGCTGGCGCATCTGATGCAGGGCACCCAGCCCGACACGACCGAGGAAAACATCCAGTCCCGCCTGCGCGGGGTGATGCTGATGGCGATTTCCAACAAGTTCGGCGAACTGCTGCTGACCACCGGCAACAAGTCCGAGGTCGCGGTCGGATACGCCACCATCTATGGCGACATGGCTGGCGGCTACAATCCGATCAAGGATCTTTACAAGACCCGGGTATTCCGCACCTGCCGCTGGCGCAACGAGAACCACCGCGACTGGATGCAGGGCCCGGCGGGCGAGGTGATCCCGCCGCAGATCATCAGCAAGCCGCCCTCGGCCGAGCTGCGCCCCAACCAGACCGATCAGGACAGCCTGCCGCCCTATGACGTGCTGGACGCGATCCTTGAGGGGTTGGTTGAGAAGGATCTGGGGCTGAAGGAACTGGTCGCGCAGGGCTTCGACGCCGACACCGTGCAGCGCGTGGAAAAGCTGCTCTTTGCCAGCGAATGGAAACGCTATCAGGCTGCCCCCGGGCCGCGCATCTCGACACGGGCGTTCTGGCTGGACCGGCGTTATCCGTTGGTGAACCGCTGGCGCGATCGAATCTGACCCGTTTTGTTCATTTGACCCAACGTCATACCGAAAGTTCGGTGATGCGTGTGCGCGCTATCATAATTCAAGCAATTGAATAACCGCTATTTTTTGAATTGCTAGCGCGAACCTGTCCTTTCCGACAGGTTAAAAAAATCCGTTTGTCTGTCATCTCTGCCGCTGTAAAGGCGCTGCAGCGCTGCGAACTGCGGCGATCATTCGCGTAAAAGGTATATTTTTAAAGGCTTTTCGCGTGATCGGTCCCGGTTTTTTTGTAGGTTATGCCTGACTCTCAGGCACGTGAGTGGAGTGTGGAATGCCGATCATCACCGAAATCCGTGTCATCTCGCTGGGAACCCATCGCGACCTGGATCCGAATGAATCGGTTCTGGGCGCCGAGCGCGCGGCCGAGCTGGTTGGCCGCACATTCGGCAGCACAACCGATCCCCTGGCCCGCAGCATCTTTGCCCTGACGCTGAACGACGGCAACAGCGACGGCACGATCTCGTTCAACAGCGCGCGGGGCAACCCCCCCGGCGAATTCGTGACCGTGAATGGTGAAACGCATTACCTCGACACCGGCATTCTCTACACGGGCACAGTGCGTTACATGGACGGCACTTCCGCCACCGGCGTGCCGCTGCGTGTCCTGCAGGATACGCAAGGCAACCTGGTCCTGCTGCCACCCCCGCGGAACGCGCCGCAAAGCGAAATCGACGCGCTGACGCAAAAACCCATCGCCTCGATCCAGCTGACCGCTGTGCGGCAGAACGATTTCACCGGCCTGAACAGTTCACGCTATGGCCTTGAGGGAGAGCCGGCTTTTGTCTGTTTCGTCCGCGGAACCTTGATTGCAACCGACCGCGGCGATGTGGCGGTGGAATCCCTGCGTCCCGGCGATCTGGTGCGCACCCGCGACAATGGCTTGCAGCCCTTGCGCTGGATCGGCTCGCAGAAAGTCGGTCCCGAATTGCTGGGGCTGTTTCCTGCGCTGCGCCCTGTGCGGATGAAGGCCGGCAGCCTGGGCGCTGACCTGCCCCGCCGCGACCTGAGGGTATCGCAACAACACCGGATGCTCGTCGATTCGCGCATCGCCGAACGCGTGCTGGGCGCGCCCGAGGTGCTGGTCGCCGCCAAGCATCTGACGGAAATTCCCGGCATCCAGATCGAACAGGATTCGGGCGGCGTCGAATATTTCCACCTGCTGTTCGACCGCCACGAAATCATCTGGGCCGAAGGCGCTTTGACAGAATCGCTGTTCACCGGGCCGCAGGCGCTGAAATCCGTGGGCCCTGCCGCCCGCGCCGAAATCATTGCCCTGTTCCCGGAACTGTCCGAGCCGCGGCATCAGGGACAGAACCCCGCCCGACCGCTTGGCCAGGGCAGAAAGGCACGTCAGCTCGTCGCGCGCCACGCAGCGCATCAACGCGAGCTGCAAAGAGCGCCCTCTGCCTGAAGAGGGCAGCAGGCCCCGGACCACCACATGCCGGGGCCTGTTCCAGATGCGTGCGAACAGGCAGGCCCTTGGGTGCCCTAGACCACCACTTGCATGCTTTTCTGCGCACCGACATCGAACACACGGCGATATCGGGCGATTTCTTCCTGGGGCCCTGTTGCCTTTTCAGGGTTATCCGACAGCTTGACGGTCGGCCTGCCATTCGCAGCCACTGCCTTGCAAACCAGTGAAAACGGCGCCAGCCGGTCGCCCGCCACCAGTCCGCGAAAATCGTTCGTCAGCAGGGTGCCCCAGCCAAAGCTGACCTTGGCGCGGCCGTGGAACCGCCCGAACAGGTCGCGTATCGTGTCCACATCCAGCCCGTCGGAAAAGATGATCAGCTTTTCGCGCGGATCCTCGCCCCGCTCTTGCCACCAGCGGATGGCCATTTCCGCGCCCTCGGCCGGATCGCCGCTGTCGACGCGGATGCCGGTCCAGCCGGCCAGCCAGTCCGGCGCATGGGCCAGAAACCCGCGGGTTCCATAGGTGTCGGGCAGGATGATGCGCAGCATCCCGTCGTGTTCTTCGTGCCAATCGGCCAGCACGCGGTAGGGGGCCTGGCGCAACTCTTCGTCGCTGTCGGCCAGCGCGGCATAGACCATGGGCAATTCATGGGCATTCGTGCCGATGGCTTCGATATCCCGGCGCATGGCGATCAGGCAGTTCGATGTGCCGATGAAGCATTCGTCGCCCAGCCCCTCGACCATGGCTTGCACGCACCAGTCCTGCCACAGGAAACCGTGCCGGCGGCGGGTGCCGAAATCGGCGATGCGCAGGTCGGGGCCAAGTTCGCGCAACTGTTCGATCTTTTCCCACAGGCGGGTCATGGCGCGGGCGTAAAGAACCTGCAACTCAAAGCGGCCCATGTCTTTCAGCACCGCCCGGCTGCGCAGTTCCATGATGATGGCCAGCGCGGGAATTTCCCACAGCATCACCTCTGGCCAGCGCCCTTCAAAGGTCAGCTCATACTGGCCGTCGCGCTTTTCCAGATGATAGTCGGGCAACCGCAGGTTTTCCAGGAACTCCATGAAATCCGGGCGGAACATCTGCCGCTTGCCGTAGAAGGTATTGCCGCGCATCCAGATGCTTTCCCCGCGGCTCAGCGACAGGCTGCGGACATGATCCAGCTGCTCGCGCAATTCGCCCTCGTCGATCAGCTCGGCCAGGCGGATGTGCCTGGTGCGATTGATCAGGCTGAAGGTAACATGCGTATCGGGCCGGTTGCGAAACACCGACTGGCACATCAAAAGCTTGTAAAAGTCGGTATCGATCATCGACCGCACGATGGGGTCGATCTTCCATTTGTGGTTATAGACGCGGGTGGCGATATCGACGGTGGGAACGATCATGCCAGCACCACCCCCGCTTTGCGCATATCAGCCCGGGCGCGTTCCAGCGATCCGTCCAGGTCGATGGCCCGCGTCGCCTGTTCAATTACCTGGGCGCGAAATCCCAGGCGGGTGGCATCGATCGCCGACCATGCCACGCAGAAATCCTGCGCCAGGCCCACAAAGGCAAGATCGGACAGATCCCGTTCCCGCAGATAGCCGGCAAGGCCGGTGGGCGTGCGATGGTCGTTTTCGAAAAAGGCGGAATAGCTGTCGATCTGCGGCCGATAGCCCTTGCGGATCACCATATCGGCGCAGTCCACGGCCAGGGCGGGATGGAAATTCGCGCCATCGCTGCCGATGACGCAATGGGCCGGCCACAGCACCTGCGGACCATAGGGCATCTGCACCAGCGAAAACGGCGCCGCGCCCGGGTGATTGTCGGCAAAGCTGGCATGATCGCGCGGGTGCCAGTCCTGGGTCAGCACCACCGCATCGAAATCGGCCATCAGGTCGTTGATCGGGGCGATGATCTCATCTCCGCCCGCCACGGCCAGCCGCCCGCCGGGGCAGAAATCCAGCTGCATGTCGACCACGATCAGCGCCCTTGGCATGCCCATCCCCTTGCTGTTCAGGAAATTGGTAGGCCCGGCCGGCGGGGGCGTCAATGCCGCAGCTTGATCCGCAGCCGCGCCAAGGCTAAGCCGCCTTTCATGCTGATCGTTGCCGCACTGTATCAATTCACCCGCTTTGCCGATCCCCACGCGCTGAAGGCGCCGCTGGCGCGCCTGTGCTGCGCCCAAGGGGTCAAGGGCACCCTGCTGCTTGCGCCCGAGGGCATCAACGGCACCATTGCCGGTTCGCGCAGCGGCATCGACGCGGTGCTGGCCCATATCCGCGGCCTGCCCGGCTGCGCCGCGCTGGAGGTCAAGGAAAGCCGCGCCGAAACCATGCCCTTTGGCCGGATGAAGGTGCGGCTGAAACGCGAAATCGTGACCATGGGCCAGCCCGATGTGGACCCCACCGCCGCCGTTGGCCATTATGTCGAGCCAGGCGACTGGAATGCCCTGATCAGCGCCCCCGATGTGGCGGTCATCGACACCCGCAATGATTATGAGGTCGCGATCGGCAGCTTTGCCGGCGCCATCGATCCGGGCACCCGCAGCTTTCGCGAATTTCCCGCATGGTGGGACAGGAATGCCGAGCGTTTGCGCGGCAAGCGCATCGCCATGTTCTGCACCGGTGGCATCCGCTGCGAAAAATCCACCAACTTCCTGTTAGGACAAGGCGTGACCGAGGTTTTTCACCTCAAGGGCGGCATCCTGAAGTATCTGGAAGAAATCCCCGAGGAGCAGAGCCTGTGGCAGGGCGAATGCTTCGTCTTTGACCGCCGCGTCAGCCTGGGTCATGGCCTGCGGCCGGGAAGGCACGATCTGTGCCATGCCTGTCGCCGCCCGCTGGCACCCGAGGACCGCGAGCGCCCGGAATTCGAGCGCGGTGTCAGCTGCCATCGCTGCATTGGCGAATACGATGAAACGGACCGGGCAAGGTTTCGTGAACGGCAGCGGCAGACCGAGCGCGGAGAGTGCTTCGCCCCCGACCAGGGCTGATCCCGGCGCGATGCAGTCTGTCTGCGCGAAAGAAAATTGCGGCATTCACCCCTGTTCACTTTCCCATGATCGCGCGAACCCCATGATATTGCGGGTTTTCCATATCCGGCGGCCGGTTGTGCTCACCTGCTGACACGTGTCTGTGCGACCGGCCGGGAAAGGCTTTCCTTCGCGGTTCAAGGTGCTAGGCATGGCGGCCGAGGGATCTGGGCAATGTCCAGCCCGCAAGGAATGGAGAAGTCAAATGAAAGCAATTGCCTACGCAGCCGCAACTGCGCTGGTTGCCGGTGCAGCCCATGCCGGTGGATACGCCGCCCCCGTGGTGGAAACCCCCGTCACCGCCCCGGTGGTCGAGCCGGTGACCATTACCCCCAGCGGCTGGACCGGGTTCTACGCCGGTGCGCAATACGGGATGGGCAGCGGGGATCTGGGCGATCGCGGCGCCCGTCCTGATTTCGGCGATTTCGATGCCTATGGCCTGCACGCGGGTTATCAGCACGGTTTCGGCAAATTCGTTCTGGGTGGCGAACTTGACTACAACCGTGTTTCGCCCGACGAGAATTACAGCAACGGCGACCTGACGCGCCTGCGTCTGCGCGCCGGTGCCGACATGGGCAAGTTCCAGCCCTATGTCACCGTGGGTGCCGCCAAGCTGAAAACCGACGAGTTTTCGGACACCGGCATGACCTATGGCCTGGGTGTCGACTACAAGCTGGCCGAAAACTTCAGCGTCGGCGCCGAATATACGCGCAACGACTTCAAGGATGTGCTGGCCGATAGCGAAGGCATCAACGGCAATGATCTTGACCTGAACCTGGTGCAGCTGCGCGCCTCGTTCCGGTTCTGAACCAGACACGACCACAATCCCCCGCGCAGCCCGGGGGATTGTCCCCTCTGCACTGCCCCGCGTCAGGAAAACAGGGCCTTGGTGATCGCATCGCGGTGCGACGTCAGCGCCATCGCGATGGCCACAGTGGCGATGATGACGGCGACAAGGTCGTGGCGGGGATCCCAGGCATGATGGCGCCTGGCCAGCCAGACCGTCACCGGATAGCACAGAACCAGCGACAGTGCCTGCCCCACCAGCAACCCCGGCAGCCCATAGAGAAACGCCCCTGCCGAAACCATCGACATGTAGATCAGCGCCCGCAGCGACTGCATGACGAAAAATCCGCGCGAGTCGCCCGCCGCCAGCGCCGAATAATCATAGCTGATCGGAATGACCTGCAGCATCTGGATGCAGGCGATTGCCACCAGAACGCCACCGGCCGTAGCATAACGCGGATCATACAGCAATTCGACCAGAGGCGGTCCGATCCAGGCCAGCAGCACGGCAACACTGAGCAGCAGCGCCGTCAACCCGGCGCGCGTGCGCGCCAGCACCCGGCGATGGTCTGCGCCCTCTGCCGGCGGATGGTTGCGATACATCGGAATGAAAAGACGGCTGGCAATGGACGAACCCAGCATCATCGGCACGGTCGCCAGGAAAAGCCCGATATTGTAGATGCCAAGCTGATGCAGGGTCAGCACCAGGCCCAGGATGATGCGGTCGCCCTGAAACAGCATGAAACCGCAGATGGTGCTGAAAAAGATCCACTTGCCGAACTTCATCACCTCGGCCCGGGCCTCGGGCTCGATCCGCAGGCGATTGCGATGACCGGGCAGGAACAGCCGGAACATCAGCAACTGCACCAGCGAGCCCAGCACATTCCCCCAGACCAGTGCCCAGACCGATTGCAGGATCCAGGCCGCGGCAATCGTCAGCAGAATGCCGATCAGCTGGTTGGCCAGTTCGATCACCGTCAGCCGGCCGATCTGCAGATGGCGCGCGGCGGAATCGATGCGCGTGGGCAGAAAGCCCCCAACCAGCAGCGACAGCGCGGCCACCGGAAACACGACGGCAAATTCCGGCGCGTCATAGAACCAGGCCAGCGGCAAGGCCATCGCCGCCGCACTGAGCCACAGCAGACCCCCGCGGATGATCTTGAGCGTCCAGATCGTGTCGACAAAGTCCGGATCGTCGCCGCGCTTGCTTTGCATGATCGCCGGGCCGAAACCCATGTCGCTGAACATGGTCAGGGCGATCAGAAAGCTTGTGACCAGCGTCATCAGCCCGAAATCATCGGGACTAAGCAACCGCGTCAGCACTAGGTTCGACACCAGGCGCATGATCTGACCAAGACCGAAATTGGCCATGGACCAGGCGCCGCTTCCCAAGGCGCGCGACGCAAGGCTTTTGCGTGCGGCCTGACTTTCGTCACGGTCCGAACTGGACTGGGTGGCCGGCATCTCGTTCATCTCAGCCCATCCCGTCGGTGGGTAGCGGCACCACCGCGGGCGAGGGCAGACCGGGGATCATCCCCAGCATCCAGAGGGCCGCCAGCAGACCGAACACCACCAATGCCGCGACATAGATCAACCGCAGCCGCTGACGACGGAAATCCGCTTCGGACCAGCGATAGGGCAAAGAGATCACCGGCCGCGTTCCCGTGGCCCGCGCGAATTGTTCGCTGCGCCGCAGAACCGGATTCAGCATTTCCAGCAGCAGCGCCACCCCCAGGGAAAGCGCACCGCTGGCCCCGACCCCCAGAACCGCCATTTTCTTGCGGTTCGACAAGGCGGGATATTCCGGCGGCAGCGCAGGTTCCAGCACCACGAACCGTTCGGTCTGATCGTTGTCCATCAGCAGCTGCTGGGTTTCCACCTGCGCAAGCTGGCGGGAAATTTCGGCATAGCGATCCTGCAGGCGGCGCTGTTCGCGGGTCATCGCCTCCAGCTCGCGCGCGACCAGCGCACCTTGCGCCCGGGCGCGATCGATCTCGTCCCGACGGGCCTGGACATCGGATTTCTGTTTCTGCAGATCGGCCAGTTGCCGGTCGATCAGTTCCATCTGTCGACGCACGACGTCGGAACCTCCGCTGCCTGCCCCGCTGTTCAACCGGTCGAGCGTATCCTGCAGCCGCTTGATTTCGGGATGATCCGGCGCAAGCGTGCGACGCGCCTGGGCCAGTTCGACCTCGGCCGAGCGGATTTGCTGCACCAGCGTGGCCGAGGGGCGCGTCTCCGGGCCACCCCCGGCCTCGAGCGAAAGCCTTTCCCGCTGCAAGGTCATCACGTCGCGGTCGATGGTCGCCTCGGTCGCGGTCAACTGCGTCAACTCTGTCTGCAGATACTCTTGCGAGGTGGGCAGAGCATCCTGGTTACGGGTGCTGAACTCGACGATCTTGCGGTCCTGTTGGGACAGTTGCTCGTTCAGACGACGCTCTTCCTCGCGCAGGTAGTCCTGCGATTCCAGGATACGCCGGCTGCGGTTTTCACGGTCGCGATTGACCACGCTGTCCGCAAAGTCATTGGCCAGCGCCGCCGCCATGGTCGGGGTTTCGGCCGTCGAGGTGATGACGATGGCCGCAAGCGACATCCGGCTATCGACCGACACACCCGGGGCGGTAATGCTCTCGATGCGGGTCGAGGCGCGCAGAGCAGCGATTTTCTGGCTTTCGCTCAGCCCGGGGTTGTCCTCGAACAGGTTCATCCGATCGATCACTTCCAGCAGGTTGGCACGTGCCATCAGGCGCTGTTCGATCAACTGCACCCGACGCGAGGCCGGCAGGGAACTGTCGTTGCCTTGGTCGATGGCCGCGGGCACATCCAGCTGGATCACCGCCGAGGCCTGGTAGATACGCGGCGACGAGACGATCAGATACAGCGCGATCAGCACGCCCAGCACGGCAATTGTCATCACCAGCGGCAATCGCCGCCAGATCATCGAGATCAGATCCTGAACGGATTTAATCGGTCCCAATTCGTCACCCTGCCTGCTGCGTCAATCTTCGGACTGGTTCAGAACCACACCCATGACCGGGGGCATGCCGGTCAGCAGCCGCTCGGCCTCTTTCATGTGCGCGGCCGTCCCGCGACGGCCATCGGCAACCAGCAGGATGGCATCGGCCAGCGGCAGTGCGGCCAGCGCCGCATCCTCGGCCAGAAGCGCGGCCGTGTCGTATATGACGATGTCGGCCGGTTGCGCCTGCTGCAATTCGGCCAGGGCCTGGGACAGGCTTTCATCCTGAAGCATTTCCGCGGCGTCGGGCTCGGCGCCTTCGGGGGCCAGAACGCGCAGATTGGGCGCCTCGGCCACGGCGCTGACCAGCCTGGCCAGGCCTTTGCCCGACCCCAGGCAGGCCGAGACCGGGCCCGACCCCGTGACGCCCAGTTCCCCCGCAACCCCGGGCTTCCCCAGATCGAGGTCGATCAGCGTCACCCGTGTGTGCGGCTGACGCGCCAGCGCCAGGGCAAGGTTCACGGCGACGAATGTGCCCCCTGCCCCGCGCGTGACCGGAACCACCGCCAGGCGCGACCAGCCGCGGCTGCGCATCTCGCGCAGGATGCGCGTGCGCAGCAGGGCAAAGCGCTGGGCAATCACCTGGGCGTGCTTGGCGTCTGCTGCCGCCAACCCGGCCGCACGTCGCACCAGTCTGCTGGAAACCTGCGCTTGCGCGCCATTTTCCGCCGGCGCGCGGGGTTCAAGGGGGGCATGGTCGCTTGCCGGTGTCACAGCTGTGGCCTCTCTGCCGCTGACAAGTTTTCGCCGCCCCTGCAGGCGGCGTTGCGCCGATGACTTCCATCGACGGCTCATGGTAGCTTCCGCGCCATGAGCCCCACAACCCCAAACCCGCCCGATCACGACAATGCGCCGCATTTCGGCGCCCAACCCCGTGCCCAAGGCTGCAGTATCATCCTGCCCGCGCATGACGAGGCCGCGTATATCGGCGATTGCCTGCATCATGTTCTGGCCCAGGACTATCAGGGCGCCCTGCAGGTGATCGTGGTGGCCAACGGCTGCCGCGACGACACCGCGGCGCGGGCGCGGGCGCGGGCAGGCGATTTTGCGGCTCGCGGCTGGCAGTTGCAGGTCGAGGAACTGGCCCAGGGCGGCAAGATCGGTGCCCTGAACCATGGCGATGCCTGCGCGGTTGCCGGTATCCGCATCTATCTGGATGCCGATATCCGCATGGGGCCACGACTGCTGTCGGGCCTGCATCGGGTTCTGGACACGGATGTGCCGCGTTACGCCGGTGGGCGGCTGCGCGTGACCCCGGCCCGCAGCCGGGTGTCGCGCGCCTACGCCCGCTTCTGGCAGCGGCTGCCCTTTGTCGCGCAAGGCGTGACCGGGGCCGGACTGTTTGCGGTCAATGCCGCCGGCCGCGCCCGCTGGGGGGCGTTTCCGGCAGTGATTTCGGACGACACCTTTGCGCGGCTGCAATTCGCCGAATCCGAGCGTTTCCTGGTCGACGAACCCTATGACTGGCCGCTGGCCGAAGGGTTTGCCACCCTGGTGCGGGTGCGTCGGCGTCAGGACAACGGCGTGGCCGAGATTGCCCGGCTGTTTCCCGACCTGCCGGCGCGCCAGGGCCATGTGCGCCCGACGCGGGGCGAAGTGTTGCGCCTGGCGGCCGCCGATCCGCTGGGCTTTGCCGCCTATGCCAGTGTCGCGCTGGCCGTGCGGCTGGGCCGCAACCGGCAGGGCTGGGCGCGCGGACGCTAGAGCGCCGCCGCGTTCTGGCCTGCGCCCGCCAGCGCCGAATCGATCAGATCGCCAGCCTCGGCGACCGTGGCGGCAAGGCGCTGCGCCAGATCGTCAAGGCTTTCGGCGCCGGTTTCCCGCAGCAGGAATGCCTGCCCGCCCTCGCCCAGGCTTTCCATGTCCAGCGGCCGATCGGTCAGCAGCCGCGCCGCGCATTGCAGGTTCCACAGAAAGCGGCGCGCGGATGCCAGCCGTTCAGCGGCAGGCCGCGCGATCAGCCCGGCGCGCGGACCGGCGCGCAGCTGCGCCGCCACCCCCCGCGCCGCGGAGCCCGCGCGCAGGGCAAGGCTTTGCGCCAGCAATTCGATATCCTGCAGCCGGCCACGCCCGATCTTGCCTTCCCACGCGCCATCGGGGGCCTTGGCGGCAAAGATGCGCGCGCGCATCTCGGCCAGGTCGGGCAGAACGCGCGGATCGCCGCCGCGCGCCTGCAGGATCTCGACGCGCAGCGCCTCGACCTCGGCCGCAAGCTGGACGCCGTGATCGCCGCACAGCCCGACCACCCGTGCGCGCGTCAGCGCCAGATGCTCCCAAGTCCAGGCTTCGGTCATCTGATAGTCCCGGAACCCCTGCACCGAGGTCGCCACCGGCCCCTGCCGCCCCGAGGGGCGCAGCCGCATGTCCACCTCGTAAAGACGGCCGGCGGCGGTCGGCGCCGACAGCGCGGTGATCAGCGCCTGGGTCAGCCGCGCATAATAGCTGCGCGTGGCCAGCGGCTTGGTGCCCTCGGAGGTCTCTTGCCCGGCGGCGTCATAGATCACGATCAGATCAAGGTCCGAGCCGGCATTGAGCTGCCGCGCCCCCAGCGAGCCCATGCCCAGCACCACCGCACCCCGCCCCGGCGGCGGACCGTGGCGGCGGGAAAATTCGGCGGAGACCACCGGAAACAGCGCCGCCACCACGCTATCGGCAATATCGGCATATTGCCCGCCGGCCTCTTCGGCGCCGATCAGCGCGCGCAGGTGATGCACGCCGATGCGAAACTGCCATTCATGCGCCCAGCGCCGGGCCGCATCCAGCGCCCGCTCATAGCCGCCCGCCGGCGCCGCAAGCGCTGTATCGATGCTGTGGTCGAGATGACGGCGCAGTTCCTCGGACCCCGGCCAGGGCGAAAAGAAACTGCCGCCCAGCACCGCGTCCAGCACCTCGGGATGCTGCCCCAGATAGGCCGCAAGCCCCGGCGAGGTGGCGCAGATGTCGACGATCAGGTCGATCAGCTGCGGGTTGGCCTCGAACAGGGAAAACAGCTGCACCCCGGCCGGCAGGCCCGCCAGAAAGGTGTCAAAGCGTGCCAGCGCCTCGCCCGCATGGGCGGCGGCGGTCAGGCGGGTCAGCAGCTCCGGCTCGATGCGGGAAAAGACCTCGCGCCCGCGTTGCGAGCGCAGCGCCGGATAGCTGCGCCAGCGTTCGACCAGCGCCTCGGCCTCGGGCGACAACGCCGGGCGGGCGCGTTGTTCGCCGGGGGCAAAGAAATCGCCGGTCAGCGCCTCGACCCGGGCCAGGCGGCCTGCCAGCCGTTCGGCCCAGGCATCGGCATCGGCCTGTCCCGACAGCAGCGCGATGGTGCGCACACCCTCGGGGGTGGCGGGCACGGCATGGGTCTGGGCGTCGTTCACCATCTGGATGCGGTGTTCGATCTCGCGGTGTTCGCGATAATGCGCGGTCAGTTCCTCGGCCACCTCGGGCGGCACCCAGCCCTTGCGGGCCAGCTGGGCCAGCCCCTCGACGGTGCCGCGCGCGCGCAGGTCGGGATCACGGCCGCCGGCGATCAGTTGCCGGGTCTGGGTGAAGAATTCGATCTCGCGGATGCCGCCCTGACCCAGCTTCATGTCATGGCCGGGCACCTCGATCCGGCCGTGCAGCCCCTTGTGCCGCCGGATGCGCAGCCGCATGTCATGGGCATCCTGGATGGCGGCGAAATCCAGATGCCGCCGCCAGACAAAGGGCGTCAGCTCGCGCAGGAAGCGTTCCCCCGCCGCCAGGTCGCCGCCACAGGGCCGCGCCTTGATATAGGCGCTGCGTTCCCATGTGCGCCCCTCGGCCTCGTAATAGGCCAGCGCCGCCGAGAACGAGATGCAGACCGGCGTGACCGAGGCATCGGGCCGCAGCCGCAGGTCGGTGCGGAACACGTAACCCTGATCGGTATTGTCCGACAAGGTGGCCGCCGCCCGCCGGGTGGCGCGGATCAGGCAGGCGCGGGCCTCGTGCTGGTCGTCGGCAGCATAGGCGCTGTCGTCGTAAAGCACGATCAGGTCGATGTCCGAGGAATAGTTCAGCTCGGCCGCGCCCATCTTGCCCATGGCCAGCGCGACGATGCCGCCGGCATCGGCAGCGGTGGGCGGCAGCTTGCCGCGGGCAAGCTCGGCCGCCACATGCACGCGCAGCGCCAGATCGGTGGCGCGGTCGGCCAGATCGGTCAGCGCGCCGGTCACCTGCTCGAGCCGCCAGACCCCGCCCAGATCGGCCAGCGCCGTCCACAGCGCCACCCGCCGCTTGGCCCGGCGCAGCGCGGGGCCAAGCACGTCGGCCGTCAGCGCCTCGAACCCGGCGGTCTCGCGGGCCACGACATTCTCATGATCCTGATGGCTCAGGGCCTCGCCCAGCCAGTCGGCCTCGCGCTGGATCAGCCCGGCCAGATAGGGACTTGACCCTGCCGCGCCGCGGATCAGATCGCCCAGGCGCGGGTCGGAAATGCCCGTCGCCTGCCAGGCTGACAGCCCGCGGTCAGGGTCGGCGGCAAGTGGCAGGCGGGTGATGCGGGCAGCGAAATCCATGTCGAAACCCTAACCGCAGCAAGGCCAAGGTCAATGCCGCCCGACAGATCGCCGAGACACAAATCTTAGTCTTTTCGCCGCTTGGCCTGCGCCACAACTGTTGCTAGGCTTTGTCACGACGCGACCACGGACAGCCAAAGCGTGCCCAGATGACCCACCGACCGCACCCGCGCCCCTGCGTGCTGTGCCCGGAGAGCCGGGGACGCGATTGATGCGCCACAGCTTGCCCCACGCGCCGCAGTTCTATGTGACGGCCCCCCAGCCATGTCCCTATCTGCACGGTCGCGCGGAACGCAAGCTGTTCACCGCCCTGGCCGGCAGCGGCGCCAGCGAACTGAACAATGCCCTGTCGCGGCAGGGGTTCAGACGTTCGCAGAACGTGCTGTATCGGCCCAGTTGCGAAAGCTGCGTTGCCTGCATGTCGGCCCGGATCCGGGTGGCGGATTTCCAGCCCTCGCGCACGCAGCGGCGAATCCTGCGCCGGAATGGTCATCTGCGACGCCTCGCCACCAGCGCCTGGGCGACCGAGGAACAATACGACCTGTTCCGCGCCTATCTGGATCAGCGCCACGCCGATGGCGGCATGGCCGACATGGACATCTTCGAATTCGCGGCCATGATCGAGGAAACGCCGGTGCGCACCCGGGTCATGGAATATCGCACGCCGCAGGCCCCGCAGCTGGATCCGGCGGCGGACCGGCTGATGGCGGTATGCCTGACCGACGTGCTGGATGACGGGCTCAGCCTTGTCTACAGCTTCTATGACACGGCCGATGCCTCTGCCAGTCTGGGCACCTATGTCATTCTGGATCACATCGAACTGGCCCGCGCCGCCGGCCTGCCCTTTGTCTATCTGGGCTATTGGGTGCCGGGCAGCCGCAAGATGGAATACAAGGCCCGCTTTTCGGCGCTGGAGATCTACAAGGGCGGGGTCTGGCAGCCGATGGGCGACCCCAAGCTGCACAGTTCCGACATCCATCCGCTGTCGATCGATCCCATTGTCGAACAGGTGGCGCGCATCACCCTGCCGCAAATGCGCGGCTGATTGCGCAATGAACGCAGTTTCGGAAATATAATTTCAATAATTCGTTCCATCCGGTCATTTTCTTGGACAATCGCCATTGACCATCGCCGCGCGCGCAAATAGTTTCCCGCGACGCGGCGCAGCATTGCCCGCCGCAAGATGATACAGAGATGGAGAATCGGCATGTCCCGACAGATGACGGGTGCAAGAATGGTTATCGAAGCCCTGCGCGATCAGGGTGTCGATACGGTATTCGGCTATCCGGGCGGGGCGGTGCTGCCGATCTATGACGAACTATTCCAGCAGAACGACATCAAGCACATCCTGGTGCGCCATGAGCAGGGTGCTGTGCACATGGCCGAAGGCTATGCCCGCGCCACCGGCAAGCCGGGGGTTGTGCTGGTGACCTCGGGGCCGGGGGCGACCAATGCGGTCACCGGGCTGACCGATGCGTTGATGGATTCGATCCCCATCGTCACCCTGACCGGCCAGGTTCCCACCTTCCTGATCGGCACCGACGGCTTTCAAGAGGCCGACACGGTCGGGATTACCCGGCCGTGCACCAAGCACAACTGGCTGGTGAAGGACACCGACGAGCTGGCGGCAACCATTCACAAGGCCTTTCATATCGCCACTTCCGGCAGGCCGGGGCCGGTGTTGATCGACATTCCCAAGGATGTGCAGTTTGCCACCGGCGAATATGTCGGGCCGCAGGAAATCCAGACCCCCAGCTATCAGCCGGCACGCCAGGGCGATACCGCCACCATCACCCGCCTGGTCGAGTTGATGGAAACCGCCCAGCGCCCGATCTTCTATACCGGGGGCGGGGTAATCAACTCCGGCCCTCGCGCCAGTCAGCTGCTGCGCGACCTGGCCGAGGCGACGGGGTTCCCGGTGACCTCTACCCTGATGGGGCTGGGGGCCTATCCTGCCTCTGGCAAGCTCTGGATCGGGATGCTGGGGATGCATGGCCTCTACGAGGCGAACATGGCCATGCATGACTGCGATCTGATGATTGCGGTGGGGGCACGGTTCGATGACCGCATCACCGGTCGCGTCGCCGACTTCAGCCCCGGTTCGATCAAGGCGCAGATCGACATCGATCCCAGTTCGATCAACAAGGTGATCCACGTCGATCTGCCCATTGTCGGTGATGTGGCCCATGTCCTGGAACAGATGCTGGAAATCTGGCAGGCCCGCGGTCGGCGCACCAATAGCGAGGCGGTGGCCCGATGGTGGCAACAGATCGCACAATGGCAGGCACGCAAATGTCTGGCCTATCGCAACTCTGACCAGGTGATAAAACCGCAATATGCGCTGGAACGGCTGCAGGCGCTGACAGCCGATCGCAACCCCTATATCGCCACCGAGGTGGGGCAGCATCAGATGTGGGCGGCGCAATTCCTGCGCTTTGAGGATCCCAATCACTGGATGACCTCGGGCGGGCTGGGAACCATGGGCTATGGCCTGCCCGCCTCGATCGGCGCACAGATCGCGCACCCCGACGCCTTGGTCATCAACGTCGCAGGCGAAGCCAGCTGGCTGATGAACATGCAGGAAATGGGCACGGCGGTTCAGTTCCGCGCGCCGGTCAAGCAGTTCATCCTGAACAACGAACGCCTTGGCATGGTTCGGCAGTGGCAGCAATTGCTGCATGGCGAACGCTATAGCCAAAGCTGGTCCGAAAGCCTGCCCGACTTCGTCAAGCTGGCCGAAGCTTTCGGCTGCGGCGGCCGCACGGTCTCGGACCCGGCCGAGCTGGACGACGCGATCCGCGAGATGCTGGAATACGACGGCCCGTTCATCCTGGATGTGCTGGTCGAAAAGCACGAAAACTGCTTTCCGATGATTCCGTCGGGCAAACCGCACAACGAAATGCTGCTGGGCGAGGCATCGACCGAGGGCGCCATCACCGGCGCCGGCGCGGCGCTGGTCTGACAGACAGGGAACAGGAAAATGGCAGCTTTGAACATCCAGAAGGGCGCGTCCAGCCATTCGGCCTATGATCTGCGCGATCCGAACACGCAGGCGATCGAATCGCACACGCTGGCTGTATTGGTGGATAACGAGGCCGGGGTTCTGGCCCGGGTCATCGGCCTGTTTTCCGGGCGCGGCTACAACATCGACAGTCTGACCGTGGCCGAGGTGGACCACCTGGGCCACCGCTCGCGCATCACCATTGTCACCCGCGGCACGCCGGCGGTCATCGAGCAGATCAAGGCCCAGCTGGGGCGCATCGTCCCCGTGCACGAGGTTCACGACCTGACGGTCGAGGGACCACGGGTCGAGCGGGAACTGGGACTGTTCAAGGTCGCGGGCAAGGGGGACAAGCGGGTCGAGGCCTTGCGGATCGCCGAGATTTTCCGCGCCAGCGTGGTGGATTCGACCCTGGAAAGCTTTGTGTTCGAGATTACCGGCACCCCCGAAAAACTGGATGCCTTTGCCGAACTGATGCGGCCGCTTGGGCTGGCGGATCAGGCTCGAACCGGGGTAGCCGCCCTCGCCCGCGGCATCTGAACGCGATCAGCCGGCCGCCGCGACCTTCAGCGGGGGCCGGTATTCCGGCTCTCCGCCCGGAATGACGCGCAGCACCGGCCGGTTGTCGGTGCTTTTCTCGCTCATGCTGCGCAGCAGCCCGGGCAATTCGGGACGACGGTTGCCGTCCACCACATGCACCGCACGCGCGTGACGCAACCCGTCCAGCATTTCAACCTCAAGCTCGACCAGATCCCCCGCCTCGGGCCATGCCGCGGCGGTCATCAGATCCTCGGTGCCCTTCAGATAGGCCAGGGCGCCATGATCCTCGCACCAGATCACGGCCTTTTGTCTGGCCGGACTGCTCCACAGAATGACGCCGATCATGAAAGCTCCTAAAACAACCATCCGAAAATGCGGATGCGCTCAACCCAGACCGGAAACTATCGGCAGGTTCTCGCCTATGAAAGAAGATTCGCGCATCTGGATACAATTTGACGTTGCGTCGGATGGCTGAACCTAACTTTTTATACAGGCCGATGCGCGCTAGGACCAAGTTTTGCTGAATTGCACGCGGCCGATCCATGGCCGGGCGCGGCAAGGCCGATGCAAAGCTGCAACAGCCTTGGCCGGTGACCTAGCGCACAAGCCCCGCGCGGTAATCGGCAACTGCCCGTGACACCTGATTCATGCGCGCGGCCCGCGACGGGTGTGTGCCCAGGATCTTGTCACCGGGATCGGGGATCCGGGCAAAGAACAATGCGCCTCTCTCGGGGTCATAACCCGCATTAAGCGCGATGATCGCGCCCAGATAATCGGCCTCAAGTTCCCAGTCCTTGGAATAGTATCTTGCGCCGAACTGGGCACCGAAATCCTGCGCGCTGCGAATAGCCTCGGGGTTGCCGCCGTAGGCGCTTGCGAGACCGCCCAGAATCACCGCCCCCATCGTCGCTGCGCTGGTCTTGCGGTTGATGTGGCCAAGGATGTGATGGCTGGCCTCGTGTCCGACGACAAAGGCCAGTTCGTCGGCGTTGCGTGCCTCGCCGATCAGCGACAGGGTAAATCCGATGATCGGGCGCCCCGTGGCATCGACGGTCTGAAACGCGTTCGGCTCCAACCCTGGCCGGTCATCGACGACAAACTGGAAATCGCAGCTGATTGGCTGGGTGCGGCGGGCAGCACATTCGCGTTCGACCATCGGCTCCATCCGGTTGATGACCGAAATGAACGATCGTGCCGAGGCCTGCGCAGGTGTCGGGGCAACATCTGGCCGAACAGCCGTCGGCAGCGGACGGTTACCCGAGGCCGGCGGTGTTTCCGGCACCACGACACAGCCGGCCAATGCCAGCACGATGATCGACGCAGCCTGCCAGATCCGGATCATGCCATCCCCCGCGTTTTGCGCCACTGTAGCCATGGGGGCAGCGCGGCGCAAAGCCCTGCACTTGTCCGCCGACGACTATCACGCGATTGTTGAAGAAAGCTGAAGCGAAAGGATCGTGATGTTTACCATCGAGCACGAATTTGACGCCACGATCATCACCCTGATCGACGAACTGCCCGCGGGTGCCGGCGCCAGCCGTCCCTTGAACGAGGATGTCGTGATCCAAAGCTTCGACGACCGGGTGGTGATCGAGCAGTTCGATCCCGACACCGGCGAGCTGGCGCAGATCGTGATGACCATCGAACAGCTCGAAGAGCTGCGGGCGGCGCTGAACCTGCCGGAAGGGAATTACCGGCTCGACCGCGGCTGATCGAGGCGGAACAGCTTGTCCCGCGCAGAGGTACCGCGCAGCAGTGTCAGACGCGAAGGCGCCACGCCCAGAGCCTTGGCCAGCAGACGGACCACCGCATCATTGGCCTGCCCGTCATGCGCCGGGGCGGTGACCATGACCCGCAAACCGCGGTCATCGCAGATCACGGCATTGCGCCGGGCCCGCGGCGTCACCCGCACCCGGAATTGCCCGCCCGGGGCCACGAGGTCTTGCAGATCGTTCATGGCGCGATCAAGGTCGGCGGCGGCGAAAAAATCAACCCTGTGCCTTGGCGTCAGCGGCAGTCGGTGATTATCTGCCACGGACTGCAACATCCAGAACAATATCTTCATGCCCGCCCCAGACAACGCTGCCCTGTCCTTTCTGCGTAACCGTCGTTCGCACCCGCCCAAGCTGCTGCGCGGTCCGGCCCCTGATCGGGCGCAGCTGCTGGATCTGTTGACCTTGGCGGCGCGCGCCCCCGATCACGGCAAGCTGGAGCCCTGGCGTTTCGTGGTGCTGGAACGTGCCGCGCTGGACCGGCTGGCACCGGTGCTGGCCGATCACGTCGCGCAGAACGGCGGCGATGCGGCGGCAGTCGAAAAGGCCCGCAGCGCCTTTGCATCACCCGTCATCGTGGCGGTGGTCTTTTCTCCGGTGGACAGCCCCAAGATTCCGCAATCGGAACAGTTCCTGTCGACCGGCGCGGTCTGTCTGGGGCTGGTCAATGCCGCGCTGGCCGCGGGCTATGGCGCGGCCTGGCTGACCGGCCCGGCGGCGCAGCCCGATTTCGCCCGCGCCCATCTGGGTGTGGGCGCCAGCGAACAGGTCGCCGGCCTGATCCACATCGGCCATAGCGACAGCGCCCCGCCGGACCGCCCGCGTCCCGACATCGCGGCCAAGACGCTGTTCCTGTCATGATCCTGCGCGCGCTGATCCTGGCTTGGGGGGATCTTTTGCGCCCGCGGATCTTTCGCGTCGTGCTGTTGGGCGTTGCCTTGACCCTTCTGCTGTTCGTGGCGCTGCAAGCCGCAGCCTTCTGGGCCATACGCAGCTTCGCCCCCGACGCGCTGATGCTGCCCTGGGTGGGCGAAGTGCCGGTGGCGGCGCTGTTGTCCTGGAGTTCGCTGCTGCTGTTTCCGGTCATGAGCATCCTGCTGATGGCCCCTGTGGCCGCCGGATTCTCGGGACTGTTTGCCGAACAGGTGGCCGAAGCGGTCGAAGCCAGCCATTATCCGGCCAGGCAAGGCCTGCCGCTGCCCTTCTGGGAAGGATTGGGCGAATCGGCTGCGGTAATGGGGGCGGTGATTGCGGTGACGCTCGTCACCCTGATGCTGACGCCCTTTCTGGGACCGCTGGCATCGGTGCTGTTCTATGGCGGCAACGGCTGGCTTCTGGGGCGCGAATTCTTTCAGATGGCGGCCCGACGCCACCTGCACGCGCCGCAGGCGCATGCGCTGCGCCGGGTCATGGCGGCACAGGTCACCGGCCTTGGGGTGCTGATCGCGCTGCTGTTGACGGTTCCGGTGCTGAATATCCTGGTGCCGGTGCTGGCGGCGGCGGGCTTTACCCACCTTTACCATCTCAGCGCGTCCACGCCTCGAGATCGGCGCGTGTAATGACATCCGCCAGGATGATATAGGCGATTCCGGCCCACAGCAGCGCGGAAATCAAGGTCGCCCACAGCATCTTGCGGCGCAATTGCGGCTCGTGCGGGGCGCCTGCCGGTGTGCCTGGTGTGACCTGCCCCACATCGGCCTGGCTTTTCTGGCCGATCGGCAGCAGCACGAACAGCACCAGAAACCACAGCACCGAATACAGCACGATTCCCCCGGTCAGGCTCATCAGACCTGCTCCAGTTCGATCAGGCAGCCGTTGAAATCCTTGGGGTGCAGGAACAGCACGGGCTTGCCATGGGCGCCGATCTTGGGTTCGCCGTTCCCCAGGACACGGGCGCCTTCGGCCTTGAGCCGGTCGCGCGCGGCCAGGATATCCTCGACCTCGAAACACATGTGATGGATGCCGCCGGCAGGGTTCTTGTCCAGAAAGCCCTGGATAGGGCTGTTTTCACCCAGCGGATAAAGAAGTTCGACCTTGGTGTTGGGCAGTTCGATGAACACCACGGTCACACCGTGATCCGGCTCGTCCTGCGGCGCACCGACGCGCGCGCCCAGCGTGTTGGCGTATTGCGCCGCAGCCGCATCCAGGTCTGGCACGGCGATGGCGACATGGTTCAAGCGTCCGATCATGGCGTCCTCCTGTTCTCTGCGATGTTCTAGGGCGTTGCGCGGGCGAGGGGAAGGAAAACCCGGCGGCGTTAACCAGTTCTTAGCTGCTTCGGGGCAGGCTTGGGTTACCGGATGTGATTCTCAGGTCAGGATTTTAACGATGACGGAACAGCACCCTATCGAAACTGGCGCCCTGCCCGGCTGGCGGGTGACCCTGCCCCAGCGGCCGTTGACCGGCCTGACAATCCTGGTGGTCGAGGATTCGCGCATCGCGTCCGAGGCCGTGCGCCTGCTGTGCCTGCGTTCGGGTGCCCGCATCCGCCGCGCCGACAGCGTGCGCGCCGCGCTGCGCCATCTGCAGGCCTATCGTCCCGGCGCGGTGCTGGTCGACATGGGGCTGCCCGATGGCGATGGCGCGGGGGTGATCGCGACATTGGCCCAGGCACGCCCGCGGGTGCCCGCGATCCTGGGAATTTCGGGCGATCCGGGCAATCGCGACGCGGCGCTGGCCGCAGGGGCCGACGGTTTTCTGGCCAAGCCGATCGAAAGCCTGGCAGTATTTCAGCAGGCGATCCTGGCAGCGATGCCGGCAGAGTGTCAGCCGGTTGGACCGCGCCCTTTGCCCGACGATGTGATCGCGGCCGACCGGGACGCGCTGCGCGATGATCTGGCGCATGTGGCAGATGTGCTTGCCAACGCCGACGACACCGGCGCCATCGATTACATTGCCCGCTTTCTGGCCGGCGTCGCCCGTTCTGCGCATGACCGCCCGCTTGAAGAAGCCGCCGCAGCGCTCGCGCGCGATTACAGCGCGGGTCGGGCGCTGGCCGCCGATCTGGTCCGCATCAGCGGCATGGTGCACGACCGCCTTGCCCGGGCCTGAGCGCGGGCCGGCGGTTGCCTACGCACGGTCACCGCCCGCCGCCGCGATCACCTCGGAGAGGCGGCGGCGCTGCTGCCCCGTGGCGTCGAAGTTCTGCGGCTCCAACCAGTCACGATGCGCACGACCCATGCGTGGCCAGTCGCGGTCCAGCATCGCAAACCATGCGGTGTCGCGGTTGCGCCCCTTGTAGATCATGTGCTGGCGAAATACGCCCTCGAAACTGAAGCCATAGCGCAGCGCCGCCCGGCGCGAAGGCGCGTTCAGCGCATCGCATTTCCATTCCACCCGGCGATAGCCCGCGCCAAAGGCCCAGCCCAGCATCAGCGAAATCGCCTCGGTCACGGCGGGGCTGCGTTGCAGCGCGGGCGCGATCTGGATATGGCCGATCTCGATCACACCGTTTGCGCGATCGATGCGCATGAAGGCTGCCAGCCCGCCGACCCTGCCGCTGTGCTGCGCCCGCAGCGCGTAGAAACACGGATCGGACAGCGATGCCATTTCCGCCTGCCAGGCGCGATAGCCCTGCAAGTCGTCGAAGGGGCCATAGCCCAGGTAATCCCACAGCCAGTCATGGCCGCTGTTGGCCGCGAACAGGTCGGGGGCATGGGCATCGGGGCTAAGACGCTCCAGGGTGACATGCCGGCCAGGGATACTCGTCGGACCGGGCCCGGGCGGCGGGGTGAAATCGGGCACGGCCGGCCCCAGGGGACGTTCTGTCATCGTGGCCTTCGCGGTGTGACGTTCAGGCCAGAATGCGCGGATCAGGCCCCAGATCAAGCCCGGGAAAGATGCTGTCCTCAATCGCCCTGGCCTCGATCCCGAACAGACCGCGCATCGCCCAGCCGGCATAGGCGCGAATGTCGCGGGTCGGCATCAGGTCGCGCCCGGCATAAAGCTGGCCCTCGTCCAGGCCAGGCCAGTCGCCAAAGGCGCGCCCGCCCCTTAGCGCGCCCCCCGCCATCAGCAGCGCCCCGCCGGTGCCGTGATCGGTCCCGCCCGATCCGTTTTCCCGCACCGTGCGGCCGAATTCGGTCATCGCCAGCACCAGCGTGCGACCCCAGTTGTCACCCAGCCCCTGATGCAGCGCCAGAATTGCCGCCGACAGCCGGTCCAGCGCCCGACCCAGCACATTGGCCTGGGCGGCGTGACTGTCAAAGCCACCCAGCGAAAAGGCGGCGATGCGGCTGGCGCCGTTGAGGCGGCTGGCGGCAAATGCGCCCAGGGCCTGGGCATCGCCGGTGGGGCCGGTCATCCGTCCCATGCCGGGCGTCTCGGCCCCGATCTCGACCGCCTCGCGCGCGGCATCGCGAAACAGCGGATCGGCATGATAGACGTGGTCGAGCAACCGCTGCGCCTGCGGCGACAGGCTGAGCGCGGCGCGTGGCGCCCAGCTGAGATGCGCCGCACGGCCGGCCAGAATGGTCATCTGTTCGACACCCACGGAATAGGCGGTTTCGGCGGTGGCGCCGGGCAACACCTGCAACATGCGGTTGAGCCACCCGCCCACACGCCGGTCGATCGGCACATCGTTGCCGGTCCCGGCCTCGAGCATATCCTGACCGTCGAAATGGCTGCGTTTGTCGCGGTAGGGGGTCGAAACCGCCTGCGCAAAGCCAAGCTCGCCCGCCCGCCACAGGGGCAGCAAGGGGGCCAGGCGCGGATGCAGCGCGTAAAATCCGTCCAGATCCGTGGCGCCCTGCTGCGGACCGCCGGATAGCTGGCGGCGCAATTGCCGCAGCATCGGGTCGCCATAGGGCTGGAACACGTCCAGCCCATCCATCGCCCCGCGCAGGATGATGACCACCAGCCGGTTGTCCGATGGCAGCGCCGCGAAGGTCATCGTGTTCAGCAGCGGATGCGCCGCCGCCGAACAGCCCAGAACGGCCGCCCCGCGCAGAAACTGGCGTCTGTCCATGATCCCTGCCCCCTTATCGTCGATTGAAATCGGCCGAGGCCAGCACCAGGGCCACCCCTTCGGCAGCGCTTTCGGCGCGTGGCACCGCCCAGGACAGTTCCGCCGATTGCGTGCCACCCAGCGCGGTTGCCACCAGCGCCCGCGGGTCGGGCAATTCGTCCAGCAGCAGTCGCGGCACCCGCAAGGCCCAGTTGATCCGTGCCGCCAGCATCTGCGGCGCGATCCAGGATTGCGCGCGTTCGGGCCAGCCGTCGGGCCCCTTGGGCTGGCCCCAGGGTTGGCCCATCGCAGCCAGGGGCTGCATCAGCGCCCGGCGCAGCAGCCCCTGATCCAGCGCCGAAACCTGCGCCCCGGTAACGCCCAGCGCCCGCAACCCCGCCGCCAACAGATCGAGCGGCTGGCGCACCTTGTGCCGCAGGGTCGCGGGCAGCGCCGGATGCGTCACCAGCACCTCATGGACCACGGGCAACGCGCCGCCGCTGTCCTGCCACGCCGCCGTCAGCGCCTGCACCAGATCCTCGGGCGGGTCATCGGCGACGAAATGCACCGCCAGCTTGCGCGACAGGTGCCGGGCCGTTTCCGGCCGTCGGGCAATATCGCGCAGGGCGGAATGGATATCGGCCAGGTTGGGGCGGCCGCCGCCATAGCTGCGCCCCAGCACGGTTTCGGCACCCGGCTCGGCCCATTGCGGCCGAAACACGAAGCCCTCGCGCAGGTCATAGCTGAGCCCGGTCAGCAGTTCCGCCAGTTGCCGCACATCCGCCTGGCTGTAGGCGGCGCCCACGCCCAGCGAATGCAACTCCAGCGCCTCGCGGGCCAGGTTCTCGTTCAGCCCCAGCCCCGGACGGCGGCGGGCAAACGGGGAATTGGGCCCGCGACTGGTGATCTGGTCCAGATAGACCAGCATCATCGGATGGGTTTCGGCGGCGACGAACATGTCCTCGAACCGGCCGTTCAGATGCGGGCGGATCGCCTCATCCTGAAAGGCCAGCGCCAGGGCAAAGCGCGCCACCCCCATCGGCCGGACGGTGAAATGATCGCACCAGAATTGCACCAGCCTTTCGCCAAAGCCGCAAGGCGCGTCCAGCGCCCGCGCCAGCCGGCGGCGCAGATCCTGTTCGGGCAGCACGTTCAGCGCGGCGCGCGCCTCGGCGAAATCGGGGCTTTCCAGATCCTGGGCGCGCAGCTGCTGGGCCTGTTGCAGCCGCGCGGCCATCTGCGTAGCCCGTTCGGTGGTCATCGCATCGGTGCCGGGCCCGGACAGGGCCGGTTCGGCCAGCACCGCGCGGGCATCGGCCGGCGGCGGCCAATGCGGCGACAGGCCATAGCCCAGCCGAATTGCCGCCACCTCCGCAAAGCCGAAGCCCATGCCCATCATCCCTGCCGCGATGTTCCTGTCGGCGCCAGCTTATGCGATGGCGCAGGAAAGGTCAGATCACGCTTGCTTCAGCGCAGGCCGGGCGCGGGGGTCAGTCGCGCGGCAGCACCCGCAGCCGCAGGTCGCGCAGCTGTTCGTTCGTCGGTTCGCTCGGCGCGCCCATCATCAGATCCTCGGCCCGCTGGTTCATCGGGAACATGATGACCTCGCGGATGTTCACCTCATCGGCCAGCAGCATCACGATGCGGTCGATGCCGGCCGCGCAACCGCCATGGGGCGGCGCGCCATAGCGGAAGGCCTTGACCATGCCGCCGAAGCGCTTTTCCACCTCGTCCCTGCCATAGCCGGCCAGTTCAAAGGCCTTGAACATCACATCGGGGCGATGGTTGCGGATGGCGCCCGAAATCAGCTCATAGCCGTTGCAGGCCAGGTCATACTGATACCCCTTGATGTCCAAGGGGTTCTGCGTCTCGAGCGCCTCCAGCCCGCCCTGCGGCATCGAGAACGGGTTGTGCGAGAAGTCGATCTTGCCGTCCTCGCCCTTTTCATACATCGGGAAATCGACGATCCAGGCGAACTTGAACTGGTTCTCGACGGTCAGGCCCAGTTCGCGGCCGATCTCGTTGCGGGCCCGGCCGGCGACGGCCTCGAAGGTCTCGGGCTTGCCGCCCAGAAAGAACACGGCATCGCCCTCGCCCAGGCCCAGCTGCTGGCGGATCGCCTCGGTCTTGTCATGGCCCAGGGCCTTGGCGATGGGGCCTGCGGCCTCGGTGCTGCCGTCATCGCCCTTGCGCCAGAAGATATAGCCCATGCCCGGCAGGCCCTGCGCCTGCGCGAAGGCGTTCATGCGGTCGGCGAACTTGCGGCTGCCGCCGGTGGGCGCAGGGATGGCGCGGACCTGGTTGCCATCCTGTTCCAGCAGCTTGGCAAAGATTGCAAAACCCGAGCCGCGGAAATGTTCGCTGACGTCCTGCATCTCGATCGGGTTGCGCAGGTCGGGCTTGTCGCTGCCGTATTTCAGCATCGCCTCGGCATAGGGAATCCGCGGCCAGTCGGCATCGACCGGACGGCCGCCGCCGAATTCCTCGAACAGGCCCTGGATCACCGGCTGCACGGTGGCAAAGACATCCTCCTGCTCGACAAAGGACATCTCGAGGTCGAGCTGGTAGAAATCGGTGGGCGAGCGGTCGGCGCGCGGATCCTCGTCGCGGAAGCAGGGGGCGATCTGGAAATACTTGTCGAAGCCCGCGACCATGATCAGCTGCTTGAACTGCTGCGGTGCCTGCGGCAGGGCATAGAACTTGCCCGGATGCAGGCGCGAGGGCACCAGGAAGTCGCGCGCGCCTTCGGGGCTGGAGGCGGTGATGATCGGCGTCTGGAATTCGGTAAAGCCCGCATCCCACATGCGGTTGCGGATCGAGCGGATCACCCGCGACCGCAGCATGATGTTGTTGTGCAGCGACTCGCGCCGCAGGTCGAGGAAGCGATAGGTCAGGCGCGTTTCCTCGGGGTAGTCCTGATCGCCGAACACCGGCAGCGGCAGGTCGTCGGACGGGCCCAGCACCTCGGTATCTGTCGCATAGACCTCGATCTCGCCGGTGGGCAGCTTGGGATTGACCAGGCTGGGATCGCGCAGCTTGACCTTGCCGTCGATGCGGATGACGGTTTCGGCCCGCAACCGCTCCAGGGCCGGAAACGCCGGGCTGTCGCCGTCGGCGATCACCTGGGTGATGCCGTAATGGTCCCGCAGGTCGATGAACAGCACGCCGCCATGGTCGCGGACGCGGTGGACCCAGCCGGACAGACGGACCTCGGACCCGGCGGCAGCGGCGGTCAGCTCGCCGCAGGTATGGCTGCGATAGGCGCTCATCATCATTCCCCTTGCGTATCAGGCCACGCATGAAGCGCGTGCGTGGGGGGAAGTCAAGCGATCAGAACGGGCGCACCACGTTGCCGCTGTAGAAATAGACGCCCATGCCCACCGCAAACAGCGTGTTGCCGGCGATGGCGTGCAGCGCCCAGGCGGCGGGAAAGCCGCGCGTGACATAGGCGCGGGCAAAGACCCAGCCACCGACAAAGGTAAAGGCCGCCACCACCCAGGACCAATACATCAGATGGGCAAAGGCGAAAACCGCCGCATTCAGCAGCAGCGCCCCCTGCCCGCGCGGCAGGATGGGGCCGTAACGGTGAAAGAACAGCGGCCGAAAGATCAGCTCCTGCGGCAATGCCGACAGCAGCGGATAGAGGCTCCAGATCAGCAGCAAGAATTGCGGGCGGTGGCGCGGGATCTGAAAGATCGCCTCGGGCCGCGTCCACCACAGGATCGCCAGCCCCGAGACCAGCGTCACCATCACCAGCACGCCTGCCTCGCCCCATGGGATGCGACGCCATCCCCGCAGCAACCCCCGCCAGTCGAAACCGCCCGTTGCCCACAGCAGCCCCAGCCCCGCCAGGCTGAACAGCGCCAGCGCCTGAAACAGCATTCGCGGCGGCAGGAACAGCGCCATGGCCAGCGGCGCGCCCAGATACAGCGCCGCGAATTCCAGCCGCAGCCGCAGCACGCCTATTGCAGCCTCCGCGCCAGCCAGCGCCGCCACTCGGCCGTCGATCCGGCGAACACGTTCAGATCGACATTCCCGCTGATGCCGGGGACGATGCCGGTGCCGGTATATTGCCAGAAACTGTAGCGCTGGCCCGGATAGACGATGCGCGGATGCCCGGCGACTGAACGCAGCCAGAATTCCTCGGGCCATGAGGCCAGGTTGTTGTCGCGATAGAAGTCGACGGTGGTGTAGATGATCGGCCGCTGACCGTAGTATTGATGCAGGATGTCCTTGAATATCTTGGCCTCGCGCAGGATCTCGTGCGAGGGCGGCCGCCGGGGACAGGTTTTCGACGGTGTCCATTCCAGATCGATGACCGGCGGCATGGCGCCGCGCTCGCGCGGAACGTTGGCGATGAACCAGGCGGCCTGCTCCTGCCCGGTGCGGCAGAAATAGAAATAGTGATAGGCCCCACGAGGAATGCGGGCCTGGGCGGCCTCATACCAGTAACGGCGGAAGTTGGGATCCGCCCAGTCGCCGCCCTCGGTCGCCTTGATGAAGGCAAAGCTGACCCCCGAGGCGCGCACCCGCGCCCAGTCGATATTGCCCTGATAGCGGGAAATGTCGATCCCATGAACAGGGTGGTCATAGGGATGCCCGCCGACCCATGGGTGCGGTGCCGAATCGCCGAATTTCGGTCCCAGGCCCTGCCCCGCCATCACCACGCGCTGCTGGCTGGGTCCGCCACCGCAGGCCACCAGCGCCAGCAGCGCCCCGATTGCAACAATCCTGCCCAGAATCTTCATCTCTGCCCTCTGCCCGCGCGTCCTTGCCGACGCCTTCCGTTCTTATCGCAGCCCGGCGCGGCAAAGTCACGCCGGCGTGACTATCACGAATATGTCAGCCTGTCGCCGCGTCGTGGCCTTGGACAGAGCAGCGGCGAAACCCCTGCAAGACAGGGGTTTCGCGAGTCGCTTTGCCCCGCGCAACGCGGCGTTCAGGATCAGGACAGTGCCTGCCGCAAGGCGGGGAACTGCCGCAGCAGCAGGCGGTCAAGCAGCATTGCCGCCAGGATCGCGGCCCCGCCCAGCGGAAACGCCAGGCCCAGCAGCAGCAGGAGCGCCGTCAACCCCTTCGGGGTCGCAGCATCCGCTGCGCGCGGCGGTGCTGCAAGCCGACCGACCGCCTGCGGTCGCCGTCGCCACCACATCACCACACCCGAAACGGAAACCACGATAACCGAAATGCAGAACAGGCTGTTCAACACCAGGTTCCACAGGCCCAGATCGCCTTCGTGAAAGGCGATGCCCCAAGCCATCGCCTTGGCATAAGTGGAATAATCGTCATAGCGGATGTCTGCGAGAACGCGCCCGCTATGGCGATCGATATGCAGCGTGCGATCGGCGCCCGGATCCGGGCCATCGTTCGACATGCTGTCGTGGCTGATGGTCCAGACTCCGCTGTCGTCCTTGGGCAGGTTGATCTGATAACGGCCCTGAAATCCTAGCCCGGCGGCAAGCTCGGCGACCTTGTCGATATCGACCTTGCCCGTGATCGCCGGCTGCCCCGCAAGCGAGCCGGAAACCGGCAGCGGCGTCTGCTCCAGAGCCCAGGGCACTTCATGGGCGGCACCGTGATTCATCGCCGCATGGGTCTGTGAGGCGGAAACCGGCACGTCATCCCATTTCTGCGCCGGAAAGCTGGACCAGGCCTGAACGAACTTTCCGCCCCAGATGCCTGCCCAGCTCAGCCCCGACAGCAGGAATAGCAGCAGCAATGCCGAAATCCAGAATCCCGTTACCCCATGCAATGACTTCCAGAAACTGCGACCGCGCGCGGAAAGGCGCGGCATCAGGGCGTTGCGCCAGTCGCCGGCTTGCCGTGGCCAATGCAGATAAAGCCCGCTCGCGATCAGCAGGATGCCAAGGCTTGCGGCGATTTCGATCAAGCGGTCGCCAAACGTGCCGATCAGCAAGCTGCCATGGATCTCCGAGGCCAGGTCATACCATCCCGCGCGCCAGGGAAAACTGTGCAGCACCTCGGCCGTATATGGGTTCAGGGCCACGCCCACGCGCCCCTGCGGCCCATCGACCACGAAAGCGGCCACCCGGTCGGCGGCCAGCGGTGCCAGATACTGCACCGCCTGTCCGCCTGGAACCGCGACCTCGGCGGCGACCTGCAAACGGCTGACCGGCAGCGGTGTTCCTGCCGGCACCACCGCCATGCGTTCGGACCCTGTCCCGGCCACCCAGGAGATCCACAGCATGACCAACCCGGTCACGGCCAGCATGATCAGAAAGGGTATCACATAAAGGCCGGCGTAGAAGTGCCAGCGCCAGACAAGGAAGTGGTATTTGCGGACGCCACGCGCCGCCTGCGGGGCGGCAAGCCCCGTCGAACTGACTGTCATGTTTCATTTTCCTGCGAGTGATGTTGCGATCAGCGAACGTCGTGTCCCGCAGGGGGTGCACGGGCAAGGAACAGGGCGTGGGGCGCCTTGTCCGCCTGCCTGCGCCGCATGACCGCACGGACCCGCATGCGCAGCCGCACCGTGACGAAGGGCAACCGCCCAAGCCCCGCCAGCATGGCGGGGATATGCGCCACGGCCCAGGGGCAGTCATCGGGCCGCGCACCAGCGGGTTCGGGCTTGACCGGCTCCAGGGTCCGGGCATCGACCGTCTGGCGGATGATCCCGTGATCGGAGCAGATCACCAGCGTGACGGTCTGACCGATCCGCACCGGCATCACGCCATCGGACAGCATCGACAGCAGCGCGAACGGCAGCAGGCCGGCCCATAGCGCCAACCTTCGCAAGACCTGTGTCGAATGCATGCTCATGTTCCGCCCTTGGCACAAGGGTCAGCCCGCGTTCAACAGGATTTCGCAGCCCTAGGATTGCAGGGCTTCGTCGGGGATCAGCTTCCCGGGGTTCAGGATGTTTCCCGGGTCGAGGGCGCGCTTGATCGCGGCCATCACATCCAGCGCCTCGCCGTGCTGTGCAGCCATCAGCGGCCGCTTGCCCACGCCGATGCCATGTTCGCCGGTGATGGTGCCGCCGACGGCCAGGGCACGTTCGGCCATGCGGGTGGCGACGCGCTTGGCCGCGGCCAGTTCTTCGGCGTTGCCCGGCATCACCAGCAGCTGGGCATGGAAATTGCCGTCGCCGACATGGCCGATCATCGGCCCCAGCAGGCCTTCGTCGCGGATGTCGCGGGCCGCATCGGCGACCGCCTGCGGCAGGTGCGACATCGGCACGCAGACATCGGTGACAACCGCCGTCGCCCCCGGCCGCAGCGCCAGGCAGGACCGATAGGCACCGTGGCGCATTTTCCACAGCGCCGCCCGATCCTGCGGCGTGGTCGCCCAGTCGAAACCGGTGCCGCCGAAATCCTCGGCCAGCGCGCCAAAGGCCTGGGCATCGGCCTGGACCGAGGCAGGCGTGCCGTGGAACTCGACCATCAGATGCGGCGCCTCGGGCATCGCCGTCCCCGAAGCGCGGTTGAAGGCGCGCACGACATCCGCGTCGATGAATTCGATCCGGGCCATGGGAATGGCAGACTGGATGGTGGCGGTCACGCATTCCACCGCCTGCTCCAGCGTGTCGAAGCCGCAGACCGCAGCGGCCACCTCTTCGGGCTGGCCGTGCAGCCGCAGGGTCAGTTCGGTGATGATCCCCAGCGTGCCCTCGGCCCCCACGAACAGACCGGTCAGGTCATAACCGGCACTGGATTTCGCCGCCCGGGTTCCGGTGCGGATCACCCGACCGTCGGCCAGCACCACCTCGAGCGCCAGGATATTGTCGCGCATGGTGCCATAGCGCACCGCCGTGGTGCCGCTGGCGCGGGTCGAGGCCATTCCCCCCAGGCTGGCATTAGCGCCCGGATCCACGGGGAAGAACAGCCCCGTGGCCCGCAATTCCTGGTTCAACGCCTCGCGCGTGACGCCGGGCTGAACGCTTGCCTGCAGATCCTCGGCCCGGATCTCCAGCACCCGATCCATGCGCGCCATGTCCAGCACCAGCCCGCCGTGATAGGCCAGCGCCTGCCCTTCCAGCGATGTGCCCGCCCCCCATCCCAGCACCGGCACGCGATGGGCATTGCAGATCGCCATGATGGCTGCAACCTCGGCGGTGGTTTCCGGCCATGCCACCGCATCGGGCGGCGGCGCGCGATGATAGGCCTCGGACTGGGCATGCAGGTCGCGATCGCCCCCCCGGGTGGAAAAACGCGCGCCCAGCAGATTGCTCAGGGCTTCTGCGGCAGTGGGATCTAGGGGCATCGGGAACCTCGGTCGTTGGAACGGCGACAACTTAGTCTGCCAAGGCGACCGGGAACAAGCCAGAGGGGGGCGCCAGCAGTCTCAGCCGCCGCCGAAAGCGCGCTTGCCCATGCCTATCAGCGGGTTGAGCAGATAATGCGCGACCGGGATCAGCACCATGCCCAAGATCAGGCCCAGGATACCGTCGAAGAAGGCGGTGGTGACCCAGGCGGCGACGCCCGGGGCGGCCGGCACGGCATGGGCGGCGGCCTCGGCGCGGTGGTGGATCCACTCATAGGGTTGGTGCTGGCCCAGTTCGTGCAGGCCGTGAATGACGATCTGGCCGCCCACCCAGATCATCGCCGCGGTGCCGACGACGGTCAGCACCCGCATGAAGCCGGGCATCACCCGCACGATACCGCGCCCCAGCCCGGCCAGCGCGCCGCCACGCCGGGCCAGATGCAGCCCGAAATCGTCCGCCTTCACGATCAGCGCGACAAAACCATAGACCGCCACGGTGATCCCCACCGCGACCACGAACAGGATCACCGCCTTCATCCACAGCGTGTCGCTGCTGGGAATGGCGGCCAGCGCGATGGTCATGATCTCGGCCGACAGGATGAAATCGGTCTTGATGGCGCCGCGCACGCGCTCTTCCTCAAGTCCGGCGCCGCCGTCCGCGGTCGGGCGCAGATGCGCCTCGTTGCCATGGTCGTGGGCCAGCGCGTGCCAGACCTTTTCCGCGCCCTCGTAGCACAGATAGGATCCGCCCAGCATCAGCAATGGCGTGATCAGCCAGGGGGCGAATGCCGACAACAGCAGCGCCAGCGGCAACAGGATCACCAGCTTGTTGAACAGCGAGCCACGCGCGATCTTCAGCACGATCGGCACCTCGCGGGCGGCGGAAAAACCGTGCATGTATTTCGGGGTCACCGCGGCATCGTCGATCACCGCGCCTGCCGCCTTGGCACCGGCCTTGACGGCCTGACCTGCCACATCGTCGACCGATGCGGCGGCAATCTTGGCAATTCCCGCCACGTCGTCCAGCAGCGCCAGCAATCCGCTCATGCCCGATATCCCGTCCTGTCCCGAGGTCGCATCCCACGGGCGCTCCGCTGGCGCCCGTCGGCAAGTTCTGCGCATGTAACGCGCCAAGGGCAAGCGGGTTCGACATGCGAAGCGGCCCGCGGGGGGTGGACCCGCGGGCCTGCCGCCGAAGAGGCGAGAGGGGGCTTACATCTTCGGCAGCAGCACGGTGTCGATCACATGGATGACGCCGTTCGACTGGTCGACATCCGGAATGGTGACCGTGGCAACATTGCCGTTTTCATCCGTCAGCTGAAGGGCGTTGTTTTCGGCATTGATGCTGGCGGTCAGGGTGCAGCCGCCCAAGGTCTTGACGGCATGGCTGCCGCCGTCATCCTTGATCATCTTGCCGATCGCGGGGGACATCGCCTCGGCGCCCACCACGTGACAGGTCAGGATCTGGGTCAGCTTGTCCTTGTTCTCGGGCTTCAGCAGATCCTCGACGGTGCCCTTCGGCAGCTTTTCAAAGGCCGCATTGGTGGGGGCAAAGACGGTGAAGGGGCCGGGGCCCGACAAGGTTTCGGCCAGACCCGCAGCCGTAACGGCCGCGACCAGCGTGCTGTGGTCAGCCGACATCGAGGCGTTTTCGACGATGGTCTTGTCCGGCATCATTTCGGCGCCGCCAACCATGGTATTGGCGGCCAGCGCGGCCGAAGCCGCCAGGCCGGCAGCAAGGGTCAGGGCAACGGTCTTGCCAAAGCGGATGGTCATCGCAGTTTCCTCCGTTGATGGGCGGGCGCCTTGTCGCGCCCGATGCCCCTAGACACGCAAACGCGCGGGCAAAGTTGCGACACATCCCATCACGAAGCCGTGAGCGGCGCGATCGCCACCACCGGCCCTGTGGCCTGCCCGGTGGGCGAGCCGCCCGCCGGTTCGTCCGACAGCGCGATCTGCACGCCCGCCCCGGGATCCAGCCCCGCGGGCAGCTCTGCGCGCAACTCTCCCTGCCGCGGCACCACCCCCAGCGAGATGGGCGCCGAGCCGTCGGGCTTGATCCACCAGATTTCCCAATCGCGCCCCTCGGCAGCCGGGCCGCTTTGCAATTGCAGCCGGAATTCGCGGCCGCTGACCTGGGCCGCCACCCGCAACCCCTGGTCGGCAGCGGCCAGTTCGGCCCGCCAGCCGGGCGCGGGCGTCGTGCGTTCGGGCAGCATCGGCATCAGCCAGACCAGCGCCAGCGCCAGCACCGCCACTGCCCCCCCGAACAGCGCCCAGGGCCGCTGCCACCAGCGCGGGCGGGTCTCGATGGGCTGGCTGAACAGCGGCTGCGCATGGCCCAGCGCCTCGCGGATGCGCTGGCGGGTGCGCGCGGGCGGCAGGACAGGGGTCAGATCCTCGGTCAGGCTGGCCAGCCTTTCCTGCCAGGCCTGCACCCGCGCCTGAAAGTCCGGGTCCGCCAGCCGCGCCAGGATCAATTGCGCCTCGTCACCCTGCAAAAGGCCCAGCGCCAGCTCCGCGGCCAGAACCTCGTCCAGGTCATCGGGATCAAGGGGTTCGGTTTCCTGGCTCATTGGCTGACACAATCCTTCAGCCGCAGCAGGCTGCGCCTGAGCCAGCTGCGCAGGGTATTGAGCGCCATGCCCTCGCGCGCGGCCAGATCGGCATAGCTCATGCCTTCCAGATAGACGGCGCGCACCGCCCCCGCCTGAGCGGATTCGAGCCGCGACAGGCAATCGCCCAGCAGGCGCCGTTCCTGGGCACGGATGGCCGCCATTTCGGGCGAGGGCTGGGACGCGGGCAGATCGGCCGCCGCCTCGGCCGGGGCATGCGCCGGCTGACCGCGTCGCGCCCGCAGCCGGTCGATGGCACGGTTGCGGGCAATGGTAATCAGCCAGGTCATCGGCGAAAGACCATTCGCGGCATAGCGCGACGCGCCCTGCCAGACCCGGATGTAAACCTCTTGCAGGGTATCCTCGGCCTCGGGGCGATCCTTCAGCACCGCCAGGCAGACCGCGTGCAGCTTGGCCGAAGTCGCCTCATACAGGCTGTCGAAAGCCGCCCTGTCGCCCAGCGCGACGCGGGCGATCAGATCCTCGAGCTGGCGCAGGCGCGGATCGGGCAAGGCGGGCTCCTGTCCTGGGTCCGGCCAGCCTAGGCCGGGGTCGCGGCGGGCGTCAATCGCCGTGGACGGCTGCGGCGGCCATATGCGCGAATGCTTGCACGTGCCCGCCGAATGCGCGATCAATGCCGCGACAGAACGAAAGGGCCGCCAATGCTGGACATGAACGCGAAACCGACCGAGGAAATCGACCTGCGCGCGGTCTTTGGGCTGGACAGCGACATGAAGGTCAAGGGCTTTGCCGAGCGCAGCGAGCGCGTGCCCGAAATCGACCCGACCTACAAGTTCGATCCCGACACCACCCTGGCGATCCTGGCCGGGTTTGCCTATAACCGCCGGGTGATGATCCAGGGCTATCACGGCACCGGCAAGTCGACGCATATAGAACAGGTGGCGGCGCGGCTGAACTGGCCCTGCGTGCGGGTGAACCTGGACAGCCACGTCAGCCGCATCGACCTGATCGGCAAGGATGCGATCAAGCTGGTCGACGGCAAGCAGGTGACGGTGTTTCACGAAGGCATCCTGCCCTGGGCCCTGCGCAACCCGACCGCCATCGTCTTTGACGAATACGACGCCGGCCGGGCCGACGTGATGTTCGTGATCCAGCGCGTCCTGGAAGCCGACGGCAAGCTGACCCTGCTGGACCAGAACGAGGTCATCACCCCGAACCCCTATTTCCGGCTGTTCGCCACCGCCAATACCGTGGGCCTTGGCGATACCACCGGGCTTTACCATGGCACCCAGCAGATCAACCAGGGCCAGATGGACCGCTGGTCGCTGGTCAGCACGCTGAACTACCTGTCCCACGACGCCGAGGCCGCGATCGTGCTGGCCAAGAACCCGACCTACAACACCGAAAAGGGCCGCCGGATCATCAGCCAGATGGTAACGCTGGCCGACCTGACCCGCACCGCCTTCATGCAGGGCGACCTGTCCACGGTGATGTCGCCGCGCACGGTGATCGCCTGGGCCCAGAACGCCCGCATCTTCGGCGACAACATCGGCTACGCCTTCCGCCTGACCTTCCTGAACAAATGCGACGAACTGGAACGCCAGACCGTCGCCGAGTTCTATCAGCGCCTGTTCGACGAAGAACTGCCCGAAAGCGCGGCGGTCAAGGCGGGGTAAGGCGCGCGGCCAGGCGACTGCCGCCCGAACGGACCGGCTTCGGGGCCCGGCCCCGGTGCCTGACAGCCCGCCCACCGTTGGAGGAGAAATGAAGAAATCCGACAACCCCGCCGATCCGTTCAAGAAGGCCCTGACCGAAGCCACGCGCGCCCTGGCCGAGGATCACGACCTGAACGTCACCTTCAGCGCCGATCCCTCGGGCGTCACCGGCGACACCATGCGCCTGCCGCAGGTCAGCCGCCGCATGACGCGCGAGGAAATCCTGCTGGCGCGCGGGACCGCCGATGCCCTGGCGATGAAGCTGCGCCATCACGATCCGGCCACCCACGCGAAATACGTGCCCGCCGGCCCGATGGCGCGCGATCTTTATGAGGCGATGGAAACCGCGCGCTGCGAGGCACTGGGCGCGCGCGACATGCCCGGTGCGCTGTCCAATATCGACGCCCGCCTGGGCCATGACGCCGAACGCAAGGGCTATGGCCAGATCAAGTCGCCCGCCGACGCGCCGCTGGCGGTGGCGGCCGGCTATATCCTGCGCCAGGCCGCGACCGGGCGCCCCCTGCCCGCCGCCGCCCAGCACGTGGCCGACCTGTGGCGCCCCTTTGTCGAGGAACAGGCCGGCGCCGAACTGGAACAGGTCAACAGCGTGCTGGCCGATCAGGCGGCCTTCGCACGCCTTGCCCGCAAGGTCATCGCCGATCTGGGCTATGGCGACCAGCTGGGCGAAGACCCCGACGAGCCGCAAGAGGACGAGGCCCAGGAAAACGCCGAACAGGACGACGAGGCCGGCGACAACCAGTCGCGCGACCAGAACCCCGATGACGAGGCCGAGGCCAGCCCCGAACGCACCCAGGAACAGACCCAGGACGAACGCCAGGCCCAGGTCAGCATGGATGACCAGTCCGACGAGGAACTGGCCGACGAGGCCGAGACATCTGAGACCGAGCCCCCGCCCGACCTGCCGCCCCCGGTCAGCGAGGCCAGCCCCGACTATCGCGTCTATACCCAGCAGTTCGACGAGGAAATCCGCGCCGAGGATCTGGCCGACCCGGCGGAACTGGAACGGCTGCGCGCCTATCTGGACAAGCAGCTCGAGCCGCTGCGCGGCGCGGTCAGCCGCCTGGCCAACAAGTTGCAGCGCCGCCTGCAGGCGCAGCAGAACCGCAGCTGGGAATTCGACAAGGAAGAAGGCGTTCTGGACGCCGGGCGCCTTGCGCGCGTGGTGGCCAACCCGACCACGCCCCTGTCCTTCAAGATCGAAAAGGATACCGAATTCCGCGATACGGTGGTGACGCTGCTGCTGGACAATTCGGGTTCGATGCGCGGGCGCCCGATCAGCATTGCCGCCATCTGCGCCGATGTGCTGGCGCGCACGCTGGAACGTTCGCAGGTCAAGGTCGAGATCCTGGGCTTTACCACCCGCGCCTGGAAGGGCGGACAGGCGCGCGAATCCTGGCTGGCCGCAGGCCGCCCGGCCCAGCCCGGCCGGCTGAACGACCTGCGCCACATCATCTACAAGGGGGCCGACGCCCCCTGGCGGCGGGTGCGCCCGAACCTGGGCCTGATGATGAAAGAGGGGCTGCTCAAGGAAAACATCGATGGCGAGGCGCTGGAATGGGCGCATCGGCGCCTTGTGCGCCGCCCCGAACAGCGCCGCATCCTGATGGTGATTTCCGATGGTGCCCCGGTCGATGACAGCACCCTGTCGGTCAATCCGGCGAATTTCCTGGAAAAACACCTGCGCGATGTGATCGCGATGATCGAAAGGCGCAAGCAGGTCGAACTGCTGGCGATCGGCATTGGCCATGACGTCACCCGCTATTACCAGCGCGCCGTCACCATCACCGATGCCGAACAGCTGGCCGGTGCCATTACCGAACAGCTGGCCGCCCTGTTCGAGGCCGACCCGCGCAAGCGGGCCCGGGCCATGCAGCAGCGCCGCCCGGCCTAGAACGCGCAGGGCGGCTTGATCTGGCCCGGCACCCGTGCGACCAATCCGGGGTGCGGCCCAGGCGGGGCCCGGGCTTTCCGGTGGGATTTCAGGTGCTGAAAATCGGTTTCTTCATTCCCGAATTTCCGGGCCAGACGCATATCTTCCTGTGGCGGGAACGCCAGGCGCTGGCCGAACTTGGGATCCAGGCCGACCTGATCTCGACCCGGCCGCCGCCGCGCAGCATCGCATCGCACAGCTGGGGGGCGGCGGCCCAGGCCCAGACCCGCTATCTGCTGCCGCTGGAAGGCGGTCCGCTGCGGCTCGTCGCGGATCTGCTGCGGGCGGGGCCGCGCGGCTGGATGCGCGGATTGTCCGCGGCCCTGCGCGCCGAAACCCAGGGCGGGCTCAAGGGCCGGGTGCGGATGCTGGCGCTGCTGGCCATGGGGGCACGGCTTGCGGGGATCGCCCGCGACCGCGGCTGGACGCACGTCCATGTCCACAGCTGCGCCGACAGCGCCAATATCGCCATGTTCGCCCAGCGATTGGGCGGCCCCAGCTACAGCCTGACCCTGCATGGCCCGACGCTGGACGGATACGGCCCCAACCAGCGCCAGAAATGGCGCCACGCCCGCTTTGCCACCATCATCTCGCGCCTGCTGCTGGGGGTGGCGCAGCGCGAAATCGGCCCCGACCTGCCGCCGGTGGTGCTGGTGGCGCCGATGGGGGTCGATCTGGCGCAGATCCGGCGCGCCGCGCCCTGGCAGCCGCCTGCGCCCGGAACGCCGCTGCGCGTCTTTTCCTGCGGGCGGCTGAATGCGGTCAAGGGCCACGACCACCTGATCCGCACCATCCAGATCCTGCGCGATCAGGGCATCGACGCCCGGCTGGAAATCGCGGGCGAGGACGAACAGGGTGGCAGCGGCTATCGCCGCCAGCTCGAGGCGCTGATTGCCCAGGCCGGGCTGCAGGATGTCGTCACCCTGCTGGGCGCCGTCAGCGAGGATCGCGTTCGCCAGGGGCTGGAGCAGGCGCATGTCTTTGCGCTGGCCAGCCTGAACGAGGGGATCTCGGTCGCCATCATGGAGGCGATGGCAATGGAAATGCCGGTCGTCGTAACCGATGTGGGCGGCAATCACGAATTGATCACCTCGGGGCGCGACGCGATTCTGGTGCCGCCGGAACGGCCCGAGATCATGGCCGCCGAAATCGCCCGGCTTTACGCCGAACCCGACCATGCGCGGCAACTGGCGCAGGCGTCGCGCGCGCGCGTGGAACAGGATTTTCACCATCGCCGCAGCGCGCAGGCCGTGGCCGAAGGGCTTGCCCGCACCCTGCCCGGCGCGGCCGCGCATCTGCGGATCGCGCCCGCGACCGATTCACCCCACCCCCTTCGCCAGCACTGACAGGTTCGCCATGTTCCAGACCTATGACAGCCACTCTGATCCCGGCCTGCATCCGCCGCGGCTGGCGGCGCTGCGCCAGACCCTGGCCGCGCGCGATCTGAACGGCATGCTGGTGCCGCGCGCCGACGCGCATCAGGGCGAATATGTCGCCGCGCACGACGCCCGTCTGGCCTGGCTGACGGGCTTTTCCGGCAGCGCCGGCTTTTGCATCGTCACCCCGGACCGCGCCGGCGTGTTCATCGATGGTCGCTACCGCGTCCAGGTCAAGGCCGAGGTCGATCCCGCCCATTTCACCCCCGTCCCCTGGCCCGAGACGCGGCCCGCCGACTGGCTGCGCGAGTCCCTGCCCGAGGGCGGGCGTATCGGCTATGATCCCTGGCTGCACACCCGGCGCGAAATCCGAGATCTGGAAATCGGTCTGACGGGCTCGGGCATTGCGCTGATCGCGATGGAGACGAACCCCATCGATGCCATCTGGTCAGACCAGCCGGCGCCGCCGGTGGGTGTGGTCCGCCTGTGGCCCGATCAGATCGCCGGCCAGACCGCCGCGGAAAAGCGCGCCCGCATCGCGCAGGAACTGCGCAACTCGGGCCAACGGGCCGCCGTGCTGACCCTGCCTGATTCGATTTCGTGGCTGCTGAACATCCGCGGCGCCGATGTGCCGCGCAATCCCGTGGTGCAGGCCTTTGCCATCATCGAGGATAACGGCCATGTCGCGATCTTTGCCAACCCGGCCAAATTCCCGCCCGAGGTGCGCGCCGCCCTGGGCAACGAGGTCTCGGTGCTGCCGTCCGAGGCGCTGACGCCGGCGCTGACCAACCTGTCGGGGCCGGTGCGGGTCGATCCGGCCAGCGCCCCCGACCGGGTCTTTACCCTGATCGAAAGCATGAAAACCCCCATTGCCGAGGCCGCCGATCCGGTGATCCTGCCCAAGGCGACCAAGAACGCGGCCGAAATTGCCGGCATGCGCGACGCGCATCTGCGCGACGGCGCTGCGGTCTGCGAATTGCTGTGCTGGCTGGACGCCCGCGCCCACACGCTCGACAGCCAGCCGCTGACCGAAATCGACGTGGCGCGGCAACTGGAACAGTTCCGCCGCGACCGGGGCGCGCTGGACATCAGCTTTGACACGATTGCCGCGACCGGCCCGCATGCGGCGATCCCGCATTACCACGTCAGCACCGCCAGCAACCTGCGCATCCTGCCCGGCCAGGTTCTGCTGGTCGATTCCGGCGGCCAATACGACACCGGCACCACCGACATCACCCGCACCCTGCCGATGGGTCCGGTCGATCCGGCAGTTCGTCGCCCCTATACGCGGGTGCTGCAAGGCATGATCGCGGTGACGCGGCTGCAATTTCCGCGCGGCATCGCCGGTTGCCACATCGATGCGCTGGCCCGCGCCCCCCTTTGGGCCGAGGGCATGGATTACGATCACGGCACCGGCCATGGCGTGGGCGCGGGCCTGTCGGTGCACGAGGGACCGGTGCGAATCGCCCGCATATCCGACATTCCGCTGCAACCGGGAATGATCCTGTCGAACGAGCCGGGATATTACCGCGAGGGTGCCTTTGGCATCCGCATCGAAAACCTGATCGTGGTCGAACCGCGCGACAGCGCCGACGGCCGCGCGATGCTGGGGTTCGAGACCCTGACCTTTGCGCCGATCGACCGGCGGCTGATCGAGCCGGGCTTGATGTCGGCCGAGGACATCGCCTGGCTCGACGCCTATCACGCGCAGGTTTTCGACAAGCTGGCGCCGCTGGTCAGCGCGGCGACGCGCGACTGGCTGTTTCTGGCCACGCGCCCGCTGGCCAGCCTGTCCTAGCGGTCGCGCTGGCGCCGGCGCCAGGCAAGCGAGCTGAGAAAGGCGGTGCCGATGAAGCCCGCCCCCAGCAGCCCTGTCAGCACCTCGGGGATGGGGCGCAGGGTCTGGGCGAACATCAGCACCGACAGCACGAAGATCGACCAGAAGGCGCCGTGTTCCAGATAGCGGAATTCGGCCAGGGTGCCGCGTTCGACCAGCATCACCGTCATCGAGCGCACATACATCGCCCCGATCCCCAGCCCGATGGCGATCAGGAACAGGTTCTGGGTCAGGGCAAAGGCACCGATCACCCCGTCGAAGCTGAAGGAGGCGTCCAGCACCTCAAGATACAGGAACGCGCCCAGCCCGCCGCGGGCGATGCCCGCCTGGGCCTGGCTGGCGCCCCATTGGTCCAGCACATGGCCCAGCATGTCGACGCCCAGGTAGGTGATGACCCCCCAGATCGCCGCCACGATGAAGCCGTGTTCCTTTTCGGCCGGCAGCTGGCCCACAACGACCAGGATGCAGGCCAGCACAAAGCCCACCTCCATGCCACGAATCTCGCCCAGCTTGCGCAAGGCCGCCTCGACGCCCTTGATCCAGTCGACGTCCTTGGCCTCGTCAAAGAAATAGTTCAGCGCTACCAGCATCAGGAACGATCCGCCAAAGGCGGCGATGGGCAGATGCGCCTCGTGGATGATACGCGAATATTCCTGCGGCTGGGTAGCGGCCAGGCGCACCGCCTGCCACGGGCCCAGCCGGGCCGCGATCACCACCACCAGCAGCGGAAAGATCACCCGCATGCCGAACACCGCGATGATGATGCCCCAGGTCAGGAATCGCCGCTGCCATTTCGGCGTCATCTGCTTCAGCTTCTGGGCGTTGACGATCGCATTGTCGAAACTGAGCGAGATTTCCAGCACCGCCAGGATGGCCGCGATCAGGAAAAAGGCCAGAACCCCCGCCTGGCTGTGATGATACTGCCAGCCCAATGCGCCGGCCAGGACCAGACCGATGCCGGTGACGATCAGGGGCCAGACCAGATAGCTCAGCGTCGATCTCATGCGGGCCATTCCTGCGGTTGCTGTCCCCGTGATAGGCTGCGGCGCCCGGGCATACAACCTGGCGCGCATCTGCAAGGGACGCGGGAATTTGCGACGTTACGCCATCTATCACCTGCCCGGGGGCGATCTGGGGGCCTTTGGCAGCCGCTGGCTGGGCTGGGACGCGCGCCGGGGTTGCGCCGTCGCGCCCGCGCCCGACCTGCCCGGCCGGGCCGAGGCCGTTTCCACCCCGTGCCGCTACGGCTTTCACGCCACCTTGAAGGCGCCCTTTGCGCTGGCACCGGGGCGCAGCCCACAGGCGCTGGCGCGGGCGCTGCGCGACATCTGCGCGCATCTGCCCGCCGTGGACCTGGCGTTGACGCTCAGCTGCGACTGGGGATTTGTGGCGCTGCGCCCCACACAGACGCCGCCCGACCTGCGGCGGATCGAGGCGGCGCTGGTCACCGGGCTGGACGGGTTTCGCGCACCGCTTGACGATCACGACCGCCAGCGGCGGCGCCCCCAGACCCTGCCCGCCCGCGCCCGCGCACATCTCGAACGCTGGGGCTATCCGTTCGTGCTGGACCTGTTCCAGTATCACCTGACGCTCAGCGGGGCGCTGGAACCGGGGCCGGCAAGCGCGCTGGCTGCGGGGCTGGCACCGCATCTGGAGCCGCTGTTGGCCCGGCCGCTGGCGCTGGACCGCGTGGCCTTGATGGGCGAGGACGCGCAGGGCCGCTTTCACATGATCGAGGAAGTGCCGCTGACCGGCTAGAGCCAGCGCCGCCATTTCAGCACCAGGAAGGTCACCACCGACGACCCCAGCATCAGCCCCAGCGCCATCGGAAAGCCCCAGGCCAGATGCAATTGCGGCATGATGTCGAAATTCATTCCATAGATGCTGGCGATCAGCGTCGGCGGCAGGAACAAGGCCGCCACCACCGACAGGATGCGCACGCGGTCGTTCTGTTGCAGCCCGATCATGCCCATGGTGGCATCCACGGTCATACCGATGCGCGAGCCCAGGAAATCGGCATGAACCTCCAGCGCCTGGATATCGCGCTGCACGGCCTTTTGCAGCGCGCGAATGCGGTCGCGATCCCCCTGGCTGAGGGCGTTGGCAGCGTGATACACAAGGATGCGATCCATCGACAACAGGCCCAGGCGAACCCGGCTCATCAGTTCCGCCTGCTGGCCGATGGTGACCAGAGCAATGCGCAGAAAGCCACCGTCACGGCTGGCGTCGCGGGTCAGAACCTCGGCGGCGGTGCGGTCGATGACACGCGTCACCCCTTCGGAGATATCGGCAAGTCGGCCGACGATTTCCTCGACCAGGCCCAGAAAGACCCGCTCGGCACTAGCGCAGCCGCTGCTGGAACGATCGGCGCGGGTGGGAAAGGTCTCGAAGGGGCGTGGCGCATGATGCCGCACGGTAACCAGGCGCTGCCCATCCAGGATGAAGGCCACCGGCATGGCGACATGGGTGCCGTCGGGCAACTGCCCGGGCAGGACGGCGGTCATGTGCAGCCGCCCGGCCTCGGTATAAAGCCGGTTGGAAATCTCGATCTCTTCCATGTCGGCCAGGCTGGGCACCTCGATACCCAGGTCGGCCAGCCGCGCGACCTGCGTCTCAAGCGGTCGATACAGGTCGATCCAGATGGCCTGGGCCAGATCCTCGGCATCGTCCTGGCGCCGCAGATGGCCGTCACGGGTCACATAGCTGTAAAGCATCATCGGTCCGTCGTTTCATCCGGGTCGGGCGTGGCCGGGGGTTCTGCCCGCACCAGCACAGCCAGATCGGCGACATTGGTGCCGGTCGCCCCCGTGATGACCAGCGCCCCCGCCGCGTCCAGGGCAGGCGTCGAATCGTTGCGTGCAAGGGATTGATGCGGATCGATCCCGGCCGCGCGCATCCGCGTCAGCGTCAGCGGGCCGACCAGCCCCCCGGCCGCCTGCCCCGGACCGTCGCGCCCGTCGCTGCCCACGGTGGCAAAGGCCCAGCCTCCGGCCAGCGGCGCGGCCTCGGCCAGCACCGCCAAGCGCAACGCCAGTTCCTGATTGCGGCCGCCCAGGCCGTCGCCTTGCAGGCGCACCGTGGTTTCGCCGCCAAAGGCCAATGCCCGCCCGGGCGCCAGGCCCGCGGCCAGATTCCAGATCGCCTGCGCGCAATCCTGCACGTCGCCCGTCAGCGGGATCGGCGCCGGATCGGCCCCCGCCGCCACCATCGCCGCCACCGAAATCGCGTTCGAGCCGACCAGGATATTGCGCGCGGCCGGCAGGGCGCGGCGGTCCTCGGGGCGCAGCAGCGCCGCGCGTGCGGTCTCGGGCATTCGGTCCCAGATGCCCAGCGCCCGGGCCATGTCCACCGCCTGCGCGCGGCTGCCCACCGGCGCCACTGTCGGACCCGAGGCGATCACCCGCAGGTCGTCACCAAGCACATCCGACAGGATCAGCGCGGTGACGGGCGCCGCCGACAGGCGCAGCCAACCGCCGCCCTTCAGCCGCGACAGGCCCTGACGGATCAGATTGACCTGAGCAATGTCGGCGCCCGAGGCCAGCAGCAGCGCATTCACCGCCTGCTTGTCGGCCAGGCTCATGCCCGGCGCCGGTGCCGGCAGCATTGCCGACCCCCCGCCCGAGATCAGCGCCAGCACCCGGTCGGCGGGACGGGCCGCGCGCAACAGCCGCTCGACCTCGTCGGCGGCGCGGGCGCCATCCGCATCAGGCTGAGGATGGCCGGCGCGCAGCACCCGCGCCCCCGGCAGCGGCGCGTCATTGCCGGCATTGGTGACGACCAAGGCCTGTGGCGCCGCGCCCGTCCCGGTCAGCGCCGCCAGCGCCGCCCCGGCCATCGCCCGCGCAGCCTTGCCCAATGCGATCACCAGCCACGAACCGCCCGGCCCCGGCGGATCGTCCAGCACCACCTGCATGTGGCGGGTGACCGCGGCCGCGGGATCGGCGGCGGCGATGCCGGCCCGGATCAGCGCCAGCGCCCGCCGGGCCGGATCAGGTTCGGTCGCGTCGGTCGGGCTGGTCGACATCAGTTGACGCGGTCGGGCAGCGCCCGACCTTCGGCAAAGGCGATCAGGTTGTTCAGCGCCCGCATGGCCATGGCGGTGCGCACCTCTTCGGCGGCAGTGCCCAGATGCGGCAGCAGGGTGACGTTTTCCATCGCCACCAGCTCGGGCGCGACGCGCGGCTCGAATTCATAGACATCCAGACCGGCGCCGGCGATGCGGCCTTGTTGCAGCGCGCGGACCAGCGCCGCTTCTTCGACCACGTCCCCGCGGGCAATGTTGATCAGGAAGGAGCGCGGCCCCAGCCGGTCAAGCTGCGCGTCGCCGATCATGTGCCGGGTGCCCGCCCCGCCCGGCACGGCGATCACCGCGAAATCCGCCTGCGCCAGCAGTTCATCCAGCCCCGAAACCTGACGGGCAGGAAAATCCAGCGCGGACACCAGCGAGCGGTTGTGAAAGATCACCGTCATGTCAAAGCCGAAATGGCAGCGCCGGGCGATGGCCTTGCCGATCCGGCCCATGCCGATGATGCCGACGGTCTTGCCGCTGACATGCCGGCCCAGCAATTGCGTCGGCGTCCAGCCGGTCCATGCACCGCGACGCAACAGCCGCTCGCCCTCGCCGGCGCGGCGCGCGGTCATCAGCATCAGCGTCAACGCGATGTCTGCGGTCGCCTCGGTCACCGCATCGGGGGTATTGGTCACCGCCACCCCGGCCGCGGCGGCCGCGGCGGTGTCGATATGATTGTAGCCGGCGCCGAAATTCGCCAGCAGGCGGCAGCGCGGCGTGCCGGAAAACGCCTCGGCGGTGAAGCGGTCGCCCAGGGTCGGCATGATCGCGTCATATTCGGACAGGGCGCGCGCGGCCTCGTCCACGCTCAGCCCCTCGTTGCGGTCCAGCACGACGGCGTCGAAACGGGCGCGCAGCGCCTCTTCTGCGGCATCGGTCATACGCCGCGTCACCAGCAGTTTCATCAATAAAGCCTCCCGCCTTCGGGGACCGGTCGGTCCGGTCCGATCAGCACCACCTGTCCATCGGCGTCGGGCAGACCCAGCACCAGAACCTCCGAGCGGAACTTGCCGATCTGGCGCGGGGGAAAGTTCACCACCGCCAGCACCTGCCGGCCGACCAGCGATTCGGGCGCATAATGCGCGGTGATCTGGGCCGAGCTTTGCCGCTGGCCCAGGTCGCCGAAGTCGAGCCACAGCTTGATCGCAGGCTTGCGCGCCTCGGGGAAGGGTTCGGCGCGCAGGATACGGCCCACGCGGATATCGACCCTCTCGAAATCCTCAAGCTCGATCATCGGCCCAGTTCGCGCCCCCGCGCCGCCGCGGCGGCAATGGTGCGCCGCATCAGCGGGGCCAGACCGGTTTCGGCATCCATCAGTTGCGCCAGACCCGCCGCGGTGGTGCCGCCGGGCGAGGTCACGTTTTCGCGCAGGATCGCCGGATCCTCGTCCTCGGCCACCGCCAGGGCGCCGGCGCCGGCCACCGTCACCCGCGCCAGTTCCAGCGCCAGGGCGGGATCCAGCCCCTCGGCCACGCCAGCCGCGGCCATCGCCTCGATCAGGTGAAAGACATAGGCCGGCCCCGAACCCGACAGCGCCGTCACCGCGTCCATCTGATCCTCGCTGTCCAGCTGCACCACGCGCCCCACGGCCGACAGCAGGCCCCGCGCCAAGGCCAGCTCGGGCGCGCCTGCCCGGGAGTTGCCGATGATGGCGGTAATGCCCTGGCCGATCGCAGCCGGCGTATTGGGCATGCTGCGCACCACCGGCGCCTGCGGAAACGCTCGCTCATAGGCGGCAATCGTCACCCCGGCGGCAACCGACAGCACCAGCGTACGGGCACCGACCTGCAGGCGGGGCAGCACCTCGGCCATCATCTGCGGCTTGACCGCGATCACCAGCACCGCCGGATCGGGCGGCAGATCGCCATTGACCGACACGCCAAGCGTTGCCAGATCGGGGCGCGGGCGGGGATCGACCACATGCACCGCAGCCGGCTGCAACCCGACCCGCAGCCAACCGTCCAGAAGCGCCCCGCCCATGCGGCCGCAGCCGACCAGCACCAGGCCGCGCGCGTTCACATCCGAAAAATCCATGCCTGCCCCCTTGCCTGCCGCCCGTCGGACGGACGTTCAGGCGCGACCGTAGGCCGCAGACATGGCGATGTCGAGAGCGGCCTCGGGCGTGGCATCGCCCCAACAGGCCAGCTGGAAACAGGGATAGAACCGCTCGGCATTCTCGATCGCGGTGCGGATCATCTGATCGATCTGTTCGGGGCTGGCCATCGCGTCCCCGGACAGCACCAGACCATAGCGCCAGACCATCAGCTTCTGCGCCGCCCAGAAGGTAAAGCCCCCATCCCAGACCTGATCATTGGCCAGGTTCAACACCTCGTAAAGCGCGGGCAGGCGTTCGGCGGGCGGGTCCATGTCGAAGGTGCAGATCAGGCGCAGCACCTCTTCGCGGCCCGACCAGGACAGGGTCAGCGAATAGCTGCGCCACTGCCCTTCAACCGCCATGGCGATCTGATCCTCGGCCAGGCGGTCGAAATCCCAGGCGCGGTGATTGGCCACGGTTTCGACAATGTCTATGGGATGGATATCCTCGCTGTGGATGAAATCGCCGGTCTGTGCCATGTCCTGTCCCCCTGTTTGTCCAAGAGCGGATGCGGGTTATCCCCAACCCCTTGTGGCCTTAGACTACACCCGGCGTCTGAACGGGGTGTGCCTACCAGATATCGTGGAACCGATCCATAAGCCTGTAAAGTGAAATAATGGTTACCCCCAGCAAAATTGCTGCGACTGCATCCGCTTGACCCGCAGCCCGTCGCGAGGTTCAAGATCCAGGCAGGCACGGCAGGGGGTGGCGGATGCGCGATCACGGCGGCGATATCGACCGGGCGGCGGCGCAATGGGGCGGCGAGGACTGGATCGACCTGTCCACCGGCATCAACCGCCGTCCGTGGCCGGCGCCGCCGCTGTCACGGCACGCGCTGACCGCCCTGCCCACCGCCGCCGACCACGATCGGCTGATCGCCGCGGCGGCAGCGCGATTCGCGGTGCCACCGGCACAGGTGCTGGCGCTGGCCGGGGCCTCGGCCGCGATCCAGCTGTTGCCGCGCGTGCTGCCCCGCGGTCCGCGCGGCGGTCAGGCGGCGGTGCTGTCGCCGACCTATAACGAACATGCCGCCAGCCTGCAGGCGGCCGGCTGGCAGGTCGCGCAGCCGCAAAGCCCCGAGGGTCTGGCCGGCGCCGATCTGGCGGTGGTGGTCAACCCCAACAACCCGGATGGTCGCTGTCTGTCGCCCGACCGGATCGCAGCCCTGGCCGCACAGGTCGGGCACCTCCTGGTCGATGAAAGCTTTGCCGACGCGCGCCCCGACCTGGCGCTGGCGGCACGGCGGCCGGCGAATGTGACGGTGCTGCGCAGCCTGGGCAAGTTCTGGGGGCTGGCGGGTCTGCGGCTGGGGTTCGTCCTGGCCGAACCCGCGCTGCTGGCGCGGCTGGCCGCGATGGCCGGTCCCTGGCCGGTGTCGGGGCCGGCGCTGGAACTGGGCACCGCCGCCTTGAACGATACCGGCTGGACGCAGGCCACCGTGACCTGGCTGGCCGAGGCCGCGCTGCATCTGGACCAGATCGTCAGCCCGCACTGGCCGCTGGTCGGCGGCACGCATCTGTTCCGGCTCTATGCCGCGCCGGATGCGGGCGCCGCGCGCGATCGATTGGCGCGCGCCGGCATCTGGAGCCGCATCTTTCCCTGGCATCGGCACTGGATCCGCCTGGGCATCCCCGGCAGCCGCGAGGAATTCGAGCGCCTGCGGCGCGCGTTCACAACAGATGGTTGACGTGGCCCATCTTGCGGCCGGCCCGCGCCTCGCCCTTGCCGTATAGGTGCAGCTGCGCGCGCGGGCTGCGTAGCAGTTCGGGCAGGCGCAGCACATCGTCGCCGATCAGATTTTCCATGCGCACATCGGCATAACGCTGGCCATCGCCCAGCGGCAGGCCGGCGACGGCGCGGATATGCTGCTCGAACTGATCGACGGCGCATCCCGCCTGGGTCCAGTGCCCGGAATTGTGCACGCGGGGGGCGATCTCGTTGACCACCAACCCTTGCGCGGTCACGAAAAGCTCGACCCCCATCACCCCGATGTAGTCCAGCGCATTGACGATGCGCGCCGCGATCAGCACCGCATCGGTCAGCAGGTTCTGCGGCAGGCCGCTGGGCACTGTGGTGGTGCGCAGGATGCCGTCGCGGTGGACGTTCAGCCCGGGATCAAAGGCGGCTACCTGCCCGTCGGCGCCGCGCGCCACGATCACGCTGACCTCGGCCGAGAAATCGACAAAACCCTCAAGCACCGAAGGCGCCCCGGTCCAGTCGCGCTGGCCGGCATCCGAAAAACGGATCTGGCCCTTGCCGTCATAGCCCAGCCGCCGGGTCTTGAGAATCGCCGGCGTGCCCAGCGCCGCCAGCGCGGCGGGCAGATCATCGGCGGTTTCGACATTGCGATAGGGGGCGGTGGTCAGGCCGATGCCGGTCAGGAAATCCTTTTCCGTCAGCCGGTCCTGCGACACCGCCAGCGCCCGGCGATTGGGCCGGATCGGCCGCAGCGATTCCAGCAGGTCCAGGGCCGAGGTCGGCACGTTCTCGAATTCATAGGTGATGACATCGACCGAGCCGGCAAAGGCCCGCAGCGCCGCCTCGTCCTCGTAGGGGGCGGTGGTCAGCGCATGGGCGACATCGCCGGCGGGGGCTGGTCCGGGTTCATAGACATGACAGCGATAGCCCAGCCGGCTGGCGGCGACCGAAAGCATGCGCCCCAACTGGCCGCCGCCCAGGATGCCAATGGTCGCGCCGGGTTTCAGCTCAGTCATCGCTCGGCTCCTGCGGGATGGAATCGGACAGCGCCTGGCGCCAGGCATCCAGCCGCGCTGCCAGGTCGGGATCAGAGATCGCCAGGATCGCGGCCGCCATCAGACCGGCATTGGCGGCCCCCGCCGAGCCGATGGCCATGGTCGCCACCGGATAGCCGCGCGGCATCTGCAGGATCGAATAAAGCGAATCGACCCCGGACAGCGCCCGGGTCTGCACCGGCACCCCGATCACCGGCACGCGGGTCTTGCTGGCCATCATGCCGGGCAGATGCGCGGCCCCGCCGGCGCCGGCGATGATGACGCGCAGCCCCCGCGCCACCGCGTTCTTGCCATAGTCCCACAGCCGGTCGGGCGTGCGATGCGCGCTGACGATGCGCGTTTCGTAACCGACACCCAGCTCGTCCAGAATGGCGGCCGCCTCGCGCATGGTGGGCCAGTCGGACTGGCTGCCCATGATGATTCCGACGGGTTTTTCCATGGATCGCCCCCTTTTGCCCCGCCCTAGCGCCAAGGACGCGCGGATGCAATCAGGCGATGATGTCGGGCGTCAGCTCGTCCTCGAGCCGGGCGATGCGATCCTTTAGCGCAAGCTTCTGTTTCTTCAGCCTTTGCAAGGTCAGCGAATGGGTCAGGCTTTGCGCGGTCAGGGCCGCGATCGCCTCGTCAAGGTCGCGATGTTCGCGCCGCAACATCTCCAGCCGGGCGCGGGCGATCTCTTCATGGGACATCTCGTATTGGGCGTTCATGTCGGGCCTCGGGCTGGACTTGTGCATTTATAACCCTTGTGTCTTGCGGTGTTAATGGCAAAGGCGGGCAGCGGACGCCGGCATCGCACCTTGCACGGGCGCGCATCAGTTCACATATTGGTCCTGCCGGCCCGCCATACCGGGGGCCGGACGAACAGTCGCTTTGATGCAAAGGGCTTGGGCAAGATGACCAAGATCAGTCTGGCCGCTCATCCGTTCCTGCTGGGGTTCGATCAGTTGGAGCGCCTGGCCGAAAGGGCCGCCAAGGGGGCCGAGGGCTATCCGCCCTACAACATCGAACACCAGGGCCCGAACGGGTTCCGGATCACACTGGCCGTTGCCGGGTTTTCCGACGATGACCTGTCCATCACGCTCGAGGATCGCCAGCTGGTGATTCGCGGCCGTCAGGCCGAGCCCGATGAAGGGCGCGTCTTTCTGCATCGGGGTATCGCCGCGCGCGCGTTCCAGCGCAGCTTCGTGCTGGCCGACGGGGTCGAGGTGGTTTCGGCCGGGCTGGAAAACGGCCTGCTGAACATCGACCTGCGCCGCTCGGTCCCCGACAGCATCGTCCAGACCATTCCGATCAGCCGCAAATGAAAGGGGATCGCTGATGAACGAGAAATTCGATTTTGGCCCCGACAGCGCGGGCAACATCGTCTACATCCGCCGTGTCGCGACCGACAGCCTGCCTGACGAGGTGCGCCGCCAGGTGCCGGGTGTCGACGCGCTTTATGCCGTCCATGGCATCGACGGCGAGCGCCTGGCCCTGGTCCGCAACCGCAGCCTGGCCTTTGCGCTGGCGCGGCAGAATGAACTGACACCCGTCAGCGTCCACTGACGATCCCCACCCGGCAGCCGGGCACCTTTCCCGGCAATCTTGCAGTGGCCGGCGCCCAGCGCCGGCCTTTGCTCATGTATGACTGCGGGTTCAGGCCGAAATCTCGGCCGCATTCGGGGCAGGTTCGCCGGCCATGTCCTGCTCGGCCAGCCAGCGTTCGGCATCGAGTGCCGCCATGCAGCCCATGCCGGCGCTGGTCACCGCCTGGCGATAGACATGATCGGTCAGATCGCCTGCCGCAAATACGCCGGGGATCGAGGTGCGGGTGCTGCCCGGTTCGACCCGCACATAACCGCCGTGGTGCAGTTCAAGCTGATCCTTGACCAGTTCCGATGCAGGGGCGTGGCCGATGGCGACAAACACCCCCTCGCCCGCGATGCGGGTTTCCGCGCCGTCCAGCACATTGCGCAGTCGAACCCCGGTCACGCCCAGAGGCGATTCGGTGCCCAGAACCTCGATCAGTTCGTGATTCCAAAGAATCTCGATCTTGGGATTGCGGAACAGGCGGTCCTGCAGGATCTTTTCGGCCCGCAGGCTGTCACGGCGATGCACCAGCGTGACCTTGCTGGCGAAATTGGTCAGAAACAGCGCCTCTTCGACGGCGGTATTGCCCCCGCCGATCACGACCACCTCGCGATTGCGATAGAAAAAGCCGTCGCAGGTGGCACAGGCCGATACGCCGAAGCCCTTGAACTTTTCCTCGCTTTCAAGCCCCAGCCAGCGCGCCTGGGCACCGGTGGCCAGGATCACCGCATCGGCGGTGATGCGCGCACCCGAATCCAGTTCGGCGACAAAGGGCCGCTGGCTCAGGTCCAGGCGGGTCACGGTATCGACGAACACCCCTGCCCCCATCGCGCGGGCGTGGCTTTCCATTTTCACCATCAGGTCGGGGCCCTGGATCTCGGTCTCGCCGGGCCAGTTCTCGACCTCGGTGGTGATGGTCAGCTGGCCGCCCGGCTGCATGCCCTGGATCAGCACCGGGTTCAGCATGGCCCGCGCGGCATAAACGGCGGCGGTATAGCCTGCGGGACCAGAGCCGACGATCAGCACGCGGGTATGGGCGGGCAGGACGGTATCGGTTTCGATCGGGGCGTGGGACATGGAAGCTGGACCTTTCGCGTTCTGGCGCTTAGGTAAGCACCTCTGCCGCCGCATGCAATCCATCGCAAGACTTGCCGCAGGTCGGAAAGAATATTGCGCAAGTCGGGCCTACGGGATAGTTTCCGGCATGTTTTTTGCCCCGCAAGGCAACCAGAGGAACCGATGACCGCCGCCAGACTAGACGAAATCGACCGCAAAATCCTGGCGGAGCTTCAGGCCGATGGGCGCATGACCAATGTCGAGCTGGCCCGCCGGGTCGGCATTTCCGCGCCCCCCTGCCTGCGGCGGGTCCGCGCGCTGGAAGAGGCCGGCTACATCCGCGGCTATCACGCCGACATCGACGCGCGCGAACTGGGATTCGAGGTGCAGGTCTTTGCCATGGTGCGGCTGCACAGCCAGTCGGAACGCGACCTGTCGGCCTTCGAGGATCTGTGCCGGCAATGGCCTCTGGTCCGCGAATGTCACATGCTGAACGGGGAAATCGATTTCATCCTGAAATGCGTGGCCCCCGACCTGCCCAGTTTCCAGCGCTTCCTGACCGAATCGCTGACCGCCGCGCCCAATGTCGCCTCGGTCAAGACCTCGCTGGTGATCCGCTGCGCCAAGGACGAACCGGGGGTGCCGTTTTCCGTGGTCGAGGCGCGGGCCGCCGCGCTGGGATGAGCCCCGGCTAAAGCGCGATGGCCGAAATCAGCCGCCCGTAATCGGCCTGCTGCTGATGGGTGCTGCGGCGATAGGAATAGAACCGTTCAGGGTCGGAATAGGTGCAATGACGCGTCCATTCCGCCTCGACCCCCGCCTCGCGCAGCCGCATCAGACCGAAACCGGGCAGGTCGAACATCGGCCGTCCGTTCGGGCCGGCGACGAAAAAGCGGTGATGGGCGGGGTCTTCGGCCAGAACCTCGTCCATGAAATCCTCGCCCACCTCATAGGCGCGCTGGCTGATGCAGGGGCCGATGACGGCGCGGATATGGCGCGCGCCCAGGTCGGACATCGCCCCCACCGCGGCCTCGATCACCCCTGCCAGCGCCCCGCGCCAGCCGGCATGGACCGCGCCGATCACCCCGGCCTGCGCATCGGCCAGCAGGATCGGCTGACAATCGGCGGTCAGCACCGCCAGCGCCACGCCGGGGCGGTTGGTGACGATGCCATCGGCGCGGCGCCCTGCCAGATCGGCGATTGCCGCGTCTTGATCCAGCACGGCGATATCGGCCGAATGGACCTGATGCACCGTCAGCAGATGGTCGGCTTCGACGCCCATGGCATCGGCAACCCGACTGCGATTGATCGCCACCATCTCGGCCTGGTCGCTGGAACCAAGTCCGCAATTCAGCCCGGCAAACAGGCCCGAGGACGCGCCGCCCCGCCGGGTAAAGAAGCCGTGCCGCACCCGGTCCAGCAACGGATGGGTCAGGATTTCCAGCGTGGTCTGCATCAATCGTCCAAAGGTTCGAAGCCGGGCGGCACCGGCGCCCCGGGCGCCCAGAGTGCCAGAACTTTGAACAGGTGACCCATTTCGTCGGGCGCGGTCAAGCGATGAAGCGCGGCCATCGCGCCTGCGTCGCCCGCCGCCTGCAGCCGCGCGGCGCGCTGCGCCAGCCCCAGCGCCAACAGCCAGTCCCCCTGCCGCGCCAGCCGCGACACCCACGCGCCGCTGGCCCGCGCCTGGGCCGCGATCGGCTGAAAATCCACATGCGCGGTCAGGTCGGCCTCGCCCGGATGGTCGAAGGGGCTTTCCGGCTGGTGGCGGCGCAGCGCCTGGAAGGTATCGCCATGACCGGCCCAGCCGCCATAATCCAGCACGATTGCCAGCCCGCCGTGGCGGCCGATGCGTGCCGCGATCTGCTCGACAATCGGCAGCGCCGCGGGACAGTATTCGCGGATCTGGCCGATGGGGGCGGGCGGCCCGGGCTGCACGGCGCCCAGCGCAAAGCCCAGCCGGCCCGCATCGTCCAGCGTCACCAGCCGCGGCGCCCAACCGCCCGCCACCGCCTGCAGCTGACGGATCGGCAGCGCGTCGAAGAATTCGTTGGCCACCAGGAACAGCGGCAAGTCCGGCAAATCAGCCGCATGGTCCAGATGCGTCAACGGCCCCAGCCGTTCGCATTGGATGCGGCGCAGATGCGGCGATGCCTCGACCAGGTGCAGCCGGGCGGCCTGGCGCATACCGGGCACATGACCGATCGCGCGCAGGATGTCGGCCATCAGCGTGCCGCGCCCCGGGCCAAGTTCGGCCAGCACGAAGGGATCCGGCCGGCCCTGGTCCAGCCAGGCCTGCGCCAGCGCCAGGCCGACGATTTCGCCGAACATCTGGCTGATTTCCGGCGCGGTGGTGAAATCGCCGGCCGCGCCGAAGGGATCGCGCGTCGCGTAATAGCCGTGCTGGGGATGCAGCAGGCACATCTGCATGTAATCCTCGAGCGGCATCGGCCCGCTCAGCCGGATGCGGGCGGCGATCAGCCGCGCCAGCGGCGTCATCGCAGCGCCGGCCGGCTGCGGGCCCAGATCAGAAAGCCCAGACCCACCGCGACCATGGGCAGCGACAGAAGCTGCCCCATGGTCACGCCCCAGACCGGCCCGCCCAGGACATGGCCCAGGGGATTGTCGGGGGTGATGAACTGCGCATCGGCCTGGCGAAAGAACTCGACCACAAAGCGCGACAGCCCGTAGCCCGCCAGAAACAGCCCCAGCGCCTGACCCGGCCGCCGCAAGCCGCCGGCCCGGACCAACCACAGCAGCGCCAAGGCCAACACCACGCCTTCCAGGCCCGCCTCGTAAAGCTGGCTGGGGTGGCGGGCACAGGGGCCGGTCACGCCGGGGCAGGTCTGCGCCGCCTGGCCGGGAAAGATCACGCCCCAGGGCAGGTCGGTCGGCCGGCCCCACAGTTCGGCATTGATGAAATTGGCCACCCGGCCCAGCCCCAGACCAATGGGCGTCGCCACCGCCAGCGCATCGGCCAGCCGCAGCGCCGGGATGCCATGCCGCCGGCAGAACCACCAGGCAGCCACGACCACCCCCAGAAAACCGCCGTGAAAGGACATGCCGCCATGCCACAGCATCGGGATCTGACCGGGATTGGCCAGATAATAGGCCGGCTCATAGAACAGAACGAAGCCCAGCCGCCCGCCCAGCACCACCCCGGCGATGACCCAGGTCAGCAGTTCCTCGACCTGATCGGGGCGCATGGGCGGTGCATCGCCCCACAGTGCGGGCCGCCGCATCAGCGCCACCATGATCCGCCAGCCCAGGATCAGCCCGACCAGATAGGCCAGCGCATACCAGCGAAGCGAAAATTCGACCCCGCCCAGGCTGATGGTAAAGATTTCGGGCGAAATGTCGGGAAAGGCGATCATGGGCTCCTCGGGTTCGGGGCAGGCTACGCGGGGGGCAGCGGCTGTCAACCGATTGCACAGCCGACGCGCCGAGCCCATATAGGGGGTAACGCTGAACCGAAAGGCCCGCCATGACCGCCAACAACCGTTTCTTCGACGATCTCTCGAAATTGATGACCAATGCCATGGGCGTGGCCCAGGGCGCCAAGGACGAGGCCCAGACCGCCTTCAACAGCTGGATCGACCGCTGGCTGGCCGAGCGTGATTTCGTCACCCGCGAGGAATTCGAGGCGGTGCGCGAAATGGCGATCAAGGCCCGCACCGAAAACGCCGAGTTGCGCGCCCGGCTGGACGCGCTCGAAGCCAAGGTTCAGGGCTGACGCCGCTGCTGCAATCGCCCCTGGCGGTCGTAAAGCAGCACCTCGCCCGTCTCGGTCACAACCACCAGCCAGTCACGGGCGAAGGTTATCGCGGCCGGGCGGGCGCCTTGCGGCAATTCGACCTGCGGCGGCAGTTCCGGCAATGGTGGTTGCGACAGCCGCAACCACAGCAGGGCTGCGACCACCATCATGCCCAGACCCATCACCACCGCCAGCGATGTCACCAGGATGCGCAGCCAGCGCAGCATCGGCAGCGCTTCCTCTGGCGTCTGATCCCGCCTATCATCACCCGCCATGGCCGATATCCTCATCACCATTCCCGAAGGTCTTGCCGACCGGATTGATAAGGCGCTTGCCCAACATGCGCCAGAGGCGGCGGCGCTGTCGCGTTCGCGCCTGGGCAAGCTGATCGCGCAGGGGGCAGTCATCGGGCCGCGCGGCCCTGTCAGCGACGGCAAGGCCCGGGCCGAGCCGGGCGACTATCTGCTGCGCATCGGCGCACCCGAACCGCTCGAGGCCCGCCCCGAGGCGATCGCGCTGAACATCATGCATGAGGACGCCGATCTGATCGTGGTGGACAAGCCCGCCGGAATGGTGGTGCATCCCGCGCCAGGGGCCAGTTCCGGCACCCTGGTCAATGCGCTGCTGGCCCATTGCGCCGACAGCCTGTCGGGCATCGGCGGCGCCGCGCGGCCGGGCATCGTGCATCGCATCGACAAGGACACCTCGGGCCTGCTGGTGGTGGCCAAGACCGACCGCGCGCATCAGGGCCTGGCGCAGCAATTCGCCGATCATTCCGCCCATCGCCGCTATCTGGCGATCGCCCATGGCTGCATCGACGCCGCCGACGCCCGGCTGCGGGGCCTGCCCGGCGTGGCCTTCGAGGCCGGCGGCGTCCTGCGCATCACCACGCTGCTGGGCCGCCACCCGGGCGATCGCCAGCGCCAGGCGGTCAGCTTTCGCCAGGGCCGCCATGCGGTGACACGGGCGCGGCTGCTGGAAGCTTTTGGCCAGCCGCCGTCAGCGATGCTGATGGAGTGCCAACTGGAAACCGGCCGCACACATCAAATCCGCGTGCATATGGCGCATGTGGGTTTGGGTCTGGTCGGCGATCCGGTCTATGGTGGAAACAGGCGCGCCTCGGCGCGGGCACTGGGGCCTGCCGCGGCCCGGGCCGTGGACGCCTTTCCCCGCCAGGCGCTGCACGCGGCCGAGCTGGGGTTCCGACACCCGGTCAGCGGGGACTGGATGGCCTTTTCCAGCCCGCTGCCCCCCGACATGGCGGCGCTGCTGGCCGAACTGCGCGGCAATCCGCAGTGACGGAACCCGCATCGCGATGATAGCGTTCACAATTATCCGCCTTGGCGCGGAACAGGGAATTTTCGCATGGCGCAATATCAGAACCTTCCGGCACCCAGCCCCGAACAGGGCCTGAACCGTTATTTGCAGGAAATCCGCAAGTTCCCGCTGCTGGAACCCGAGGAAGAATACATGCTGGCCAAGCGCTGGTCCGATCATCAGGATCCCGAGGCGGCGCAAAAGCTGGTCACCAGTCACCTGCGGCTGGCCGCCAAGATCGCCATGGGCTATCGCGGATATGGCCTGCCGCAGGCCGAGGTGATTTCCGAAGCCAATGTCGGTCTGATGCAGGCGGTGAAGCGCTTTGACCCGGACAAGGGTTTTCGCCTGGCCACCTATGCGATGTGGTGGATCCGCGCCTCGATCCAGGAATACATCCTGCGGTCGTGGTCGTTGGTCAAGATGGGCACAACTTCGGCGCAGAAAAAGCTGTTCTTCAACCTGCGTAAGGCCAAATCCAAGCTGGGCGCGCTTGAAGAGGGGGATCTGCGGCCCGAGAACGTCACCCAGATCGCCCATGATCTGAACGTCTCGGAACAGGAAGTGATCGAGATGAACCGCCGGCTGTCGGGTGGCGATGCCTCGCTGAACGCAACGGTCGGGGCGGGCGACGGCGAATCGGCCGCGCAATGGCAGGACTGGCTGGAGGACGAGGATGCAAACCAGGCCGAAGCCTTTGCCGAGGCTGACGAACTGGCGGCACGGCGCGAAATGCTGGTGGCGGCAATGGCGGTCCTGAACGAACGCGAACGCGATATCCTGATGGAGCGGCGGCTGCGCGACGACCCGATGACGCTCGAAGACCTGTCTGCCCGTTATGATGTGTCGCGCGAACGCATTCGCCAGATCGAGGTGCGCGCCTTTGAAAAGCTGCAGAACCGGATTCGCGAACTGGCGCGTGAGCGGGGCATGAGTGTGCCGGGCGGGGCCTGATCGCGCCCCGTCAACCTGCGCAAGAATGCGGATTTATCTTGATGCCAGAGACGGTTGACCCGATTTGCTCTTAGCATATGGTCAGGACAGACGGGCAGCGGAGGGCGCTGGCGCGGCATGACGGCGCTGAACCAATACCAAAGACTTGAGGCCGCCGGTCTCTGGCGCGAAACGCCGCGTGCCAAGCTGCGCGAGGTGATCGTGTCCTTTGGCGATGCGACACTGATCCTGACCGATCCACGATCGGAAATCCCGCTGGCGCATTGGTCGCTGCCGGCCGTGACACGCCTGAACCCCGGCCAGCGCCCGGCGCGTTACGCTCCGGGCAGCGACGACGCCGGCGAAGAGCTCGAGATCGATGACGATCTGATGATCTCGGCCATTTCAAGGGTTCATCGCGCGATCGAGGCCAGCAAGCCGCATCCCGGCCGGCTGCGCGGCGGCTTGATGCTGGGCGCGGCTGTTCTGATGGGGCTGGTCGCCCTGTTCTGGGTGCCGCCGGCTCTGGTGCGCCATGCCGCATCGATCGCACCGCCGGCGCAACGGGCCGAAATCGGGCGCATGGTTCTGGCGGAAATCGCCAAGACAACCGGCAACGCCTGCTCGCGCCCCGCAGGCGACATGGTCCGCCAGAAGCTGGCCGAACGATTGATGGGACCAGAGGCGCAGATCGCGGTTCTGCCAAGCACGCTGCGGGGCGCCATACGTCTGCCCGGGCCGGTCACGGTAATCGGCCAGGATCTGATCGCCGGTCAGCTGACGCCCGAGGTCGCCGCAGGGCACATCCTGGCGGCACAGGCCAGCGCGGTGCAGAACGATCCGCTGCTGGCCGCGCTGCGCCATGCGGGTGCGCGTGCGACCTTTCAGCTGCTGACAACCGGCAACCTGCCCGCAAAGTCGCTGGCCGGTTATGGCGAGAAGCTGCTTTCCGTCCCAGCCCCACGTCCCGAGGACGAGGCCTTGCTGGGCTATTTTGCCCGTGCCGGGATTTCCAGCGAACCTTACGCCCGCTCGCTCGACCCGACCGGAGAGGCGGTTCTGGGCCTGATCGAAGCCGACCCTTTCCGCACGGCCGAACCCCGCCCGGTGCTGAGTCCGCGTGAATGGGTGGCCTTGCAGGAAATCTGCGATCAGTAGTTGCCCTAGCGGGGGACCGCTCCACCATAGCCGGCCTTGCGGATGTCGTGCAGGGCGCGGACGATCGCCTCGCGGCTGGCAAAGGGACCGGCCATCAGCAAGGGCGCCTTGTCCTTGACCACCGTGCCCTTGCCGCGCACCACAGGGAACCCCATGCCGATGAGCCGCGCGGCCGCGCGTTCGGCCGCTGCCGCGTCGCGCAAGCCGGTGATCTGGACATATCGCGCGCCTGCCGGAATTACGCCTTCCGACAGATTCACCCCCTTTGCGCCTGCCGCACCGCCCGCTGTCTGCCGCGCAGGCGTGCTTGTGTCGGTCCGTGACCTGGCTGGCAGCGATACAGATGCGCCTGCCGTTGACGGAACCGGGGCACGCCGTGCCGCCTTCACGGGTGCGGCAGAGACGCCCGTCCCTGATCCTTTCGCCGTTCTGGGGGCGAGCATCCCAGCCTCGGCATCGCCCGCGGCAGGCTTGGCCGCCAGCGGCGCCGGCCGGGCAAAACTCAGCCGCGCCAGATCGGCCTTTGGCAGGGAATCGCAGTAACCCCTGCTGGGATCATCGCCCGACCGGCCGCCTTGCCCGTCATAGCCCAGAAGCCGGCACAATCGCTGATTGGGCTGCAAATCGCCCGCCATGCCCTGCCGCAGCCGCGGCGCGGCCTGGACGGCGGCGCGCAGGGCATCCAGCGGCGCAGCCGAATGCGGCTCGGGCCCCAGGTCGGGCAAGGGTTGCAGCGGCCGGGGATCGCTGGCCAGTTCGCCCGGCTGAAGGTTTCCGATCACCTTTTCCGTCAGCGCCTGTTCGATCAGTTGGGCCCGGGACTTTCCCGCATCCGGGTCAAGGGCCGGCAAGCGCGGCCCGCCCCCCGCCCCGCGGATGGAAAGCGTGGGCGGATAGCCGCATGTCGGTTGCCCGTCGGCACCGGTCACGGCCGACCAATCACCCGTAGGGGTTTGGCGAAACACACAACCCCGGCTGTCGATATATTGCTGCGCCACGAATTCGGGCGGCGGCTCGGCCGGACGCAGATCCTGCGCCAATACCGGCCAGGCCATCAGCCCCATCGTCAGAACCCACAACCACCGCCGCATCGCCCACCTTCGAATCATCTCTGATCCGGTGATAGGCCAGATTGCTGAACCAGCGGTTAATACGGCCTATTTTGTGCCGAACATCCGGTCGCCCGCGTCGCCAAGCCCCGGCACGATATAGCCGTGTTCGTCCAGCCTTTCGTCAAGCGAGGCGGTGACGATCGGCACATCGGGATGGGCCTCGCGCATGCGCGCCACCCCTTCGGGCGACGCCAGCAGGCAGAGAAAGCGCAAGTTGCGCGCGCCTTCCTGCTTGAGCAGGTCGATGGCCGCGACCGAGGAATTGCCCGTCGCCAGCATCGGATCGACAACAATGGTCATGCGCGCGTCCAGCTGTTTGGGAACCTTGCAGTAATACTGCACCGGCTGCAGGGTCTCGGGGTCGCGATACAGCCCGACAAAGCCCACCCGCGCCGCCGGGATCAGTTCCAGAATCCCGTCAAGCAGCCCATTGCCGGCCCGCAGGATCGAGATCAGCGCCAGCTTCTTGCCCTCGAGCAGCGGCGCCTGCATGCTGGTCAGCGGCGTGTCGATGGTGACCGTGGTCATTTCCAGTTCGCGAGTGACCTCATAGGCCAGAAGCAGGCTTATTTCGCGCAGCAACCGACGAAAGCTGGCGGTCGACGTGGTCTTGTCGCGCATCAGCGTCAGCTTGTGCTGGACAAGCGGATGATCGACGACGGTCAGATGCGGGTTCATTGCAGTTCCTTTCGCAGACGGTCCTTGGTGGTTTCGTCGCAGAAGGCCGCATCGACGGCCCACAGGTTCATCTGCCGGAACTCGGCCTCGGCCCAGCCGAAGGTTTCGGCCAGCATCTGATATTCCTGCGACAGGTTGGTGCGGAAAAACGGCGGGTCGTCGGTCGAGACGGTGACGCGAACCCCGGCATCGGCCAGACTGGCGATGGGGTGGGCCGCCCAGCCCGACACCACGCCCAGCGCCACGTTCGAGCCGGGGCAGACCTCGAGCGTTATCCCCCGCTGCGCCAGCTCGCTGACCAGCGCCGGATCCTCGATGGCCCGGATGCCGTGGCCGATGCGCGTGACCCCCAGCGCCAGCGCGTCGCGGATCGAATCCGGCCCGCGCCATTCGCCGGCATGGGCAGTCAGCCCCAGCCCCGCCTCGCGCGCGCAATCGAAGGACCAGGCGAAATCGGCCAGATCGCCCGCATCCTCGGCGCCGCCGATGCCCAGCCCGGTCACCCAGTCGCCCATGGTCTCGGCGGCGCAGATCGCGGTTTTCCGCGCGCGTTCGGGACCGAAATGCCGGATCGCGGTCAGGATGGCGCGGCTGGAAATGCCCTGGCCCGCGGCCTTGTCGGCCACCTCTTGCATGGCCGCCAGATAATCGCGCCAGGCAAACAGGTCGGCGCCGCCACAAAATTCCGGCGACACGAACAGTTCGACATGGATGGCGCCATGGCTGGCGCATTGTTCCAGAACTTCGGCCAGCAGGCGGGCATAGTCCTGCGGACTGGTCAGCACCGAGGTCGCCGCCTCGTAGATACGCAGGAACTCGGGGAAATCGCGGTAAGCATAATTGCCTTGGGCATCGAAGATGCGTCCCAGGTCAAGATGCTTTTCCGCCGCCAGCGCGCGGATGAAGCCGGGCGGCGCCGCGCCTTCGATATGCAGGTGCAGTTCGATCTTTTTCATCGCGCTCACAGAAAGCTCCTTCCCGGTCCGACAGGCGGCAGGTCAAGATGCGCCGCGATCGAGGCGGCGACATCGGCAAAGCCCACCTGCCCCACCGCGCGCGCGCCGTAACCCCAGCCCAGCACCGGCACCCGCTCGCGCGTGTGGTCGGTGCCGTGCCAGCTGGGGTCGTTGCCGTGATCGGCGGTGAAGATCGCCAGATCGCCCGGTCGCAGTCGCGCGATCAGCGCCCCCGCCACCCCGTCGAACCATTCCAGCGCCCGCCCATAGCCCTGCACATCGCGGCGATGGCCATAAAGCGTGTCGAATTCGACGAAATTGGCGAACACCAGGCTGCCGGGCGCGGCCTCGTCGCCCAGGCGCAGCAGATGACCGGCCAGGTCGGCATCGGACTGGCCCTTGTGCAGCGCGCCGATGCCGCGGTGGGAAAAGATGTCGCCGATCTTGCCGATGGCATGGGTCTGGCGTCCAGCGTCCTGCGCCACGTCCAGCAGCGTCGGCGCCGGGGGCGCGATTGCATAGTCGCGGCGATTGGCGGTGCGGTAAAAGCCGCCCTCCTGCCCCAGGAACGGCCGGGCGATCACCCGCCCCACCCGCATCGGATGCACCATCGCCGCCACGTCCTGGCACAGCCGCAACAACCGATCCAGTCCGAACGCCTGTTCATGGGCGGCAATCTGGATGACACTGTCGACGGAAGTGTAGCAGATCGGCCAGCCGCTGCGCAGATGCTCGGCCCCCAACCGGGCGATGATTTCCGTGCCCGAGGCATGTTCGTTGCCCAGTATACCCTCGGTTCCCGCCGCCCGGGCGATGCGGGCCGACAGTTCGGCCGGAAAGGCCGGGCGGCTGTCGGGGAAATAGTGCCAGTCGAAGGGCACCGGAACCCCGGCCAGTTCCCAATGCCCCGAGGGCGTGTCCTTGCCGCGCGATTGTTCGGTCGCCGCGCCCCACAGGCCCTGCGGCACCGCGCCCAGCCCCGGCGCCTCGGCCCCCGAGGCCAGGCGAATGGCCGCCCCCAGCCCCAGCGCGTCCAGATGCGGCATGGCCAGCCCGCGCAATTGCGCGATATGGGCCAGGGTGTTGGCGCCGGTATCGGGGCGGCCGTCGTTGAAATATTCGGCCGCGTCGGGCGCCCCGCCGATGCCGGCGGAATCCATCACGATCAGAAAGGCGCGTCTGTCAGTCACCAGATACCTCGGTCTTGACCAGCGGGCCGGGGGCGGGCCCGTCCCCCAGCAGATAGGCCGCCTGGACGGTGGCGATGGCGGCCTGGGCCGCGGCCTCGCTGGCGGCATGGACCATGGCCAGCGGCCGGTCGGGGCCCGCCTCTTCGCCGATCCGCAGCAACTGCGCAAGCCCCACCCGTGGGTCGATACGGTCGCCGGCGTGCAACCGGCCGCCACCCAGCGCCACCACCGCATGGCCCAGCGCCTCGGCGTCGATGGCGGCGACCCGACCCCTCGCCGGAACCGGGCGAATGACCGGGGCGGGCGGCAGGTAACGGTCCGGCCGCTCGATCAGGTCAGAGGGGCCGCCCTGGGCCGCCACCATGCGGGCAAAGCGTTCGGCCGCCGCGCCCGATTCCAGCGCCGACCGGGCGCCGTCCAGACCCACCAGATCCAGACAGGCCTGCGCCAGACGCAGCGACAGCTCGCGCAGCCCCCCCGAGGCGCGATCGCCCCGCAGCACCGCGATCGCCTCGCGCAGCTCCAGCGCATTGCCGGCGGCGCGCGCCAGCGGCTGGTCCATGTCGGTGATCAGCGCCCGCGTCGGGCAACCGGCCGCGCAGGCGGTCTGCACCAGCGCCCGCGCCAGCGCCTGCGCGGCCTCGGCGCTGCGCAGAAAGGCGCCCGAGCCCTGCTTGACATCCAGCACCAGACCATCCAGCCCCGCCGCCAGCTTTTTGGACAGGATCGAGGCGGTGATCAGATCGACCGAACCGACCGTCGCGCTTTCGTCGCGCAGCGCGTAAAGCCGCGCATCCGCCGGCGCCAGATCCGGCCCGGCGGCAACAATGGCACAACCCGCCTTCGCCACCACGCGCCGAAACTCCTCCCCCGCCAGGTCAACGCGCAGGCCCGGAATCGCCTCGAGCTTGTCCAGCGTGCCGCCGGTATGGCCAAGGCCGCGGCCCGAGATCATGGGCACATGGCCCCCGCAAGCCGCGACGAGCGGCGCCAGCACCAGGCTGACCGTATCGCCGATGCCGCCGGTCGAATGCTTGTCCACCACCGGCCCGGGCAAATCCCAGTCGAGCACCCGGCCGGTGTCGCGCATGGCCAGCGTCAGATCGACGCGCGCCTGCGCCGTCAGCCCGCGCAGCAGCACCGCCATGGCAAAGGCGCCCGCCTGGGCATCGCTGACCCAGCCCCGGGCCAGCCCTTGGGCAATCAGCCGCGCGCCCGACGCGTCGAGTCCCCGTCCGTCGCGCAGCGCGGCGATCACCGGGCGCGGATCGGTTGCGGTCATTCGCGGCCCGACATGTGGCTGATGTCGAAACGCCCCGGCAGCAGATCGCCGACCGTCGTCGCCAAGGCGTCGCCGCGCAGCGTGCCCAGCAGCACCGGCGTTTCCGCGCGGGCAAATTCCGCCAGCTTCTGCCGGCAGCCGCCGCAGGGCGGCACGGGCCCCTGGGAATCGGCGATCACCGCCACCTCGGCGATTTCGGTCTCGCCGGCGGCGACCATCGCGGCGATGGCCCCGGCTTCGGCACATGTGCCCTCGGGATAGGCCACGTTCTCGACGTTGCAGCCGGCATATATGCGCCCCGAAACGCCGCGCACCGCCGCGCCGACCTTGAATCCCGAATAGGGCGCATAGGCCCTTTCGCGCACCTCGCGCGCCGCATCCATCAATGCCATTGCCAAGCCCCGTCCACCGCGACGATCTGCCTTCGCAGTTTGCGCGGCCGGGGCCGCTGATGCAAGACCGGCGCAAGTTCGCCATTTCGCCCCCGCCCCCCTGTTCGGGTCCGAAAAAATAGTTTAACGCTGAACCATATCGAGAGGAGAGGTTCCGGCCATGGAAGAACGCAGGCAGGACAACGCCAGGCAGGCAGCACTGGATTATCATGAATTCCCGCGCCCCGGTAAGCTGGAGGTGCGCGCGACCAAGCCACTTGCCAATGGCCGCGACCTCAGCCGTGCCTATTCCCCGGGCGTGGCCGAAGCCTGCCTGGAAATCAAGGCCGACCCGGACACCGCCGCGCGCTATACCGCCCGCGGCAACCTGGTGGCGGTGGTCTCGAACGGCACCGCGGTGCTGGGCCTGGGCAATATCGGCGCGCTGGCGTCCAAGCCGGTGATGGAGGGCAAGGCCGTCCTGTTCAAGAAATTCGCCAATATCGACTGTTTCGACATCGAGGTGAACGAATCGAACCCTGAAAAGCTGGCCGATATCGTCTGCGCGCTGGAACCCAGCTTTGGCGCCATCAACCTTGAAGATATCAAGGCGCCCGACTGCTTCATCGTCGAAAAGATCTGCCGCGAGCGGATGAACATTCCGGTCTTTCACGATGACCAGCACGGCACCGCCATTGTCGTCGGCGCCGCGGCGACCAATGCGCTGCACATCGCCGGCAAGAAGTTCGGGGACATCAAGGTGGTCTCGACCGGCGGCGGCGCGGCCGGCATCGCCTGCCTGAACATGCTGCTGAAGCTGGGCGTGCGGCGCGAAAACGTCTGGCTGTGCGACATCGCCGGCCTGGTTTATGAAGGCCGGACCGAGGAAATGACGCCGCAAAAGGCCGAATATGCGCAGAAATCGGACTTGCGCACCCTGGCCGAGGTGATCGAGGGCGCCGACCTGTTCCTGGGCCTGTCCGGTCCGGGCGTGCTGAAGCCCGAGATGGTGCAGAAGATGGCGCCGCGGCCGATCATCTTCGCCCTTGCCAACCCGACGCCCGAAATCCTGCCCGAGGATGCCCGCGCCGTCGCCCCCGACGCGATCATCGCCACCGGCCGGTCGGATTACCCCAACCAGGTCAACAACGTCCTGTGCTTTCCCTTCATCTTCCGCGGCGCACTGGATGTCGGCGCGACCAGGATCAACGACGAAATGCAGCTGGCCTGCATCGAAGGCATCGCGGCGCTGGCGCGGGCGACCACCTCGGCCGAGGCCGCGATGGCCTATCGCGGCGAGACGCTGACCTTCGGCGCCGACTATCTGATCCCGAAACCCTTCGACCCGCGGCTGATCGGCGTGGTGTCGACCGCCGTGGCCCGCGCGGCGATGGAAACCGGCGTCGCCACCCGCCCGCTCGAGGACATCGACGCCTACAAGCGCAAGCTGGACGGCTCGGTTTTCCGCACGGCGATGATCATGCGCCCGGTGTTCGAGGCGGCCGCCACCGCCAAGCGCCGCATCGTCTTTGCCGAGGGCGAGGACGAGCGCGTGCTGCGCGCCGCCAACGCCATGCTGGAGGAAACGACCGACACCCCGATCCTGATCGGCCGTCCCGAGGTGATCGAGATGCGGGCCGAACGTGCCGGCCTGCCGATCCGCCCGGGCCGCGACTTCGAGATCGTGAACCCCGAAAACGACCCGCGCTATCGCGACTATTGGGGCACCTATCACGAGCTGATGGCCCGCGAGGGTGTGTCCCCCGACATCGCCCGCGCCATCATGCGCACCAACACCACCGCGATCGGGGCGGTCATGGTGCATCGCGAGGAAGCCGACAGCCTGATCTGCGGCACCTTCGGCCAGTTCAGCTGGCACCTGAACTATGTCACGCAGATCCTGGCGCGCGACGGTCTGCGCCCGCACGGGGCACTGTCGCTGATGATTCTCGAGGATGGGCCGCTCTTCATCGCCGACACCCAGGTGCACCACTCTCCGACGCCGGAACAGGTGGCCGAGGCTGCCATCGGCGCCGCGCGCCATGTCCGGCGCTTTGGCCTGGTGCCCAAGGTGGCGCTGTGCAGCCATTCCCAGTTCGGCAACCTGGAAACGGAAACGGGGCGCAAGATGCGCGCGGCCATGCGCATTCTGGAAGAACGCAAGGTGGACTTCATCTTTGATGGCGAAATGCATGTCGATTCCGCACTGGACCCCAGCATCCGCGAACGGCTGCTGCCCAATTCGCGCATCGAAGGTGCGGCGAACACGCTGATCTTCTCGGGAACCGATTCAGCATCGGGCGTGCGCAACGCGCTGAAGCTGAAGGCGAACGGGCTTGAGGTCGGTCCCATCCTGATGGGCATGGGCAACCGTGCGCATATCGTTACCCCATCGATCACCACCCGGGGCCTGCTGAACATGAGTGCGATCGCCGGCACCCCGGTCGGCCACTATCGCTGATCCAGGCCGATTCGTCCCTGCGTGGGGCGGATTGGCGCTGCATTTGCAAAATGCCGCGCCATTCCGACGGCCGCCGCAAAGCGCGCACGAGTTTGCAAAACTTTTTGTGTCGCCCAGGGTGGTTATGCAAATTTCCCCGGGGCCTGCCTTGACTGTGGGCGGTAACATGCTTGCCGCCCCCCTGCTCCGCTGCCTAAACCCGGTGCATGACCTTGGGGGGAGGGCACGATGCGCTACAGTGAAATCTATTCCGCCTGGCAAAAGGATCCTGAAGGCTTCTGGATGCAGGCAGCCGAGGCGATCGATTGGGTGCGCAAGCCCAGCCGCGCGCTCAGCGATGACCGTGCCCCCTTCTACGAATGGTTCGCTGACGGGTTGGTCAATGCCTGCTGGAACGCGGTCGACCGCCACGTGCTGGCCGGCCGCGGCGATCAGGTCGCGATCATGCATGAAAGCGCGATCACGCTGTCCAGCAAGGGCATCACCTATCGCCAGTTGCAGGATCGCGTCGCCCGTCTGGCCGGGGCGCTGCGGGCGCAGGGCATCGAAGCAGGCGACCGCGTCATCATCTACATGCCGATGGTGCCCGAGGCGCTCGAGGCGATGCTGGCCTGCGCCCGACTGGGGGCGATCCATTCGGTGGTCTTTGGCGGTTTTGCCGCGAACGAGCTGGCGGTGCGCATCGACGATTGCCAGCCCAAGGCGGTGATCGCCGCCTCTTGCGGGCTGGAACCGAACCGGGTGGTCGCCTACAAGCCGCTGCTGGACGCGGCCATCGACATGGCTCGGCACAAACCGGATTTCTGCGTCATCTTTCAGCGCGAACAGGCCCAGGCCGAGATGACACCCGGCCGCGACCTGGACTGGCACCGGTTTCAGGACGGTGCCCAGCCGGCGGACTGCGTGCCGGTGCCGGGCACGCATCCGGCCTATATCCTTTACACTTCCGGCACCACCGGCCAGCCCAAGGGCGTGGTGCGCGCCACCGCCGGCAATCTGGTCGCGCTGCAATGGTCGATGACCAACATCTACAACATCCATGCGGGCGACCGCTTCTGGGCGGCCTCGGATGTGGGCTGGGTCGTGGGCCACAGCTACATCTGCTATGGTCCGCTGATTGCCGGCGCCACCACCATCGTGTTCGAGGGCAAGCCCGTGGGCACGCCGCATCCGGGCGTGTTCTGGCGCATCATCCAGAACCACCGCGTCAAGAGCTTCTTCACCGCGCCCACCGCGCTGCGCGCAATCCGGCGCGAGGATCCCGACGGCGCCTGGATCCGCCGCTACAAGCTGCACGAATTGCAGGCCCTGTTCCTGGCCGGCGAACGCGCCGATCCCGACACCGTCGCCTGGGCGCAGCAGCACCTGGGCGTGCCGGTGGTCGATCACTGGTGGCAGACCGAAACCGGCTGGGCCATCGCGGCCAACCCCATCGGCATCGAGATCCTGCCAACGAAACCCGGCAGCCCCTCGGTTCCGATGCCGGGCTATGACGTGCAGGTGCTGGACGAAGGCGGCAACCCGGTGCCGCCGGGCACGCTGGGGGCAATCGCCATCCGCCTGCCGATGCCGCCCGGCACCTTGCCGACGCTGTGGAATGCCGATGACCGCTTTCGCAAGAGTTATCTGGAGCATTTCCCCGGCTATTACGAAACCGGCGACGCCGGCTACATGGACGAGGACGGCTATCTTTACATCATGGCCCGCACGGATGACGTGATCAACGTCGCCGGCCACCGCCTGTCCACCGGCGCGATGGAGGAGGTGCTGGCCAGTCATCCGGCGGTGGCGGAATGCGCGGTGATCGGCGTGGCGGATGCGCTCAAGGGGCAGGCACCGCTGGGCTTTCTGTGTCTGAAGGCGGGCGTTGATACCCCGCATGAGCAGATCGTCGCCGAGGTGGTGGCGATGGTGCGCGATCGCATAGGTCCGGTTGCAGCCTTTCGCCAGGCCTGCGTCGTGGATCGCCTGCCCAAGACGCGCTCGGGCAAGATCCTGCGCGCCACCATGGCCCGAATCGCGGACGGTGACGAGTTCAAGATGCCCGCCACCATCGAGGATCCCGCCGTCCTTGACGACATCCGTCAGGCGCTGGCGGGTCTGGGTTATCCGACCGCGGATCGGCGGCCCGGGGATCAGACCTAGCCGATCTGCGCCCCCAGCCCCCGCATCAACGGCAGGAAATCGGGGAAAGAGGTGGCGATGGGTCCGGCATCGTCAACCGTGATTGGCCGCTGCGCCGCCAGCCCTGCCACCAGGAAGGACATCGCGATGCGGTGATCCAGATGCGTGGCCACGGTGGCGCCCCCAGCCAGCCCCTGCCCGCCCTGCACGGTCATGCTGTCCTGCGTCGATGAGACCCGGGCGCCGTTGGCGATCAGCCCCGCCTCCATCGCGGCGATGCGGTCGCTTTCCTTGACCCGCAGCTCATGCACGCCCTGCATCACCGTGGGGCCATCGGCAAAGGCGGCGATAACCGACAGGATCGGAAATTCGTCGATCATGCTGGCGGCGCGTTCGGGCGGCACTGTCACGCCGCGCAGCGGACCGTGGGTGACCACCAGATCGGCCACCGGCTCGCCCCCCTCATCACGGGGATTCTCGAAACGGATATCGGCGCCCATTTCCAGCAGCGTGACATAAAGCCCGTCGCGGGTCGGGTTGCGGCTGACGCCCGGCACCCGCAGCTGCGAGCCCGGCACGATCAGCGCCGCCGCCACCGGAAAGGCCGCGCTGGAGGGGTCGCGCGGCACCGAAATCGGCTGGGGCACCAGTTCGGGGCGCCCGGTCAGGGTAATGACATGGCCCTCGTCGGTCTGCTCGCAACGGATCTGCGCACCAAAGCCGGCCAGCATCCGTTCAGTATGGTCCCGAGTCGGTTCGGATTCGATCACCACCGTTTCGCCGGGCGCATTCAGCCCGGCCAGCAACAGCGCAGACTTGATCTGCGCGCTGGCAACCGGGGTCCGGTAGCGGATCGGGACCGGCTCGGCCGCGCCCTGGATGGTGACCGGCAGCCGCTTGCCTTCGCGCGCCGTCACCGTGCAGCCGAACAGTTCCAGCGGATCGGTAACCCGTCCCATCGGGCGCCGCGACAGGCTGGCATCGCCGGTAAAGGTGGCGGTGATCGGGGTGGTGGCCATCGCGCCCATGATCAGGCGCACCCCGGTGCCGGAATTGCCGCAATCGATCACCGACTCGGGTTCGGCAAAGCCGCCGACACCCACCCCGTTGACCTTCCACTCGCCCGGGCCAAGCCTTTCCACCCTGGCGCCGAAGGCCTGCATGGCCTTGGCGGTGTCCAGCACGTCCTGCCCCTCGAGCAGGCCGGTGATATGGGTTTCGCCCACCGCCAGCGCCCCCAGGATCAGGGCGCGGTGACTGATCGACTTGTCGCCCGGCACCGCCGCCTCGCCCGTCAACGGACCCGAGCGGCGCGCGGTCATCGGAAGCGGTTCGGCGGAATGTGACATCGGGGCCCCCTGCTGCTTGTCGCGCAAGGTGATAGCGGTCACGCAGGGGCTATGCAATCAACCCTGACGCCGAAAGGTGACGTAATGCGGCACCCGACCCTCGCGCAGGGCCTTTTGTTCATAGCGTGTGCTCAGCCAGTCATCCCAGGGCCGCGGTCCCTGATCGATCAGGTCGAAACCCGCAGGCGGCACCTCTTCCAGAGTCTGCCGCACGTAATCGGGAATGTCGGTGGCCACGCGAAATTCGGCACGCGGCCTCAGCACCCGTGCCAGCGGGATCAGATGTTCGGGCGTGACAAAGCGGCGGCGGTGATGGCGCGCCTTGGGCCAGGGATCGGGATAGTTCAGAAACGCCTTGCTGATCGAGGCATCGGGCAGCACATCCATCAGGTCGCGCGCGTCCCCCGGATGCACGCTGACATTGCTGACGCCGGCCGTTCGGATCTTGCCCAGCAGCATGGCCACGCCGTTGATGAAGGGTTCGCAGCCGATGATGCCGACATCCGGATAGCGGGCGGCCATATGCACCATGTGCTCGCCCCCGCCAAAGCCAATCTCCAGCCAGACGGGGCGATCATCGCCAAAGATCGCGGCAGGGTCGATCGGCAGGCGCTGGGGATTTTCCTGAACGGTGATGCCGCGCGGGCGCAGATCGCCCAGATCCTCGGACAGATAGCCCTTTTGCGACTGGCGCAGGGTCTTGCCATGGCGCCGGCCATAGAAGTTGCGGCGCGGCGGGTTTGGGTCGAAAGAGGTCTTGCTGTCATTCATGCGGGGGCTTTGCCGCGCCCCCGCCGCAAGGTCAAGTCATTCCGCCGCAAGTCGCGAAATGATCACGGTCACCTCGGGTTTCTTGCCGATTTCGTCCATGGCGACCTGACGGGTCAGCCGGCGGATTGCCTCTTCAAAACGGTCGTCATCCATGACCGTGCGGTCATCGGCCCGTTCCAGCAGGTCGGCCAGCTCATCCTCGATCCGGTTGGCCAGCGGCGCGCCGCTGCGGCCCTTTTCCGGCAGGCCCATCAGCTCGACCCAGGCATCGGGCAGCGGGCTGTCGTCCTCGTCCACGATGACCGAGACGATGACATGGCCGTTCAACGCCATGCGGATGCGGTCGCGCACCACCCCGTCCATGGCGCCGATCAGCACCGAGCCATCCAGATACAGCCGTCCGGTTTCGATGCGGTCGACCACGCGGGGCGCATCGCCGCCGATATCCAGCATGGTGCCGTTGGTCGCCACGGCCGTGGCAATGCCGCGCGCCTCGGCCAGCTTGGCATGTTCGCGCAGATGCATGTGTTCGCCATGCATCGGGATGACGATCTGCGGTTTCAGCAATTCGTGGACCGCCTCGATGTCGGGGCGGTTGGCGTGGCCCGAGACGTGATAGGTGCCGTCATCGGCGTCGTAAAGATCGACGCCCATTTCGCTCAGCGCGTTCATCACCCGGATCACGCCGCGTTCGTTGCCGGGAATGGTGCGCGAACTGAACAGGAAGCTGTCGCCCTCCTTCAGTTCGATGCCCAGATAGCGGCCGCGCGCCAGCTGGGCGCTGGCGGCACGGCGTTCGCCCTGGCTGCCGGTGACGATCAGCATGACCTTGTTGCGCGGCAGATCTGCGGCCTCTTCGGGGCTGATGACCTGCGGAAAGCTGGTCAATATGCCGGCCTCGATCGCGGTGGTCACCATGCGACGCATGGCGCGGCCCAGCAGGCAGATCTTGCGCCCGGCGGCGATGCCGGCCTCGGCCAGGGTCTTGAGCCGCGCGATGTTGCTGGCGAACGTGGTCGCCACAACCATCTGCGGCTGCGCCATCACGAAATCCAGCAGGGGATTTGCCAGGATCGACTCAGACCGGCCGGGGTGGGTGGAAAACACATTGGTCGAATCGCAGGTCAGAACCTTGATCCCCTGCCCCTCCTGCGCGATGTCATGCCACAGGATCGGGTCGAAGGCTTCGCCCACCACCGGGGTGCCGTCCAGCTTGAAATCGCCCGTATGCACGATGCGCCCGGCGGGCGTGTCGATCACCAGGGCCGAGCTTTCCGGGATGGAATGGCTGACCGGCACGAATTGCACCTGGAACGGGCCGGCGCTGACCACCTCGGGGCGCGGGGCATGGATATGCAGCTGATCGACGGGTTGGCCGGCCTCTTCCAGCTTCAGCCGGGCCAGAGCGCCGGTAAAGCGGCGGCAATGGATCGGTTTTTGCAACCTGTGCCACAGCAGTCCCAGCGCGCCGACGTGATCTTCGTGACCATGGGTGATGAAGATGGCCTCGATCCGGTCGCGGTTCTGTTCCAGCCAGCCGATGTCGGCCAGAATCAGATCGATGCCCGGCGCGCTGTCCATGTCGCCGAAGGTCACCCCCAGGTCGACGACGATCAGCCGTTCGCGGCCCGGCTCGCCATAGCCATAGACATAGGCATTCATGCCGATTTCGCCCGCGCCGCCCAGCGGCAGATAGATCAGGCGCTCAGCCATTGCCCATCTCCTTGTTGTAGTCATGGATCAGACGCAGGCCGTGGATGGTCAGGTCATCCTCGATGGCGTCAAACAGATCAAACCCCTGATCGAATAACGGCGCAAGCCCGCCGGTGGCAATCACCTTCATCGGCCGGCCGCGTTCCTCGCGGATCTTGTCCACGATCCCCTGCACCAGGCCGATATATCCCCAGTAAATCCCTGACTGGATGCAGGCGACGGTATTGGTGCCGATGACCTTGCCCGGCATGGTCACATCCACATGCGGCAGGCTGGCCGCGCCCATGTGCAGCGCCTCGAGCGACAGGTTCACGCCGGGGGCAATGACACCGCCGACATAGGCGCCATCGGTATCGACCACGTCAAATGTGGTCGCGGTGCCGAAATCGACCACGATCAGGTCCGGGCCGTGACGATCAAAGGCGCCGACGGTGTTCACCAACCGGTCCGGGCCGACGACAGTGCCGAAATCGACCCGGGGTGCCACCGGCAGCAGGCAGTCGGGCTTGCCCACCACCAGCGGGCGGGTGTCGAAATAGCGATTGCACAGCACCCGCAGGTTGAACACCACCCGCGGCGCGGTCGAGCTGATGATGCAGTCGGTGATGTGCAGGTCCAGCCGCTGCAGCGCGATCAGCGACGAAAGCCAGACGAAATATTCGTCCGCCGTACGCCGGTGATCGGTAGAGATGCGCCACATCCCTGCGATCTTGCTGCCATCCCAGACCGAGAACACGGTGTTGGTATTGCCGGTGTCGATGCACAATAGCATGGCTAGCCCTCGAAAAAGACGTCGGCGGCGGGGATGGTCTGGCGACCGGCGGCGCTGCGCAGGATCAGCGCACCGGCATCGTCGATGCCCTCGAAGATGCCGCGCGCCTCGGCAGTGCCGGTGCGCGCGACGATGGTTTCGCCCAGACGCGCGGCCCGCGCGAGCCACGCGTTGCGGATCGGTCCAAAGCCATAGGCCTGCAATTGCCCTTGCCACTCGGCAAAGGCGGGGGCCAGCAGATCCAGGAAATCCTCGGGGGCGACGGCATGGCCGGTTTCGCCCAGCACCGAAACGGGGGTCAGGGCGCCCGGCTCGACGGCATCGGCGGCAGGCGCCGCCGCCAGGTTAACGCCAATGCCCACCGCGACCGCCTGCACCTGACCGCCGGGGCCCGCGCTTTCCAGCAGGATCCCCGCGACCTTGCCAGCATTCAGCAGCACGTCATTGGGCCATTTGATCGACAGCCGCGCCGCCGGCCCGCAACAGGCCGACAGCGCATCGTGTAACGCCAGGGCAGCAACAAAGGACAACTGGGCCGCCACCAGGGCACCGCCCGGTGGTCGGGTCAGCAGGCTGGCGGCAAAATTTCCCGCAGGCATTTCCCAACCGCGCCCACGCCGGCCGCGGCCGGCCAGCTGCTCGCGCGCCATGATCCAGGTGGGGCCGCTGAGCGACGGCGCCAGGCGCAGGGCCTCGGCATTGGTGCTGTCGGTGCGCGCCAGGATGTGGCGCGCCACCCCTTGCGGCCAGCCGTCACTCACCTTGCGCAGGCTCGGCCGGCTGGTCGAGGTTCATCGCCGGCCCTACCAGGGTTTCCGCCGCGCGCCCTGCCGCGCTGTCAACGCCGAACATGTTGATGGCACCCAGCAGCATGATCAGCGCCGGCAGCATCAGACCCAGATACTGCACGACCCCCATGCGCGAACTGACCCCCTCGGTCTCGGCACCGAAATACATGTAATAGACGATGCGCAGGTAGTAGAAGGCACCGATGACCGAGGCGATGACGCCCAGAAGCGCCAGCCAGCCCAGGCCGGCATCGACTGCGGCCGTCAGCACCCCGAACTTGGCAAAGAAACCAAGCGTCGGCGGCACACCGGCCAGGCTGAACAGCAGCACCAGCATGGCAAGGCCCTTGACCGGCTCTTGCCAGGCAAAACGGTTCAGCGACGCCAGGTCCGTCACCGGCACACCGTCGCGTTCCATCGACAGGATGAAGGCGAAGGTGCCGACGTTCATCACCGCATAGATCGCCATGTAGAGCAGCATGGCCTGCACGCCGATGCCGGTGCCGGCCGCCAGCCCGACCAGCGCAAAACCCATATGCGCGATCGAGGAATAGGCCATCAGCCGCTTGATGTTGGTCTGGCCGATCCCGGCGATCGAGCCCAGGAACATCGACATCACCGCCAGCGCCGCGACGATCTGGCTCCAGTCGCCGATGACCTGGCCGAAGGCATCGAACACCAGCCGCGCGATCAGCGCCATCGCGGCCACCTTGGGCGCAGTGGCGAAAAAGGCGGTAACCGGCGTGGGCGAGCCCTCGTAAACGTCGGGGGTCCACATGTGGAAAGGCACCGCCGATACCTTGAAGGCCAGGCCGACCAGCATGAACACCAGGCCGAACAGCACCCCAAGCGACAGGCGCCCATCCTGCACCACGGTGATGATGCCGGCGAAATTCGTGGTGCCAGCAAAGCCATAGACCAGCGAGGCCCCGTAAAGCAGCAGCCCCGAACTGAGCGAGCCCAGGACGAAATACTTAAGCCCCGCCTCGGACGAACGCACCGAGTCGCGGCGCATCGCGGCCACCACGTAAAGCGCCAGCGATTGCAGCTCCAGCCCCATGTAGAGGGTCAGCAGATCGCCCGCCGACACCATGAACATCATCCCCAGCACCGACAGCGCCACCAGGATCGGGAATTCAAACCGCAGCATGTTGCGGCGCTGCATGTAATCGGCGCTGACTGCCATCACCGCGGCCCCGGCGATCAGCATCACCACCTTGGAAAACCGCGAGAAGCCGTCGTCGATGAACATGTCGTGGAAAGAGGTGGCGTCTGCACGGCCGCCCATGCCGATCATTGCGGCAATCAACAGCAGCACGCCGACAGTGGTCCACAAAAGCGTCGGGGCCAGACGGTCCTTGCCCAGGTAGGAACCCGCCATCAGCGCGGCCAGCGCATAGGCGGCCAGCACCACCTCGGGCAGAATGGTCGAGAAATCGAGCGAGGTCATGGCTGCCCCCTAGTGGCTGGTCGTGGCCACGGTGGTTTCCCCCACCGGCTGGCTTTGGTTGTAATGGTCAAGCAGGCTGGCCACCGCCGGCCCGGTCACATCGGTGACCAGCCGCGGATAGACCCCAAGGATCAGCGTCATCGCGATCAGCGGCACGAATATCCAGCGCTCCCGCGGGGTCATGTCGGTGATCGACTTCAGACTTTCCTTGATCAACTGGCCCAGCGTCACCCGGCGATAAAGCCACAGCGCATAGGCCGCCGAAAAGATCACCCCGGTGGTGGCGACCAGCGCCACCCAGGTGTTTTCGCGGAAGGTGCCAAGCAGCGTCAGGAACTCGCCCACGAAACCCGAGGTGCCCGGCAGGCCGACATTGGCCATGGTAAAGAACATGAACACCGCCGCATAGGCCGGCATGCGGTTCACCAACCCGCCATAGGCGTCGATCTCGCGCGTGTGCATGCGGTCATAGATCACGCCCACGCACAGGAACAGCGCCCCCGAGATGAAGCCATGCGACAGCATCTGGAAGATCGCGCCATCGACGCCGACCTGGTTGGCCGCAAAAATGCCCATGGTCACATAGCCCATATGCGCGACCGAGGAATAGGCGATCACCTTCTTCATGTCCGACTGCGCCAGCGCCACAAGCGAGGTATAGACGATGGCGATGGCCGACAGCCAGAACACCACCGGCTGCATGATCCCCGATGCGACCGGGAACATCGGCAGGCTGAAGCGCAGGAAGCCATAGCCCCCCATCTTCAGCAGCACCGCCGCAAGCAGCACCGAACCCGCGGTCGGCGCCTGAACGTGGGCATCGGGCAACCAGGTATGCACCGGCCACATCGGCATCTTGACCGCGAAGCTGGCAAAGAAGGCCAGGAACAGCAGCATCTGCGTGCCGCCGATGACCGTCACACCCAGCAGGCGATAGGTTTCCGACGGGAAATCGAAGCTCAGCAGCGTCGGAATGTCGGTGGTGCCAGCCATGCGATACATGGCGATCATCGCCACCAGCATCAGCACCGACCCCAGGAAGGTGTAAAGGAAGAACTTGAAGGCCGCATAGATGCGATCCTTTCCGCCCCAGATGCCGATGATCAGGAACATCGGGATCAGCCCGGCCTCGAAGAACAGGTAGAACAGCACCAGGTCCAGCGCGGTGAACACGCCGATCATCAGCCCTTCCAGCACCAGAAAGGCGATCATGTATTCCTTGACCCTGGTGTCCACCGACCAGCACGACAGGATCGTCAGCGGCATCATGAAGGTGGTCAGCAGCACGAACAGCACCGAAATGCCGTCCACGCCCATCTTGTAGCGCAACCCCATGATCCAGGCGTGATCCTCGACGAACTGGAAGCCCGTGTTTGCCGGATCGAAGCGGAACAGCACGACCAGCGAGATCACGAAGGTCGCCGTGGTCGTCAGCAGCGCCAGCCATTTGGCGTTGCGGGCCGCAGCCTCGTCCTGACCGCGCAGGAACAGCGCCAGGATGATCGCCGCTACGATCGGCAGGAAGGTGATGATGGAAAGAAGGTTCGTCATGTCAGTGCGCGCCCCGCATCATCACCCAGATCAGCAAGCCTACGATGCCAAGCACCATCGCAAAGGCGTAATGGAACAGATAGCCCGACTGCACGCGGACCGCCGCGCGCGTCAGCCTTGGGATCAACCCCATGGCGACCCCGTTGATCGTGCCGTCGATGACCGCGCCATCGCCGCCCTTCCACAGGAAGCGCCCCAGCCACAGTGCCGGGCGCACGAAGATGAACTGGTAGATCTCGTCGAAATACCACTTGTTGAGCAGGAACCGATACAGCGCCGGCTGCTGCGCCGCCAGTCGCACCGGCAGCGACGGGTTGACGATATAGAACATCCAGGCAGTGAACAGACCCAACAGCATGGCGACAAAGGGCGATACCTTGACCCAGGCCGGGGCGTGATGCGCCTCGTCCATCACATGATTGTCGGGCGCCATGTAGATCGCGCCGCCGACCGGCGCGGCCGGGTGATCGGCCGCCGCAGCGGCATGGCCTTCGGCCGCAGGTGTCGCGTCGTCGGTCGCGGGGGCGGCATGCGCATCCGGGGCCGGGGCGGCATGGTCCTCGGTCGCGGCGGTTTGCGCATGTTCGGCGCCGGCGATGTGGAAAAATTCGGTCACCTTGTGATGGTCGCCAAAGAACGGCCCATACCAGACCATGCCGGCAAAGATCGCGCCGATGGCCAGCACGCCCAGCGGAATGGTCATCACCGGCGGGCTTTCATGCGCATGGTCATGCGCGTGATGGTCGCCGCGCGGCTTGCCAAAGAAGGTCATGAAGATCAGCCGCCAGCTGTAGAAGCTGGTGAAACAGGCCGCGATCACCAACAGCCAGAAGGCGAAGCTGCTGCCCGCCCAGGCGCTTTCGATGATTGCGTCCTTGGACAGGAAGCCGGCAAAGCCGATATGGGTCAGGGGGATGCCGACGCCGGTGATGGCGAAGGTGCCGATCATCATCGCCCAATAGGTCAGCGGGATCTTCTTGCGCAGACCACCATAGTTGCGCAGATCCTGTTCGTGATGCATGGCATGGATGACCGAGCCGGCCCCCAGAAACAGCATCGCCTTGAAGAAGGCATGGGTGAGCAGGTGGAACATCGCCGCCGAATAGACCCCGACCCCCGCGGCCACGAACATGTAGCCCAGCTGCGAACAGGTCGAATAGGCGATGACCCGCTTGATGTCGTTCTGCACCAAGCCCACGGTCGCGGCGAAGAAGGCCGTCGTGGCGCCGATGACAACGATGATGTTCTTGGCGTCCGGCGCAAATTCATACAGCGGCGACATGCGGCAGACCAGGAACACCCCGGCGGTCACCATGGTCGCGGCGTGGATCAGGGCCGACACCGGCGTCGGGCCTTCCATCGCGTCGGGCAACCAGGTGTGCAGGAACAACTGCGCCGACTTGCCCATGGCGCCCACGAACAGCAGGAAGCCCAGCAGGTTGGCGGCATTCCAGTCGCGCCACAGGAAATGCATCTGCGTCTGGGCGATCTGCGGCACCTGCTGGAAGATTTCGTCGAACCGCACCGAACCGGTCAGCCAGTAAAGCCCGAAGATGCCGAGCAGAAAGCCGAAGTCACCGACACGGTTGACGATGAAGGCTTTCATCGCCGCGGCATTGGCGCTGGCCTTCTTGTAGTAGAAGCCGATCAGCAGATACGAGGCGACGCCCACGCCTTCCCAGCCGAAGAACATCTGCAACAGGTTGTCGGCCGTCACCAGCATCAGCATGGCAAAGGTGAAGAACGACAGATAGGCGAAGAACCGGGCCTTGTAATGTTCGTGATGGTCCCAGTTGTCGTCATGGGCCATGTAGCCCAGCGAATACATATGCACCAGCGCCGACACCGTGGTCACCACGATCAGCATGATCGCGGTCAGCCGGTCCAGCCGGATCGACCATTCGGCGTGGAAATCCCCCGCCACCACCCAGTCCAGGACCGGTATGTGGCGCGGCACGCCGTCAAAGGACAAAAACAGATACCAGCTGAGCGCACAGCACAGGAACAGGATGCCGGTGGTCAGATATTGCGCGGCCTTTTCGCCGATCATGCGCCAGCCAAGGCCGGCGATCAGCGACCCGATCAGGGGCGCGAACAGGACGATCTTTTCCATGCCTTGTTACCCCTTCATCACGTTGACGTCTTCCACCGCGATGGTGCCGCGGTTGCGGAAGAACACGACCAGGATCGCCAGGCCGATCGCCGCCTCGGCCGCGGCCACGGTCAGCACGAACATGGTGAACACCTGCCCGGCCAGATCGCCCAGGTGGGTCGAGAAGGCGACGAAATTGATGTTGACCGCCAGCAGCATCAGCTCGATCGACATCAGAATGACGATGACGTTCTTTCGGTTCACGAAGATCCCGAAAATGCCGGTGACGAAGAGTATCGCCCCCACAACAAGATAATGAGTCAATCCGATCATCGTCCTGGTCCCTCCGGGTCGTTCACCCGTTGAATATTCTCTTGCTTGCCGTTCCGCGCCACGGGCGCAGGGCCGCCGGCACCGGGCTGGGGTCTAGAGCCCCTGCCCGGGTTTGACATCCTTCATTTCCAGCTGCTTTGCCGGATCGCGCCACATCTGTTCCAGCACGTTCTGGCGCTTGACATCCTTGCGATGGCGCATGGTCAGCACGATGGCACCGATCATCGCCACCAGCAGCACCAGCCCGGCCAGCTGGAACATCAGCACATAGCGGTCATAAAGCACCATGCCAATGCCCAGGGTGTTGTGGACGCCCTCGGCCACCGGCGCCGCGCGCAGGCCCTCGGCCTGGTCCGACACCGCCCAGCCCGAAAAGGCGATGCCCAGCTGTGCCATCAGCACAACCGCGATCACCAGCGCCAGCGGCAGATAGCGCGCCAGCTCGCCCTTGAGCTTGGCGAAATCGACGTCAAGCATCATCACCACGAACAGGAACAGCACCGCCACCGCGCCGACATAGACCACGACCAGCAGCATGGCGACGAACTCCGCCCCCTGCAGCACGAACAGGCCGGCCGCCGAAAAGAAGGCCAGGATCAGCCACAGCACCGAATGCACGGGGTTGCGGCCGATCACCACCATGAAGCCCGCGACGCAGCAGCAGATCGCGAACAGGTAGAATGCGAAGGTCATCATTCCTCATCCTCCTCGGCATAGACGCTCTGGGCGATCTCGAGCGCCTTCTGCATGGCAGGCAATCCGCCGAACATGCTCATCTGAAAGATCGTCTCGGCGATCTCGCGCTTGGTGGCACCGGCGGTCAGCGCCTGACGAATGGTCATGCGCAGCTGCGGCTCGGCCAAGGCGCCCTGAACGGTGATCGCGCCGATGGTCAGCAAAAGGCGGGTCTTGGCGTCCAGGCCCTCGCGGTTGAAGGTCTTGCCGAACCACATCTCCAGCATGTCGGCCGGCACGGTCGGCACCAGCTTTTCAAAGGCGCGCATGTCGAAATGTTCCAGCGCCGGGTTGAAGGCGCGCGCCATTTCCTGGCCCGAAGCCATCATCTGCGCGAAAAGCTTGGTGAACGCATCGGTCATCTGTAGGGCGCATCCATCTGAAGGTTGCGGGCGATCTCGGCCTCCCAGCGTTCGCCGTTGGCCAGCAGCTTCTGCTTGTCGTAGAACAGCTCTTCGCGGGTTTCGGTGGCGTATTCGAAATTCGGCCCCTCGACAATGGCATCGACCGGACAGGCTTCCTGGCAGAAACCGCAATAGATGCATTTGGTCATGTCGATGTCGTAGCGCGTGGTGCGGCGCGAGCCGTCCTCGCGCGGTTCGGCGTCGATGGTGATGGCCTGCGCCGGGCAGATCGCCTCGCACAGCTTGCAGGCGATGCAGCGTTCCTCGCCGTTGGGATAGCGGCGCAGCGCGTGCTCGCCCCGGAACCGCGGCGACAGCGGACCCTTTTCATGGGGATAGTTCAGCGTCGGCTTGGGCGACACGAAATAGCGCATCCCCAGGCCGAAGCCCTTGATGAAATCCCACATCAGGAAATACTTGGTTGCCCGCGCAAGATCGAAGGCCATCAGACATGCTCCCGTTGCTTCGGGGCCGCGACACGATCGGACGCGGCAGGTTTTGTTGCGCCAGCGGCGGGGGTGTGATCACGCATGGTCTCTAGCCTCCGACCGCGAACCGGGCCCAGAAACCGCCCAGCACCTCATAGCGCGCCAGGATCGCGACCAGCACCACCCAGCCCAGCGACAGCGGCAGGAACACCTTCCAGCCGATCCGCATCAGCTGGTCGTAGCGATAGCGGGGCACGATCGCCTTGACCATGGCGAACATATAGAACCAGAACCACATCTTGATGACCATCCACCACCAGCCGTCGGCGATGAAGGGCACCGGCGACAGCCAGCCGCCGAAGAACAGCAGCGACAGCAGCGCGCACATCAGATAGATGGCGATATATTCGCCGGCCATGAACAGCAGATACGGGGTCGAGGAATATTCGACCATATGCCCGGCGACCAGTTCCGATTCCGCCTCGGCCAGGTCAAAGGGCGGGCGGTTGGTTTCCGCCAGCGCCGAGACGAAGAACAGCACCACCATCGGCAGATGCGGCAGCCAGTACCAGTTGAGCAGCCCGTAATCGCCCTTTTGCGCATGCACGATCTGGGTCAGGTTCATCGAGCCGGTCGAGATGATGACGCCGATGATGATAAGCCCCATCGACACTTCATAGGAAATCATCTGCGAGGCCGACCGCAGCGAGGCCAGGAACGGATATTTCGAGTTCGAGGCCCAGCCACCCATGATCGCGCCATACACCTCGAGCGACGAGGCGGCAAAGACGAACAGGATGCCCACATTGATGTTGGCCATGACCCAGCCTTCGTCAAACGGAATCACGACAAAGGCGAAAAGCGCCAGCATCATCGACAGGAACGGCGCCAGGAAGAAGATGAACTTGTCGGCGCCGGCAGGGATCACGATTTCCTTGACGACATATTTCAGCGCGTCGGCAAAGGTCTGCAACAGGCCCCAGGGGCCGACCACGTTCGGGCCGCGGCGCATCTGCACCGCCGCCCAGATCTTGCGGTCGCCATAGACCATGAAGATCAGCGAGCCCATCACAAAGGCGATGACCGCCAGACCCTGCAAGAGCAGGCTGAGCGCGAAACCATAGGGCGAGGCCCAGAATTCAGCCATGATCGTTCGTCCCTCTCATCACGCCGCGGGAATGCCGCGCGTCTTGCATTCCTGCAAGGTCTCTTTCGTTGTCATCACCGTCAGTCCCATCGGTTTCCGATTCGACAGGGTAAAGACGGATCCGACGATCATCTTGCCGTTGCGCTTGTCGCTGAGCGTCCGGATATGGCGGGCATAGACCGCGCCCTTGGCATCCGCCCAGCTGGCCAGCGCGCATGTGGCATAGGCGAAGGCCGTGTCGGCGTCCACCCCACTGCGCAGGTTTGCCGTCACTTCGACCAGGCTGTCGTCGCCCTTGCGCGAGCTGGCCAATGCCGCGACCCGGGCCCCACGGTAATCCTTGGGATCGGCGGCGAAACTCTTGGGCAGGTTCAGGCGCAGCGGCCGGGTGCGGGCGGCGAAATCGGCCAATGCCTTTTCCTGGGCGGTGGGCGCGCGCCGCCGCACCGGCCCCAGATCGGGCATTCCCGACAGGTCCAGGCCCAGATTGGCGTTCAGCGCCATCAGATCCGCCTCGGTCACGGCAAAGGCGTCGCGGCCGCCGGGGCTGTCCAGCGCCATCTCGCTGACCGATCCGTCAGGCTCGAGAATCAGGATCGCCCCGGATTTCGTCGAGATGCGCGCGCGGCTGAGCACCTGCTTGCCCGGCGCACCGGCATCGCTGTGCAGCACCGCCACGGCCAGCGCCTCGGGTTTGCCCTTGGGGCGAGCGTGATCGCGCAGCGCATCGGATGCACACCCCGCCAGCAGCGCGGCTGCCAGGATCGCCGGGATCACGTTCCGCAAGGCGCCACGCATCGCGTCTACTCCGCCGCCAGGGCCGGGGCGCGGCGTGCCGCGGCCATCGCCGACAGTTCCGCCATCAACGGCGAGCAGCGCGCGATGGGGTTGGTCAGGTAGAAATCCGACACCGCGGGACGGAAGCTGGCCTGTCCCAGATCGAACCGGGTCAACGCCTGCCAGGCGTTTTCCGGCACCTGGTCGATCTGCGCCAGATGCGGCACCGCCGCAATGAGCTGGCGGCGCAGGCCGGCCAGGCTGTCCCAGGGCTGGGTCATGCCCAGTTCGGCCGACAGGGCGCGCAGGATCGCCCAGTTTTCCTTGCCCTCGCCGGGGGCGAAATTCGCGCGCATCGCCAGCTGCGGCCGGCCCTCGGTATTGACGAACAGGCCGTTTTCCTCGGTGTAGCAGGCGCCGGGCAGGATGATGTCGGCCCGATGGGCGCCACGGTCGCCATGGCTGCCCTGATAGATCACAAAGGCACCAGCGGCGATGTCGATTTCATCCGCGCCCAGGTTATAGATCACTTCGGCGCCATCGACCGCGGCGGCAAGGCCGCCTTCGGTGACCGCGCCGATGTCCATGGCCCCCACGCGGCTGGCGGCAGTATGCAGCACCAGCAGCTTGCAATCCGCCATCTCGCACAGGCGCATGGCATGGGCCAGCACCGCCTCGCCATCGGCCTCGCGCAGCGCGCCCTGGCCCACGATGACGATGCCGGGGGTTCCTGCACTGTCCTTGAAATCGCCGTCGGCCAGCCGTTCCAGCGCCGCGCGATCCTCGCCGAGATGGCGATAGTCATAGGTCAGGTCCGCCGCCGGCCCCACCAGCGACACCTGCGCGCCATTGGCCCAGGCCTTGCGGATGCGGGCATTCAGCACCGGCGCCTCGTCGCGCGGATTGGTGCCGATCAGCAGGATGCGGCGGGCCGTGTCGATGTCGGCGATGCGGGCGGTGCCGACATAGGCCGAGCGGTTGCCCGCCGGCAGGCGCGCACCATCGGTGCGACATTCGACGCGGCCGCCAAGCCCCTCGACCAGCTGCTTCAGCGCAAAGGCCGCCTCGACCGGGACCAGATCGCCGATCAGGCCGGCCAGCTTGCGCCCGCGCATCGCGGCCGCCGCGGCGGCAAGCGCCTCGGGCCAGCTGGCCGGGCGCAGACGGCCGTTTTCGCGGATATAGGGCCGGTCCAGGCGCTGGCGGCGCAAGCCGTCCCAGACGAAACGGGTCTTGTCGCTGATCCATTCCTCATTCACGCCGTCATGGTTGCGCGGCAGGATGCGCATGACCTCGCGCCCCTTGGTGTCGACGCGGATGTTGCTGCCGAGCGCGTCCATCACGTCGATGGTCTCGGTCTTGGTCAGCTCCCACGGCCGGGCGGTAAAGGCATAGGGCTTGCTGACCAGCGCACCGACCGGGCACAGGTCGATGATGTTGCCCTGCAGGTTCGATTCCAGCGTCTGGTTCAGATAGCTGGTGATCTCGGCATCCTCGCCGCGGCCGGTCTGGCCCATCTGGGTGATGCCCGCGACCTCGGTGGTAAAGCGCACGCAGCGGGTGCAGCTGATGCAGCGGGTCATGTGGGTTTCGACCAGCGGTCCCAGGTTCAGATCCTCGCTTGCGCGCTTGGGTTCGCGATAGCGGCTGAAATCGACGCCATAGGCCATGGCCTGATCCTGGAGGTCGCATTCGCCCCCCTGGTCGCAGATCGGGCAGTCCAGCGGATGGTTGATCAGCAGGAACTCCATCACCCCTTCCCGGGCCTTCTTGACCATGGGAGAGTTGGTGCGGATTTCGGCCGGGGCACCGTCCGGACCAGGGCGCAGATCCTTGACCTGCATCGCGCAGGACGCCGCCGGCCTGGGCGGGCCGCCCACCACCTCGACCAGGCACATCCGGCAGTTGCCGGCGATCGACAGCCGCTCGTGATAGCAGAAGCGCGGCACCTCGATTCCAGCCTGTTCACAGGCCTGGATCAGGGTCAGGTTCGGATCGACCTCGATCACCACGTCGTCGATCTTGAGCTTGCGAAGGTCCGCCATTCTGTCTTTCCTTATCCCGCGCGGCGACTGGTGCTGCCGGACGCGCGTCCGGCAGAATGCACGCGATGCAAATGCAGGCCGCAGCCGGGCCCGGTTTCCTGTGCTGAAAGGCTGTTCATGCGCCGCGCCATGGTCACTGAACCCTTACAAAGGCGCGGGGCAGCACCCGTGCGATGCGATCCTGATCGCCGCGGCGCAAGACCACTGTCATGGCATCGCGGGCCGCGTCGAAGCTGACGGTGGCCCGCACGGGTTCGGCCGAGTTATAGGGCAAGGCGCGGTTCGCGCGGGTGACATAGCGGCTGCCGTCCGGTCGCCAGCAGCTGATTTCCGCATCCGAGACATTGCCCGTCAGCCGCAGCACCGGCTTGCCGACCAGATTGCGCGTCGCCTTGACCCGCACGCCGGGACCGCTGGCATCGCAGGAAATATCCGCAGGGGCCAGCAGGTCGAACTGAAGATAGAACTTTTCGGCGGTCGGCGCCCAGGGCTGCGACGGCTCACCGGCCAGGGCATCGCCTGCGATCATCGCCGCTGCCGCCGCCGCCATCAGCCCCAATCCGATCCAGTTCAGCCATTTTCTCATTTCGCCACCAACAAGCTGCCGATCACGGAATTGTTGCGGATTTCCTGACGGCCCACCATGCAGAAACTTTCGGGGTCGCCGGGCCTGGCGCCCTTGCGGGTCAGGTAATCCTCGGCCACGGCATAGATTCTGGCCTTTTCGGTCTTGCTGTCCAGAAAGGCGTCGATCTGGGCCTTGCTGTAACCCTTTTGCTCGGCATAGCGCTTGAGCTTGCGCGCCTCGCCATAGGCATAAAGGATCCGGCCATCGATGCTGGGACAGGTGCGGCGGATGCGATCGGCCACGCGGGCCGCGATCAGCCGGTCGTTGATGTATTTTTCCTTGGCCAGGGGCTCCAGTGCAGCCGCAGGCGTGGCCAGGGTGGCCGCGATCAACGCGATGGGCAGAAGTTTCATGGCAATTGCCTCCTTGTCATGGCGTGCAGCCATAACACGGCGCCAACCTGCCGGTTCGCCACCATCCTGTGATCCCGGCGTGAACACGCGCATCGCGCACGACCGTGCCGCCCCCTTGAACAGGGCAGCTGGCGGCAGGCTGAAACGCGCGCGCCAAGCCATGTCACTCGGCCGCCATGGCGCCCATGCGCCCGCTGCGCCTGGCCTTGATCCGATCCTCGATCTCTTCGCGGAAATTCCGGATCAGGCCCTGAATCGGCCAGGCGGCCGCATCGCCAAGCGCGCAGATGGTGTGGCCCTCGACCTGCTTGGTCACGTCGAAGAGCATGTCGATTTCCTCGATCTCGGCCTCGCCGCGAACCAGGCGCTCCATCACCCGCATCATCCAGCCGGTGCCTTCGCGGCAGGGCGTGCACTGACCGCAGCTTTCGTGCTTGAAGAACTTGGACAGCCGCCAGATCGCCTTTACCACGTCGGTGGACTGGTCCATCACGATCATGCAGGCGGTGCCGAAGGACGAGCGCAGTTCGCGCATGCCGTCATAATCCATGATCGCGTTTTCGCACTGCTCGGCCGTCAGCACCGGGCACGAGGCGCCGCCGGGGATCACCGCCTTCAGGTTCTTCCATCCGCCGCGCACACCGCCACCGTGCTTTTCGATCAGCTCGCGCATGGGGATCGACATGGCCTCTTCGACCACGCAGGGGGTGTTCACATGACCGGTCAGACCGAACAGCTTGACGCCGGCATTGTTCGGCCTGCCGAAGCTGGCGAACCACTCGGCCCCGCGCCGCAGGATGGTGGGCACCACTGCGATGGATTCGACGTTGTTGACCGTGGTCGGGCAGCCGTAAAGCCCGGCCCCGGCGGGAAAGGGCGGCTTCATCCGCGGCATGCCCTTCTTGCCCTCGAGGCTTTCCAGCAGCGCGGTTTCCTCGCCGCAGATATAGGCGCCGGCACCGTGATGCAGATACAGGTCGAAATCCCAGCCCGACCCGGCGGCGTTCCGGCCCAGCAGGCCGTCGTCGTAACATTCGTCGATGGCGGCCTGCAGTGCCTCGCGCTCGCGGATGAATTCGCCGCGGATGTAGATATAGGCCGCATGCGCGCCCATGGCGAAGCTGGCGATCAATGCCCCTTCGATCAGCGTATGCGGATCGTGGCGCATGATCTCGCGGTCCTTGCAGGTCGCGGGTTCGGATTCGTCGGCGTTGATGACCAGATAGGACGGCCGCCCGTCGGATTCCTTGGGCATGAAGGACCATTTCATCCCGGTCGGAAAGCCCGCCCCGCCCCGTCCGCGCAGGCCCGAGGCCTTCATCTCGTTGATGATGGCATCACGGCCACGCTGGATGATGCCGGCGGTGCCGTCCCAATGGCCCCGCTTCTTGGCACCGGCCAGGCTGCGATCGCCCATGCCGTAAAGATTGGTAAAGATCCGGTCCTGATCGTTCAGCATCGTCGTCTTATCCTTGTCGCTGCGAGGACGCATTGCGCCGCCGCCAGATCCGCCAGGTCACCAGAAGCGACCAGATCAAGGCCCCAATCGCCATGAGATCGGCGAGAAAGGCGTATTTCGCAGGCCAGCCCATTCGGCCCCCCAGCCATTGCACCCCCAGCCACAGCAAAATGGTGACGGCGATCACCACCGCCACCAGCCGCATCTGGCCCGCATCTGCCGCCGCACTCGCTGGCGACGACAGTTGATTTCTGTCAGGCCGCGTCATCACGCCGCCCCGTCGTTCTGGCCGTCTGCCAGCGCACGCGCCTGCCCGACCCAATCATCTGCACGAATGCGGCTGCCCATCCGGCCAAGCCGCTGGGCAAAATCGGCTTCGGTCGCGGCATCCCAGGCCGCGATCTGGGCATAGCGGGTAACACCGTTCTGGCGCAACCAGTCCGACAGCTTCGGCCCGATGCCCTTGATCCGGGTCAGGTCATCGCCATCCTCCATCGCCGGCGCGGCCTCGATCGGCATCTGCACCGGCTGGCGCGGCTCGGGCCCCATGCCGGCCGCCACCAGCAGCGCCTGCGGCTGCACCTCGGCCTGACGGCTCTGCCAGTCGCGCGGCGGCACCGCCTCGAGCGGCGGCAGGGGCGCAGGCTGATCGTGGCACACCAGCCATTGCATCAATGCCCCGAACAGAACTGCCGTCACCACACCCAGAAACAGCCCGCCCCAGAAGGACAGATCGCCGATGCCGGCCGTGAACAGCACCACCAGAACCCCGGCGATTGCCGCCGAGATCCAGCAGTTCCTGTTGCATTCCGACCGTTCCATTGCGGGCTGTCCCTTGCTGTCGCCGGTCAGGCGGTTTCCCCGGCCTTGAGCCAGGGGGTCTTGATCGGCAGTTCGGTGCCGTCGATGCGCTTGATGGTGTCGGCCTGTTCCAGCGCCAGCGCCACGCTGGCATTGCGGTCCGGACCGCTTCCCTTCAACCCCGCCAGCGCCACCGGCCCGCCCAGCGGCTCGGCAGCGAAACGGCCGTTCTGCGGCCCCGGCACCGGCACCTCGCCGGCGGCAAAGCTGTCGATCAGCGCCGACAGCCTTTCGGCCGTCAGATCCTCGTAGAAGTCCTTGCCGATCTGCGCCATGGGCGCATTGGTGCAGGCACCCAGACACTCGACCTCTTCCCAGCTGAAGCGGCCATCCGCCGACAGGGTGTGCGGCGTGGGCGCGATCTTTTCCTGGCAGACCCGGATCAGATCCTCGGCGCCGCAGATCATGCAGGTGGTGGTGCCGCAGATCTGGATATGCGCCACACTGCCCACGGGTTGCAGCTGGAACATGAAATAGAAGGTCGCAACCTCCAGCGCACGAATATGCGGCATGCCCAGAAGGTCGGCGCAATATTCGATGGCGGGCCGGCTCAGCCATCCCTCCTGCTCCTGGGCGCGCCACAATACCGGAATGATCGCCGATTGCTGGCGACCCGGCGGGTATTTGGTCATCTGGGCCCGGGCCCATTCCAGATTGGCGGGCGTGAACTCGAACGAGTCCGGCTGATGGGGGGACAGTCGGCGCAGCATCAGCGGTCAACCTCTCCGAAAACGATGTCAAGGGTGGCGATGATCGCCGGAACGTCCGCAAGCATGTGGCCGCGCGACATCCAGTCGATCGACTGCAGATGCGCAAAGCCCGGCGCGCGCAGCTTGGCCCGCCAAGGCTTGTTGGTGCCGTCTGCAACCAGATAGACGCCGAATTCGCCCTTGGGCGCCTCGACCGCGGCATAAACCTCGCCGGCGGGGACGCGGAAACCTTCGGTGTAAAGCTTGAAGTGGTGGATCAGGCTTTCCATGTCGCGCTTCATGTCGGCGCGGCGCGGCGGCGTCAGCTTGCCGCGCGCCAGCACGTCGCCCGCCGGCTCGGCCCGCAGCTTTTGCACCGCCTGCTTCATGATCTTGCAGGATTCGCGCATCTCGGCCATGCGGCACAGATAGCGGTCATAGCAGTCCCCGTTCTTGCCGACCGGGATCTGGAAATCGAATTCGTCATAACACTCATAGGGCTGCGCGCGGCGCAAGTCCCAGGCCAGGCCCGAGCCGCGCACCATCACGCCGGTATAGCCCCAGTTCAATGCATCCTCTTCGGTGACGATGCCGATATCGACCAGACGCTGCTTGAAGATGCGGTTTTCGGTCAGCAGCGTGTCCAGGTCATCGACCAGACGCGGGAAGCGTTCGCACCATTCCTCGATGTCGTCCAGAAGATCGGGGGGCAGATCCTGATGCACGCCGCCGGGGCGGAAATAGGCCGCATGCAGCCGTGCACCGCAGGCGCGTTCATAGAACACCATAAGCTCTTCGCGGGCCTCGAACCCCCACAGCGGCGGGGTCAGCGCGCCCACGTCCAGCGCCCCGGTCGTCAGCCCCATCAGGTGGTTCAGGATGCGGCCGATTTCCGAATACAGCACCCGGATCAGGCTGGCGCGGCGCGGCACCACGGTGCCGGTCAGCCGCTCGATCGCCAGGCACCAGGCATGTTCCTGGTTCATCGGCGCCACATAATCCAGCCGGTCCAGATAGGGCAGGTTCTGCAGATAGGTGCGGCTTTCCATCAGCTTTTCGGTGCCGCGATGCAGCAGGCCGATATGCGGATCGGCGCGTTCGACCACCTCGCCGTCCAGTTCCAGCACCATGCGCAACACGCCATGGGCCGCCGGGTGCTGCGGGCCGAAGTTGATGTTGAAGTTGCGGATGCTCTGTTCGCCGGTCAGCGCATCGACCGAGCCATCGTCATAGGTGTTCTTGCGGATGTCGCCGTCCATGGTGATCACTCCTGCTGTGCGGCGTATTGGGCCATGAATTCGGCCTCGGTCAGGGTCTTGGTATCGCCGGCCAGCGCGTAACCGGCGGGCTTGCAGTCGATGAAGAGCTCATGCGTGACAGCAAAGCGCCCCGGATCGTCAAAAGCCTGGATCGAGACGAAAGCCATGCTGCCATCGCGCGCCAGCCAGGCCAGCGACGACCCACAGCGTCCGCAAAAGACGCGCTCGCCCCATTCGCTGGACTGGAAACGGCTGACCGGAGCGCCCTCGGCAAATTCCAGCGTGCCCGAACAATCGGCGACAATGAACATCCCGCCCGAGAACTTTCGGCACATGCCGCAATGGCAGACCCCCGCCTCGGTCGAGGCGGGAGCCGCGGTCAGCGTGCAGGCACCGCACAGACAGCTGCCGGTCAGACGCTGAGCCATTACCGGGCGCCCCCCTTTTCGTCGCCGGGCAGCACGTATTTCGCGCCCTCCCACGGGGACAGGAAATCGAACTGGCGGTATTCCTGCACCAGCTTCACCGGCTCGTAGACCACACGCTTTTCAAGGTCGTTCCAGCGCACTTCGGTATAGCCGGTGGTCGGAAAATCCTTGCGCAGCGGATGGCCGCGGAAACCATAATCGGTCAGGATGCGGCGCAGGTCGGCATGGCCCGAAAACAGGATGCCGAACATGTCGAACACCTCGCGCTCATACCAGCCGGCGCCGGGGAACACCCCGGTCAGGCTGGGCACGACCTCGTCCTCGCGCACCTGAACCTTCACGCGGATGCGCTGGTTCTGATACATCGACAGCAGGTGATAGACCACATCGAAGCGCGCCGGCCGCGCCGGATTGTCCACGGCGGTAATGTCGATCAGCGTCGAAAACCGGCAATTGCCGTCGTTGCGCAGGAATTCGATCAGGTCGATCACGCCGGACAGCGTGGCCTGCACGGTCAGTTCGCCAAAGGCCACCTGCGTCGAGACCACGTCGTTTTCGCGACGCAGGCTGATGTGTTCGGCCAGTTCCAGCAGGGTTTCGTCAGACATGGCTTACCTCACCAGCGTGCCGGTGCGCCGGATGCGGCGCTGAAGTTGCAGGATGCCGTAAAGCAGCGCCTCGGCCGTGGGCGGGCAACCGGGGACATAGATGTCCACCGGCACGATGCGGTCGCAGCCGCGCACCACCGAATAGGAATAATGATAATAGCCGCCGCCATTGGCGCAGCTGCCCATGCTGATGACATAACGCGGCTCGGGCATCTGGTCATAGACCTTGCGCAGCGCGGGCGCCATCTTGTTGGTCAGCGTTCCGGCCACGATCATCAGGTCGGACTGGCGCGGGCTGGCGCGCGGGGCGGTGCCAAAGCGTTCCAGATCATAGCGCGGCATCGAGGTCTGCATCATCTCGACCGCGCAGCAGGCCAGGCCAAAGGTCATCCAGTGCAGCGAGCCGTTGCGCGCCCAGTTGATGATGTCCTCGGTCGTGGTCAGCAGGAAGCCCTTGTCCTGCAATTCGCGGTTCAGCTCGGCCGTGGCATATTCGCGGTCGACCCCGGCGGTATTGGCTCCGGTCATCACGCCCATTCCAGCGCCCCTTTCTTCCATTCATAGGCAAAGCCCACGGTCAGCACGCCCAGAAACAGCATCATGCCCCAGAAGGCGACATCGCTCAGGCTGCCGAAGGCGACCGCCCAGGGAAACAGAAAGGCGACCTCGAGGTCGAAGATGATGAACAGGATCGACACCAGATAGAAGCGCACATCGAACTTCATCCGCGCATCGTCAAAGGCGTTGAAGCCGCATTCATAGGCGCTGACCTTTTCCGGGTCGGGGTTGCGCACCGCGATCACGGCCGCGGCCAGAATCAGGACGATCGCCAGTCCCGAGGCCATCCCCAGGAAAACCAGGATGGGCAGATATTCTTGCAGCAGGTATTCCACTGAATTGGGCTCCCTTTCGCTCGCAGGAACCCGAGTGGCACCCCGCGATGGGTTTGGCTAAGGCCCGTTTAGCCCCGGCGGCGAATATGGTCAACGGTCGGACCCCTCGCAGCGCGGGGATTCGACACACCCTGACCCCCGAAATGCCCGCATTTTTCCGCGTCCGCCCCCGGCCTGCCGCGAGCGGACCGGGCGGGCTATTCCGCCGCGCGGCTGCGGGCCGCGGCCAGCATCGGGGCAAGATATCGGCCGGTATGGCTTTCGGCGACCATGGCAACCTGTTCGGGGGTGCCGGTGGCGACGATGCGGCCGCCGCCATCGCCGCCTTCCGGGCCGATGTCGATGATCCAGTCGGCGGTCTTGATGACGTCCAGATTGTGTTCGATCACCACCACGGTATTGCCCTGATCGACCAGCGAGTGCAGCACCTCGAGCAGCTTGCGCACATCCTCGAAATGCAGGCCGGTGGTGGGCTCGTCCAGGATATACAGGGTCTTGCCGGTGGCGCGGCGCGACAACTCCTTGGACAGCTTGACCCGCTGTGCCTCGCCGCCCGACAGGGTGGTGGCCTGCTGGCCGACCTTGATATAGCCCAGCCCCACCTCGACCAGGGCCTCCATCTTGTCGCGGATCGAGGGCACCGCCTTGAAGAATTCAAGCGCGTCCTCGACGGTCATGTCCAGCACATCGGCGATCGACTTGCCCTTGAACTGCACCTCCAACGTCTCCCGGTTGTAACGCTTGCCCTTGCAGGTTTCGCAGGTGACATAGACGTCGGGCAGGAAGTGCATCTCGATCTTGATGACGCCGTCGCCTTGGCAGGCCTCGCAGCGGCCGCCCTTGACGTTGAAGCTGAAGCGGCCCGGCTTGTAGCCGCGCGCCTTCGATTCCGGCAGCCCGGCATACCAGTCGCGGATATGGGTATAGGCGCCGGTATAGGTCGCGGGGTTCGACCGCGGCGTGCGGCCGATCGGACGCTGGTCGATGTCGATCACCTTGTCCAGATGTTCCAGCCCCCTGATCGTCTCGCAGGGGGCGGGGGTCTGGCGGGCGCCGTTCAGACGCAGGCTGGCGGTCTTGAACAGGGTCTCGATGGTCAGCGTGGACTTGCCCCCGCCCGAAACGCCGGTCACGCAGACGAACTTGCCCAAGGGAAAATCCACCGTCACGTCCTTGAGGTTGTTGCCGGTGGCGCCGACGATGCGGATGGCCTTGCCATTCCCCGCGCGGCGACTGTCCGGAACGGCGATTTCGCGCGCGCCGGACAGATACTGGCCGGTCAGGCTGTCGGGGTGGGCGGCGATTTCGGCCGGCGTGCCCTTGGCGACGATCTGACCGCCGTGAACGCCTGCCCCCGGTCCCATGTCGAATACATAATCGGCATGGCGGATTGCATCCTCGTCATGCTCGACCACGATCACCGAATTGCCCTGATCGCGCAGCCCCTTCAAGGTCGCCAGCAACCGGTCGTTGTCGCGCTGATGCAATCCGATCGACGGCTCGTCCAGCACATACAACACCCCCGTCAGCCCCGAACCGATCTGGCTGGCCAGCCGGATGCGCTGGCTTTCGCCGCCCGACAGCGTGCCGGCAGCGCGGCTGAGCGTCAGGTAATCCAGCCCGACATTGACCAGAAAGCCCAGCCGTTCGCGGATTTCCTTGAGGATGGCGGCGGCGATCTCGTTCTTCTGGCGCGACAGATGCGCGGGCGCTGCCTCGACCCAGGCCAAGGCCTCGCGGATCGACAGTTCGGTGACATTGCCGATATGGGCGCCGGCGATCCGCACCGCCAGCGCCTCGGGCTTCAGCCGGTAGCCCTGGCAGGCGCCACAGGGGCGATTGTTCTGATATTTCTCGAACTCTTCCCGCACCCAGGCCGAATCGCTTTCGCGCAGGCGCCGTTCCATGTTCGGGATGATCCCCTCGAAGCTGCGGGTGACTTCGTAAACGCGGCCCGAATCATCGAAGCGGAACGGGATTTCATCGCTGCCCGAGCCGCGCAGGAACATCTGGCGCACGCTGTCGGGCAGATCCTTCCACGGGGTTTTCTTGTCGAAACCGTAGAATTTCGCCAGCGCATTGATTGTCTGAGTCAGATAGGCGGATTTCGACCTGGCCCAGGGCGCCAGCGCCCCCTGCGCCACCGAAAGCGAGGTATCGGGCACGATCAGCCGTTCGTCAAAGAACAGTTCGGCCCCCAGGCCGTCACAGACCGGACAGGCCCCGAACGGCGCGTTGAAGGAAAACAGCCGCGGTTCGATTTCCGGGATGGTGAAGCCGCTGACCGGGCAGGCAAAGTTTTCGCTGAAGGTGATGCGCTGCGGCTCGCCCTCGGCCGGGGCGGTTTCCAGCAGCGCGATGCCATCGGCCAGGTCCAGCGCGGTGCGCAGCGAATCGGCAAGGCGGGTTTCGATGCCCGGCCCCACCACCAGGCGATCCACCACCACGTCGATGTTGTGACGCAGCTTCTTGTCCAGGACCGGGGGTTCCTCAAGGTCGTGGAACTGGCCGTTGACCTTGACCCGCTGAAAGCCCTGCTTGCGCAGGTCAAGGAATTCCTTGCGGTATTCGCCCTTGCGGTCGCGCACGATCGGGGCCAGCAGATAGGCCCGGGTGCCTTCGGGCAGATCCATGATCCGGTCGACCATGTCCTGCACCTGCTGGGCCTCGATCGGCAGGCCGGTGGCGGGCGAATAGGGGGTGCCGGCGCGGGCAAACAGCAGCCGCAGATAGTCGTAGATCTCGGTCACGGTGCCCACGGTGGACCGCGGATTCTTCGATGTGGTTTTCTGCTCGATGCTGATGGCGGGCGACAAACCGCTGATGTGGTCAACATCCGGCTTGCCCATCATGTCCAGAAACTGGCGGGCATAGGCCGACAGGCTTTCGACATAACGTCGCTGGCCTTCGGCATAAATGGTATCGAAGGCAAGGCTGGACTTGCCCGAACCCGACAGTCCGGTGATGACCACCAGCTTGTCGCGGGGAATATCCATGTCCACGCTTTTCAGATTGTGTTCGCGTGCGCCGCGAACCTCGATGAACTTCTGTTCCATCGCCACGTCCTGATTCCGCCAGAGGCATCAGATAGGCATTCGCAGCCAAATGGCAACCATGGAAAGAACATCCGGCGAACATTCGCCGGCGTGGCAGCCTTGCGGCCCTAGCCGCCGGTGTGGCTCATGAAACGGCTCATCTGGCCGCTGACATGCCGGCGCGAGTAATCGAAATCATGCCCCTTGGGCTTGTGGCGGATCGCCTCGCGGATGGTATCGGTCAACAGGCGGTCGTCGTCGCTGGCCCGCAGCGGCGCGCGCAGATCGGCGCGATCCTCTTGCCCAAGGCACATGAACAGTTCGCCCGTGCAGGTCAGCCGCACCCGGTTGCAGCTTTCGCAGAAATTATGTGTGAGCGGGGTGATGAAGCCGATTTTCTGCCCGGTCTGTTCGACCCGGACATAACGGGCCGGGCCACCGGTGCGTTCGGTCAGCGGCGTCAGCGTCAGTCGCTGTTCCAGCCGCGCGCGCAGGTCCGACAGCGGCCAATACTGGTCAAGCCGCTGTTCCTCGCCCATGTCGCCCATGGGCATCACCTCGATGAAGGTCAGGTGATGGCCCTGATCGGCGCACCATTCGGCCAGGCCGAACAATTCGTCCTCGTTGAAGCCCTTGAGCGCGACGGTGTTGATCTTGACCCGCAGCCCGGCGCGTTGCGCGGCGCGGATGCCATCCAGCACCTGCGGCAGCCGGCCCCAGCGGGTGATCCGGGCAAAGCGGTCGGGGTCCAGCGTATCCAGCGACACATTGACGCGCCGGACGCCGCAGGCGGCCAGTTCATCCGCAAAGCGCGCCAACTGGCTGCCGTTGGTGGTCAGCGTCAGCTCCTCCAGCCCCTGGCCCAGATGGCGCGACATGGCGCGAAAGAATTCCATGATGTTGCGCCTGACCAGCGGCTCGCCCCCGGTGATGCGCAGCTTGCGCACGCCCAGCCTGACAAAGGCCGAACACAGCCGATCCAGTTCCTCAAGCGTCAGCAAGTCCCGCTTGGGCAGGAATTGCATGTGTTCCGACATGCAGTAGGTGCAGCGGAAATCGCAGCGATCCGTGACCGACACCCGCAGATAGGTGATCGGGCGGGCAAACGGGTCCACAAGCGGGGCGACAGCGTCCATGATGCGAAGATACGCCCCGCCACCATGCTTCACAAGCATGCCAAAGCGTTGAAACTGTCGTAACCATGCGGGCATGTCGCGATGGACAAGCAACCTTTGCAGGCCCTAGGCTGCGACCATTTCCAAGGACGGAGAGTTTCATGCGCATCCCATCCCTGCCCCTGATCGGCACCCTGTGCCTGCTGGGCCTTGCCGCCTGCAGCCAGGATGGCGCCGGCAAGGACACGCCCCCTGCCCCCGGCGCGGTCCTGCCCAGCATGACCGATCCGGCCACCGGGGCGGCGGTGATCCCCGGCCCGGTGCTGACAGGGACCGCGCCGCGCACGCCGGGCAAGGTCAGCGGCGCCTCGAGCATCGGAGCACCGGTTTCGGCCACGGTCAGCCAGCTTGACCGCGCGACTCCTGCCGAAAGACAGGCCGCGGCAGCGGCCCCGGCGACAGCCGAGCGGCGGCTGGGCAGCACCATCGCCTCGCTGGGCGATCCGTCGATGCCGGGCTTCTGGATCAAGACGCCGCTGGTCAAGAGCGAAACCGCCGGACGCATCGTCAACCCCGCCAACGGCAAATCGGCCAAGGTGCGGCTGCTGCCCCTGCCCGGCCCGGCCGGTGCCGGCAGCCAGGTGTCGCTGTCGGCGCTGCAATTGATCGGTGTCAGCCTGACCGACCTGCCCGAAATCGAGGTCTATCAGGGCTAGCCCAGCCAGCGCCCGGCCTCGCGCCGGGCAAAGGGTTTCAGCCGCGGGCCATGCTGCGCCAGCCAGTCGCGCACGGCCTGCGGGTCATGTCTTGACAGATCGCGCAACCACCAGGCGATGGCCTTCTGCACGAACCATTCGCGGTCGTCGGCCAGCCGGCCCAACCAGCCCAGGATGCGGTCGCGACGCGCCAGGTCCAGCGGCTTGGGGTTGCGGATCCGGGTCCAGGGCAAGGTGCCGACCAGGGCCGCGCGCCGCACCCAGAACTGCGGATGGTCCAGCCAGGTTTCCACCTCGTCCAGCCGGACGGGATCGGCGACAAGGCGCCGGGCCCCTGCGCCCATGGCGTGGTCGGCGATCGCCCAGGCATCGAATTGCGGCACCCAGCCGGCGATCAGGCGCCAGACCGCGTCATCGGGCCGTATCCGGGCCTGGGTCAGCAGCTTGGCCGCGGCAATGCGGGCCTCGTGCACGTTGCTGTCCCATAACCGGCCAGCCAGATCGATGCGGCCGGGCAGATCCAGTTCGGCCCGCCAGCCGCGCGCCAGTTCGTCGATCACCGGCACCGCCACGCCCAGATAAGGGCGCGGGACCTTGTGATAGGCGGCCATGTCCGCCGCCTTTGCGGCATCGGCCCGTGCCTGCAACTGCTCAAGCTCGCGCATGGTCATCCTTTCGCCACGCCTGCCGTGGCAATGGGCTATTCCACCGTTACCGACTTGGCCAGATTGCGCGGCTGGTCGACATCGGTGCCCTTGGCCACTGCGGTGTGATAGGCCAGATATTGCATCGGCACCGCGTAAAGGATCGGCTGGAACAGGCCGCCGCCCTGCGGCATGGTCAGGCTGGCGCGCACGCCATGACCGCCGCTCGCGATCCCCTCGGCATCCGAAATCAGCAGCACCTGGCCGTGGCGGGCCATGACCTCCTGCATGTTGGACACGGTCTTGTCGAACAGCCCGTCGCGCGGCGCCACCACCACCACCGGCACATTGCGGTCGATCAGCGCGATCGGGCCGTGCTTGAGTTCGCCCGAGGCATAGCCTTCGGCATGGATATAGCTGAGTTCCTTGAGCTTCAGCGCCCCTTCCAGCGCCACGGGATAAAGCGGCCCGCGGCCCAGATAAAGCACGTCCTGCGCCTCGGACAGCCAGCCCGCCAGCCGCCGGCATTCGTCGCTGAGCAGCAGCGCCTGATTGACCAGCCCCGGCAGTGCCCGCAGGTCGGCCAGATGCGCCGAGAGGCCGGCGTCATCCAGCCGGCCGCGGTCATGCGCGGCCTTCAGCGCCAGCACCGCCAGCACCGCCAGCTGGCAGGTGAAGGCCTTGGACGAGGCGACGCCCACCTCGATCCCGGCCAGGGTGGGCAGGGCGATATCGGCGTCGCGGGCAATGGCCGAGGTGCCGACATTGACCACGCCGATGGTGCGCGCAACCTTGCCGCGCGCGTAATGCAGCGCCGCCAGCGTATCGGCGGTTTCCCCCGACTGGCTGACGAACAGCGCCCAGCTGTCGGGCGACAGCGGCGGCTCACGATAGCGGAATTCGGACGCCACATCCAGATCGCAGGGCAGCCCGGCAAGGCTTTCGAACCAGTAGCGCGCCACATGCGCCGCGTAATAGGCGGTGCCGCAGCCCACCAGCGTCAGCCGGTCGACATCGCGGAAATCCAGCGCCTCGGGCAGCACGATGCGGTCGCCCTTGATGTAATGGTTCAGCGCATCGCCCAGCACCACCGGCTGTTCGGCGATTTCCTTGGCCATGAAATGGCGGTGCCCGCCCTTGTCGATTCGGGTGGCGCCAACATCGATCTGCTGGATCTCGCGGTTCGCGGGCCGGCCCTGCGCATCGAAGATCTGCGCGCCGTCGCGGCGCAGGATCACATGGTCGCCGTCCTCGAGATAGGTGATCCGGTCGGTAAAGGGCGCCAGCGCGATCGCGTCCGAGCCCAGGAACATTTCCCCCTGGCCATGGCCCACCGCCAGCGGGCTGCCGCGACGGGCCCCGATCATCAGATCGGTCTCGCCCTCGAACAAAAAGGCCAGGGCAAAGGCCCCGTGCAGCCGCGCCAGCGTCGCACGCGCCGCGGCAATCGCATCCAGCCCCTGGGCCATGTGCCAGGCGGTCAGCAGGGCCACGGTTTCGGTGTCGGTCTGCGATTCCGGCTGCAAGCCCAGCGCGATGACCTCGTCGCGCAATTCGCGGAAATTCTCGATGATGCCGTTATGGACCACGGCCACGGGACCGCGGCGATGGGGATGGGCGTTCGCCTCGGTCGCGGCGCCGTGGGTGGCCCAGCGGGTATGGCCGATGCCGGCATGGCCCGGCAGCGGCTCATGCACCAGCCGGTCCGACAGGTTGATCAGCTTGCCCACGGCGCGGCGGCGGTCGAGCCGGCCCGATTCGTCCACGGTGGCAACGCCGGCACTGTCATAGCCGCGATATTCCAGGCGCTTGAGCGCCTCGACCAGTTGGGGCGATACCTCGTGATCGCCCAGGATGCCGATGATCCCGCACATGCCTATTTGCCCTTTTTCTGGCGCAGGGCCTGCATCAGACGCGCTGCCAGACCTGCCTTGTTCACCTGCTTGGCGCGGCCCAGTGCCAGCGCCTCGTCCGGCACATCCTGGGTGATGACCGAGCCCGAGCCCGTCATCGCCCGCGCCCCGACCCGAACCGGTGCGACCAGCATGGTGTCGGAACCGATGAAGGCATCGGCGCCGATTTCGGTCCGGTGCTTGTTCACGCCGTCGTAATTGCAGGTCACGGTGCCGGCGCCGATATTGCTGCGTTCGCCGACATGGGCATCGCCCAGATAGGTCAGATGGCCGACCTTGGCGCCCTCTTCCAGCACGCTGTTCTTGATCTCGACGAAATTGCCGACATGGACATCGCCGCCCAGTTCCGCCCCGGGCCGCAGCCGGGCAAAGGGGCCCACGGTGGCGCCGGCGCTGACATGGCAACCCTCGAGATGGCAGAAGGCCAGGATCTCGGCGCCGCTTTCGATGGTCACCCCCGGTCCCAGCACCACATTCGGCCCGATGATGGCGTCGCGGCCCACGCAACTGTCCAGCGAGAACCAGACCGTCGCCGGATCGGTCAGCGTCACCCCGTCCTCGAGCGCCCGGGCACGGGCGCGCGCCTGAAAGGCGGCTTCGGCCCGGGCCAGCTCGGCGCGGGTGTTGATGCCCATGGTCTCGGATTCGTCGCAGGTGACGACATCGACCTGCAACCCCGCCGCGCGCACCAGCGCCGGCAGATCGGTCAGATAATACTCCCCGGCCGCATTGCGATTGCCGATGCGCGGCAGGAACGTGCGCAGCAACTCTGCATCCGCCGCGATCACCCCGGAATTGACCAGGCCGATGGCCCGGGTTTCGGCATCGGCATCCTTGTATTCGACGATCCGTTCCAGCCCTTGGGGCCCGACCACCAGCCGGCCATAGCGTCCGGGATCGGCGGCGTGAAAGCCCAGCACCACGACATCCGCCGGGTGTTCGACCAGGACCGCCAGGGTTTCCGGCTGGATGAAGGGGGTATCGCCGTAAAGCACCAGCACCCGGCCCTGGAATCCCTCCAGCAATGGCAGGGCCTGGGAAACGGCATGGGCCGTGCCCAGCTGTTCGGCCTGCATGGCGATGCGGGCATCGGGTTCGATGCGGGCAACGGCGCGGCTGACGGCATCGGCACCATGGCCGGCGACCACGACCACCTGTTGCGGATCCAGCGCCCGCCCGGCGGCCAGGGCATGGGCCAGCAACGGCACGCCCCCCAGCCGGTGCAGCACCTTGGGCAGATCCGATTGCATCCGGCTGCCCTGCCCGGCAGCAAGGACGATCAGCGCAACGGGTTTCTCGACCATCACTGCCTCTTGCCTGTTCCCTATCCCTGGCCGGCGTTCTACCTAGAGGGCGCTGGCGGGGAAAGGCCCCAACGCATCAAACATCTTGACGAAAGGTTTCAGCATGGCCGGAACGGTGGTCTTTGATCTGGACGGAACCCTGGCCGACACCTCGGGCGACCTGATCGCGGCGGCCAATGCCTGTTTTCGTGCCCGCGGGCTGGGCGATCTGCTGGACCCGGTCGGCGATGCGCTGATCGCCTTTCATGGCGGTCGGGCCATGCTTCGCGCGGGCTACGCCCGCCTGTCCCCCGAGATTCTGCTGCCCCCCGGCGCCGAGGACGAGGATTATGGCCGGCTGCTGGATCACTACGGGCAGGCAATCGCGGTTCACACCCGGCTTTATCCCGGCGCCGAAGCCGCGCTGGAGGCGTTGGCACATGCCGGCCATCGTCTGGCGGTCTGCACGAACAAGCCCGCGGCACTGGCCGAGACGCTGTTGCAGGAACTCGGCATCCGTGACCGGTTCGCGGCTATGGTCGGGGCCGACAGTCTGCCGGTGCGCAAGCCCGATCCCCGCCCCTATCGCGAGGCGGTGCGCGCCGCCGGCGGTCAGGTCGCGCGTTCCTTTCTGGTCGGGGATACCGAAACCGACCGCAAGACCGCAGCAGCCGCCGGGGTGCGGGTGGCGCTGGTCGCCTTTGGCCCCGAAGGTGCCGGCCTGGCGCGGCTGGCGCCCGAGGCGATGCTGCGCCATTTCGACGATCTGCCGCAACTGGCCCGCGACTGGCTGACGGCCTGATCCAGGATGCTGCGGGGGAAACCCGCCCCCGCAGCGGTTCCAGATCGATTATTCGGCCTCGTCAGCCGATTTGGCGTTCAGCTGGCCATAATTCTGGGCGCCGATCTGTTCATAAAGCCCCAGCTGGGTTTCCAGAAAGTCGATATGGCCTTCCTCGTCGGCCAGCAGTTCGTCGAACAGGCTGCGGCTGACGTAATCGCCGACCTTGTCGCAGTATTCGCGCGCCTCGATATACAGCGTCCGGGCATCGTGTTCGGCGGCCAGATCGGATTCCAAGGTTTCCTTGAGGTTCTGGCCGATGCGCAGCGGGTCCAGCTTTTGCAGGTTCGGATGGCCTTCCAGGAAGATGATGCGCTGGATCAGCCGGTCGGCGTGGTGCATTTCCTCGATCGACTCGGCGCGGGACTTGTCGGCGATCTTGCCAAAGCCCCAGTCCTGCTGAAGCCGGTAATGCAACCAGTACTGGCTGACTGCCGTCAGTTCAGACCGCAGCGCTGCGTTCAGATATTCGATGACCTTTGCGTCGCCCTTCATGGCTTACCCCTGTGCGGTTATGTCTCAGCCCTCGCAGGACCGGAGGAACCGCCAGATTATCGCAAGCGCGCATGGTGTCCAGAAACAAAGGCATGCAACCGCCGCAGTCGGCGCGCTTGCCCAGGGCATGATAGATCTTGCCGGGGGTGATGATCGTCTGCGGGTCGGCGGCACGCATCCAGTCCACCGCGGCGCGAATGTCATGGTCGGAAATCTGCGTGCAGTGGCAAACGATCATGGGGTCACCTCATGCGCGATTACTTAGCAAATTTCTCGGACAAGTAAAGCCCGAGCATTTCACTTGTGGATGAGCATGCTTGACGCCAACCGGCGGCGGCGACACAACCCGGCCATGAAACTGGACGATTTCGACTTTGACCTGCCCGAATCGCTGATCGCCACCCGCCCGGCCCGGCCCAGATCCTCGGCCCGGCTGCTCTTGGCGCAGGGCGACGACATCCGCGACCTGCATGTGCGTGATCTGGCCGACCTGCTGGGGCCGGGCGATCTGCTGGTGCTGAACGACACCCGGGTGATCCCGGCCCGGCTGACCGGCACCCGCAGCCGCCAGACCGCGCAAGGCGAGGTGCAGGCCCGGATCGAGGTCACGTTGCTGGAACCGGCGGCCGACGGCTGGCGGGCGCTGGCCAAGCCGCTGCGCAAGCTGCGTCCGGGCGAGGTGATCCGCTTTTCCGACCGGTTTTCGGCCGAAGTCGTCAGCATGGCCGAGGGCGGGCTGACCCTGCGTTTCGATGCCGAGGGCGAAGATTTCGACGCGGCGCTGGCACAGGTGGGGGCGATGCCGCTGCCGCCCTATATCGCCGCGCTGCGGCCGCCGGATGCCGCCGATCACCAGGACTATCAGACCGTCTGGGCCCGCAAGTCCGGGGCCGTCGCCGCCCCCACCGCCAGCCTGCATTTCGATCACGACCTGCTCGACCGCCTGCGCGCCAGGGGGGTCGAATTCGTGCATGTCACCCTGCATGTCGGCGCCGGCACCTTCCTGCCGGTCAAGGTCGAGGATGTGACCACCCACAAGATGCATGGCGAATGGGGCGAGGTCACCCCCGAGGCGGCCCAGGCCATCAACAGGGCCCGGCAGAGCGGCAGACGCGTGATTGCGGTCGGCACCACCGCGCTGCGCCTGATCGAATCGGCGGCAGATCCCGAGGGTGTCATGCATCCTTTTCGCGGAGTTACGGAAATCTTCATCTATCCGGGCTATCGTTTTCGGGTGACGGATGCGCTGATGACCAATTTCCACCTGCCCCGATCGACATTGCTGATGCTGGTTTCAGCCCTGATGGGCCAGGATCGCATCCGTGCCATCTATCGGCATGCCGTCGATTCGGGCTATCGCTTCTTCAGCTACGGCGACGCATCCTTGCTGATCCCCGGGGGAACCTGATGCTGAATGTGCTGCGCACCACCTGGCCCCTGCTGCTGGGCATCCTGCTGCTGATGGTCGGCAACGGAATGCAGGGCACGCTGCTGGGTATCCGCGGCAAGATTGAGGCGATTTCGACCACACAGATGTCGGTGGTGATGTCGGCCTATTTCGGCGGGTTCCTGCTGGGATCGCGGGTGGTTCCGGGGCTGATCCAGCGGGTGGGGCATGTGCGGGTCTTTGCCGCCCTGGGCTCGCTGATTTCGTCGGTGCTGATCCTTTATGCGGCCGCGCCGCATTGGCTGGCCTGGTCGCTGATGCGGCTGCTGATCGGGTTCTGCTTTTCGGGCGTCTATATCACCGCCGAAAGCTGGCTGAACGCCTCGGCCAGCAACGAATCGCGTGGCCAGGCCATGTCGGCTTACATGATCATGCAGATGCTGGGCATCATCAGCGCCCAGTTGCTGATCAATGTCGCCGACCCGGCCGGCTATCTGCTGTTCGTGATCCCATCGGTGCTGGTCAGCCTGTCGTTCCTGCCGATCCTGCTGTCCGCGCAGCCGGCACCGCAATTCGCCACCCTGAAACGGATGAGCTTTGGCAAGCTGTTCCAGGTGTCGCCGCTGGGCTGCATCGGCCTGTTCCTGATGGGCGGGGTGTTTTCTGCGATCTTCGGCATGGCTGCGGTCTGGGGCTCGATGAAGGGGCTGTCGGTGCGCGACATTTCCGCCTTTGTCGCAGCGATCTATGCGGGCGGGCTGCTCTTGCAATATCCCATCGGCTGGTTGTCCGATCACGGCGACCGGCGGGCCATCGTCCTGACCCTGGCGATCCTGGGCGCGGCGGTCTGCATGCTGACGGTCATGCTGCAGCCCGGCATCTGGGGCCTGCTGCTGGCGGCGGCGCTGATCGGCGGCGTTGCCAACCCCGTCTATTCGCTGCTGCTGGCCTATACCAACGACTTCCTGGACAATAGCGACATGGCGGCCGCTTCGGCGGGGCTGCTGTTCATCAACGGCATCGGCGCGATGACCGGCCCGCTGATTACCGGCTGGCTGATGGACTGGATCGGCCCTGACGGGTTCTGGCTGTATCTTTTCGCGCTGATGACGCTGCTGGCCGGCTATACCGCCTATCGCCGGATGCGGCGCGCAGCGCCTACCCTGGACCAGAACTTTGCCATCATCGCCCCCTCGGCCACCCCGGTCGCGGTGGAGGCCGCACTGGAAACCGCCAGCGGCGAGGACGGTCCGCGCGCGGGCTGAAGGGCTTGCGGCAAGGCCCCGTCGGTGCAACCATTCCCCCATCAACAGCAGGGGGCCGCAATGTCGTCACATGCCACCGCAGAGCAGATCAATCATTTCTGGTTGGTCGAGGTTGGGGAAAAGGGCTGGTATGAACGGTCCGACACGCTGGATGCCGAAATCCGTGATGGCTTCATGCACACGTGGGAACAGGCCGCCTATCTGGCGCCGGCATGGGCGCGCACGGCTGAAGGCGCGCTGGCCGCGCTCATCCTGACCGATCAGTTCCCGCGCAACATGTTCAGGGACGATCCGCGCGCATTTGCCACCGACCCGCTGGCGCGCGATCTGGCGCGGCAGGCAATTGACGCCAGTTATCACCTGCAGATCGAACCGCCCGCCCGCCAGTTCCTGTTCATGCCCTTCGAGCATTCCGAGGATCTGGCCGATCAGGATCTGGCCGTCGATCTGTTCACACGCTTCATGCCCGGCGAAAATCTTCGCCACGCGCAGCTGCATCGCGACACCATCGCCCGTTTCGGGCGCTTCCCCTGGCGCAATGCCGCCCTTGGCCGCACCCCCACGCCGGCGGAAAACCGCGTGATGGAGGCCGGCGGCTATGGCGCATTGGTGTCGGGCAAGCTGTCGCTTGCTGACGTCTGAGAAATGGTTTAACGCTCAACTATCTTTTTTCAGAGGGGGAAGTCCATGGCGCAGTCCTTCGACATGGTGGTGATCGGTTCCGGGCCTGGCGGCTATGTCTGCGCCATTCGCGGCGCCCAGCTGGGCCTTAAGGTCGCCTGCATCGAGCGCGAACATCTGGGCGGCATCTGCCTGAACTGGGGCTGTATCCCGACCAAGGCACTGCTGCGTTCGGCCGAGGTGTTCCACCTGATGCACCGCGCCAAGGAATTCGGTCTGTCGGCGGACAAGATCGGCTACGATCTGGGCGCCGTGGTGCAGCGCTCGCGCGGGGTGGCCAAGCAGCTGGCGGGCGGCGTCGGGCACCTGCTCAAGAAGAACAAGGTCACCGTCATCATGGGCGAGGCCACGCTGACCGCGCCGGGCAAGCTGTCGGTCAAGACCGACAAGGGCACCGAGGAAGTGACCGGCAAGGCCATCGTGCTGGCCACCGGCGCGCGCGCGCGCAATCTGCCGGGTCTCGAGGCTGACGGCGATCTGGTCTGGAACTACAAGCATGCGCTGCAACCGCCGCGGATGCCGAAAAAGCTGCTGGTGATCGGCTCGGGCGCGATCGGCATAGAATTTGCCAGTTTCTTCAATACTCTGGGCGCCGACACCACCGTGGTCGAGGTGATGGACCGCGTGCTGCCTGTCGAGGATGCCGAAATCTCGGCCCTGGCGAAGAAACAGTTCGTCAAGCAGGGCATGAAGATCATGGAAAAGGCGACGGTCAAGAAGCTGGACCGCGCCGCCGGCAAGGTCACCGCCCATATCGAAAAGGACGGCAAGACCGAGACTCAGGAATTCGACACGGTGATTTCGGCCGTGGGCATCGTCGGCAATGTCGAAAACCTGGGCCTGGAGAAACTGGGCGTCAAGATCGACCGCACCCATGTGGTGACCGACGAATATTGCCGCACCGGGGTCGATGGGCTTTATGCCATCGGCGATGTGGCGGGCGCGCCCTGGCTGGCGCACAAGGCCAGCCACGAAGGCGTGATGGTGGCGGAACTGATCGCCGGCGGTCACCCGCATCCGATCAAGCCGAATTCGATCCCCGGTTGCACCTATTGCAACCCGCAGGTGGCATCTGTCGGTCTGACCGAGGAAAAGGCCAAGGCCGCCGGTTATGAGGTCAAGGTGGGCCGCTTCCCCTTCATCGGTAATGGCAAGGCCATCGCCCTGGGCGAGCCCGACGGGCTGATCAAGACCGTGTTCGACGCCAAGACCGGCGAACTTCTGGGGGCCCATATGGTCGGCGCCGAGGTGACCGAGCTGATTCAGGGCTATGTCGTGGGCCGCACGCTGGAAACGACCGAAGCCGAGCTGATGGAAACCGTATTCCCCCACCCGACGCTGTCGGAAATGATGCACGAGGCGGTGCTGTCCGCCTATGGCCGCGCCATCCATTTCTAGACCGCAGGCAAGCACGATCTGCCCCCTGCCCGCGACAGGCTGAAGGTCGGGGGGCTAGATCGCTCTTCCCGCAGCGCGGCGGCTGCGGCAGGCCCCAGCGTAATGCCGGGGCCTCTGCCACCGCAACGTGTTGAAAAAGCAATATTATCCCTGTTCGTGGGGTTCAGAGAGGCTGCCGAAGGGATAATCGCGGCATACTATTGCCCCCGGCAGCGAAGAGGATCCGCTTGCAAGACCCGGCCCGGCAGCAATTGCCCGCCGCCCAGCGCTGTCCCGCACAAGCGTCAGCGCCAAGGACATGCGACGGGCGCCACCCCTGCCGCCAGCATGTCCACGGATCGCACCAAGGCTCTGCACGTGCATGAGGGCGGCGCGGGCCTGCGCTGCGGGAATGACCTCGGGGACGACGGTTCCGTCCCAAACCACGGAACATTCCCCGGCCCAACGGATGGCCGGATGCCGGTCATCGCCCGCAACGCGATCCGGCCCAGGGCGCGCGACGGCAAAGACATCCCTCCGCTGTCGGAAGGCAGGCGTTCGGGCACAGGTATTCTGCACGCAGCTTCGCGCCAATAGGCAGAAAAGGTGGCGGGGGAGTGTCACCAGAGCCGCAGGCGGGGTGCCGTGCAGGTGCGGATTCGACCCGAGCAGGGGGAAGGGGTCCGCGCGGGCCGGCTCTACGACCGTCGACACCTTGCAAGACAGGGTTTATCGGAAGCCTCCCACCCGAGGCCCGGTCGCGCACATGCGGATGCCGAAAAGAGTGGCCGCAGGGCGACCAACCAGGGCTGCATCTCGACGGGCGCGTCTAGCCCGGCCCCGAGGCTGGCGGTGCCGGGCGACAGTTCACGCCGGCACGGGCATGCGCCTTTCGATCACACCGGCAAACCAGCTTGAGCCGGCAGGAATGGCGTTGTCATCAAAGTCATAGGCCGGGTTGTGAACCATGGCCGTATCGCCATTGCCGACAAAGATATAGGCGCCGGGTCGTTCCAGCAGCATGTAGCTGAAATCCTCGCCCCCCATCAGCGGTGCGATATCGGTCTTGACCGAGCCCGCGATCTCGCGCGCGACCTCGGCGGCAAAAGCGGTGGGCTCGGGGTGATTGACCGTCACCGGATAGCCGCGATCATAGTTCACCACGGCCTCAGCCCCCAGTGCGGCGGCGGTATGGGTAGCGACGCGCCGGATTCCTTCTTCAAGCTGATCGCGCACCTCGGGGGTCAGGCTGCGGGCCGTGCCCTTGAGCCGCACCACCTGGGGGATGACGTTGTGGGCGGTGGAATCGGTTTCGACCACGCAGACGGAAATCACCCCGCTTTCCAGCGGATCGACGTTGCGCGCCACCACCGATTGCAGCGCCACGATGATCTGCGCGGCAACCAGAGTGGTGTCGATCGCCTCGTGCGGCTTGGCGGCATGGCCGCCCTTGCCGGTCACCACGATGTCGAACTGATCGGCTGCCGCCATCATCGCGCCCTCGCGGATGGCGAAACTGCCCACCGGATAGCCGGGCATGTTGTGCATGCCATAGAATTCCTGAATGCCCCAGCGTTCGACCAGCCCGTCCTGGATCATCGCCTGACCGCCGGCGCCGCCTTCCTCGGCCGGTTGAAAGATCACCACGGCCGTGCCGTCGAAATTGCGGGTCTCGGCCAGATATTTTGCGGCCCCCAGCAGCATGGCGGTATGGCCGTCATGGCCGCAGGCATGCATCACCCCCGGCGTGTTCGAGGCATGTTCGGCCCCGGTCAATTCATGGATCGGCAAGGCATCCATATCGGCCCGCAGGCCGATGACACGGCCGCTTTTGGTGCTGCGGCCGCGGATGACACCGACGACACCGGTGCGACCCACGCCCTCGGTCACCTCATCGACGCCGAAACTGCGCAACAGTTCGGCCACGCGCGCAGCGGTGCGATGAACCTCGTATTGCAATTCGGGGTGCTGATGAAAATCCCGTCGCCAGGCGGTGATTTCGGGCAACAGTTCGGCGAAGCGGTTCTTGACAGGCATGTGACATCTCCTTCGCCGGCAGGTTACGCCTTTCCCCCGCCGCCGCAAGCCCGGCATCCACGCAAGCGGCTAGTCCTGATGCGTTACGGGCTCGACCAGCACCAGATGTCCCGGCGCCACCTGCCGATAGGTCGAGGCCGGCGCGACATATCCCACCGGGTGGATCGGCGAGGGGATGGGACGAAAGCGCAGATCCTCGGATATCTTGCGCCGGCCGGGATCGGCCACCGGCACCGCCGCCATCAACTGGCGCGTATAGCTGTGCTGGGGCGTTTCAAACACCTGCCGACGGCTGCCGATCTCGACGATGCGGCCCAGATACATCACCGCAACCTGATGGCTGACCCGTTCCACCACGGCCATGTCATGGCTGATGAACAGAATGGCGATGCCCAGGTCGCGCTGCAACTCCATCAGCAGGTTCAGCACCTGCGCCTGCACCGAAACATCCAGCGCCGACACCGCCTCGTCGGCGACGATCAGCCGCGGGTTCAGCGCCAGCGCGCGGGCAATGGCGATGCGCTGCCGCTGACCGCCCGACATTTCATGCGGATAGCGGCGCATGAAGGCGCGCGGCAGTTCGACCCGGTCGAACAGATGCGCGATGCGATCATGACGTTCGGCGCGGTTGCCGATGCCATAGTTCAGCATCGGCTCTTCGATCTGGTCAAAGAGCCGCATCTGCGGATCAAGGCTGGCAAAGGGATCCTGAAAGATCATCTGCATGTCGCGCCGCGCATCGCGCAAGCCCGAGGGGGAAAGCGCCAGCACATCCTGCCCATTCAGGCGCACCGTGCCGGAACTGGGCTCGATCAGCCGCAGGATCGAACGGCCGGTGGTCGATTTGCCGCAACCCGATTCGCCGACCAGCGACAGGGTTTCACCTGGCCGCAAGGTAAAGCTGACATCTTCGACCGCATGAACCTGGGCGACGGTGCGACGCAGCAATCCTCCCTTGACCGCGAAACGGGTGCAGAGATGGGCCACCTCCAGCAGCGGTTCGGGGCCGGGCGGGGGCATGGGCGCCGGGGCGACGTCGCGGCCATCACGCATCAGTCGCATCGGCTCGGGCGCATCGCGTCCGGTCATTTCGCCCAGACGCGGCACCGCGGCCAGCAATGCACGGGTATAGGGCTGGCCGGGGCGGTCGAATATCTGCTCGACCGGGCCTTCCTCGACCTTGTTGCCGCGAAACATGACCACCACGCGGTCGGCCATCTGCGCCACCACCGCCATGTCATGGGTGATGAACAGCACTGCCATGCCGGTTTCACGCTTGAGCCGGTCGATCAGTGCAAGGATCTCGGCCTGGATGGTGACATCCAGCGCCGTTGTCGGCTCGTCGCAGATCAGCAGCCGCGGACGGCAGGCCATGGCCATGGCGATGACGACGCGCTGCCGCATCCCCCCCGACAGTTCGTGCGGATACTGGCCCAGCCGCCGCTCGGGTTCGGGGATTCGCACCTCGCGCAACAGTTCAAGCGCCCGCGCACGTGCTTCGCGGCGCGAAAGGTCGCGATGGGTCATCAACCCCTCGGCCAGCTGGTCCCCGACGGTAAAGACGGGATTCAGCGCGGTCATCGGTTCCTGAAAGATCATCGCGATCTGGTTGCCGCGAATGTCGCGCATCACGGCAGGTGCAGCCTGCGCCAGGTCGGTAACGCCCTCGTCGCGCTGAAACAGCAACTCGCCCTGAGCGATGCGGCCACCGCCGAATTCGACCAGACGCATCAGCGACAGCGAACTGACAGATTTTCCCGAACCGGATTCGCCAACGACACAGACGCATTCGCCGGGCGCGATGTCGAAAGACAGATCGTGCACACCCGTGACGCGCCCGTCGCGGGTCTGAAAATCGACCCGCAGCCGGCGGATCGAAACAAGCGGTGGTTCATCCAGCATCGGCCACTCCTGTCGCGCAAGTCAGCCAAGGCTAGCGCGGCAGGACAACAATGCAACCTCTTGACAGCCGGAAGTTGCACCTTGCTTTTGCCGCAAAACCGGTCTGAAACTTGGGCAGCAGGCGGCTCTGACCACTGATCGGCCGCAAATGCCATGGGTCCAACGGGAGAATGCGATGAAAGTGAGACACCTGATGCTGGGCGCAGCCGCCGCCGCGCTGACGACGCAGGCGGCATGGGCAGAACGCGGCGCGGATGGCCAGGTCAACGTGATCATGTGGCAGGCGCCGTCGACGATGAACCCCTATCTGTCGGCCGGCACCAAGGATGTGATTGCCAGCAGCGTGGTGCTGGAACCTCTGGCCAGTTTCACCACCGAGGGCACGATCGAGCCGCGCCTGGCCGCCGAAATCCCCTCGGTCGAGAATGGCGGCATCGCCGAAGACCTCAAGAGCGTGACATGGAAGCTGAAGCCGGGGGTGAAATGGGCCGATGGCACGCCCTTCACCGCGGCCGATGTGGTGTTCACCGCCAATTACTGCATGGATCCTGCCGGCGGCTGCGCGCAGCTGGCCAAGTTCGAGGGTGTCGACAAGGTCGAGGCCGTGGATGATCTGACCGTGCGCATCAGCTTCAAGGCGCCGCGGCCCGATCCGTTTTCGGCCTTTGTCGGTGCGCAAAGTCCCGTGCTGCAACAGGCCCAGTTCCAGAACTGCACCGGAGAAAAGGCCCCGACCTGCACCGAGCAGAACTTCAACCCTCACGGCACCGGCGCCTTCAAGGTGACGGAATTCCGCACCAATGACACCATCACCTTCGAGGCCAATCCCGAATATCGCGATGCGGCCAAGCCGGCATTCGCGCGGCTGGTGATGAAGGGGGGCGGCGATGCGGCGGCGGCGGCGCGTTCGGTCCTGGAAACCGGCGAATTCGATTATGCCTGGAATACGCAACTGGCACCCGATGTGATCGCCAGCATGGAGGCTGCGGGCAAGGGCAAGAGCGTGGCGGCCTTTGGCAGCCTTGTCGAACGGTTGCACGTCAACCTCAGCAACCCCTCTTCCGACCTGCCTGAGGGTGAACGCTCGACGTTGAAACATCCCCACCCCTTCCTGACCGATCCGGCGGTGCGCAAGGCGCTGTCCATGGCCATCGACCGTCAGCTGCTGACCGAAATCGGATATGGTCCTGCCGGTCAGCCCACCTGCAACCTGGTGCCGGCGCCGGCCGCCTGGGCCTCGGACAACACCGAATGCCTGACCCAGGACATCGAAGGCGCCAAGGCATTGCTTGAGCAGGCCGGATGGGTCGCCGGCGGCGACGGCATCCGCGAAAAGGACGGTCAGCGTCTGAAGCTGGTGTTCCAGACCTCGGTCAACGCCGTGCGCCAGGACTTTCAGGCCTTGATCAAGCAATGGTGGCAGGAAATCGGGGTCGAAACCGAACTCAAGACGGTCGATCCTTCGGTGTTCTTCGGCGGCGACGCCGGATCGCCCGACACCTTCCAGAAGTTCTATGCCGACATCGAAATGTATGCCAACAACTTTGAGGGCAACAATCCCGAACCCTATCTGGCGCGCCAGACCTGCGACAAGGTGCCCAGCCCGGCGAACCAATGGCAGGGCGAAAACACCAGCCGCTACTGCGATGCCGAATATGACCGGCTGATCGCCGAAATGTCGCAGACCGTCGACCCGGCAGCGCGCGGCGAGCTGGGCAAGAAGCTGAACGACATGTTGACCAAGGACAGCAATGCAGTGATCCCGCTGGTCTATCGCGGCACCGCGTCGGCGGTTTCCAACACGCTGGGCGGGGTCAAGCTGAACGCCTGGGACAGCGAATTGTGGAACGTCGCCGATTGGTATCGCGTCAAGCCGTGATCGCTGACGCCACCGACCGGCCCTGCGCGGGGCCGGTCACCACCTGAACGACGGAACATGCGCAGGATGGCGGGATGGGTCGCGCCGGCGCGGCACTGGACCCTGCCGACGATAACGGCGAAACGAGGATTGCGCATTGGCAAGCCGCGACGATCTTGAACCCCTGTCCTTCGACGGGCCTGCCGCACGCCGAAGCGGCCCGGATGACGGTAGGGCCGACTGTGGAGCTTGCTCGCCGGACCCACATGAAATGACCGCAGGGGGACCACCATGCTGACCTATGCCTTGCGCCGGGTGTTGCTGGCGATCCCGACCTTGCTGTTCATCTCTCTGGTGATCTTTCTGCTGCTTGAGGCATCACCCGGCGATCCGCTGGGCGACGTGCCGCTGACCGTCCCGCCCGAGGTCAAGGAACGCATGCGCGAGGCCCTGGGTCTGGGGCAGGCATGGTATATCCGCTATGCATTATGGCTGAAGCAGTTCTTCTGGGTCGAACCGCTCTACTGGTTCGACCGCGTATTCGGCACCGGCTTCAGCGCGGGCATGCAGCGCATCATCAGCTTCCAGTCGCGCAGCCCGGTGTTCGATGTGATCGCCCAGCGCCTGCCGCAGACCCTGACCGTGGTCGGGATGTCCTATCTGCTGGGGGTGCTGATCGCCATTCCCATCGGCATCATCTCGGCCTATCGGCAATACAGCTGGTTCGACCAGATCGGCACCTTCATCGCCATGGTCGGTTTCTCGCTGCCCACATTCTTCACCGGCGTGGTGCTGATCATCGTGTTCGGGATCAAGCTGCAATGGTTTCCCTCGATCTACGACACCACGCTGCGGGTCACCGACTGGAACAGCTTCGTCGCGCAGGTGCGGCAGATGGTGATGCCGGTCACGGTGCTGGCGCTGTATAACGCCGCCCAGATCAGCCGTTTCATGCGCGCCGCGATGCTGGACAACCTGCGCCAGGATTATGTGCGCACCGCCCGCGCCAAGGGGTTGTCGGAACGGGTGGTGGTGTTGAAGCACGTCCTGCGCAACAGCCTGATCCCGGTGGTCACAGTCATCGCACTGGGCCTGCCGGCGGTGTTCGGCGGCGCCATCATCACCGAACAGGTGTTCAAGGTGAACGGTCTGGGCCAGCTGCTGATCCTGGCCATCAACGCCAATGACATTCCCATGGTGATGACGCTGACCTTCATCTTTGCGGTGCTGATCGTCACCTTCACCCTGATCGCAGACCTGCTTTACGGCATCCTGGACCCGCGGATTCGCTATGACTGACCCTGTGCCGCCCCAAGATCCTGCCCTGACGCCCAGCGAGGGCGCGAACCAGGACGCGCCAGCGCGCAGCCAATGGCGCGATGTCTGGTATCAGTTCCGCCGACACCGGGGGGCGATGGTGGCGCTGGCCGTGTTTCTGGGCATCGTCCTTTTCGTCAGCATCGGCCCGCTGCTCTGGACCATCGATCCGACCTATGTAGACTACCGCGCCCGCAATCAGGGGTTCAGCATGGCGCACCCCTTGGGCACGGACCAGCTGGGCCGCGATCTGCTGGCGCGGATGATGGCGGGCGGGCAGGTCTCGATCGCCGTGGGCCTGGTCGCCATGTCCATCGCGCTGAGCCTGGGCAGTCTGATCGGCGTCTGCTCGGGCTATTTCCGCCGGCTGGACGCGCCACTGATGCGCCTGACCGAACTGTTCCTTGCCTTGCCCCTGCTGCCGCTGCTGCTGCTGATGGTGACGCTGTTCCGCGAACCGCTGGCCAAGGCGCTGGGGCCCGCCGGCGGCACCTTCCTGCTGATCGTGCTGGCGATCGGCGTCACCTCGTGGATGCAGACCGCGCGCATCGTGCGCGGCGACGTGCTGGGCCTGAAGGAACGCGAGTTCATCCTGGCCGCGACCTCGATCGGCACGCCGGCATGGCGGATGATCCTGCGCCATGTGCTGCCCAATGTCATCTCGCCGATCATGGTGGCGGCGACGCTGGGGATTGCGACGGCGATCATCACCGAAAGCGCGCTCAGCTTTCTGGGCCTGGGCTTTCCCCCGGATTTCCCGACCTGGGGGCGGCTGCTTTATGACGCGGTGGACCAGATGCAGATGTATCCCTGGCGGGTGATCCTGCCGGGGCTGTTCATCTCGCTGACGGTGCTGTCGGTGAACTATATCGGCGACGGGCTGCGCGATGCCATGGACCCGCGCATCCGCGGCCGCTAGCCGGCCGCCAGCAGGGCCCGGGCAAGGCCGGCGATTTCCTCGCGCGGCAGCATCAACAGCACCGGCCCGGTCTCGACGGTCAGCGCCACGGGCCCGGTGGCCCGGTTCGATGTGCCTACCCGCCCCTGCGGATCCAGGGCAAGCCCGTCCAGCGGCCAGAACAGCCCGGCCGAACGCATCCGGGCCGGTCCCATCGGGAAAAGCGACACCCTTGTGCCTGCAATCAGTGCCAATTCCAGCCGGGGCGGCATCAATGTGATGGCGTCTTCGCCCGCGATCAGGATGCAGGGCGGCCCGATGCGGCGCGCCAGAACATTCAGCGCCGCCAGGAAATGGTCTTGTCGTGCGCCCGCGAACCCCACCGCAATCACAAGCGGCGCGGCAATCCGTGACAGGCTTTTTTCGAAATCGGTGCTGTCCTGCTCGGCCACGGGATGCAGTCGCCCCGGCGGGATTATCGCCTGCACCCGGGCCGAAATACTGTCGAAATCACCCCAGACCGCTTCGGGGATCAGGTCGTGATCCAGCGCCCTGTCTGCCCCGGCGTCGGCGGCAGCGACCTTCGGCGCCAGCGCCAGCGCCAAGGCCAGATCGTCGGCGCGGACCGGACCGCCGCCGATCAGCGTCACCGGCTGTTCGCTGGTCAGGATCATTCGCCCTTGCCGATGCCGGAAAACAGCCTGCGGAAGGGCAATGCCCACAGCACGCCCAGGGCGACATAGACTGCCAGCTCGACCAGGATCGGCTGGCGACCCCAGCTGCGATCCATCCAGTTCACCAGGCTGACCGCCAGAACCACATAGATCGGCAGCCCGATCAGCAGCAGGGCCAGCGACCAGCGTTTGCGCCTTTTCAGATCCATGCGCCCGCGTCCGCCTCAATCGACAAAGGGGTCGGTAACCAGGATGGTGTCGTCACGCTCGGGCGAGGTCGACAGCAGCGCGACCGGACACTGGATCAGTTCCTCGATCCGGCGGACATACTTGATCGCAGCCGCAGGCAGATCTGCCCAGGAACGGGCGCCTTGCGTCGATTCCTGCCAGCCCTCCATTTCTTCATAGACGGGGGTGACGCGGGCCTGCAACGCGGCGGCGGTGGGCAGGTGATCGTAGTGCTGGCCATCGATTTCATAGCCGGTGCAGATCTTCAGCGTCTTGAAACCGTCCAGCACGTCAAGCTTGGTCAGCGCGATGCCGTTCACCCCCGAAATCGCGCAGGTCTGGCGGACCAGCACCGCATCGAACCAGCCGCAGCGACGCTTGCGCCCGGTGACCGTGCCGAATTCATGGCCGCGTTCGCCCAGGCGCTGGCCATCGGCATCATCCAGTTCGGTTGGAAACGGACCTTCGCCGACGCGCGTGGTATAGGCCTTGACGATGCCCAGCACGAAGCCGATGGCGCTGGGGCCCATGCCGGTGCCGGTTGCGGCCATGCCCGACATCGTCGTCGATGAGGTCACATAGGGATAGGTGCCGAAATCGATATCCAGCAGGCTGCCCTGGGCGCCCTCGAACAGGATGCGCTTGCCGGCCTTGCGGTAATCGCTCATCACCTTCCACACCGGCTGGGCAAAGGCCAGCAGCTTGGGCGCGATCGCCAGAAGCTGCGCGCGCAGATCGTCGCGGTCGATGGCCGTGGCGCCCAGACCCTGGCGCAGCGCATCATGATGGGCCAGCAGGCGGTCCAGCCGTGCGTCCAGCGTTTCCAGATCGGCCAGATCGGCAACCCGAATGGCGCGCCGGCCGACCTTGTCCTCATAGGCCGGACCGATGCCGCGGCCGGTGGTGCCGATCTTCGAGGCGCCCGCGGCCTCTTCGCGCAGCTTGTCCAGATCCTGATGCAGCGGCAGGATCAGGGGGGTGTTCTCGGCGATCATCAGATTGTCGGGGCCGATGGCGACCCCCTGCCCCGCAAGCTTGTCGATTTCGGCAAACAGCGCCCAGGGGTCCAGGACAACGCCATTGCCGATGACCGCCATCTTGCCCTTGCGCACGATGCCCGAAGGCAGCAGCGAAAGCTTGAACACCTGTTCGCCGATGACCAGAGTATGGCCGGCGTTGTGACCGCCCTGAAAACGCGCGATCACATCGGCGCGCTCGGACAGCCAGTCGACGATCTTGCCCTTGCCTTCGTCGCCCCATTGCGCGCCGACGACCACCACATTGGCCATTGTGCTTTCCTTCTGCGGTCATGAATGCCGCAGATGGTATAATGTCCCCGGCCGCGCGGGGAAAGCGCATTCGCTCGGCATGGGGTGCCGGCAACCTGGGGTTGATCTTCCGTGCAAGGCAGCATTGCAAAACCGGCCATGGTCATAAGCCGAAGCAACGACTATCTGTCGTGACAAGGGAGGAAACCATTCGCCAAGACCGAAAGGGTTTCCAATGGCTATCACGACGACGACCTTCAAACCCACGCTGTCCGCGGTTCTGCGCAATTTCATCGACGGGTTCAACGCGCGCTCGGCCGCCTATATCGAGCGGCATTCGCGCCGCGCCGAAATCGAGGCCCTGCAGGCAAAGTCGGACGCGGAACTGGCCCGCATGGGTCTGACCCGCGACCGTATCCCGCATTACGTCTTTGCCGATCGGTTGTGGTTCTGAACAGGTCACCCGCCGCGTCCCGTCCATGCGGACGGGCCGCCTAGGCTGCAACGCGATCGACGGCTGGCTGGAACGAATGAATTTCCACGCCTTCGCCGTCAAAGATGCAAAAACTTTGGGGCGGAATCTCGAGCCAGCCGGTCTCGTCGCTTTCCAGCGGTTCGGAAACAACCGCCCGACCGTTTCGCGTGTCCGACCAGCGATGAAACAGTGTCGGGGCGTGTTCGTCGCTGGCATAGCGCAGGGCGTAAAGCCGATGACCGTCGCTGAAAGCCGCCGTCAGCCGCACATGGGGTGCAGAACCGCGTTGCCTGGCCAATGCTTCGAAGCGAGCGGTTGCACGCGCCATGGCCGCGGCCGGATCCTTATCAAGTCCTTCGGCAAGGGCGGTCAGGAAAAGCGCCTCGCTGTCGGTGGCGCCCTTGCGATGGGCGTAAAGTTCGTCCGGAATCAGCGCCTCGGCATGACGGCGGAAATTGTCATAACCGCCGAACTGACCATTGTGCATGAACGCCCATCTGCCCACCGCAAAGGGATGGCAGTTGTTCCGGCTGGTGGCCGTTCCTGTCGAGGCGCGCACATGTGCTAGGAAAAGATGCGATTTCAGGGTGGCGGTCAGGCTTTTCAGATTGCTGTCCGACCAGGCCGGCATGATGTCGCGGTAAAGCCCCGGTTCTTCGCGTTCACCATACCAGGCGATACCGAAGCCATCGGCATTCACAGGTGTGTGGCAACGCATGGCGCCGTGGCTTTGCCGAACCAGGGAATGACCCGGACGGCAAATCACGTCCTCGAGAAAAATCGGACTGCCAATATAGGCTGCCCAGCGACACATGCCCGTCCCCCACAGGTGATTTTCCCTTGGCTTAGCACGGATCGGCTGCCGAATCACCTGGACTCTTGGTCAGAAACCTCTTCGACGATCACAAGATCGCGCAAGGATGCGTTGCGCGCATGCGCGAGCGCGGCCTGATAATCTGCCGAATGATAGCAGGCAACCGCATCCTCAAGACTGGGAAAGCGGATCACGACATGGCGCGACCGATCGGCGCCTTCGATGACCTTGTGGCGGGTGCCGCGGGCCAGGAACACACCGCCATGCGCGGCAATCACCGGGCCAGCCTGACGCGCATAGCGGCCATAGGCATCGGCATCGGTAACATCGACATGCGAGATCCACAGCGCTGTCATGAGCGTTCGCCCACCAGCCTTTCCACCGCGGCAATGGCCTGATCGGCGGCTTGCAGGCTGGGCGCCCCGCCCTGCGCGCGATCGGGCCGGCCACCGCCGCCCTTGCCGCCCAAGGCCGCGGTCGCCGCCTGGACCAGATCGACGGCGCTGACCCGCGCGGTCAGATCAGGGGTGACACCGGCCGCGACCGTTGCCTTGCCGTCGGCCTCGGCCAGAACCACCACCGCGCCCGAGCCCAGGCGTGCCTTCATCTCGTCCACCAGCGGGCCCAGTTCCTTGCCGGAAACCCCCTCGACGCGGCGGGCGATCAGCTTGATGCCGTTGATGTCGCGGGGCGCCTCGTCACCGCCATTGCCCATGGCCAGTTGCCGCTTCAACTGCGCAACCTCGTTGGCAAGCGCCTTGCGTTCATCGGCCAGCGCACGGACCTTGTTGACCACATCGCCGGCCTGCGCCTTGAGAATGCCGGCGATTTCCGCCAGTTCGGCATCCATGCGTCGCAGTTCGTCCATGGCGGCCTGCCCCGTCAGCGCCTCGATCCGGCGGATACCTGCTGCCGAAGCGGTTTCGGTGGTGATTGCAAACATGCCGATGTCGCCGGTGCGGGCAACATGCGTGCCACCGCACAATTCCAGCGAATAGGTGTTGCCGCCTGCCCCCTTGCCGGAACCGGCAAGTTCGCCCATCGAGACCACCCGCACCTCATCGCCATATTTTTCACCGAAAAGCGCTTGCGCGCCCAGGGCCCGGGCGTCGTCGGGCGTCATGATCCGGGTTTCCACCGGGCTGTTCTGACGGATGAACTCGTTGACCTCGCGCTCGATGCGGGCAAGCTCATCGCCGGTCAGCGCCTTGCCGTGGCTGAAATCGAACCGCAGCCGGTCGGGTGCGTTCAGGCTGCCACGCTGGGCAACGTGATCGCCAAGGGCGCGGCGCAGTGCCTCGTGCAGCAGATGGGTGGCCGAGTGATTGGCGCGTATGGCGCTGCGGCGGTCATGATCCACCTCCAGCTGCGCACCCTGGCCACGGCTGATGCTGCCCAGCGTCACTTCGGCCACATGCACGAACAGACCGTTCGCCTTTCTTGTATCTGTCACCCGCGCGGCACCGGTCTCGGTCCTGATCAATCCGGTATCCCCGACCTGACCGCCGGATTCGGCATAAAACGGGGTCTGGTTGACCACGATCTGGACCTGTTCGCCCTCAGCGGCCTGTTCGATCACGGCGCCGTCCCGGACAAGCGCAAGAATCTGCCCCTCGGCAGCCTCGGTTTCATAGCCCAGGAATTCGCTTGCGCCATGCTGATCGGCAATGTCAAACCAGATGGCCGCATCACGGGTTTCGCCCGAACCCGCCCATGCGGCGCGCGCCTTTGCCTTCTGTTCGGCCATGGCCCGATCGAAACCGGCCGTATCGACCCCGCGCCCCTGTTCGCGCAATGCGTCCTGGGTCAGGTCCAGCGGAAAACCGTAGGTGTCGTAAAGCCTGAAGGCAGCCTCGCCCGGCAGGTCTGCACCTTCGGGCAACCGCGACAGTTCATCCTCCAAAAGCCGCAATCCGCGGTCCAGCGTCTGGCGGAATCGCGTTTCCTCAAGCTTCAGCGTTTCTTCGATCAGCGCCTGGGCGCGGCCCAGTTCCGGATATGCGCCACCCATCTGCCGCACCAGCGCCGGCACCAGCCGGTGCATCACCGGATCCTTGGCGCCAAGCATATGGGCGTGGCGCATGGCGCGGCGCATGATGCGGCGCAGCACATAGCCGCGGCCCTCGTTGCTAGGCATCACGCCATCGGCAATCAGGAAGCTGGTCGAGCGCAGGTGATCGGCGATGACGCGATGGTGCACCTTGCCGGGCCCGTCGGGATCGGCGCTGGTGGCGTGGGCGCTGGCCTCGATCAGGGCGCGCATCAGGTCGGTGTCGTAGTTGTCATGCTTGCCCTGCAGCAACGCGCCGATCCGTTCCAGCCCCATGCCGGTGTCGATCGACTGCATGTCCAGCGCCCGCATCGAGCCATCCTCGAACTGCTCGTTCTGCATGAACACCAGGTTCCAGATCTCGATGAAGCGGTCGCCATCCTCTTCCGCGCTGCCGGGCGGGCCACCCCAGATATTGTCGCCGTGATCGAAGAAGATTTCGGTGCAGGGACCGCACGGGCCGGTCGGGCCCATCTGCCAGAAATTGTCGCTGGTCGCGATGCGGATGATGCGTTCATCCGGCAGTCCGGCGACCTTTTTCCAGATATTCGCGGCCTCGTCATCGGTGTGATAGACGGTGACCAGCAGCCGGTCTTTCGGAATGTCGAAATCCTTTGTCAGCAACTCCCAGGCAAAGGGAATCGCCTGTTCCTTGAAGTAATCGCCAAAACTGAAATTCCCCAGCATCTCGAAAAAGGTATGATGCCGGGCGGTATAGCCCACGTTGTCCAGATCGTTGTGCTTTCCGCCGGCGCGCACGCATTTCTGCGCCGTGGTGGCACGGTTGTAGTCGCGCGTCTCGACCCCGGTGAACAGGTTCTTGAACTGGACCATGCCCGAATTGGTGAACATCAGCGTCGGGTCGTTACGCGGCACCAGCGGGCTCGACTCGACCACCTTGTGGCCATTGCGTTCAAAGAAGTTCAGGAAGGTAGAGCGGATGTCGTTCAAGCTGGGCATGGCAGGCCTTATCGCAATGCGGTCATTCCGGCAGTCGCCGTTTTGCAGTCCGGTCTAGCCCCAGCCATGGCGGCTGTCCAGCAATCCCGGCGGGGCTGCACGAATTCGCCGTGGGCAGGCCAGCACCCAAGGCCGCGCAACATCGCGCCGGCCTTGCATCCCGCGTGTCAGAGCCTGGGCAAAACCGGGCGCGCCGCACGGTGACCGCGCGCCCCGGCGTCAATCCTCGGTCACCGCATCGTCGCCTTCATCGGTCGCGCCGAAATCCAGGCCATGGCTGGCGCGGATCCTGTCCTCGATGGCATAGGCGATTTCGGGGTTGTCGCGCAGGAACTGCTTGGCGTTCTCGCGTCCCTGGCCGATGCGCTCGTCGCCATAGGAATACCAGCTGCCCGATTTCTCGACCACGCCCGCCTTGATGCCAAGATCGATGAGCTCCCCCACCTTCGAGATGCCTTCGCCATACATGATGTCGAATTCCACCTGCCGGAAAGGTGGCGCTACCTTGTTCTTGACGACCTTGACGCGGGTGGTATTGCCCACCACCTCATCGCGGTCCTTGATCGACCCGGTCCGGCGGATGTCCAGGCGCACCGAGGCATAGAATTTCAGCGCATTGCCACCTGTCGTCGTCTCGGGGTTGCCGAACATCACCCCGATCTTCATCCGGATCTGGTTGATGAAGATCACCATGCAGTTGCTGCGCCCGATGCTGGCGGTCAGCTTGCGCATCGCCTGGCTCATCAGCCGGGCCTGACTGCCCATCTGCATGTCGCCCATGTCACCTTCGATCTCGGATTTGGGCGTCAGCGCCGCCACCGAATCGACCACCACCAGATTGACCGCGCCCGAGCGCACCAGAGTATCGACAATCTCCAGCGCCTGTTCACCTGTATCGGGCTGGCTGATCAGCAGCTCGTCCAGATTGACGCCCAGTTTCTTGGCATATTGCGGGTCCAGCGCGTGTTCGGCGTCGACAAAGGCGCAGACACCCCCCTTTTTCTGTTCTTCGGCGACCACATGCAGGGTCAGCGTGGTCTTGCCCGAACTTTCCGGACCGAAAATCTCGATGATGCGCCCCTTGGGCAGGCCGCCGATGCCCAGCGCGATGTCGAGGCCCAGCGAACCGGTCGAAGTTGCCTCGATCTCGGCCACCGGGTTGTCAGCGCCCAGTTTCATGATCGAGCCCTTGCCGAACTGACGTTCGATCTGCGCCAGGGCGCTGTCCAGCGCCTTCTGCTTGTCTGCTGTCCGCTTGTCGTTCATGTCGAAAAGTGTCGCCCCTGCCATGCCGTGCCTCATGCTTATTTCATACCCCGACCGCCGGGGCAATCAGCGCCGCCCTACCAGATGTTCACTGGTTGTTCCAATTAAGGCGCGCCCTGCCTGGAATGCAAGCCTTGGTTAACGAATCGCGGCACAAACAAGTCACGCCTGCCTGCAAAGCTTACGGGAAATCGTTAAGAAACGGTTTACAGGGTCGTGGCGACTGGATATCCGGCCAAGGTTGCGAACTGACGGGATTCCTGCCTGAATGCTGATCTTCTGGGACAGACGTCTGGTTTTCCTGGCCACGCCCAAGGCAGGATCCACCGCCATCGAAACCGCGCTCGAACCGCTGGCGAATCTGGCGGTGCAGCGTCCCGAGGCGCTCAAGCACACGGACCTGTTGCGCTATCGGCAGCATATCGAGCCCTGGCTGCATTCGGTCACCGGCGATCGTTTCACGACGGTTGCCTTGATGCGCGAACCCATCGACTGGCTGCGCAGCTGGTATCGTTTCCGCCTTCGCGACGATGTCGAGGATCCCGATCATGCCATGGTGGGGGTCAGCTTTGCCGATTTCGTGCGTCATTATGCCGATCCGCGGGGCATGCCCGCCGCGCGTGTGGGAACCCAGGGCGCATTCCTGACGCACGGCTCGGATCGCGTTGACCGGATCTTTCGCTACGAGGACATCGATCGCTTCACGCATTTCCTTGAAGACACGCTGGACTGCGCAATCAGCCTGCCCCGTGTCAACGTGCCGCCCGCGGTCGATGTCAGCCTGCCCAAAGATCAGGAGGAATTGCTGCGGAGAATGCTGGCCCCGGACATCGAGCTTTATCAGACGCTCTGATCGCAGCGACCGCTTCTTGCAGCGGCCGGGGCTTGCTCAAGCTGCCGGCACACCAGTGCCGTCAGGTCCGACAGCGAGAACGGCTTGGCCAGAAATGCCGCGCCCGGAATCGGCTCGCGTCCTTCGCAGAAAATGTCCTCGGCATAACCTGACATGAAGATGACCCGCGTATCGGGACGCTGTGCCAAGGCGCTGCGAACCCAGCTGGGTCCGTCCATGCCTGGCATGACGACATCGGTGACAAACACATCCACCGCCAGGGACTGATCGGAAAGCAGCGTCAAGGCCTCTTCGGCGCAAGAGGCCTCAAGAACATTCAGACCCTGCAACTTCAAGGCGCGGCTTGCAAAGGCACGCACCGGCGCTTCGTCCTCGACCAGCAGGACGGTCGCATCGGCTTCAAGGCGACTGCGCATTTGCACGGGAGCCGGGCATTCCTGCGTCACGGAATCGGCCAGACGATCATGCGCAGGAAAGAACAGGGTGAAACACGATCCTTCGCCCAGCGTGCTGTCGCAAAAGATGTAGCCTCCGGTCTGCTTGACGATGCCATAGGCTGTCGAAAGCCCCAATCCCGTGCCCTCTCCCATGCGTTTCGTGGTGAAGAAGGGATCGAATATCTTGGCAAGATCATCGGGCGCGATGCCGCAACCCTGATCCTGGACCTGGATACGAACGTAATCGCCCGCCGGCAACGAGGCGCGACCGATCTCGGCCCCGGCCTCAAGGTGCAGATTATCCGTGACGATGCGAATGTCGCCGCCTTGAGGCATGGCATCGCGCGCATTCACGACCAGATCCATGATGACCTGTTCGAACTGGCGCCGATCTGCGCGGATCATGCGCAAATGCGGGTCATGGTCGAATGTCAGCACGATCCTTTCGCCCACAAGGCGGTTCAGCAGATGCGTCAGATCCGACAGCGTATCGCGCAGATCCATCAGCTGCGGTTTCAGGGTCTGCTTGCGTGAAAAGGCAAGCAGTTGCCGGACAAGGGCTGCGGCGCGATTGGCGTTCTGACTGATCTGATCCAGATCCGCATAATCGGGATCGGCCTTGTCATGCCGCAGCATCAGCAGATCGCAATGACCGGTAATGGCCGTCAGCAGGTTGTTGAAGTCATGCGCAATTCCGCCAGCAAGCTGACCTATGGCCTGCATCTTCTGACTTTGGACGAACTGGGCCTCGAGCGTCTTGAGCGCGCTTGCGTCCGAAAGCACCGCGGTGACCGCGTCCCCTTGGCCGCGCGCCAGGGTGACCTGCACGAAGCGTTCCGGACCCTCGCCCCGGGTATGAAGCACCTCGGCCCCGCCCTGCATGCGGCCGCTGCCCACATCAGCGATCCAGCCGGCCAGCCCTCGCCCCAGCCCATCCAGCAGCATCGCCAGCGGCTGCCCTACCAGATCCTCACCCAGCATGTCCCGAGCCGCGCGATTGGCTCGGTGAATGATGCCCGACACATCCAGTTGCAGAAGCGCCACGGGCAACATGTCGAAATCCTCTGCCTGTGGCCGCGTCAGCGCGACCGGGGCCGGAGGCGCAGATTCGGTGACGGCCAGCCACAATTGCAGACCCGAGGCCGAAACCCTGCGGATGGAATGGTCCCCGGCATCATCCAGGGGTTGGAGCAAATTGCGGCGTCCGTCCTCAAGCCCGATGCCGATGTGGCGCCAGGCGGCATCGGGATCGGCATGGCGGCGTGCCAGCAGCGCCTGAATTGACCGGCCGGTCAAGTCGCCGAACCGCCGGCGCGAGGCCTCGTTCTGCGCCAGCACAAGCCCGTCAGGATCGACGGCCATTGCCGCGCCCTCGTGGCCCATCATTTCTGCATGCACGCGCCGCAAGTCGCGTCGCAACGCGATCGCCCGCATCAGATGGCGCAGCGATATCGCGCCCCCAAGAAGATACCACGTCGCCAGAACGGCACCGATCACCAGCAGCGCACGACCGCCGTATGCGTCCTGTGGCCACATCGCCAGCCACAAGGCGCCGATCAGCGCCGGCAGTGTCAGCAGCGGCACCAGAACCTGCGCCGAGCGCAAGCTTTCTGCCCGTTCCGAAACCATGCGCCCTCCGTTCCTCACCCTCGCCCAGCCCGCATACCGCATGATCGTTAACACCCGATTAATCGCGTTGCAGGAGCGCAAGGTAAAACCCGTCCGAGGCATCCAGCGGTGTGAACAGCCTTTCGTCGCACAGTCGGAAATGGGGCGTGCGCATAAGAAAATCGGCAATCTGGCGCTGGTTTTCGCAGCCAAGGACCGAACAGGTCATGTATGCCAGGTGACCCTTGCTCGTGACATGCTGCGCAACGCGGTCAAGTATCGTGGACTGGGCTTGACCAAGCTGCGCCAGCTGCCCGGGCGTCAGACGCCATTTGCTGTCCGGGGTCCGCCGCCAGGTGCCGCTGCCGGAACAGGGCACATCTGCCACGACAAGGTCGAAATGGCCCCTTACCTGACCCGGTTGGGCAATGCGAATCTGGGCCCCGGCACGGGCAGCGCGCGCGGGCAGATCCTGCATCCTGCGGGCATCGATGTCATGGGCGGTGATTTGCCCGACCCCGCGCGCCGCGAGCGCCAAGGCCTTGCCACCGCCGCCAGCACAATAATCCAGCACGGAGCTTGCCACAGGCAAGGCCGCGCAGGCCAGTTGCGGGGACAGATCCTGCAATTCCACAAGCCCCTGCGCATAGGCTTTCGTGTTGTTGAGCCGCCGCGCCCCTTCGGTCACCTGCAAGGCGCCGTCAAGGCCAGGCCAAGGCTTCACCGCAATGCCCTCGGCGGCCAGAGCGGCGATGGCCTGCTGTGGCGTTGCGCGAAGGTCGTTCACCCTTAGCCAGACTGCCGCGCGATCCCGCAGCGCCAGGGCTACCGGCCTTGCATTCTGCCCCAGCGCCTGTTGCCATTCCGGGATCAACCATTCCGGCAGATCAAGCTGGTCTATGTCCGAAGGCTCTGCCCCGCGACGCAGTTCCGCCGGGGCCAGCAGCTCTGGTGCGTGACGTTCGCCGGTGAAGAGCGTATCTGGCGCGATACCCAGTTCGCGACACATGCCCAGCATCAACCCTCGGCCGCTTTGGGCACCCCCGCGAACCGCGCGCGACCGCGCCCGCCGCAGATTGTCGAAAACCAGATCCCGCACCGCTGCCCGGTCACCCGATCCTGCAAAGCGGCTGCCTCGTGCCCAGCGCAACAGGGCGGCCTCCGCCGGTTCGCCCGCCAGAATCCGGTCCAGGATGGCTATTGCCGCTTGCGCGCGGGCGGCAGGTGTCATCGGCCAAACTCCTTCGGCACGAATGGATTGCGAATGGACGCAGGAAATCTGCTTGCACTGCGTTGTCAATCCCAGCTTTCGGCAACTTCGGCTGCCTCATCGGGTCCTGTCTGTCCACCCATATGCTGACCCGGCGCCATCAGATCGCCGCGCGCGGCAACAAGCAGCGGACCGCGCCCGCCGCTCACCAATGCGCCTCTGCCCTGACCGATCGCGGCCAGAGAGGCGGGCGATCCAGTCACCCCTGTCCCCAGAGGCGCGCCCAGCAGCATCAGCCTTTCCCGCACCAGGCGACGCTCTCCCGAGCTTATGGCCGCGAAACTGTTGTAGGTTTCAGGCGAGGCAGTCATGCCCTGAAATCCGCGCTGCACCAGCATCTGATGCAAGGTATCGAAGCGGGCCAGGTAACGGTTGGCGTGAACCGGGGTTCGGGAATGAAACGCGCCGGCAGCCGCGCGCCAGCTTCCTGTCTCGGCGTAAAGGTTGCGCAGGAAACGCGCCGCATAGCGGGCATTGCCCAGCGGATCGAACATCGCCTCGAGCGAGGAAAAATTTTCCCCGTGCCAACGATAGTTCAACTGGAAGCAGCCGATATCCAGATTGGTGCGCCCCTGCGCCAGCCGGTCGCGAGCAAAGGCGATGGCGCTTGACGGATCGTCAAACCAGGTGCCTTCGCCTTCGGAATTGGCGCTCCAGGCCCAGGGGCGAACCACCCCGTCCAGGCGCCGGCCGGTCTCGGTCAGGGTCAGCGCCCCCAGAATGTCGGCGGGCACACCTTCCTCTTCCGCCGCGCGCAATGCCGCCCATTCGCATACCTCGGCCCCGGGCATGCCCCATACCGGCGCCGATAGCACAACCAGCGTCATCAGGAACCGGCAAGAGACAGAAAGGATACGGAGCATCTGAAAGGCCAGGGATCATGCATATCCAAGCCTTTAGCCGCAAAAGGTTAAGATCGGGTGTTCAGTCATACCGGCGCTCAATCGATGCCAGGATGCCGCACCCGCCGAAGGATCCACGCCAATACCTGGTTCTGTTGCCCAGATGTTCCGAAAATCACAGCCTCCTTCGCGCGCGGGCATCCATTGGCGGTCGTGCCGCGTGCTGCCCAGGTCCGGTGAATGCCCGCTCCCTTACTGGCAGGTAAGCCGAACGCCATTCTTGATCTGGCGCCGAGGTTTTGTGTCAGCGACCTCATGGCCGCGGAACTGACGTCAATCAGCCTCCGGAAAACACGGCGCGGTTCACATCGACGTACCGCCAGTTCCTGAGGTATCATCTGTATCTAACCGATCAGAGGGCTCGCCTCGCCCTCCCGCGGCCAGCGGGAAGCGCTCTGAAAGACCTTTGCAGTGTCGCTTGTTCTTGTTGGAGGTTGCTATGGCGGCGTGCCCCCATATTCAAAGCTTGCTGCGAATGCTCAGTAGGCTCTCGCATCTCTTGGTGCTGGTCATGACGCCTGCCTCGGGCGCCTTGGCGTAGGACGTTTGGCGCGGCACCGCGCCATTTTGCCACGGCGCATGCCTCGAGGGCGAAGTCGAGATAGACCGTAACGATCATGGGGACGGATCGCCTTGTTGGTCAGGCACGAAGGCGCTCTGCCGCCCCGTCCATGTCTGCCAGCCGCAGCAAACAATCACCAGCTGCTATGGGGTCGTCCAAATGTGTGATGATGGATTCTATATTCATCCTCAGAACTGGAAGAGTGCCGGATCTATTTCTGCGGACTTTGCGTAGGCTTCGATTGGTGAGGGTCTCGGAATGCTGACTGGCTTGGGCATTCTGTCGCGTCTGGTGCTGACTGGTGCCGTGCCGCTGCTGGTAGCCGCCAAAGGCGCCCAGGCCTGCGAAGCAGCCGATCAGCCCTACGGCTTGATTCGAGACGTTTATCAAACGCTCGGGGGCGAAGGCGGCAACCTGCTCTGCCCGTTGGCTCCGGAGCGGGACGGACCGTCTGGAGGCCGCGTCCAGGACTTTCGCAACGGAGGTGTGGCCTGGTCCCCCAACGTGGCTCCGCATGCCTTCCACGCCGTCTACCGCGCCGGCATGAACCTGCGTGTAGTTTGGGGGGTAGAGCCGTGGTCTTATGACATCTTCATCCTGCGGTGGGACGTGAATGGCCAGAACATGGGCCAGATCGACGTTGATGGCGACCAGCGCCGGGCGGATATCCCGATCTTGGCAGAAGGGCTTCATTCCATCTCCTTCCAGGGCTGCGACCGGCGTCCGAGCGGAACGTCAAGGTGTAATCACGGATGGTCCAACCCCATCTCGTTTTACGTCAACAAGTCAGGCTACTGCCGGGCCTATAGCTTGGAGGCTGAGAGTAAAGGCCAACTGAACCGAAACGCTTGTCGCCACAAAGGATCGCGATGGGAGGCCTCCATAAGCGAACACTACACGTGGTGCATGTCTATCTCATTCAAGGACAGCCGGTCGGAAACCGAAATAAGGGCACGCGACCTGTCAAGTTGCCTTGCCATCGCAAACCCAAACCTCTGCACGAGGTTTCCTTGTCCTCCTGAGTCTTCACCCAACCGTCCTCCATATGGACGCTCAGTTTGGCCTTGATGGACGCAGGCGAAAGCACCGCTAAGCTACAGCCTGGTTACGGAACGGGCCATCATGCAAGAATACGACCGTAGCGAGCTGATCATCCTAGCTAACCCATTGCATTTTCAGGCTGCTGAAGAAATCTGGCGGCCAAGAGCCCGAACCCGACCACCGCGCAGTCCGCGACGCGCTGGAGAAGCACCGCGCCAAGGTCGAGACCCGCCGCTCACCGGCCGAAAAGGGCGCGGTGATCGAGGTGTTGCGGCTCTTTGCCTTGGTCGATGGCGAGCTTGCCCCGCCGACACCAACAGCCTGATGGCGCGGTCGGATTGGTCGCACAGCGAGGCCTGGGCCTGTCTGTCAAAGGCCGATCTGGCCTTCCACCAGAGCGAGGCGGTGGTCGAGATCGACCTGGACGGCGACAAGCTGGTCTGTTCGCGCACGACCGTGACCCAGCCGCAGCTGACCGGCATGGGTGGCGTCGATGACGACAGCCTGGCGACAACGCTGATCCAATGGCTGGAACGCGAGTTGCTGGCCAAGCAGATCGCCAGGTATGGTGCCGCAGCCATCGAGAGGACCCCGAAGGCCCCCGCCGCCTGACGGCCGGGCCTGCCATGCCCGCTTCATCTGACCCTGACCCGCACATACGCCCTGCCTTCTGGCAGGGCGTTATAATTTGTGCGATCACTCTGCCATACGGCGATGGTCGAAAGCCCGCCGGCTCCATGATTTCGATGGCGACGACGGCGGCGCGTCGCTGCATCAGCAAATTGGCCACCCTATCGTTTCAGCATCAGTCTGCATCAGTTCAGCGCGCTGATACTGGCGTAAGTGGTTGAAATATGGTGCCCGACCCTGCACGGAACGGGCAGCCTTAAATCGACGCAAATCCTTTATTATCCAAGACGATAGTTCGGCGACTCTCGCGTGATCTGGACGTCGTGCACGTGGCTTTCCTTAAGGCCCGCGCCAGTGATACGCACGAACTCGCAGCCCCCGCGCATCTGCTCGATGGTGGCGTTGCCGGTATAGCCCATGGCCGCCCGCAGACCGCCCACCAGCTGGTGGATGACCGCGGCGGCAGAACCCTTGTAGGGCACCTGGCCTTCGATCCCTTCGGGCACCAGCTTGTCCGAGGCCGCGTCCTTCTGGAAATAGCGGTCGGCCGAGCCGCGCGCCATCGCGCCAAGGCTGCCCATGCCGCGATAGGACTTGAAGCTGCGGCCCTGATACAGGATCACCTCGCCGGGGCTTTCGTCGGTGCCGGCAATGGCCGAACCGACCATGGCACAGCTGGCGCCCGCAGCGATCGCCTTGGCGAAATCGCCCGAATACTTGATGCCACCATCGGCGATCACCGGCACATCGCCCGCGCCTGCGACCGCGTCCATGATCGCGGTCAGCTGCGGCACGCCTACGCCTGCAACGATGCGGGTGGTGCAGATCGACCCCGGCCCGATGCCCACCTTGATCGCATCGGCGCCAGCATCGACCAGCGCGCGCGCCGCGGCGGCGGTGGCGACATTGCCGGCAACGACCTGCACATCGCCGGCATGGGCCTTGATACGGCTGACCGCGCGGGCCACGCCTTCGGAATGACCATGCGCGGTGTCGATCACCACCAGATCGACGCCAGCCTCGATCAGCGCCAGGCTGCGTTCATAGCCTTCGTCGCCCACGGTCGAGGCGGCGGCGACGCGCAGCCGCCCGAGGGCGTCCTTGCAGGCCAGCGGATTCAGCACCGATTGCTCGGTATCCTTCAGCGTCAACAGCCCGGTCAGCTTGCCGGCAGCATCGGTGACCAGCAGCTTTTCGATGCGTCGCGCCTTCATCAGGCCGATGGCCTCGGCACGGTCGGCCGGCTCGCGCAGGATGGCCAGGTTTTCGCTGGTCATCACCGCCTTGACCGGCATGGCATCGCTGCTGGCAAAGCGCATGTCGCGATTGGTGATGATGCCGACGACGCGGCCCGCCGCATCCACCACCGGGAAGCCGGTGACATTGTAGCGCGCCTGCAGCGCCTTGGCATCGGCTATGGTCTGATCGGGCGTCAGCGTCACCGGGTCATAGACGATGCCCGATTCGAACCGCTTGACGCGGCGCACCTCGTCGGCCTGCTGTTCGGCGGTCAGGTTGCGGTGGATGACGCCAATTCCGCCGGCCTGGGCCATGGCGATGGCCATGCGGCTTTCGGTTACCGTGTCCATGGCGCTCGACAGCAGCGGAATGTTCATCCGGATGCTGCGGGTGACATAGGTCGTCACATCGGCGGTCGACGGCATCACCGAGGATGCCGCAGGAACCAGAAGAACATCGTCGAAGGTCAAGGCCTCACGAATCTGCATGGGAACATCCTTGTCAGCGGTTCGTTTGGCAGTTTCCCATTTCATGCGCCATGCCGAATGTCCAGCCCAAGACGCAGTCATCGCACGGCTTTCGCCGCACGGCAGCCGTGGCTCTGCGGCCACGCCGCAACGGCAAGGGCCGGTTCAACGCGGCGTCACGCGGGGCGGGTGATTGACGCAACCGTGGCGCGTGCCGCAGGCTTTGCGTAGCGGCCCGCGAACGGCCGATTCAAGGGGAGGAACATATGAACAAGATCATCACCGGCATCGGGGCCCTGCTGGCCAGCGCCGCGCCGGTGCTTGCCGGCGGGATCGAACGCGCGCCGCAATCGCTGGCGCCACTGTTCGAACAGGGAAATTACGCCGAACTCAGCTTTGGCGGCGTCGATCCCAGCGTGCGCGGCACCGATGTGGCCGGCTTTGCCACCGGCGATGTGGCGCAGGGCTATGGCTTTTTCGGGCTGTCCTACAAGCATCAGTTCAACGAAAACCTGTCGGGCGTGCTGATCGTCGAACAGCCCTTTGGCGCCGACATCCGCTATCCGACCGCGCCGGGCGGATCGCCGGTGCTGGGTGGCACCCGGGTCGAGGTGAACTCGACCACCTATACCGCCCTGCTGCGCTACAAGTTCGACAACAACTTCTCGGTCCATGGCGGTATCCGGGGTTCGCATGCCGACGGCCTGGTCAGCCTGCGCGGCGCGGGCTACGCCGCCACGTCTGGCTATGATCTGGACATCGACGGTGCCTGGGGCGTGGGCTGGGTCGCCGGCGTCGCCTATGAGGTGCCCGAGATCGCGGCGCGGGTGTCGCTGACCTACAATTCGCCCATCGAACACGATTTCGACATGACCGAAAGCGGTGGCCCGCTGCCGGCGACCTTCAGCGGCAACTACACGGTCAAGACCCCGCGCAGCTGGACGCTTGAAGGCCAGACCGGCATTGCCGCCGACACGCTGCTGTTCGGTTCGATCCGCTGGGTGAAATGGTCCGAATTCCAGGTGGACAACTTCCTGTTCCCCATTGCCTCGCCCGCCGGCTCCATCCCGCTGGTCGAGGTCGAGGACACCACCACCTACACCATCGGCGTGGGCCGCAAGTTCACCGAGAACTGGTCGGGATCGATGTCGTTCCTTTATGAACCCAGCGAGGGCGAGACCGTTTCGCCGCTGGCGCCGGTCAATGGCCGCAAGGGGGTGACCCTGGCCGCGGTCTATACCCGCGACAACATGAAGATCACCACCGGCATCAACTACACCAAGCTGGGCGATGCCACCCTGGGCGTGGGCCCCAGCGGCGCCAAGCGCGAGGTCGCCCGCATGAACGACAGCGAAGCCTGGGGCGTGGGCGTGCGCATCGGCTACAGCTTCTGAAGCTGGTGAAATCGCCACAAACCGACAGGGCCCCGCAACCGGGGCCCTGTTCATATCGACTGCCGCTATGCGCCCTGGTCGCGCAGCGCCTGGACAAGGGCGGTGAAATGCTCGCCGCGCTTTTCGAAATTCGGATACTGGTCGAAGCTGGCGGCGGCCGGCGCCAGCAACACGGTGTCGCCGGGCTGCGCCTCGGCCGCGGCACGGGCCACGGCCTGGTCCATGGTCTCGAGCACCTCATGCGGGGTCTGCCCCAGTTGCAGCGCGAAATCGCGGGCGGAGTGGCCGATCAGATAGGCCTTGACCACCGCGCCCAGCAGCGGCTGCAACGCCTCGATGCCGCCATCCTTGCCCATGCCGCCGGCGATCCAGCGGATGTTCTGGAACGCGGTCAGCGCCTTGGCGGCGGCATCGACATTCGTGGCCTTGCTGTCGTTGACCCAGCGCACGCCGCCAAATTCCGCCACCGTCTGGCTGCGATGCGGCAGACCGGCAAAACTGTGGAAGGCGCGCTCGATCTCGCGCGGGGCGACGCCGACGGCGCGGGCGGCGGCATAGGCGGCGCAGGCATTCTGGTGGTTGTGTTCGCCCGGCAGGCCCTTGACCTCGCGCAGATCGATCGAGGCCACCTGCCGCCCCTTGCGGTATTCGGCCAGGAACCCCTTGCGTGCGAACACCGTCCAGCCGAAGCCGTCCAGCTTCTGCCCCGAGGAGACCCGGATCACCCGGTCGTCCATCGGGCCCATGGCCAGCTGATCGGCCAGATAGCGGCCCTCGATTTCGTCCACGCCGATCACCGCGCGATCGGGGCCGCCCTCGGCGAACAGCCGGCGCTTGGCGGCGAAATAGCCGCCCGGGCCGCCGTGCCGGTCCAGATGGTCGGGCGACAGGTTGGTGAACACCGCGACATCCGGGGTCAGCGCCCGCGCCAGGTCGGTCTGATAGCTGGACAGTTCCAGCACAATCACCTCGCCTTCCTCGGCCGGGCGCAGCGACAGAACGCCGGTGCCGATATTGCCGCCGATCTGGGTGGGGCGGCCGGCCTCGCGCAGGATGTGATGGATCAGCGCCGTGGTGGTGGATTTTCCATTCGAGCCGGTGACCGCGATCACGCGTGGCGGCGTGTCGAACTGATCCCAGTCGCGCGTGGCCAGGCTGCGAAAGAACAGGCCGATGTCATTGTCGACCGGCACCCCCCGCGCATAGGCCATGGCGATGACCGGATGCGGGCGGGGGTAAAGATGCGGGATGCCGGGGCTGGTGATCAGCGCCGCGATGCCATCCCAGTTCTGGTCGCGGGTCAGGTCCAGCACCGTCAGCCCGTCGGCTTCGGCCTGGGCGCGGGTATCGGCGCCGTCGTCCCAGACCACCACCCGCGCGCCCCCGGCCGCCAGGGCCGCCACGGTGGCGCGGCCGGACCGGCCCAGCCCCAGAACCGCTATGGTCTGACCTTCGACGCCTTGAACCGGAATCATGATGCTGCCTTTGCTAGCGGGATGCGGGATCAGCGCAGTTTCAGCGTCGCCAGACCGATCAGCGCCAGGATCAGCGCGATGATCCAGAAGCGAATGACGATCTGCGCCTCGCCCCAGCCCTTCTTTTCGAAATGGTGATGAATCGGCGCCATCAGGAACACGCGCTTGCCGGTGCGCTTGAAATACAGCACCTGGATAATGACCGACAGCGCCTCGACCACGAACAGGCCGCCGACGATGGCCAGCACGATTTCATGCTTGGTCACCACCGCAATCGCGCCCAGCGCCCCGCCCAGCGCCAGGCTGCCGGTGTCGCCCATGAACACCGCCGCCGGCGGCGCGTTATACCACAGGAACCCCAGGCCGCCGCCGATCAGCGCCGCCACGAACACCGCCAGCTCGCCGGTGCCGGGCACGAAATGCACGCCCAGATAATTGGCGAAATTGGCGTTGCCGACCATATAGGCGATCACGGCAAAGCTGGCGGCGGCGATCATCACCGGCATGATCGCCAGACCGTCCAGCCCGTCGGTCAGGTTGACGGCATTGGCCGCGCCGACGATCACCAGCACCGCAAAGGGCACGAACAGCACGCCCAGGTTGATCAGCGTATCCTTCAGGAACGGCAGCGCCAGCTGGCCGCTCAGCCCCGCAGGGTGCAGCCAGGCCGCCGCCGTCCCGGCACAGCCCGCGATCAGCAGCCCCAGCAGCAACCGGATGCGCCCCGACAGGCCGGCGTGATGCTGCTTGGTCACCTTGGCATAGTCGTCGGCAAAGCCGATGGCGGCATAGGCCAGCGTCACCAGCAGCACGATCCAGACATAGCCATTGTCCAGCCGTGCCCACAGCAGCGTGCCGACCACCAGCGCCGCCAGGATCAGCAGCCCGCCCATGGTCGGCGTTCCCGCCTTTGAGAAATGGTTCTGCGGTCCGTCGTCGCGGATCGGCTGCCCCTTTTTCTGCTTGCGCCGCAGCAGGTCGATCAGCGGCCGGCCGAACAGAAAGCCGAACAGCAGCGCGGTGAAGAAGGCGCCGCCGGCCCGAAAGGTGATATAGCGGAACAGGTTGAAGAAATCCCCGCCATCCGACAGGTTGGTCAGCCAATACAGCATTACGCGGTCCTTTCGCCAGGCGGCGTGCTTTGGCGTGACTGTCGCAGCGCGTCAACCACCATCGAGATTTTCGAGCCCTTCGACCCTTTCACAAGCACGATATCGCCGGTCTGCACCAGCGTGTCGGCCTGCGCGGCCAGTTCGGCGGCGGTCTCGGCATGGCGCCCGCGCCGCGCCTCGGGCAGCGCCTGGTGCAGCGCCAGCATCCGCGGCCCCGCGGTATGGACCAGGTCCACCGCCTGCATCGCCGCGTCGCGGGCCATGTCGGCGTGCATGCCGATTTCCTCGGGGCCGAGTTCCAGCATATCGCCCAGAATCGCGACCCGCCGCCCGCCGTCAAGCCGCGCCAGCGTCGCCAGCCCCGCCGCCAGCGAGGTCGGGTTTGAATTATAGGCGTCGTCGATCAGGCGGATACCGCCCAGATCCTCGACCGCGCCGCGTCCCACCACAGGGCGCCAGTCGCCCAGATCCCGCGCGGCCTGCGCCAGATCGGCACCCGCTGCAGCCAGCGCCGCCAGCACGCCGACCGCGTTCATAACGAAATGGGTGCCGGCGCTGGCCAGGGTGAAATCGACAGTCTCGCCCAGGATGCGGGCGCGCACGCGGGTGGCGCCATCGCCGGTCCGGACCGTCAGCGGCCGTGCCATGCCTTGGTCGCCAAATCCGATGACCAGCGCCCCTGCCCGGTCGGCACAGTCGCGCAGGATCGGCGTCACCGCCAGATCCTCGGGCAGAACCGCGGTGCCGGGTTGCGTCAGCCCGGCAAAGATCGCGCCCTTTTCGCGCGCGATCCCCTCGATGGCGCCGAAAGCCTCGAGATGGGCGGCGGCCACGGTGGTGATCATCGCCACCTGCGGGCGGGCCAGTCGGGCCAGCGGCTCGATCTCGCCGGGATGGTTCATGCCGATCTCGATGATGGCATAATCGGTGTCCGCCGGCATCCGCGCCAGGGTCAGGGGCACGCCCCAATGATTGTTGTAGCTGGCTTCGGCGGCATGAACGCGCCCCTGCCCCGCCAGCGCCACCCGCGCCATTTCCTTGGTCGAGGTCTTGCCGACCGAACCGGTGATCGCGATCACCCGACCCTGCATCCGCGCGCGGCCGGCCCGGCCCAGCGCCTGCAGCGCCTGCAACACATCGGGCACCAGCAGCAGCGGCGCGTCGGGGGCGACACCTTCGGGGATGCGGCTGACCAGGGCCGCGCCGGCGCCGCGCGCCAGCGCCTGGGCGACGAAATCATGGCCATCACGCGCCGCCTGCAACGCCACGAACAGATCGCCCGGCGTCAAGCTGCGGCTGTCAATCGAAACGCCGGTAACGGCAAAATCACGGGTTGCGCGTCCGCCGGTGGCGGCGGCCGCATCCTGCGCAGTCCAAAGCGTCATATCTTGCCATCCAGCGCGGCGACGGCGACCGATGCCTGCTCGGCGTCGTCAAAGGGAAACACGTCATTGCCGATGATCTGCCCGGTCTCGTGCCCCTTGCCGGCGATCAGCAACGCGTCGCCGGGTTGCAGGGCATCGACGCCGCGCAGGATCGCCTCGGCCCGGTCGGCGACCTCGATCGCCTCGGGTCCGGCGCCAGCCAGAACTTCGGCGCGGATGGCGGCAGGATCCTCGCTGCGGGGGTTGTCGTCGGTGACATAGACGACATCGGCGAAATCGCGCGCCGCCTCGCCCATCAGCGGCCGTTTCAGCCGGTCGCGGTCGCCGCCGGCGCCAAAGACCACGATGATGCGTCCCATCACATGCGGCCGCAGCGATTGCAGCGCCGAGGCCAGGGCGCCGGGCTTGTGGCTGTAATCGACAAAGACCGCGGCACCGTTGTCGCGCACCGCCGCCAGTTCCATACGCCCGCGCACCGTGGTCAGGCCGGGCAGCGTGTCGATGACGCGGGCCGGATCGTCCCCCGCCGCCATCGCCAGCCCCGCCGCCGCCAGCACGTTTTCGGCCTGAAACCCGCCAATCAGCGCCAGCCGCACCAGATGCGCCTGGCCGAGATGGCTGAAGCGCAAGTCCTGCCCGGTGGCATCGTAACGCTGGCCCAGGATGCGCAGATCGGCGCCCTCGTCTCGGCCGATGGTGGTCAGGACCAGGCCGCGGTCGCGCGCGATCCGGGCCATCTGCCGGCCGCGCGGGTCGTCGATGTTGATGACCGCGCCCGCGCCCTCGTCCAGGACGCGATCGAACAGCAGCGCCTTCGCGGCGAAATATTCATCGAAATCGCGGTGATAATCCAGATGATCCTGACTGAAATTGGTGAAGGCCGCCGCCTTAAGCCGCACCCCGTCCAGCCGGCGCTGGTCCAGCCCGTGCGAACTGGCCTCCATCGCGGCATGGGTGACGCCGGCGGCCGCGGCCTCGGCCAGCACGCGGTGCAAGGTCAACGGGTCGGGCGTGGTATGGGCCAGCTTGGCCTGATAGTCGCCCTGCACCCCCATGGTGCCCAGGCTGATGGCGCTGTGTCCCAGCGCCTGCCAGATCTGGCGGGTAAAGGTCGCGACCGAGGTCTTGCCCGAGGTGCCGGTGACCGCGACCATGGTGTCGGGCTGGGCGGCGAACCACAGCGCAGCCGCACCCGCCAGCGCGGCGCGCGGATCCTCGGCCACCACCAGCGCCGCCGGTGAATCCGCCAGCAGCTCGGCGGCGATTTCGGCGCCGCGGCGGTCGGTCAGCACCGCACAGGCGCCCTGGCGCAGCGCATACTGGATGAATTCGCCGCCGTGCACGGTCGATCCGGGCAGCGCCGCGAACAGATGACCTGGCCTGACCTGGCGCGAATCGACGGAAATGCCCGTCACCTCGGGGTCGCGCCCCTTGTCCCCCCTGAGCCCCAAAAGGGACAGCCGCATCGCCCGCTGTGCCACGGATCCTCCGTTCATCAGTTCGAGACGAGCTTTAGCCCATCCGGCAACGGCCGTTCAACCATGGGCAGCGGCGTTTCCACCATCGGCCGCAGGCCCAGCAGCGGGGCGACGCGGCGGATCAGCTCGCCGGCGACGGGGGCGGCGGTCGAGCCGGCGGTGCGGCTTTCCCCGCCACCCGCCAGCCCGACCGAAGGTTCGTCCAGCGTCAGCACCAGCACATATTCCGGTGCGCTGGCCGGAAAGGCCGAGGCGAATGTCGCCACCACCTTGTTGCGGTAATAGCCGCCCTGCGGACGCGGCTTGTCGGCGGTGCCGGTCTTGCCCGCGACCTCGTAGCCCTCGACATTGGCGCTGCGGGCAGTGCCGCGGGTGACGACCTGGCGCAACAGCTGCATGGCGGTATTGGCTGCCGCCGGGGACAAGACCTGCTCGCCCTCGCGTGGACTGCGCTCATGGACCAGTGTCGGCCGCACCCGCTTGCCGCCATTGGCGATGGTGGCATAAGCCGCCGCCAGATGCAGCGGGCTGGCCGCCAGTCCATGACCAAAGGACACCGTTGCCGCCGTGACCGCCGGCCAGCGCGACGGCACCAGCGGCTTGCCGGTCGGGCCCTCGCTCATCTCGATCGTGGTCGGCTCGAAAAAGCCCAGCTTCTCAAGAAAGTCGCGCTGGCGCTCGACCCCGACCAGCTGGGCCACCCGCACCGTGCCCACGTTCGAGGACTTGGCGATGATGTCGGCCACCGACAGCTGACCGCCGTAATTGTGGAAATCGTTGATGAGATATTTGCCGATGCGCATCGGCGATTTGGAATTGATCATCGTCGCCGGGCTGACCAGCTTCAGGTCCAGCGCCTGCGCCACCGGGAATATCTTGAAGGTCGAACCGAGTTCGTATTGACCCTGCACCGCGCGGTTGAACAGCGGGCTGTCCGAAGGATCGCCCTTCAGCAGCGGGCGCGGGCGGTCGTTGGGGTCGAAATCCGGCAGGCTGGCCATGGCCAGAATCTCGCCTGTCTTGACATGCATCAGGATGCCGGTGGCGCCCTTGGCGTTCATCACCTTCATGCCGTTGCCCAGCACCTCCTCCATCGCGGCCTGCACGGTCAGGTCCAGCGACAGGGTCAGCGGCGCGCCGTCATTGGCCGGATCGCGCAGCCAGCGGTCGAAGGCCTTTTCCACCCCGGCGACGCCGACCACCTCGGCGCTGGCCACATCCTCCTTGCCGAAGGTGGCGCCACCCAGGATGTGGCTGGCGATGTGACCATTGGGGTAAAGCCGCATCTCGCGCGGGCCGAACAGCAGCCCCGGTTCGCCGATGTCATGGACGGCCTGCATCTGTTCGGGGCTGATCTTGCGCTTGATCCAGACGAAGGTGCGCTTGCCGGTAAAATCCTTCAGCAAACGCTCGCGGTCCAGATCGGGAAAGATGCGTGCCAGCTCGCGCGCGGCGCCCTGCGGATCGACCATCTGGTGGGGGTGCGCATAAAGCGAATGCGTCAGCAGGTTGGTGGCCAGCACCCGGCCGTGGCGGTCGGTGATATCGGCACGCTGCGAGATGATCTGCGCCCCCGTCGTCTGCACCCGGGGTTCGCGCGGCTGGGTCGAGGCCAGCACCCCCATCTTGACCCCCACGATCGAAAAGGCCAGCGCAAAGGCACAGGACATGAACACCAGCCGCCCGCGGGCGCTGCGGCGCGCACCTTCCTGGATTTCGGCATGGCGCTGCGCCCGGTTCTGTGCCTCGATCGTATCGGGATTTTCACCGTTGGCGCGGGCGCGAAGGATGCGGGCCAGCGGGCGCAAGGGCGTGCGGATCATGGCGTCGTCTCCTGTGGTCGGCGGGGCGGAAATCCTGGTGGGCGCGGGGTCAGGGCCGCGTCGGGGCCTTCGGCGGCTTCGCCGGGCCGGGTCACGGGAAAGGCGACCTGTCCCACATCGACAAACTGCTCGGCGCCAAAGGGAACCAGCCGCAGCTTGTCGAAATTCAGATTGACCAGATTGCGCAGCCGTTCGGGGCGATTCAGATAGGCCCATTCCGCGCGCAGAACCCCCAGTTCTTCGCGCAGCGCACCGATCTGACGCTGGACATTGGCCATGTCGTTGATCGCGGCCTGGGTGCGATAATTCTCGCGATAGGCCCAGAAGGCCAGTCCCATCACGATCAGCGTGGTCATCACATACAGCAGCGAACGCATCAGCCCCTCCGCTCGTTCAGCATCGGCAGGCCCAGCAGTCCGGGGGCAACACGGCCGGCCGGGGCCTGGGTGCGGATACCCACGCGCAACAGGGCCGAGCGCGCGCGCGGGTTGGCGGCCAGTTCCGCCTCGTCCGGGCCGATGGCGCGACGAAAGGGCAGGTGAAATGCGGCCTCGTCGCGTTGGCTTTCCGGGGCATGACGGCTGCCGCCGCCAGCACTGTTCGATCGCGCCTGCATGAAGCGCTTGACGATGCGGTCCTCGAGCGAATGAAAGCTGACCACCGCCAGCTTGCCGCCCGGGCGCAGAGCCCGTTCGGCCGCGGCCAGCCCCTCGACCAGCTGGCCGAATTCGTCGTTCACCCAGATGCGGATGGCCTGAAAGGCACGGGTCGCGGGGTGGCTTTGTCCCGGCTTGGGACGCGGCAGGCAGCCGGCGACGATATCGGACAGCTGCCCGGTGCGCGTCAGCGGCCGCGCGGCGACGATGGCACGGGCAATGCGGCGCGCGGCGCGTTCCTCGCCATACAGATACAGCACATCCGCGATTACCTGTTCGGGGGCGCTGTTCAGCAGATCGGCCGCGGTCGGGCCATCGCTACCCATGCGCATGTCCAGCGGGCCATCGCGCAGAAAGGAAAAGCCGCGCTCGGCCTGGTCCAGCTGCATCGAACTGACCCCCAGGTCCAGCACCACGCCATCGACCTGTTCGCCCGCCAGCCGGTCCAGATCGGAAAACGTGCCTTCGACCAGACGCAGCCGGTCACCATACTGGCCGGCCCAGGCCGCCGCCAGGGCAAAGACCGAAGGATCGCGGTCGATGCCGATGACCCGTTCGGCACCTTGCGCCAGAAGGCCGCGCGCATAACCGCCGGCGCCGAATGTGCCGTCGATCCAGGTGCCGGTCACAGGCGCAACGGCCCGCAACAGCGGGCCAAGCAGGACGGGCAGATGGGGAGCATCGGCCATGCCCTACCCCCCCTCCTGTGGCGCCAGCGACAACAGCGACAGCGGGTCGGCACCGGGTTCCAGTTCGGGGACGCGGGCCTCGAGCGCGCGTTCTTCCTCGGCATAGGCTTCAGGCGACCAGACCTTGAGACTGTCGCCGGCCGAGATGAAGAAGGCACTGTCGCTGAGCCCGATCTTTTCGCGCAGTTTCTGCGGCAGGACCAGACGACCGTCACCGTCGATCTCGGCCTCGTCAGCGTGGCCCTGATAGATGTTTTCCAGCAAGTTGCGGGCAGCGCTGCCGCGCGGCATCCGGGCGATGCCGGCCTCGATTTCCTCCATCGCGGCGATGGTGAACAACTGCAGGTATTTCCAGTCGCGCGTCCCATGGACGATGACCAGCTGCGCGCGCTTGCCGGTGTCCCAGTCGGGGTCGCAGGCTTCAAAGACGCGGCGGAACTTGGCGGGGATGGAAACGCGACCCTTCGCGTCCACCTTGACCTCTTCCGACCCTCTGAACCGGCGTGCCAACGGCGCGCACTCCTTCCACTGTCCCGGCCTTTCCGGTCGCCCGAAAAGGAAAGGGCGGATCGGGCTGCTGCCACTGCCCGATCCGCCGCCCTCGTTCCCATCTCTGGGCCCCGTAGTTTCGGGGATCGCACCCTGCCTTTCGCGCCACCTGGGGGAGGTGCTGCTCGCACGCGGCAAGGTCATGTTCGGAAGCGGGTTGCCTGTATGAAAGCCTGCTTGTCGCCTGCGGGGTCTTGCCGCCCCTATGCCCGTTCCGTGAGGTCAGGGATGCCATGGGAATTTACGGGACGCAATGGATTTGTTTGGGGCCCAAGCAGGGGCCGGCAGGGGTTCGCCGGTGAACGACTCGGGAACCTGTATTTACCATCGCTGCCACTGTCCCATAAGTAGACAGACTACTTACGCATCACACCATATGTAGTGGGCGATTGATCTGTGGCAATTTGGTCCCAGATTTTCCCGAAAATGGTCCACACGCCGGCGGCAGGCGGGAAACCTCGTTCCAATGCCCGGAATGCGCGCCTTGTGGCGCAGATTCGGCCGTGCAGATCACGGTCATTCACGCCGCGGTGATTCGGGGAAGGTCGGGCTTTCCCGTAAAATCCCAAGCCAGCTTCGGGCGCAGGGCGATCACCAACCACCTGCATCCGCATGCCGCGATGCGTCATGGACAGGACGAACCGCAGCGGGCCGAATCAGGATCAGGCCATCCCGCCGGCCACCAGCCGCGCCGCCAGGTGGGCAAAGGCCTCGGCCACAGGACCGCTGCCAGCCGCGACCGGGATGCCGGCATCCCCCGCCAGCCGCAGGTCCAGATCCAGCGGGATCTCGCCCAGGAAGGGCAGATCCAGCGCCCGGGCCTCGGCCGCGACACCGCCATGGCCGAACAGATGCGCCTCGTGCCCGCAGTTGGGGCAGACATAACTGGACATGTTCTCGACCAGGCCCAGCACCGGGGTCTTGAGCTTGCCGAACATGTCGATGGCACGGCGCGCGTCGATCAGCGCCACGTCCTGCGGCGTCGAGACAATGATCGCCCCCGTCACCCGCGCCTTCTGGCACAGCGACAGCTGCACATCCCCCGTGCCCGGCGGCAGGTCCACCAGCAGCACATCCAGCCGGCCCCATTTGACCTGGGTCAGCATCTGTTGCAGCGCCCCCATCAGCATGGGCCCGCGCCAGACGACCGCCTCGCCTGCCTTCATCATCAGTCCCAGCGACATCACCGTGACGCCATGGGCGTGCAGGGGTTCGATCGTCTCGCCGTCGCTTTTCGGCCGCTGTCCGGTCAGCCCCAGCATCTGCGGCTGCGACGGCCCATAGATATCGGCATCCAGCAGCCCGACCCGACGGCCCTGTCGCGCCAGCGCCACGGCCAGATTGGCCGTCAAGGTCGATTTTCCGACCCCGCCCTTGCCCGAGCCGATGGCCAGGATGCGATCAACACCGCTGACCGGTGCCGGCCCCGCCTGCGGCGTGGGGTGGCGGCCGATCTTCAGCGACGGCGCATCGGCCCGGGGTGCGGCCGGGGGCGTGGTGCCGGCAGGGGCCGAAGGCGCGGTGGTGACGATCTGCACCTTTTCGACCCCCGGCAGCTCGGCAAGCCGCCGCTGGGCCTCGGCCTCGACCCGGCCCAGATTGCGTGCATAGGCGGCGTCCGGCGCCTCGATGACAAAGCGGACCACCCCCGATTCGACGCCCAGCGCGCGGACGAAATCCCGCGAAACCAGGTTTCCGCCCCCCGGCACATCGATCGCGGCAAGCACTTCAAGCACACGTTCTCGTGAGATGGTCATGGCGGTCCCCGTCTTTCGGCGCCACCAACATCGCAATTCGCCACCCGCTGGGCAAGGCGGTGAAATCGCGCATTTCCGCCAAACCCCTGTGACCCCGCGTAAAATCGTTGTTAGCGCCATCAGAATCGCGAAAGTCTTGTTACGGTTTTGTAAAAATGGCGCCTTATTAACGATTTGTGACCGCATTTTGAGCAAGCCATTCCGATACTGCATAGCAGCATCTCGCCCCGCAGCCATTGTGCAAATGCAGAAACAGCGCCATCTTGGCTTCAACAGCGCGGCACCCGAAACCCCGCCGCGCCAGACGAAAGACCGAAGGTAAGAAGATGGCTGTTCTTGATCTGATCCATGGCGCGCAGCGCAGCGAAACCGGCCTGATCGGCACGATTTCCGGCTTCATCGCAAATGCCCGCGACTACATGGCCCGCCGCGCCCTCTACAACCAGACCGTCCGCGAACTGCGCGGGCTGAGCACGCGCGAACTGGCCGATCTGGGCCTGACCCCGTCCAGCCTGACCAGCGTCGCCTATGAAGCGGCCTGGGGGCGCAAGTAAGTTTCCCTTTCCGGACCCCTCCTCCTCCCTGGGTCCGGGTTTCGGCGGCATCCTCCCTCCCTCCTCCCTGAGGGTGCCGCCAGGAAAGCCGGCAGCAGCTTCCACCAGATGGCGAAGCTGCTGCCACAGATACCGCGAAACCCTTCCCTCCTCCCCGGGTTTCGCAGTTCAGGCGGCAGACTCTCCCTCCTCCCCGAGGATGCCGCCATCCTTACGGCGAAGCCCCTCCTCCTCCCTGGGCTTCCCGGTTCCGGCGGCGCCCCGTCTCCTCCTCCCTGGGGGCGCCGCCTTGAAATACGCGCCGCAAGGCGCAGGAATGCGACGGCCTCTCCTCCTCCCTGGGCTGTCGATACGCGGCGATGGCGCCCTCCTCCCTGCCATTGCCGCATCCATACGCGGCCCCTCCTCCTCCCTGGGCCAGCGTTGTGCGGCGGCGCCCCCTCCTCCTCCCTGGGCGTCGCCGCTTTTCATTTCGACATGCGCGGGCTAAGCGGGGCGGATGTTGTCCTATCAGCACGCCTTTCACGCCGGTAACCTGGCCGATCTGCACAAGCACGCGCTGCTGGCGTGGATGCTGGATTACCTGACCCGCAAGCCGAAACCGATCAGCTATCTGGAAACCCATGCCGGGCGCGGCCTTTACGACCTGGCCGGGGCCGAGGCAGACAAGACCGGCGAGGCCGCGCAGGGCATCCGGCGCGCGCTGGATCAGGGTTGGCTGGCCGCCGATCATCCGTTGATGCGGGCGCTGTCGGCGATCCGGGCTGCGCACGGACCCCACGCCTATCCGGGATCGCCGCTGATCGCGCACCATTTCCTGCGCCCCGGCGATGTCGCGCATCTGGCCGAGCTGCATCCGGGCGAACACCAGGCCCTGGCGGCAGTGGCGGGCTTTGCGCATCTGCACCGTCAGGACGGCTTCCGGATGGCGCAGGCACTGTGCCCGCCGACCCCGCGCCGGGGGCTGCTGCTGATCGACCCCAGCTATGAGCTCAAGACAGACTATTCCGCGATCCCCGGCCAGATCGCCAAACTGGCGCGAAAGTGGAACGTCGGCGTGATTGCATTGTGGTATCCGCTGCTGCGCGACGACCGCCACCGGCCGATGCTGGCGGCGCTGGCGAACAACCATCCGCAGGCGCTGCGCTCGGAAGTGGGCTTTCCGCCGGCGCGCCCCGGTCACGGCATGATCGGATCGGGCATGTTCGTCGTGAACCCGCCCTTTGGTCTTGATGACGAAGCACGGCGCCTGCGCGCCATCTATGACAGGCTGTAGGCAAGGCCGGCCGCCAGCCGGCGGTCGGTTTCATCCTCGGGGCCGCGCGCCCAGGGCCGGAACCGCAGCCGGAATGCCGCCAGCCGGCCCGGACCCGGCGGATAGCCGATGCGTGTCAGGCTGTCCTCCAGCGGCAGATCGGCGCCGGGCTGCGGCCAGACCGCCAGCCCTTGCAGCGCCAGCCGCCGCCAGTCGAAGCGCGGGCCGGGGTCGATCTTGCGGTCGGGCGCCATGTCGGAATGCGCGATCACCCCGGCGGCCGGGATCTGCCAGCGCGCCATCACCGCGCGCAGCAGCACCTCCAGCGCGGCCATCTGCGGTTCGGGAAAGGGTCGGTCGCCGGGATTGGCCAATTCGATGCCGATGCTGCGGGAATTGACATCCGCCTGCCCCTGCCAGGAGCCGGCGCCGGCGTGCCATGCGCGGCGATCCTCGGCCACAAGCGCCTCGGTCAGTCCGGATTCATGGATCAGCCAATGGGCGCTGACTTCGGCCAGCGGATCGCACAGCCGCGCGCGCGCCTGGGCGGCATCAGCCATGCCGGTGTAGTGCAGGACCACCAGCGTTGGCCGCTGCCCGCGCCGATCCCCGTGATTGGGCGACAGGCTCAAAGCCTGGGCTGGCGATAGGGCGCGGGATCCCAGCCGCAGACATAGCCGTCGCCGTCGGGATCCATGCCGCGCGGATCGATCAGCGGGCCGCCGGCGGCCAGAAATGCGGCCTGCGCCGCGGCAGCATCGGCAAAACCGCGGCAAAGGCGCATCGCCGCCGCATCCGAGCCGCCGCTGCGCGGATACACCCGGGTTCCGGGTGCATGCGTCTGCTGATGGGCATAACGCACCAGCATCGGCGTGGGACCGTTCGCCGGCGCCGCAGCAACCGTCGCCGGCGCGGGCTGCGCCGCCGGGCGTTGGCTGACCCTTACGGTTCCCGGCGCGACCTGACGGCGCGCGGTCGTGCCGGCGATATCGGCAGCAGTCGGCGCCTGCACCGGCAGCGCCAGCGGGATCACCGGCGGCACCGCCGCCCGACCCTGCAAGGCGGCCTCGCGCTGTTGGACATAGGCCGCATAGCGCGAGCCGTTGTGCATGGCGCTGTAATTCGGGTTCCAGCCGGTGTTTTCGGCACAGGCTGCCAGGCACAGCAGCCCTGCGCCCAGCATGCCCAGTCGCGCGATCTTGGCCATCACTTCCTCCGCTTGGCGCCGGTCACCACCAGCGCGGGGGTTTCGCGTCGAAGCCTGCCGCAGTTTCCAGCACCTGCGCAAGGTTCAAAAGCCCGCCTTCGTCCCAGGGTCGGCCGATCAGCTGCATCCCCAGCGGCAAGCCCTGAGCGTTCAGCGCCACCGGCACCGAAATGCCCGGCAGCCCGGCAAGGTTCAGCGTCACGGTGAACACGTCGTTCAGATACATCTCGACGGGGTTGGCGTCATTGGCCGAACCCAGGGCAAAGGCGGCGCTGGGGGTGGTCGGCGCCAGGATGGCATCGACGCCGGCGGCATAGGCCTGGTCGAAATCGCGCTTGATCAGCGCGCGGACCTTGCGCGCACGGTTGTAATAGGCGTCGTAGAAGCCGGCCGACAGCACATAGGTGCCGATCATGATGCGGCGCTGCACCTCGGGGCCGAAGCCCTCGGCGCGGGTCTTTTCATACATCTCGACCACGCCATCGCCGGCATCCAGCCGGGCGCGGCGGCCATAGCGCACGCCGTCATAGCGGGCCAGGTTCGAGGAAGCCTCGGCCGGGGCGATCACGTAATAGGCCGGCAGCGCGTATTTCGTATGCGGCAGGCTGATATCGACGATCTGGGCACCGGCGTCCTTCAGCATCTCGGCGGTGCGCGACCACAGCGCGTCGATTTCATCCGACAGGCCGTCGATGCGATATTCGCGGGGAATCCCGATGCGCTTGCCGCGGATGTCGCCGGACAGCGCGGCTTCGTAATCGGGCACCGGGCGGTCGGCGCTGGTCGAATCCCTTGGATCGACCGAAGCCATCGCCCCCAGCATGATCGCGGCGTCGCGCACGGTCTTGGTGATCGGCCCGGCCTGATCCAGCGAGCTGGCATAGGCGATCACCCCCCAGCGGCTGACGCGGCCATAGGTCGGGCGCAGCCCCACCGTGCCGGTGAAGGCCGCCGGCTGGCGGATCGAGCCGCCGGTGTCGGTCGCGGTCGCCCCCAGGCACAGATCGGCCGCCACCGCCGCCGCCGAGCCCCCCGACGAGCCGCCGGCCGTGCGCGCCACGCCATCGCCCAGCTTCCAAGGGTTGACGGTCGCGCCATAGACGCTGTGTTCGGTGGACGAGCCCATGCCGAATTCGTCCTGGTTCAGCTTGCCCAGCATGACCGCGCCCTGATCCCACAGGTTCTGGGTGACAGTCGATTCATAGGGCGGGCAAAAACCCTCGAGGATCCGGCTGGCCGACTGGCTGGGCACATCGCGCACGCAGAACAGATCCTTGACCCCCACGGGGATCCCGGTCATCGGCGCGGCCTCGCCGGCGCGCAGGCGCTGATCGGCCGCCCGCGCCATCTCGCGCGCCTTTTCGGGGGTGTTGTGGACAAAGGCGTTCAGCGCGCCCGAATCTTCGATGGCGTTCAGGCAGGCTTCGGTCAGTTCGACGGCGGTGATGTCGCCCCGGGCCAGCGCGTCGCGGGCCTGGGCAATGGTCATGCGGTTCGGTTCGGTCATTCCACCACCTTCGGCACGGCAAAGAAACCCTCGCGCGCATCGGGCGCGTTCTTCAGGATCAGATCCTGCATGTTGCCGTCGGTCACGACATCCTCGCGGCGCTTGAGCCGCATCGGCTCGACCCCGGTCATCGGCTCGACGCCATCGACATCGACCTCGTTCAACTGTTCCATGAAATGCAGGATACCGTTCAGCTGCTGCGCCAAAGCGGGCAGGTCGGCGTCCTTGACCGCGATGCGCGCCAGATGCGCGACCTTGCGGGCTTCATCCTGAGTGATCGCCATGGGGGCTCCTTTCGCTTGCGCCGGGTTTAGCGCCGGGGCGCAGGGGGGGCAAGCGGCTGCGCAAGCGGAACTTTACGCCGCCCCCCGCCCTTGGCAGGATGAACGCACCGAACAGCAAGGAGCACGCGATGAAACTGACCTGGCTAGGCCATTCCGGTTTTCGGCTTGAAATCGAACGGGCGGTGATCCTGATCGACCCCTGGCTGTCGGGCAATCCGATGTTTCCGGCCGAACGCCGCGCCGAGGCCATCGGGGGCGCCACCCACATCCTGATCACCCATGGCCACGGCGACCATACCGGCGACACCATCGCCATCGCCCGCGAACTGGGCATCCCGGTGGTGGGCATCTATGACATTATCTCGACCTGGACCCGTCACGAGGGCATCGAGGGCATCGGCTACAACAAGGGCGGCACGGTGGATCTGGGCGGGGCCAGGGTGACCATGGTCAATGCCGCGCACTCCTCCTCCCTGGAGGGTGCCGAGGGGCCGGTCTATGCCGGCCACGAATCGGGCTACATGATCGCCGGCGAGGGCCATGTGATCTATGTGTCGGGCGACACCGACATCATGGCAGACATGGGCTGGATGGGGGAATATCACCGCCCCGACATCGGCATCCTGGCCTGCGGCGGCCATTTCACCATGGACATGGATCGCGCCGCCTGGGCCGCCCGCAAGTATTTCGATTTCAAGACCGTGATCCCCTGTCACTACCGCACCTTCCCGATGCTGGCGCAGGATGCCCGCGCGCTGCAGGCCGGGCTGCCGGGGGTCGCGGTGATCGAGCCCGAGGTGCTGCAACCGATCGTGATCTGAGACGCACCGGCGACAGTTGCGCGCAGCCCCTTGCCGCCGCGCTGCCGGACGGGCTACAGGACGCGCTCGACCAAAACTGAAAGGAAAGCCGCATGAAACTCAGCGCGCGCAACAGCTTCAAGGGCAAGATCGTCGCCCTGACCAAGGGCGCCACCACCGCCCATGTCCAGATCGACATCGGCAACGGCGCCGTCGTCACCTCGTCGATCACCAACGAGGCCGTGGATTCCCTGGGCCTGACCGTCGGCGGCGACGCCTATGCCGTCATCAAGGCATCGGATGTGATGGTCGCCATCGACTGATGACCGCCGCGCGTGCCGCAGCCATTGCGGCACGCATTCCCCGACCGTGCGGGGTGCCTGCGATCCGGCCTGGTCAGGCAGGATCTTGCGCCGGACGGCGCGTCAGGCGCGCAAAACTGAAATAGCCATACATCTGATCAAGAACCGCAAGCGCCGGCAGGGTTTGCGCCGATGCCGCGGGTTGGGGGGTGATCTTCGGGGTCGTGTTCATTGCTGCACTCCGGGGTCAGAAGCGATTTCCTCCCCGGAATGATATAATGCCGCGCGGCAACGTCTTACATCGCTGCGACGCGGCGTCAGCCTGCCGCCAGCGGCAGGGCCGCCATGTGCGCGCGGCATGACCGGGTCACACCACCCGATCGACCATCATGTGCTTGATCGAGGCGATGGCCTTGGCCGGGTTCAGCCCCTTGGGACAGGTGTTGGTGCAGTTCATGATCGTGTGGCAACGATACAGCTTGAACGGATCCTCAAGCGCATCCAGCCGCTCGCCCGTGGCCTCGTCGCGCGAATCGATGATCCAGCGATAGGCAGCCAGCAACGCCGCGGGGCCCAGATAGCGGTCGCCGTTCCACCAGTAGCTTGGGCAAGAGGTCGAACAGGACGCGCAAAGGATACACTCATAAAGCCCGTCCAGCTTCTTGCGATCCTCGATCGATTGCCGCCACTCCTTGTCGGGGGTCGGGGTTTCGGTGATCAGATAGGGATTGACCGAGGCATGCTGGGCATAGAAATGCGTCAGGTCCGGCACCAGATCCTTGACCACCGGCATATGCGGCAGCGGATAGATGTTCACGTCGCCCTTGATCTCGTCCATGCCGTAGATGCAGGCCAGATGGTTGCCGCCATCGATGTTCATGGCACAGGATCCACAGATCCCCTCGCGGCAGGACCGGCGAAAGGTCAGCGTCGGATCGATCTCGTTCTTGATCTTGATCAGCGCGTCCAGAACCATCGGCCCGCAATTGTCCATGTCGACAAAATAGGTGTCGATGCGCGGATTTTCCCCGCTGTCGGGATCCCAGCGATAGATGTTGAAACGGCGCAGGTTCGTGGCCCCCGCGGGCTTGGGCCAGGTCTTGCCGACCCGCATGCGGCTGTTCTTGGGAAGGGTAAGTTGGACCATTGGGCTCTACTCCTGGTGGTCAGACCGCCATCTTGCGATAAGCCGTCCTGCGCTGTGCTGGGGTGAAAGGCGTCAGCCCGCCTTCCATCCCGGTTGTTCCGTCAGCGGCCGCGATGGCATCTGCCCCGATCGGCGCTGCACGCAATTGCTGAAGACCTGCGCGGGATCGCGCGGGACGATACGATCGGCAGGGACTTCGACCGACACGAAGCCGCCGCGATAGCCGCCCGAGCCCACGCCAAGCCCGACGCGGGTGCGGGGGCTTTCCGGCACCGCTGCGCTGCGGGCCTCGGCCGCGCAGATGGTTTCCGCCTGGGCGAGCGGGATCGGCGCCTGCACGCAGGCCGCCAGCATCAGGGCCAGCCCCGCCAGCGTCAGGGCGACGCCACTGCGGCGATGCCGGGCGCGCATCAGGCCGTCCGCCTGGCTGCGGCCGCAGCCCCGGCAATGCACTGGGAGGTGGCCGGCCGGGCAACGATGGCCGCCACTGCGCTGCTGGCGCCGGTATTGGCGCTGTCGGCAATGCTGGCCAGTTCCGCCGTGGTGGCGTTCTGCATCACGCAATCGGTATAGGGGGCGACATTCGCGCCCGGCAGACGCTTGGCCATCTCGCGATTGACGACCACGCGGGCGGACGAACGGATGGCGGCATCTGGCGCCGGCGCGGGCGCCGTGACCGGCGGCACGGCCGGAGGCATCGGCGCAACGCCGGGCGACTGCACGACGCAACCGGACACGGCCAGCGCCGCAGCCGTCAGGATCAGGGGAAAACGCATCAATAAACCCTCGCTTTCGGTGCGATCTTCTTGAGATCGATCCCGCCGTCCTCTTGCCGCGTCAGCGGTTCGAGGTGAACGGGCCGATAGGCCAGTTTAACATCGTTCCCTTCGACCCAGGCAAGCGAGTGCTTGCGCCAATTGGCATCATCCCGCTCGGGCCAGTCCTCATGAGCATGGGCGCCGCGGCTTTCCTTGCGCGCCTCGGCCGCGACAATCGTCGCCAGGGCGTTCGGCATCAGGTTGGTCAGCTCCAGCGTCTCCATCAGGTCGCTGTTCCAGATCAGGCTGCGATCCGTCACCTTCAGATCGTCCAGCTTGGCCGCGATGCGGCGCATCTTGTCGACCCCTTCGGCAAGCGTCTTGTCGGTGCGGAACACCGCCGCATCCGCCTGCATGGTGCGCTGCATCTCAAGGCGCAATTCGGCAGTGGGCACCGCGCCATTGGCATGGCGCAACCGGTCGAAGCGATCCATCACCTGATCGACCGCCTGACGGTTGGTCGAGGGAATGGCCGATTTGCGGTCGATCACCTGTCCGGCGCGGATCGCGGCGGCGCGGCCGAACACCACCAGGTCGATCAGGCTGTTCGAGCCCAGCCGGTTCGCGCCATGGACCGAGGCGCATCCCGCCTCGCCGACCGCCATCAGCCCGGGGAACACCGCATCCGGGTCGGCCTCGGTCGGGTTCAGAACCTCGCCCCAGTAGTTGGTGGGGATGCCGCCCATGTTGTAATGCACCGTCGGCAGCACCGGGATCGGTTCGCGGGTGACATCGACACCGGCAAAGATCCTGGCCGATTCCGAAATGCCCGGCAGACGCTCGTGCAGGGTTTCCGGCGGCAGATGCATCAGGTTCAGGAAGATGTGGTCCTTGTGCGCGCCAACGCCGCGGCCTTCGCGGATCTCGATGGTCATGCAGCGGCTGACCACGTCGCGGCTGGCCAGATCCTTGTAGGTGGGTGCATAGCGTTCCATGAAACGCTCGCCCTCGGAATTGGTCAGATAGCCGCCCTCGCCGCGGGCGCCTTCGGTGATCAGGCAGCCCGAGCCATAGATGCCGGTCGGATGGAACTGCACGAATTCCATGTCCTGCAGGGGCAGGCCGGCGCGCGCCACCATCCCGCCGCCGTCGCCGGTGCAGGTATGGGCCGAGGTGGCGCTGAAATAGGCGCGCCCATAGCCGCCCGTGGCCAGCACCACCATCTTGGCGTTGAACACGTGGATGGTGCCGTCATCCAGTTTCCAGCACACCACGCCGGTGCAGCGGCCATCGGTGACGATCAGGTCCAGCGCGAAATATTCGATGAAGAATTCGGCCTTTTCCTTCAGCGACTGGCCGTAAAGCGTGTGCAGGATCGCATGGCCGGTGCGGTCGGCGGCGGCGCAGGTGCGCTGCACCGGCGGGCCTTCGCCGAATTCGGTGGTGTGGCCGCCAAAGGGGCGCTGGTAGATCTTGCCCTCTTCGGTGCGGGAAAACGGCACGCCGTAATGTTCCAGCTCATAGACGGCCTTGGGGGCCTCGCGCGCCAGGTATTCCATGGCGTCGGTATCGCCCAGCCAGTCCGAGCCCTTGACGGTGTCATACATGTGCCATTGCCAGTTGTCCGGGCCCATGTTCGACAGCGACGCGGCGATGCCGCCCTGTGCCGCCACCGTATGCGAGCGGGTCGGGAACACCTTGGTCACGCAGGCGGTGCGCAGGCCCTGTTCGGCCATGCCCAGCGTCGCGCGCAGCCCGGCGCCGCCGGCGCCGACGACCACCACGTCGTAATCATGCGTCTGGTATTGATAAGCAGCCATGGCGATCCCTCAAAGCACGACGATCGCGCCCAGACCCATGCGGGCCAGCGCGTAGATGGCCGCGGCGATCACCGTCCAGCCAAGGATGACAGAAAAGATGATCGCGGCCTTGCGGGCGGTGCCCTGCAGATAGTCGTCGATCATGATCCGGGTGCCCTTGATGAAATGCACCATGCCCACGGCAACGAACAGCCCGGTGATCAGCGCCGGGATCGGTCGCCCGAAATAGACCAGAAGTTGCTGATGCGGCAGGCCGATGGCGCGGGCCACCACGATCATGAACAGCGGCGTCAGGATCAGCAGCGCGACCGCAGTCACCGTCATTGCCCAATGATGCAGCGTGCCCTGATGGGCCGAACCCAGGCCCTGCGCAGCCTTGCGGGGGGTGATATAGCGCATCTGCCGCCCTCCTTAGAACACGAAGAAGATGATCAGGGTCAGCACGGCCAGAATTACCGAACCGGCGATCAGCGCCTGGCTGGATTTCTGCGCCTGGTCGATTTCCAGCCCATAGCCGGCGTCATAGAACAGGTGCCGCAGCCCGGCCAGCAGGTGATACCACAGCGCCCACATCGACCCGGTCAGGATCAGAAAGCCCAGCCAGGACCGCACCACCCAATCGGCGGCAGCGAAGGCACGCGGCGAGGCCACGGCGGCGACCAGCCACCAGACGATCAGCACGATGCCCGCCACCAGCGCATGGCCGGTGATGCGGGTCAGGATCGAGGTGATGGCGGCAAGGGGCAGGCGATAGACCTGCAGATGCGGTGACAGCGGCCGGTTTCCCCGGTTGACGTCAGCCATGATGCGCTCTCCTGCGTTCAGGGCCCTGGCCGCGCGTCGCGGCTGGCGGCAAGGGCTGGCCGAATTTGCAATCGCTTCTAGTCCAATATTTCCCGCTGTCACGGGCCGACGGCGGCATTGCGGCGTTTGCCGGCAGATTTTCCGATTTTGTGATCACGCAAACGCCAGCCGTGATCACATCGGCGCGGATTGCCCCAACCGGGACGATCCTTTTCCGAAAACCCCGCGATTCCCCAGCGAAAGCCGGAAAAAACGCGGGTGGCGGGGCCGGACCCGGCCCCGACCGGGCGGATCACATGGGCATCAAGGCCCAGTAATCCAGGTCCAGCAAGACCTGCGGATGATATTTTCCGTCAGGCCCGCGCAAAACGTGATCACCTGCCGCGCCCTTGTGCGCGACCAGCCGCAGGCGGATGGCGCCGACGCCCGGCGCCTCGGTCGGGGCCTTGTCCAGCACCTCGGACCAAGCCCGCACGGTATCGCCGGCGAAACAGGGGTTGGCATGGGCACCGGCATTCAGCGCCACGATCATCTGCGCATTGGCCAGCCCGTTGAAGGACAGCGCCCGCGCCAGGCTGATGACATGGCCGCCATAGATCAGGCGCCGGCCGTCCTGGCGATGGGTGGCGTCGAAATGCACCTTGGCGGTGTTCTGCCACAGCCGGGTGGCCAGCATGTGCTCGGCCTCTTCGATGGTGACGCCATCGACGTGGTCGATGATCTCGCCCGGGCTGTAGTCGCCCCAGCGGTGCGGCTCGCCGGCCAGCTCGAAATCATACCGGCTGAAGTCCAGCCCCGCCGGCACCACCAGATCCTGTGGCGCCACCACCGCGGCCAGATCCGGCAGGACCGGCTGCGGCGCCGGTGCAGCGGGATCGCGCTTGCGCACCATCACCCAGCGCACATAGTCCAGCACCGCAATGCCCATCTGGTTCAGCCCGCGCGTGCGCACATAGACCACGCCGGATGTGCCGTTCGAGTTTTCCCTGAGCCCGATCACCTCTGATTCCGCGCGCAGCGTGTCGCCGGGCCAGACCGGATGCAGCCAGCGACCCTGGGCATAGCCCAGGTTCGCCACCGCGTTCAGGCTGATGTCGGGCACCGACTTGCCGAACACGACGTGAAAGGCGATCAGATCGTCCAGCGGACTGCTTTCCAGCCCGCAATCGGCCGCAAACTCGTCCGAGGAATACAGCGCATGCCGGGCCGGATACAGCGCGTGATAGAGCGCCCTTTCCCCTTCGGCGACAGTGCGGGGCACGGCATGGCGGATCACCTGGCCGATGCGGTAATCCTCGAAGAAGCGGCCGGGATTGGTCTTGGTCATTGCTGCCCCAGTTTCATGTCGGGATGATAGGGTTCGCCGATTTCCTTGGTGACGGCCTGGGCACAGCGCATCACCCCGCGCGCGGCGTCAAAGGCATAGGCGGGGCTGCCGTGCAATTGCCAGCCGGCGGCCAGCGCCGCGCTGACCTTGTGACAGAATGCCGAGGTGTCGTCCTCGGTCAGCAGGCGGTAGATCAGGGGCATCTCAGGCTCCGAACGGGTTGTAGCCAAGCCAGCGGTGGATCAGCCCGACCACCAGCATCACCAGCAGCGCCCCCAGTCCGGCCATGAGTTCCTTGCGGGCCGGAAACGGGCCGGCGGGCGGGGTCCACTGTGGCTGGGCACGGTTGATGACCACAATCTCGACCAACGCCCACAAGAACAGCCCGCCGAAAAGGATCGCACTGGGCAGATCGCCGTTGACCAAGAGATGCGCCAGGGCCCACAGCGCGAACCCGGTCAGTTGCGGGTGGCGGATGCGGGCGGTGATGCGGGTTTTCATGCCGGCGGCGGCGAACAGGTAAAAGGCGGCCAGGACCAGCAGGTTGTTGATGCCGACCGTGGCGGCGCTGGCGCCCCACCAGACCGGGCCCGCCGCGCCGCGATAGCCCAGCACCATCAGCACCACCGACAGCACCAGCAGCCCGGCGATGCCGCCGCGCCCCAGCCGGTCGCGCAGGCCCGGCGCCAACCGCTTGAGCAGATGCGCCCCCCACCACAGCGCCACGCCCAGTATCAGCATCACCATCCCTTGGCCCTCCGTGCAGTTGCCTTTGCGGCCCAGACTGCCATCAGCCGGCCAGCGCGGCAATTGCCCCGGCCTTCGCCAGGGTCTTGCGCGCGGTTTCCACGTGCAGGTTCTCGACGATGCGGCCATCGACCACCGCCACCCCCTTGCCCTGGGCCTGCGCCTCGTCAAAGGCCTGGATCTGCCGCCGCGCCAGGTCGATTTCCTCCTCGGATGGGGCAAAGACCTGGTTCGCGATCGCAAGCTGGGCGGGGTGGATCAGCGTCTTGCCGTCGAATCCCATGTCGCGACCCTGTTCGCATTCCGCGCGCAGGCCCTCGTCGTCCTTGAAGGCATTGAACACGCCGTCGACGATCACCCGCCCATGCGCGCGCGCCGCCAGCAGGCACAACCCCAGCCCGGTCAGCATCGCCAGCCGGTCGGGGCGAAAGCGGCTGACCAGTTCCTTGGCCAGATCGTTGGTGCCCATCACCATGCCATGCAGGCGCGGATGGGCGGCGATGGCCTGGGCGTTCAACATGCCCTCGGCGGTTTCCATCATCGCCCACAGCGGCGTCTGCGGCACCAGCTCGGCCACGCGGTCCAGATCCGCCGGGCGGCTGACCTTGGGGATCAGCACCGCATCGGCGCCGCTGGCAAAGGCGATGGCGTCGTCACGGCCCCATTCGGTGTCCAGCCCGTTGATGCGCACGATGCGCGCCCGGCCGCCGTAATCCGCCTGCAGCGCCTGGGCCAACAATCCGCGCGCCGCCGGCTTTTCCGCCGGGGCCACCGCATCCTCGAGATCGAAGATGATGGCATCGGCGGCCAGGGTCCGCGCCTTGTCCATGGCCCGGGCATTGGCGGCGGGAATATACAGCACGGAACGATAGGGTCGGGTCATCGCAGCCTCGCGTAAGAATCTTGCGCAAAGCTGCCCGCAAACGCATCAGATGGCAAGGGCGATTTTGCCGCACTGCGGCATCACAACCCGTCCCAGATCAGCTTGATCGAAACCAGGGCCAGCGCCCAGGTGATGAAGCGGTAAAAGACCTGGGCCGGCATCCGCCGCACCAGCCACAGCCCCGCCAGCACGCCCAGCACCGCCGGCAACGCCAGCGCCAGCGCCACGCCCAGATTCCGCGGCGACAGCTGGCCCAGCATCGCATAGGGGACCAGCTTGGCGGCGTTGCAGATGGCGAAATAGATGGTGGTGGTTCCGGCATAGGTCAGCGGCGACATCCGCAGCGGCTGCGCATAGACCTGATAGGGCGGCGCCCCGGTATGCGAGATGAAGCTGGTAAAGCCGGAAACCCCGCCCCAGAAACTGCCCTTGATCCAGCTGGGCGCGCGGGCCCTTCCATCAGAAGCCGGATGCAGCATGGCATTCAGGGCAAATGCCAGCCCGATGATACCGACCATCAGCGCCACGACACGGTCATCCACGTGATGCGCCAGGGCCCAGCCCAGGCCGATACCGCCCAGCGCTCCGGGCAGGACACGGCTCAGCGCCCGGCGGTCGAACTGGCGCCGAAAGGCGATCAGTCCGCCGATGTCCGACACGATATAGACCGGCAGCAGAATCCCTGCCGCCTGCACCGGCGACATGCCCAGCGCCATCAGCGGCACCGAAATCGTGCCCACCATCGACAATCCGCCCTTTGATAGACCGATGGCGAAGGCCGCAATCACCCCAAGAACCCAGCCGGTAATGTCCATGACCCCTCCTGTGGATCCTTTTGTGGCATGCAAGCCGTCCTGCCGGCCAGCCCCGCCGGCGGCAGTCCGGCCTGCCATCCGGGAACCGCGCCGACCGGGCGGCGCAGATGATGCCACGGCGCGGCAATTTTCTTGCGTCCCGGCCGCCAAGCCTTGCGATTCGTCCTGCAAGGGAATAGGCCACGGCCGAACCGTCATGGAAATCGGAGGTTACTCATGGCCCGACCCAAGATCGCACTCATCGGTGCGGGACAGATCGGTGGCACCCTGGCGCATCTGGCCGCAATGAAGGAACTGGGCGATGTCGTCCTGTTCGACATTGCCGAGGGCACGCCGCAGGGCAAGGCGCTGGACATTGCCGAATCGGGCCCGTCCGAGGGCTTTGACGCCGCGCTGAAGGGCACCAACGATTACGCCGATATCGCCGGCGCCGATGTCTGCATCGTCACCGCCGGCGTGCCGCGCAAGCCGGGCATGTCGCGCGACGATCTGCTGGGCATCAACCTCAAGGTGATGAAATCCGTGGGCGAAGGCATCGCCAAACATGCGCCGAACGCCTTTGTCATCTGCATCACCAACCCGCTCGACGCCATGGTCTGGGCGCTGCGCGAATTTTCGGGCCTGCCGCATGAAAAGGTCGTCGGCATGGCCGGCGTGCTGGATTCGGCGCGCTTCCGCCATTTCCTGTCGCTGGAATTCGGCGTATCGATGCGCGACGTGACCGCATTCGTCCTGGGCGGACACGGCGATACCATGGTGCCGCTGGTGCGTTACTCGACCGTGGCGGGCATTCCGCTGCCCGACCTGGTCAAGATGGGCTGGACCAGTCAGGAAAAACTGGACGCGATCGTGCAGCGCACCCGTGACGGCGGCGCCGAGATCGTCGGCCTGCTGAAAACCGGCAGTGCCTTCTACGCGCCGGCGACCAGCGCGATCGAGATGGCCGAGGCCTATCTCAAGGATCAGAAGCGCGTGCTGCCCTGCGCCGCCTATGTCAAGGGCGCCTATGGTCTTGACGGCATGTATGTCGGCGTGCCGACCGTCATCGGCGCCAATGGCATCGAACGCGTGATCGACATTGCCTTGAACGCCGATGAACAGGCGATGTTCCAGAAATCGGTCGATGCGGTCAAAGGTCTTGTCGCCGCCTGCAAGGGCATCGACAGCAGCCTGGCGTGATCGCCCGCGCGACCGGATCCCGATTGCCCCTGCAGGTTCGCCCTGCAGGGGTTTTTCCTGTCTGCCCCGCGCTTTTGCCGGTGCCGACGAATCCGCCGGCGCAAGGTTGACGGCGTTTTGTGATCACACGCCGAATTAGCGTGATCACAAACCAGGCTTTCCTGCCCCTTTTGCGCAATTGGCCACGTATAATGCTTTGGCCGCCCGAGGGGATATGCCACAAGCCCCGCAACCGACAACTGCGGGGAAGCACCATGAACATCCATGAATACCAGGCCAAGGCGCTGCTGCGCCAATATGGCGCGCCGGTCTCGGACGGGCGGGTGGTGATGAAGGCCGACGAGGCCAAGGCCGCCGCCGGCGAACTGGACGGCCCGCTCTGGGTCGTCAAGGCCCAGATCCATGCCGGAGGCCGTGGCAAGGGTCACTTCAAGGAAAAGGAAGCCGGTGAAAAGGGCGGCGTGCGGCTGGCCAAATCGGTCGCCGAGGCCGAGGAGCTGACCCGGCAGATGCTGGGCCGCACCCTGGTCACCCACCAGACCGGCGAAACCGGCAAGCAGGTGAACCGCATCTATATCGAGGATGGCAGCGACATCGCGCGCGAACTGTATCTGGCGCTGCTGGTCGATCGCGGCACCTCGCGCATCAGCTTCGTCGCCTCGACCGAAGGCGGCATGGACATCGAGGAAGTTGCCGCCAAGACCCCCGAAAAGATCGTCAGCTTCAGCGTCGATCCCGCCTCGGGCCTGTCGGATTTCCATGGTCGCCGCGTGGCCTTTGCCTTGGGCCTTGAAGGCGCCCAGGTCAAGCAATGCGTGCAGCTGGTCAAGAATCTCTATCGCATGTTCATCGAGCGCGACATGGAGATGCTGGAGATCAACCCGCTGATCGTGACGCCCGAAGGCAACATCAAGTGCCTGGACGCCAAGATGGGCTTCGACAACAACGCGCTTTATCGCCAGCCCGACATCCTGGCGCTGCGCGACGAGACCGAGGAAGATCCCAAGGAGCTGGCCGCCTCCAAGTTCGACCTGAACTATATCGCGCTGGACGGCGAGATCGGTTGCATGGTCAACGGCGCGGGCCTGGCCATGGCCACCATGGACATCATCAAGCTTTACGGCGCCGAACCGGCGAACTTCCTGGATGTCGGCGGCGGTGCCAGCAAGGAAAAGGTGACCGAGGCGTTCAAGATCATCACCTCGGACCCGAATGTCAAAGGCATCCTGGTCAACATCTTCGGCGGGATCATGCGCTGCGACATCATTGCCGAGGGCATCATCGCCGCGGTCAAGGAGGTCGGCCTGCAAGTGCCGCTGGTCGTGCGGCTCGAAGGCACCAACGTCGATCTGGGCAAGAAGATCATCGGTGAATCGGGGCTGAACGTGATCGCGGCCGACGACCTGTCGGATGCCGCCCAGAAGATCGTGAAAGCGGTGAAAGGATAAGAAGATGGCCGTTCTCGTCAACAAAGACACCAAAGTCATCTGCCAGGGCATCACCGGCTCGCAAGGCACCTTCCACACCGAACAGGCGATCGCCTATGGCACGCAGATGGTCGGCGGCGTGACCCCCGGAAAGGGCGGCACCGAGCATCTGGGCCTGCCGGTGTTCAACTCGGCCCATGAGGCGGTGGCGAAAACCGGCGCGAACGCGACGGTGATCTATGTGCCGCCGCCCTTCGCCGCCGATTCCATCCTCGAGGCGATCGACGCCGAAATCCCGCTGATCGTGGCGATCACCGAGGGCATTCCGGTGCTGGACATGATGAAGGTCAAGCGCGCCCTGCAGGGGTCGAAATCGCGGCTGATCGGCCCGAACTGCCCCGGGATCATGACCCCCGACGAATGCAAGATCGGCATCATGCCCGGCAGCATCTTCAAGCGCGGCTCGGTGGGCGTTGTGTCGCGCTCCGGCACCCTGACCTACGAGGCGGTCAAGCAGACCTCGGACGTGGGCCTGGGCCAGTCCAGCGCCGTTGGCATCGGCGGCGACCCGATCAAGGGCATGGAGCACATCGACGTGCTGCAGATGTTCCTGGACGATCCCGAAACCGAATCGATCATCATGATCGGCGAGATCGGCGGATCGGCCGAGGAAGAGGCCGCCGAGTTCCTGGCCGAACAGAAGCGCAAGGGCAAATGGAAGCCGACCGCCGGTTTCATCGCCGGCCGCACCGCGCCCAAGGGCCGGCGCATGGGCCATGCCGGGGCCATCGTCTCGGGTGGCAAGGGCGATGCGGAATCCAAGATCGAGGCGATGAAATCCGCCGGTATCGTGGTCGCCGACAGCCCTGCGGGCCTTGGCGAGGCGGTGCTGAAGGCGCTGGGCCGGTAACAGTTCCGCCAGAACTTTGACTTGGGCATGGCCCCTGCCTACCTTCGGGGGGCACCCCGTCAGCGGGGACCATGCCAGAACCCTTCAGCTCGGGTGCCATAGTGGACCGCCGCCCTCGCCTGCCCCTGTTTCGCCCCGCTGTGGCCCCGCCGTGCCCCAGCCTGTCGGGCGCTGCCGTTCCGCGGGGCCGGGCATGAACGCGCCCGCGAACCCCGACCGTCGCGGTCAGGCCCGCGACTGGGCGCTGTGCGTCGCCACCTACAACCGCGGCGCCATGTTGCTGAACTGCGTGCGCCACGCCCTGGCCTCGACCCTGCCGCCTTCGGAAATCGTGATCATCGATGCCAGCGACGACTGGCAGGCCAACCGCGACGCCGTCGCCGCGCTGGTGGCCCAGGCCGGGAGCTGCCCGCTGCACTATCAGCCGGCGCGGCGCCGGTCGCTGACGGCGCAGCGCAACCAGGCCGTGGCGCTGGCCAGCGCCGACATCCTGTTCATGATCGACGACGATGCCATGCTGGCGCCTGCGACCGCGCAGCGCATCATGGACCATTACCGCGCCGACACCGCAGGCCGCATCGTCGCGCTGTCCTGCTGCCCCGTTGCGGAAGATACCGCCGCCCCGGATGCCGAAATCGGTGCCCAGGCGCGCAAGCAGGTAAATCGCGCCGGCCGGCTGGTGCAGCAGCAGCCGGCGGCCATGCGCAGGCTGACGGATTTCGCGCTGCGCCATCTGCTGATGATCCCGGCCGACCAGCGCTTTGTGGGCTATGACAGCCCGGCGCGCCGCTGGCAGGGCGACGACCGCCTGCCGGCGCCGCTGGCGCGGGTGGATTTCATCGTGGGCTTTGCCCTGACGCTGCGGCGCTGGGTGGCGCAGGCCGAACCCTTTGACGAGGGTCTGGTCGGCAGCTGCATGGCCGAGGATCTGGACGCCAGCTATCGCTTTGGCCGCCACGGGCTGCTGGGCTTTGCCCCCGACGCGCCGATCCGGCACCTCGAGGCTGCGGCCGGGCGCGACCGCCGGCGCATCAACAGCACCCTGGCCCTGCTGAACGTCGCCTATTTCGTTCGGCGCAACAGCGACCGCCCGCGCCGCGATCTGGCCCGCTACGCGCTGTGGTATCTGCGCATGACGCTGGCCGAATTGCCCAAGGATCTTGCCGGCGGCCGCTGGCGCCTGCCGCAACTGCGCGGCGCGCTGGACGCCGGACGCCATCTGCCGGCGCTGCTGCGCCAGACACGCGCCGACCTGCCCGGCTGGTATCAGACAATTCAGACCAGGCTTGTTTCCGGCCCTGGCCGGAACAGCCCTCAGCCCGAAACCAATGCCCCCCGCATCGGGGCCAATGGACAGAACTTTCCGGAGGCAAAGCCATGAACGATCAGTCCCCCAACGCAGCCTTCCACGATTCCAGCTTTCTGCAAGGTCACAACGCCACCTATGTCGAACAGCTTTACGGGCAGTGGGCGCAGGATCCCGGCGCGGTCGACGCGGCCTGGGACGCGTTCTTCCGCAGCCTGGGCGATGACGAAGGCACCGTCACCCGCGAGGCGCGCGGCGCCAGCTGGCAGCGCAAGGACTGGCCGCCGATGCCTGGCGACGACACCACCGCAGCCCTGACCGGCGAATGGCCGATGATGCCCAAGGGCGAGGCCAAGGCAGCGCTGGACAAGATCGCCGCCAAGGCCGGGGAACGCGGCGTCAGCCTCAGCGATGACCAGCTCAAGCGCGCAGTGCTGGACAGCGTGCGCGCCATCATGCTGATCCGCGCCTTCCGCATTCGTGGCCACCTGCACGCCGATCTTGATCCTCTGGGCATGCGCGAGATCCCCGATCACGGCGAACTGAAGCCCGAAACCTACGGCTTTACCGCCGCCGACATGGACCGCCCCATCTTCATCGACAACGTCCTGGGTCTGCAGATCGCCACCCTGCGCCAGATCGTCGAACTGATGCGGCGCACATATTGCGGCACCTTTGCCATCCAGTTCATGCATATCTCGGACCCCGAGGAGGCCGCCTGGCTCAAGGAGCGGATCGAGGGCTACGGCAAGGAGATCGCCTTTACCCGCGAGGGCCGCCGCGCCATCCTCAACAAGCTGGTCGAGGCCGAGGGCTTCGAGAAGTTCCTGCATGTCAAATACATGGGCACCAAGCGTTTCGGCCTGGACGGGGGCGAGGCGCTGATCCCGGCGATGGAACAGATCATCAAGCGCGGCGGCGCGCTGGGGGTCAAGGAAATCGTCATCGGCATGCCCCACCGCGGCCGCCTGTCGGTGCTGGCCAATGTGATGGGCAAGCCCTATCGCGCCATCTTCCACGAATTCCAGGGCGGCAGCTACAAGCCCGACGAGGTGGACGGCTCGGGCGATGTGAAATATCACCTTGGTGCCTCCTCGGACCGCACCTTCGACGACAATACCGTCCACCTGTCGCTGACCGCCAACCCCAGCCATCTCGAGGCCGTGAATCCGGTGGTGCTGGGCAAGGTGCGGGCCAAACAGGATCAACTGTCTGACCAGGCCCATCGCACCGCGGTGCTGCCAATCCTGCTGCACGGGGACGCCGCATTTGCCGGTCAGGGCATCGTGGCGGAATGTTTCCAGCTGTCGGGGATTCGCGGTCATCGCACCGGCGGCACCATCCATATCGTGGTCAACAACCAGATCGGCTTTACCACGGCGCCGCATTTCAGCCGCACCTCGCCCTATCCCACCGACATCGCGCTGATGGTCGAGGCGCCGATCTTTCACGTGAACGGCGACGACCCCGAGGCGGTCGTCCATGCCGCCCGCGTGGCAACCGAATTCCGGCAGAAATTCCACAAGGACGTGGTGCTGGACATCTTCTGCTATCGCCGCTTCGGTCACAACGAAGGCGATGAGCCGATGTTCACCAACCCGGCCATGTACAAGAAGATCAAGGGCCACAAGACCACGTTGCAGCTTTACACCGAGCGGCTGGTGGCCGACGGCCTGGTGCCCGCCGGCGAGATCGAGGAGATGAAGGCCGCCTTCCAGGCGCATCTGAACGAGGAGTTCGAGGTCGGCAAGAACTTCAAGCCGAACAAGGCCGACTGGCTGGACGGCAAGTGGTCGGGCCTGGAATCGCAGCACGCCGAGGACAACCTGGGCCAGACCGGCATCAGTGCCGAAACCATGGCCGAGGTGGGCGGCGCGCTGACCCGCGTGCCCGAGGGCTTCGACCTGCACAAGACCGTGGGCCGGCTGCTCGAGGCCAAGAAACAGATGTTCGACACCGGAACCGGCTTCGACTGGGCCACGGGTGAGGCGCTGGCCTTTGGCTCGCTGCTGATCGAGGGCCATCCGGTGCGGCTGGCGGGCCAGGATTCGACCCGCGGCACCTTCAGCCAGCGGCATTCGGCCTTCATCGACCAGAGCACCGAGGAACGCTATTACCCGCTGAACCATATCCGCGGCGGCCAGGCGCGGTATGAGGTGATCGATTCCATGCTGTCGGAATATGCGGTCCTGGGGTTCGAATACGGCTATTCGCTGGCCGAACCGAACAGCCTGGTGATGTGGGAAGCCCAGTTCGGCGATTTCGCCAATGGCGCGCAGATCATGTTCGACCAGTTCATCACCTCGGGCGAAAAGAAGTGGCTGCGCATGTCGGGTCTGGTGATGCTGATGCCGCATGGCTACGAGGGCCAGGGCCCGGAACACAGTTCGGCCCGGCTGGAACGCTGGCTGCAGATGTGCGCCGAGGACAACTGGATCGTCGCCAACTGCACCACGCCGGCGAACTATTTCCACATCCTGCGCCGGCAGTTGAAACGGCCCTTCCGCAAGCCGCTGGTGCTGATGACGCCGAAATCGCTGCTGCGCCACCCGCTGGCGGTGTCGACCGCCGACGAGTTCCTGACCGGATCGGTGTTCAACCGCGTGCTGGCCGACGACGCCGATCGCGGCAAGTCCGAATTCAAGCTGGCCGCCGACGACAAAATCCGGCGCGTGGTGATCTGTTCGGGCAAGGTCTATTACGACCTGGTGCAGGCGCGCGACGCCGCCGGCGCCGATGACGTCTATATCCTGCGGCTGGAACAGTTTTATCCCTTCCCGGCGCAATCGATGTCCAAGGAACTGGAACGGTTCAAGCAGGCGGAAATCGTCTGGTGTCAGGAAGAGCCGAAGAACCAGGGCGCCTGGAGCTTTGTCGAGCCGAACATCGAATGGGTGCTGTCGCGCATTGGCGCCAAGCATGGCCGCGCCCGTTACGTCGGCCGCCATGCCGCCGCCTCGCCGGCGACGGGTCTGGCCTCGCGTCACAAGGCCGAACAGGAGGCGCTGGTGAACGAAGCCATCACCATGGGGTCTTGAGATGACCGTCGAGGTGCGTGTCCCCGCATTGGGGGAATCGGTATCCGAGGCGACGGTGGCCACCTGGTTCAAGAAACCGGGCGATGCCGTCGCCGTGGATGAAATGTTGTGCGAACTGGAAACCGACAAGGTGACGGTCGAGGTGCCCTCGCCCGTGGCGGGCAAGCTGGCCGAGATCGTCGCCGCCGAAGGGACGGTGGTGGCCCCCGACGCGCTGCTGGCCCAGATCGCCGAACAGGGGGCTGCGATCCCCGAAGAAACCTTGCCCAAGGCAGACGCGGGCGTGACAGCTCAGGAAGGACAAAGTGAGATGAGCGGAAAATCCGTCGATGTGATGGTGCCCACCCTGGGCGAAAGCGTGACCGAAGCCACGGTGGCCACCTGGTTCAAGAAGGTGGGCGATGCCGTCGCGCAGGATGAGATGCTGTGCGAGCTGGAAACCGACAAGGTGTCGGTCGAGGTGCCCAGCCCCGCCGCCGGCGTGTTGGCCGAAATCCTGGCGCCCGAAGGCACCACCGTCGATGCCAGCGCCCGGCTGGCCATCGTCACCGAAGGCGCCGCCGGCGCCGCCAGCCCTGCCCCGGCCGCGGGCGCGGCCGATGACCGCGCCACGGCCGCGCAGGCGGTGGAATCGCCCGGCGCCGGCCCGGAAACGCCCAAGCCCCGCGCCGATGTCGAGGATGCGCCCGCCGCGAAAAAGGCCATGGCCGAGGCCGGCCTGTCGCGCGATGCCGTCACCGGCACCGGCCGCGACGGTCGGGTGATGAAAGAGGACGTGGCCCGCGCCGCCGCTGCGCCGGCGGTGAAATCGGCCGCCGCGCCCGCCCCGGCCCCGGCCCAGGCGCCGCGAAGCCCCAGCTCGGCCGAGGATGCTGCCCGCGAAGAGCGGGTCAAGATGACGCGCCTGCGCGCCACCATCGCCCGCCGGCTCAAGGATGCCCAGAACACCGCCGCCATCCTGACCACCTATAACGAGGTGGACATGAAGGCGATCATGGACCTGCGCAACGCCTACAAGGACCAGTTCGAAAAGAAGCACAAGGTCAAGCTGGGCTTCATGTCGTTCTTCGTGAAGGCCTGCTGCCACGCGCTGAAAGAGGTGCCCGAGGTCAATGCCGAGATCGACGGCGGCGACATCGTCTACAAGAACTTCGTGCATATGGGCGTCGCCGTGGGCACCCCCAACGGGCTGGTGGTGCCGGTGGTCCGCGATGCCGACCAGAAATCCTTTGCGCAGATCGAAAAGGAAATTGCCGAACTGGGGCTGCGGGCGCGTGACGGCAAGCTGACCATGGCCGAAATGCAGGGCGGCACCTTCACCATCTCGAACGGAGGGGGCTATGGGTCGCTGATGTCCTCGCCGATCCTGAACCCGCCGCAATCGGGCATCCTGGGCATGCACAAGATCCAGGATCGTCCGGTGGTGGTCGATGGCCAGATCGTCATCCGGCCGATGATGTATCTGGCGCTGAGCTACGATCACCGCATCGTCGACGGCAAGGGCGCCGTCACCTTCCTTGTCCGCGTCAAGGAGGCGCTCGAGGATCCGCGCCGCCTGCTGATGGATCTGTGACCGCGATCGGGACCGGGGCAGACGATCGCCCGGTCCCGGCCACCTCGCGCGGCCGCCCGCAGGCAACCGAAATGCCGGTGACGGGTTGGGCAACAGGCCGGATGTGCCCGCCCCGGCACCGAGGAGGACGCACACGGCGATCACGGCAGCGGCGAGGAAAGCCCCCGCCCTGCCCCGAGCCATGAGGATGACCATGACCCAGATGCTTGCCCATTACGCCTTCGGGGATTTCGCCACCTTCCGCGCCGCCTTCGACGCCGATGCCGAGGATCGCGGCCACAACGGGCTGTCGCTGCTACAGCTTTGGCGCGAAAACGACCGCAGTGCCTGGGCGCTGTTTTCGGTGGGCGATGCCGCCGCAGCCCAGGCCTATCTGCAAGGCGCGGCCGGGGTGTTCAACAGCCAGGCCGGGGTCACCGCGACCGAATTCCACCTGGTCGAGACCGCGTGATGGCGGCCGAAACCACCGCGCTGGCGCTGGCCGCGCTGTTGCAGGCCGGGCAGATCGCGCTGGCGGGCGCGGTCATGAACCGCGATGTGGGCGCGCGCTGGAATGCGGGCCCGCGCGACGATCAACCCTCGTTTTCGGCTTTGACCGGGCGGCTGCGGCGTGCCGCAAACAACCATTTCGAGGGGTTGATCCTGTTCACCATCGCCGTGGTGGTGGTGGTGCTGGGCGATGCCGGCTCGCCGCTGACGGCGGCCTGCGCCTGGCTGTATCTGCTGGCGCGGATCGTCTATGTGCCGGCCTATGCCCTTGGCTGGACGCCCTGGCGGTCGGTCATCTGGGGCGTGGGCTTTCTGGCCACGATGACGATGATCCTGTCGGCGCTGATGAAATAATCGAATGGCCGGCGCCGGGGACGCGCCGCCAACTGCAAGGAGTGCCTGATGTCCACCTATGATCTGATCGTGATCGGCGCCGGTCCCGGCGGTTATGTCTGCGCGATCCGCGCCGCCCAGCTGGGGCTGAAGGTCGCCTGCGTCGAGGGGCGCGAGACCCTTGGCGGCACCTGCCTGAACGTCGGTTGCATCCCGTCCAAGGCGCTGCTGCACGCCAGCCACATGCTGCACGAGACCCATGAAAACTTTGCCCGCATGGGGCTGATGAATGCCCATGTCGATGTCGATTGGGTGCGGATGCAGTCCTACAAGGCCGAAACCGTCGCCGGCAACACCAAGGGCATCGAATTCCTGTTCAAGAAGAACAAGGTGACCTGGATCAAGGGCTGGGCGGAAATCGTGGCGCCGGGCCAGGTCAAGGTCGGCGACGAAACCCATCAGGCCAAACATGTCGTCATCGCCTCCGGGTCCGAACCGGCCAGCCTGAAAGGGATCGAGGTGGACAATGCCGGCGGCGTGGTGGTCGATTCGACCGGCGCCCTGTCGCTGCCGCGGATACCGAAGTCGATGGTGGTGATCGGCGCCGGCGTGATCGGGCTGGAGCTGGGTTCGGCCTATGCCCGACTGGGAACCGAGGTGACGGTGGTCGAATATCTGGACGCCATCACCCCGGGCATGGATGCCGAGGTGCAAAAGCAGTTCCAGAAGATCCTTGCCCGTCAGGGTCTGAAATTCGTGCTGGGTGCCGCAGTTTCCGGCGTTACACAGGACAATGGCACGGCCACCGTCGCCTATGAACTGCGCAAGGACGGCAGCAGCCAGCAGTTGCAGGCCGAATGCGTTCTGGTCGCCACCGGCCGCCGGCCTTATGTCGCCGGGCTGGGCCTGGACAAGCTGGGCGTGCAGATGACCGACCGCGGCTTTGTCCAGGTGGACAAGCACTGGCAGACCAGTGTCGCGGGCATCTATGCCATCGGCGATGCCGTGCCGGGGCCGATGCTGGCCCACAAGGCCGAGGACGAAGGCATGGCCGTGGCCGAGGTGATCGCCGGCAGGCATGGCCATGTGAATTACGACATCATTCCCGGCGTCATTTACACCACGCCCGAGGTCGCCTCGGTCGGCATGACCGAAGAAGCAGCCAAGGCCAGCGGCCGCAAGATCAAGGTCGGCAAGTTCCCCTTCATGGGCAATGCCCGCGCCAAGGCCATGTTCCAGGCCGACGGCTTCGTCAAGCTGATCGCCGATGCCGACACCGATCGGGTTCTGGGCTGCCACATCATCGGTCCCACTGCCGGCGAGATGATCCATGAAGTCTGCGTCGCCATGGAATTCGGCGCATCGGCCCAGGACATTGCCCTGACCTGTCACGCACATCCGACCTGTTCCGAGGCCGTGCGCGAAGCGGCCCTGGCCTGCGGCGACGGCGCCATTCACGCCTGATCGGCGGATCCTTACCTATTCGCCTGTCTCCGACGGCGGAATCCTGCCCACGGGCTGCCCGAACACCGGGCGGCCCTTTCTTTTGCATTCGCGCAACGCGCTGACGGCGCTAATCCTTTGCGCAAGCAAGAACGAGGGCACAGATGAAATCCAGGATCGGACTGCTGGCACTGGCCGCGGCTCTGGCCGTCGGCGCCTGTGGCGACAATCAGGTCGATCACGACCGTCGCTATCTGGTCGAACCGCGCATGTCGCAGGCACAGACCACCCGGCTACACGCCAATGAAACCCCCGAACTGCGCCGCCTGATCGAGAAATACGCTGCCGAATACCAGGTGCCGGTCGATCTGGTGCATCGCGTCATCATCCGCGAATCGCATCACCGCCCCGGCGCGCGCAACGGCCCCTATTATGGGCTGATGCAGATCCTGCCCGCCACCGCGCGCGGCATGGGCTACCGCGGTCCGGCAAGCGGCCTGCTGGATGCGGAAACCAACCTGAAATACGGCGTCAAGTATCTGCGCGGCGCCTACCTGGTCGCAGGCGGCAACTATGACGGTGCCGTGAAATGGTATTCGCGCGGCTACTATTACGAAGCCAAGCGCAAGGGCTTGCTGGAAGAAACCGGCCTGCGCTGAAAGCGTTCGTCCGGGCGGCATCCCATGCCGCCCGCTTCAGCCTTGCCGAACATATCTGATGAAGGGTGACTTGACCGCAATCCGGTCATAAAGCATGCGGCCGGGATAATTATCCTCGGCCGTCAGCCAGTAGACCGACGGCACGCCCGCCAGATCGGCCTGGGCATAGACGGCCTCGATCAGTGCCCGCCCGATGCCCCGCCCCCGCGCCTGGGGTGCTGTGAACAGATCCTGCAGATAGCAGACGCCTTCCTCGCGCCACAGGTTGGGATGGAACACAAAATGCGCCAACCCCAGCAGCCGACCTGCATCGGCATGGACAAGTCCGCGAAATTCGCCCGGCTGGCCTGACATCAGCCGCGCAAAAACCTTGTCATAGAACCCGGCCGGCCGGTCATGCCAGCCATAGAAGGCCTGATACCCCTGATAAAGCGACAGCCATTCGGGCCGGTCGCCGGGTTCAAGCGCCCGGATCAACGCTGCCGCCGCGCCATGAACGCCAAGCGCTCGAACAGCGCGACATCCTGTTCGTTCTTCAGCAGCGCGCCATGCAGTCGCGGCAGCATCTCGCCCGCCGGGCGCTTCAGATCCTCGGGGGCCAGATCCTCGGCCAGGATCAGCTTCAGCCAGTCCAGCAACTCGCTGGTGGATGGCTTCTTCTTCAGCCCCTGCACCGCGCGCAGTTCCAGGAACTGCGACAGGGCCTCGTCCAGCAGCCGCGGCTTCAGACGGGGAAAATGCACCTCGACGATACGCCTGAGCGTTTCGGCATCGGGAAAACGGATATAGTGAAAGAAACAGCGCCGCAGAAAGGCGTCGGGCAGTTCCTTTTCGTTGTTCGAGGTGATGATGACCACCGGCCGGTGGCGCGCCTGCACGGTCTGGCCCGTCTCGTAGACGTGGAATTCCATCCGGTCCAGTTCCTGCAACAGGTCGTTCGGGAATTCGATGTCGGCCTTGTCGATCTCGTCGATCAGCAGCACGGTCTTGCCGGGCGCCTCGAAGGCCTGCCACAGCTTGCCCTTGCGGATGTAATTGGCGATGTCATGCACGCGCGCATCGCCCAGCTGGCTGTCACGCAGGCGGCTGACGGCATCGTATTCGTAAAGCCCCTGCTGGGCGCGCGTGGTCGATTTGATGTTCCATTCGATGATCGGCAGTCCCAGGCTGGCCGCGACCTGGCGCGCCAGCTCGGTCTTGCCGGTGCCGGGCTCGCCCTTGACCAGCAAGGGCCGTTCCAGCGCGATGGCCGCGTTCACCGCCACCGTCAGATCGTCGGGGGCCACATAGCTGTCCGTCGAGGAAAACCGCATCGCCAGTCCTTTCCCGTGTTGCCCGGCAACCTAACCATCGCCCCTGCGCGGCGCAAGGCGCTGGCGGCTGCCGGAAAGGGCTAGTGACAATCCTTCTGCCATACTTTATGGGGGCCGCAAGGAGTGGGCAGTCAGGCGCCCTGCTCCGGGAGGACCGATGAAAGCCCAAATCTTTCTGCCCGAAGATTATCGCCCCGCCGAAGACGAGCCTTTCATGAATGAGCGGCAACTGGAATATTTCCGCCGCAAGCTGATTGCATGGAAACAAGAGCTTCTGGACCAATCCGCCGAAACGCTGGAAGGCTTGCAGGACAGCGCCCGCAATGTTCCCGACCTGGCCGACCGCGCGTCCGAGGAAACCGACCGCTCGCTGGAACTGCGCACCCGTGACCGCCAGCGCAAGCTGGTCAGCAAGATCGACGCGGCCTTGCGCCGAATCGAGACCGGCGAATATGGATATTGCGAGATGACGGGCGAGCCGATCAGCCTCAAGCGGCTGGACGCGCGCCCCATCGCCACCATGACGCTCGAGGCGCAGGAACGCCACGAACGGCGCGAACGCGTGCACCGCGACGACTGAATTGCGCGCCTGCGGTCGCGCACCTGGGACAAGGGGATGCCGATGCAGCAGATGACGACACGCCCGGTGCTGATCGTGCTGATCGACGGCTTTGCCGATTGGGAAACGCCGCTGATTTCCGCAATCGGCGGCAGTTTCTATGGGTTGCAGGTGCGCCATGCCACGCCCGGCGGCGGCCAGGTGCGGTCCATGGCCGGCTTGCAGGTGACGGGGCTGCCCGATGCCGTGCCCCAAGGCGACGAGGTTATCGTGATCTGCGGCTCGAACGGCTGGACCGGCGCGGATGCGCCGGATCTTTCCGCGATGCTGCGCGCCGCCCATTCAGCCGGCCAGACCGTGGCCGGCATCTGCGGCGGCACCCTGCCGCTGGCTCGGGCAGGCTTGCTGAACGGGCGGGCGCATACCTCGAACGGGCTGGATTTCCTGCGCCAGTGCCTGCCCGACTACAGCGCCCAGGACAATTACCGCGATCAGCCGGCGGCGGTGGCCGATGATCGGATCATCACCGCCCCCGGCACCGCCCCCGTGACCTTTGCAACCGAGGTGTTGCGTGCAGCCGGTGTTCCCGAACCGGCCTTGGAACAGTTCATGGCGTTGGCCACGGCCGAGGTGCGCCGCTGAGCCTGCGCGTCACCATCATCGGCGCCGGCATCGCCGGGCTGGCTGCTGCCTGCGCCCTGGCGCGCAATGGCGCCCGTGTCACGGTGCTGGAACGCGCCGGTGCCCTGCGCGAGGTGGGCGCAGGCTTGCAGATATCGCCCAACGCCGCGCGGGTGCTTGCGGCCCTGGACCTGACCCGGGCGTTCCAGGCGGAATCGGTGCCCTCGGCCCGGGTGGAACTGCGCGATTCGCTGGGCCGGCAGGTGGCCGTGCTGGATCTGGCCCGGCATCGGCCCAATGACAGCTTTCGGCTGATCCATCGCGCGCGGCTGGTCGCGATCCTGGAACAGGCGGCGCGGCAGGCGGGGGTGCGCATCCTGCTGGATCATCCGGTGACCGAACCGCCGCAGGATTGCGACCTGCTGATCGGCGCCGACGGGCTGAAAAGCGTGGTCCGACCGCTGCTGAACGGACCCGAGACCCCGTTCTTTACCGGCCAGACCGCCTGGCGGGCGCTGATCGCCGATGATCGGGACAGCGCGCCCCTGGTGCAGGTGTTCATGGGGCCGGGTCGCCATCTGGTCAGCTACCCCCTTGGGCGGGGGCAGCGCAATCTGGTCGCTGTGGTCGAACGCCCCGACTGGCAGGACGAAGGCTGGTCCATCGCCGGCGATCCCGCCGATCTGCGCGCAGCCTTCCAGCGCTTTGGCGGCCCGGTGCCGGGCTGGCTGGACCGGGTGGAACAGACTGGCGTCTGGGGCCTGTTCCGCCATCCCGTCGCCGCGCATTGGCACGATGGGCAGCGCATGGCGCTGATCGGCGACGCCGCCCATCCTACCCTGCCGTTTCTGGCGCAAGGCGCGGTCATGGCGATCGAGGATGCCTGGGTTCTGGCGGCCTGCGTGGCGACCGCGCCACTGCCTCAGGCGCTGGCGCGATATCAGGCGCTGCGCCAGCCGCGCTGCCGCCGCATCGTCGAGGCGGCCAATGCCAATGCCCGCAATTACCACCTGCGCGGACCGACCCGCGCCGTCGCCCATGCCGGGCTGCGCGCGGTCAACCGCCTGGCCCCCGGTCGGCTGATCGAACGGTTCGCCTGGCTCTACGATCACGACCCCACAGCGTTGTGACGGCTGGCCGGGTCAGGCGGCCTTTTCGACTGCCGCAACGATGCCCTCGACCACTTCGCGCAGCACTTCTTCGTCCTCGGCCTCGGCCATGACGCGGATCAGCGGCTCGGTTCCCGACTTGCGGATCAGCACCCGGCCCGTGCCGTTAAGCCGCGCCTCGGCCCGGGCGATCTCGGCCTGAACGGCCTCGGCCGACAAGGGATCGGCGCCGACGGCATAGCGGACATTCTTCAGCAGCTGCGGCACCGGCTGGAACTGCGCCACCAGCTCCGAGGCCCGCCGCCCCGAATCCGACAGCGCCGCCAGGAATTGCAGCCCGGCAATCAGCCCGTCGCCGGTGGTGGCATAATCGGTCATCACGATATGCCCCGATTGTTCGCCGCCCAGGTTGAAGCCATGTCCCCGCATCCGCTCGACCACATAGCGGTCGCCGACCGCCGTGCGTTCCAGCCGCAGCCCGCGCCCTTGCAGGAAGCGTTCCAGCCCAAGGTTCGACATCACCGTCGCCACCAGCGCCCCGCCGCGCAGCCGCCCCTGCGCCGCCCAGCGGTCGGCCAGCAGCGCCATGATCTGGTCGCCGTCGGCGACCTGGCCTTGCTCGTCGATGATCATCACCCGGTCGGCATCGCCGTCCAGGCTGATGCCGACATCGGCGCCATGTTCCAGCACGGCGCGGGCACAGGCCTGCGGATGGGTCGAGCCGACGCCGTCGTTGATGTTGTGGCCATTGGGGCTGACCCCCAGCGGGATCACCTCGGCCCCCAGTTCCCACAGCACGTCCGGCGCGGCGCGATAGGCGGCGCCATGGGCGCAATCGACGACGACCTTCAGCCCCTCCAGCGTGCGGCCCTGCGGGAAGGTGGTCTTGGCATATTCGACATAGCGGCCTCGGCCATCGTCGATGCGCTTGGCGCGGCCGATGTTCTGGGGCTGGGCCGGGTCGATCTCGCCCCCGACCAGGCGCTCGATCTCGGCCTCGGCCTCGTCGGACAGCTTGAAACCGTCAGGGCCGAAGAACTTGATGCCGTTGTCATGCGCCGGGTTGTGGCTGGCCGAGATCATGATGCCGACATCGGCCCGCATCGACCGCGTCAGATAGCCCACCGCCGGCGTCGGCACCGGCCCCAGCAGCAGCACGTTCATGCCGGTGCTGGTCAGACCGGCGGTCAGCGCGTTTTCCAGCATGTAGCCGGACAGCCGCGTGTCCTTGCCGATGACGACGCGGTGGTGATTCTCGCCCTTGCGGCGGAAATAGCGCCCGGCGGCCGCGCCCAGCCGCAGCGCCATTTCGGCGGTCATCGGATAGCTGTTGGCACGGCCCCTGACGCCGTCGGTGCCGAAAAGTTTCCTGCTCATTCGTCCCCCTCGGTCACGGCCCGCCACAAGGCGAGTCCCTGCCTGATTTCTGCCACGTCATGGACGCGGTGGATTTGCACCCCCTGCGCGATCGCGGCCAGGGTCACGGCCAGCGTGCCCGGCGTCCTGTCCGCCGCACGCTCGGCCCCGCCGATGCTGCCGATGAAGCGCTTGCGCGACACCCCCAGCAGCAGCGCGCAGCCCAGGCCATGATAGACCGAGATCCGTCGCAGGATCGCCAGATTATGCTCCTGGGTCTTGCCAAAACCAATGCCCGGATCGATCACGATGCGCTCACGGGGGATTCCCGCCGCCTCGGCCCGGGCGATACGCTGTTCCAGCGCGTCATAGACATCCAGCAGCACGTCGCCATATCGGGGGTCGTCCTGCATCGTGGCCGGCACGCCCTGCGCATGCATCAGGCAGATCGGCACCCCGGCCGCCGCCGTCACCCGCGCCAGCGCCGGGTCGAAATCCAACCCCGAGACATCGTTGACCATGCCCGCCCCGGCCGCCAGTGCCGCCAGCGCCACCGCCGACTTGCGGGTATCGACCGACACCGGCGCCAGGTCGCGCGCCGCGGCGATCACCGGACGAATGCGGTCGATTTCCTGCGCCGCAGGCACCTCTTGCGCGCCCGGACGGGTCGATTCGCCGCCGATGTCCAGGATCTCGGCCCCGGCATCGGCCAGCAGCCGTGCATGGGCGGCACCGTCATAGCTGCCGCCATCGGAAAAGCTGTCGGGGGTGGCATTGACGATGCCCATGATCCGCGGCCGGTCCAGGGCCAGCCCCAGCAGCGGCGCGCGCGGCGCGGTCAGCCGCGCCATGACGGCATCGGGTGCCTCTTCGACGATCTGCGCAGGCGCGCCCCGCCGCAACCGCTCGAGCCGCGAAAACCGCAGCCAGCCGCCGGCCAGCGGCCAGCGGCCCGTGGCTTCGGGGACAGGGCGGAAATATTCCCGGCTCATGCCAGCCCCCCACGCAGGCGCCCGACAGGCAGGCCGATATCATGGGGCACGACCGGATCGGGGGCATCGGGCGGCAAGGCCCAGTCAAGGCGCTGTGCCCCCAGGCGCTGCGCCAGCCAGATGGCCAGCACATGCGGCTCGACCGGGACGCCGGGCACGTCGCGCAGCATCCGCGCCGGAGCCCAGACCACGGCGCGCTCTTCGCTGGCGGCCCAGTCGAGTTCCGTGCGGCTGTCCGCCACCGTCAGCCCCAGCCGTCCGGCCAGCGCCCAGGCCGCCTGATCCAGCGCCAGCAGCGCGATCTCGCGCGCATTGCCGCCGGCCGGCAGGGGCAGCCCCGGATCGTCGGGCACCAGCGCCAGCGCGCCCGCCGGCAGCACCAGATCGGCGCCGTGAAAGATCACCCGGATCGGGGCGGCCACGCTGTCGGCCGCGACCCGGGCCTGCCGCCGGACCAGTGTCACCCCCAGGGCGCCGGGAATCCGGTCAAGTTTTTCCACGCTCACCGAAACCTGCGCCGCGCGCGGATGCACCAGGATCTGCGCTGCGATCTTTTCGGCCAGTGTTTCCAGCAGGTCATAGCGCCGGTCGGCCAGGCCGCTGGCCACCGCCGCGGTCAGGATGTCATAGCTGAGGATACGATCCACCTCGTCGTTGACGCCGACGACATGCGCGGCCAGTTCGACGTCGATGTTGAAGCGCAGCCGCTGCGGGTGGCCCCGTTCGGTCTGAAAGGCGCCGATCTCGGCCGCGACGATATAGTCGCGCAGATGGATTCTGTCAGGCTGTTCCATGGCCCGAGTGATGAAAGGAAAACGGCCCCGCCGCAAGGGTCGGGGCCGCTGTTTCGTCAGGCGTCGGGCTCAGTTCGCGGCCAGCCGCCGATCCGAGCGATAGAAGGTGTGGCTGCCGATGCGGATGGTGCGCTCGAAGCGATTGGTCCAGGACGGGCGCACGCCGCGGGCATGGAAATAGGTGGCGCCGTTGGTCAGGTTGCGCGGCGCCCCGGACAGTGCAGCCATGGCCACTTTCTGCACACGTGCGAAGGTGCCCTTTTCGCGGATGCGCGCGTTCTTGTTATATGTGAACTGGCCGCGCTGGTTCACGACGCCGCAGACGGTCTTGGGGAAACGGGGGTGATCGACGCGATTCAGGATCACCTCGGCCACGGCGCGCTGGCCCTGCACGCCCTCGCCGCGGGCCTCGAAATAAAGCGCCTCGGCCAGACACTCCAGATCGCGCTGGCTGATCTTGGAGGTGCCGGCGGCGGTGCGCACGGTCAGGGTTTCAGGGGCGGGTTGGCGTTGCAACTCCGCTTGCGCGGGGGCAGCGCTCAGAAGGGAAAGCGCGACGGCAACACACACGGAAACGCGCGCCAGCCATGACTTGTGGATCGACATGTTGGTCCTGTTTACGGTCCGGGGCCTGGGCCCGGCAGTTGGTCGGAGGGTGCCCTTGCGGGCCGGGATTGCCGGTTACAGACCAAAAACCTGCGTGCCCGATCCAGCCCACAGGTGTGTGAGCCGCCGGATTCCTGCAAAATCAGGGGATTCTGGCGGAAACCCGCCGACCCGAAACTTGCCCACGGGCAGATTCCGGCCAGTTGCGGGCCGGCCTAAGACTGCGGCGACTGGTCGGATTCGGCCTCGTCCCGCGCCATGAGAATCGATTCCTGCGCCGCGGCCAGCCGCGCGACAGGGACACGGAAGGGCGAACAGGACACGTAATTCACCCCCGCGCGCAAGCAGAAGGCGATCGATTCGGGGTTGCCGCCATGTTCCCCGCAGACCGAAATGGTGATGCCCGGCTTGTGGCTGCGCGCACGCTCGGCGCCGATCGCGACCAGCTCGCCCACCCCGTCGCGGTCGAGGATGTGGAACGGATCCTCGGAATAGACCCCCTGGGCGACATAGGTGCCCATGAAGCGGCCGGCGTCGTCGCGCGACAGGCCATAGGTCATCTGTGTCAGGTCGTTGGTGCCAAAGGACAGGAAGGCCGCGTGTTCGGCGATATCACCGGCGCGCAAGGCGGCGCGCGGCGTCTCGACCATGACCCCCAGCCGATAGGTGAAATCCTTGCGGGTTTCGTTGCGCACGGCGGCGGCGACGGCATCGATGCGGGTCTTGACCAGTTCCACCTCGCGCCGGGCACTCACCAGCGGGATCATGATTTCGGGCACCACCGGATCGCCGTTGTGGCTGGCCTGGATGGTTGCCTCGAAAATGGCGCGCGCCTGCATGTCATAGATTTCCGGCACGGTTATGCCCAGCCGCACGCCGCGCATCCCCAGCATCGGGTTGAATTCGCTGAGCGCTTCGACCCGGCGGATGACATCGGACAAGGGCAGGTCCAGCGAGGCCGCCAGCTCCCGCATGCCCTCGCGGTCATGGGGCAGGAATTCATGCAGCGGCGGGTCGAACAGGCGGATGGTGACGGGCAGTCCGGCCATGATCTCGAACAGGGCGGCGAAATCGCCGCGCTGCATCGGCAACAGGCGTTCCAGCGACAGGCGTCGATCCTCGGGCTTGTCGGCAAAGATCATCTCGCGCATGGCCGGCAGGCGTTCATCGTCAAAGAACATGTGCTCGGTCCGGCACAGGCCGATGCCCTGCGCGTTGAAGCGGCGGGCGGTGCGCGCATCCTCGGGCGTGTCGGCATTGGCGCGGATTTTGATGCGGCAATGGCTGTCGGCCCAGTCGAGCAGCTGGTTGAAGCTGTCGTCCAGCGCGGGTTCCAGCATTTCGGCAGCGCCGGCCAGCACCTCGCCCGAGGTGCCGTCGACGGTGATTTCCTCGCCCTCGTGAAACAGCCGCCCGGCCACCTGCATGGTTCGCGCGCGGAAATCGATGCTGATGCCCGTGGCGCCGACGATGCAGGGCAAACCGATGCCGCGGGCAATCACGGCGGCGTGGCTGGTCATGCCGCCGCGTTCTGTGACCACCGCGACCGAGGCGTGCATGCCGCGGATATCCTCGGGCACGGTTTCTCGCCGCACCAGAACCACCCGCTCGCCCCGCGCCTCGGCGGCCTGCGCGGCCGCGGCGGTAAAGACGATGCGGCCGGTCGCGGCGCCGGGGCTGGCGTTGATGCCGCGAGCAATCACCTCGCGGGGGGCGCGTGGATCGACCTGGTGGTGCAGCAGGTCGGACAGGGCCCGCGGCTCGACCCGCATCACCGCCTCTTCAGCCGGAATGATGCCGTCGCGGGCCAGGGCAACGGCGATGCGGACGCTGGCCCGCGACGTGCGTTGAACACGGGTGGCGTCGATGATCGACAACCGGCTGTCCGAGACGACGAATTCGATCTGCATTTCCTCGCGCAGGCGCTCGCGGGCGGCCACGCCATAGCGGATCAGGTCGGCAAAGACTTGCGGCGCCGCCTCCTCCAGCGAGGGGCCGCGCGGGTCACGGGTCAGATACAGCGTCTCGGCGCCCTGACCGCTGGTGCTGCCCTGGCTCTGGCCGCGAAAGCGTCCGGTGACGCGCGGGGTTCCGGTCAGTCCATCGACAAGCTGAATGGTGCCCGATCCGGTGACGCCGGGGCCAATGGCCAGCGCCATGTCCTGCACCACCAACCCCAGCGGCGCGTTCGGAGGCGCACCCTTGGCCTGACGCAGCAGCCGTGCGGTCGGCCCGTCCCAGGCCCGGGCCATGCTGCGCAGCACCTCGGCCAGCTGCTGCGCAGGATCCTGGGGAAATTCCTCGTCGGTTTCGTCCTCATAGGCGCGCAGTGCGGCGGCAAGGCTTGTGTCGCTGTCGGAAAACATGTCCGGGTCCAGCCGCGCCACATGCACGGCATAGGACTGCACGAAACCCAGATAGATGGCATCGGCGGCCGCCTGGCCGCGCGACTGGACCAGGCGGGCGTGACATGCGTCGTTTATCCCGACATTCAGGACAGTGCCCGGCCCGCCCCAGGCTGGATCCACGGCCGAGGGCCGCACGCTGACCAGCCCGCCACCGCGCGCGATGATCCGGGCAAGACTGTCGGGATCGGGGCTGTGGCCCGCGGCGATGGCGCGCACGGCATCGGCGGAAATCGCGAAGCTGGCCGGCACCGGTAAATCCATGCGGATCAGCCGCTGCAGGCATTTCGCCCGCCAGCCGTGACGGGAGGTTTGCACCCGTGCGGCGGGGGTGATTTCGACAATGGCTTCGGGATCGGTCAAAAGGGACATGGCGCTTGCAGATTAGGCATGCGCCGCATCTTGCTGCAAGTGCGAACAGCGGCTGCGGCGCACCGGGGCGCAGCCCCCGGCCGGGCCGGCCCCCGATGGGGCGGCACGGCCGGACCCGGCCCGGGGCTTTGCGCCTCAGCCCTCGATACGGCCGAAATCGGCGACCAGCCGGCCGGCATCGCGGATGCGCGACAGCAGGTTCAGCCGGTTGCGGCGCAAGACCTGGTTGTCGCTGTTGATCTGCACCGCCTCGAAAAAGGCGTCGATCGGGGCGCGCAGCGCGGCGATGGCCGCCATCGCGGCCGAGAAGTCCTCGCCGGCGACGGCCGCAGAGATCGCCGGTTCTGCGGTGTCAAGGGCGGCGAAAAGGCCGCGTTCCTCGTCGGTCTCGGCGAATTTCGGGTCGGCGCCAAAGCTGTATTCGACCCCATCCTTTTCCTCGGCCTGCGCCAGGATATTGCCCGCGCGCTTCAGGCCCTGGGTCAGGTTCCGGCCGTCGTCGGTCTGCAGCATGGCGTTCAGCGCCGTAGCGCGCCTGACCACCAGCACCAGATCGTCATTGCCGGGCATCGCCAGCACCGCATCGATGATGTCGTGACGGATGCCCTGGTCGCGCAGATAGACCTTGAGCCGGTCATGGATGAAGGAAAGCAGTTCATTGGTATCGGCAGGGCCGGGACCGCCGTCGCGTTCCCTTGCGCCGACCAGTTCCTGGGCCTTGGCAAAGGGCCCGGGCCGAGCATTGAGGGCAATCCTTGCCTCATTGCCCAACACCAGCCGGATCACCCCCAGCGCCGCCCGCCGCAGTGCAAAGGGGTCTTTCGACCCGGTGGGTTTCTCGTCAATCGCCCAGAACCCGGTCAGCGTGTCGATCTTGTCGGCCAGGGCGACGGCGACCGATACCGGCGCGGTCGGCACGGCATCGGACGGGCCCAGCGGCGAATAGTGATCGCGCGCGGCATCGGCGACGGCGGGCGCCAGCCCGGCCTCCAGCGCGTAATAGCGCCCCATCGTCCCCTGCAACTCGGGGAATTCGCCGACCATGGCGCTGCGCAGGTCCAGCTTGGCGATGCGCGCCGCCTGTTCGGCCAGATCGGGATCGGCACCGACCTGCGGCGCGATCTCGCGCGCAAGCGCCGCGATGCGCGCGATGCGGTCGGCCTGACTGCCCAGCTTGCCGTGGAAGGTGACGGATTTCAGCCCCTCGGCCCAGGCGCCCATCCCGGCTTTCGCCTCGCGCAGGTCGTTTTCCCAGAAGAAGGCGGCATCGGACAGGCGCGCCGCCAGCACCCGCTGGTTGCCGGCCAGGATCGCCGCGCCGTCATCGGCGGCCTCGATATTGGCGACGGTGACGAAGCCCTCGATCCGGCCGGTTTTCGGGTTGCGGGCCGAAAAGAACTTCTGATGTTCCTTCATCGAGGTTTGCAGCACCTCGGGCGGCAGCGACAGGAAACGCTCCTCGATCGCGCCCATCAGCGGCACCGGCCATTCGACCAGGCCGGCGACCTCGGCCAAGAGCGCATCGTCGGGCACGATCTCCCAGCCGCGGGCAAAGGCCAGGTTCGCGGCCTCTTGCCGGATCGCGGCCTCGCGCTCGGCGGGGTCCAGCATCACCCTGGCGCGGCGCAGCCGGGCGGCGTAATCGTCAAAGCCGGACACGGCAAAGGCATCGGGGGCCATGAAACGATGGCCGCGGGTGCTGTTGCCAGCGCGAATGCCGTCGATGTCCAGCGGCACCACCGTGGCCCCGGCCTCGTCCGACAGCAGGCAGATGATCGCATGCAGCGGCCGCACCCAGCGCAGGCTGCCATTGCCCCAGCGCATGGATTTCGGCCAGGGAAAGTTGCGGATCGTGCCCGCCAGCACCTCGGCCACGATCTCGGCGGCGGGGCGGCCGGGTTTTTCGACCACCGCGAACCAGACCTGACCCTTCTTGTCGTCGCGCGCCTCGAGCTGATCGCGCGTGAGGCCGGTCGAACGCAGGAAACCCTGCAAGGCCGCCTCGGGCGCGTCGGTGCGCGGGCCCTTGCGCTCCTCGCGCGTGGTTGGGCTGTGGGCGGTCAGCCCCTGGACGGTCAGCGCCAGCCGGCGTGGCGTCGAGAAGGCGCCCGCACCGGCATAGGTCAGCCCGGCCTCGACCAGACCGTCGGTAACCAGTTTCTTCAGATCCTCGCGGGCGCGGGCCTGCATCCGCGCCGGGATTTCTTCCGAGAACAGCTCGATCAGAAGGTCGGGCATCAGTCCATCACTCCGCGTTCGGGGGTCTTGTCGTTGAATTGCTGCCAGCCAAAGGCGCGGCCGTCGGGATAGACGGCGATCACCCGATCGACATCGGGGCGGATCTCGGACCGGGACAGATAGGCGCGGGCGGCGCCCGATTCCAGGTCGGCGCCGATGCGGGCGGCGTCGAAACAGGAAAACCAGCGCGGCGCGTTCAGGGGCGTCGGCTGCGCAAAGGGCTGCGCATCGGCAGGCAGCGGCTCGACCAGACGGAAACACGCCCGCCAGCGGATGGGCGAGCTGTCGGCATCGATGGCCTCGACCCCATCGGTTGCCAGAGGCAGCGCCTGATCGCCCACCATCACCGTCAGCGCCGCGGCCGACGGGTCGAGCCGGTCGTAAAAGCCGTATTCCTGCGCATACCAGACGCCGGCGCCGGCGGCCAGCGCGGCGGCGATCAGGATCATGGCGGGGATGCGTCCGTTCATCGGCTCAGGCCCCGCTGTCAAACGCCGGCAGCGGCGCTCCGGTCGCGGCCGAGGTGGTGACGAACAGATCGGCGCAGCGCTTGGCCAGCGCCCGCACCCGGCCGATATAGGCCTGGCGTTCGGTTACCGAAATCACCCCGCGCGCATCCAGCAGGTTGAACAGGTGGCTGGCCTTGATCGCCTGGTCATAGGCGGGATGGGCCATCACGATGGCCCGTCCGGCATCGTCGGTTTCGGCCGCGGCCAGGATGCGGTCGCATTCGGCCTCGGCATCCTTGAAATGCTGCAGCAGCATGTCGGTATCGGCCTGCTGGAAGTTCCAGCGCGAATATTCCCGCTCGGCCTGGCGGAAGATGTCGCCATAGGTCAGCGGGATCGGGCTGTCGGGATGGTTGAAGGGCATGTCCATGACATGCTCGACCCCCAGCACATACATCGCCAGCCGCTCGAGCCCATAGGTCAGTTCGCCCGAGACCGGGCGGCAGTCATGGCCGCCGACCTGCTGGAAATAGGTGAACTGGCTGACCTCCATCCCGTCGCACCAGACTTCCCAGCCCAGGCCCCAGGCGCCCAGCGTCGGGCTTTCCCAGTCATCCTCGACAAAGCGGACATCGTGGATCATCGGGTCCAGGCCGATGGCCTTCAGGCTGCCCAGATACAGGTCCTGCAGGTTGGCGGGGCTGGGCTTGATGATGACCTGATACTGGTAATAATGCTGCAAACGGTTCGGGTTCTCGCCATAGCGGCCGTCGGTCGGCCGGCGCGAGGGTTGCACATAGGCCGCTGCCCAGGGCCGCGCCCCCAGACTGCGCAGCGTGGTCGCCGGGTGGAAGGTGCCCGCCCCCACCTCCATGTCATAGGGTTGCAGGACCGCACAGCCCTGCGCCGCCCAATAGGACTGCAGGCGCAGGATCACGTCCTGAAAGCAGGCCGGCTTGCTCGTCGGGGCATGCAGGGGGCTGGTCATCGCGGTTTCCTTGGGCATAACTGGCAGGAAAGAACTGCCGCCTTCTAGGCAGAGGGCGGCGCAGGGTCAATGAGAGGGACAAGCCCATGCGGCGCTTTGCAGGGATCATCGGGGCAGGCATCATCGGTTCGGCCCTGACACTGGCCGTCAGTGCGCCGGCGCTGGCCGAAGATGTGGTCATCCGCATCGAGGCCAAGCGCGGCGCCGAGGCGGCCGCCCAGGCCGCGCGCGGCTGGGGGGCGCAGTTTCCCGATGTGGTGACCTTTCCGCTGTCCGATGGCTGGGTCGGCATCGCGCTGGGGCCGATGCCGCGCGACCAGGCCGCCGCCCGGCTGGAGCAGCTGAAATCCCAGGGCCAGGTGCCGGGCGACAGTTTCCTGTCAGCCGCGGCGGGCCGGCAGTTGACACCGGTCAACGACGCCGCGCAGCCCGAGGCGGCGCAACCGCCCGCAGGCGCCGGCAATGCCTCGACCTTTCCGCGACCCGCCGCCGCCGATCCTGCCAGTGCCGACACTGCCGGTGCCGACCCTGATGCGGCAGAGGCACAGCCGGCGGCAGCCGAAACCGCCGCCGATCCTGTCCCGGCGCCGCCGCAGTTTCACATCCGTCTGGAATCGACCCCCGACCGCGCCAAGGCCGAACAGCTGCTGGCCGACTGGCGCCAATCCCTGCCCGAGGCCGCGCTGTGGACCTTGCCCAATGGTCGCAGCGCCATTGCCATCGGCCCCGTGGATGAAGCCGCCGGCAAGGCCTGGCTGCGGGCGCTGCGCAATGCCGGGCTGGCACCCAAGGACGCCTTTCTTGCGCCCGCCGCGGACATGGGCGACATCGCCGTCGCCGGCGACGCCCCGCGCCTGCCCGCCCCCCCGTCCGAGGACGCCCGCCCTACCATGCCGCCGCTCGAGGAGATCCAGCGCGCGCTGCGCTGGGCCGGCCATTACGACGGCGCGATCGACGGCAAGGACGGGCCGATGACGCAAAAGGCCATTGCCGAGGAAATCGTGCGGCTGCGCGCCTCGCCCGATCCGGCCACGGCGATGGCCGAACTGATCCGCCGCCGCGGCGAATGGCGCGCGCAGATGGGCCTGACCGAACTGCGCGACGACCACACTGGCCTGGCGCTGCCGGCACCGATGAACAAGCTGCAATTCGACCGCAACGAACGGGCGCTGTCGATCTATGGCCCGCGCGACGGGTCCGGCGCGGCCCTGATCCTGTTCAGCCAGCCCGGCGGCCGGCAAGAGATGCTGGACCTGACCGGGCTGGTCACCGCGCTTGGCTGGGTGCCCTCGCCCCAGCGCAGCATCACCGCCGACAGCGCCCTGCTCAAGGGCCGCAACGACACCCATATCGGTCAGGCCGAGACACGCATCATCGACGGTCAGGTGCAGGGTTTCGTGCTGATCTGGCCGGCAAGCGATGCCGAGACCCAGGCCCGGCTGGCAGCCGAGATGTCGGATGGCATCACCCGGATCAGTGCGCCCGCCGCGGCCGACGCCACCACCCAGGCCGCGGTCGACGACGCGCCGGCCCCACCCGCGCCCTAGTCGCGCCAGAACCGCGGCAGCAGCAGCACGAATACCGACAGCAGCTCCAGCCGGCCGACATACATCCCCAGGATCATCAGCCATTTCGCCGATGTGGGCAGTTCGCTGACCGAACCGTTGGCCGTCAGCTCGGGCCCCCACATCACGCCGATGTTGGCAATCGCCGTCCAGGCGCCGGTCAAAGCCGTGCGCGGATGCAGCCCGGTCAGCGCCAGCCCTACGATCAGCAGGCCAAAGGACAGGATGAACAGGGTAAAGAAGGCCATGACTGAGTTGATGACATCTTCGTCCAGCGGGCGGCCGTCATACAGCAGAGGAAACACCCGGTGCGGTGACTGCATCCGCCGCAACTGCGCCTTGACCGCCTGGAACAGCACCAGATAGCGGAACACCTTGACCGAACACGAGGTCGAGCCGGTGCAGCCGCCGATCAGCCCCGCCACCACCAGGATCACGAAGGGGAAATGCCCCCATTGCGTCACATCGGTCGACGCAAGGCCTGTGCCCGAGAATGTCGAGATGACGTTGAACGTGGTCTCGCGCAGCACCTCGGCCGGGTTCTGCGCCCCCAGCCACAACAGTCGATACAGCACGATGGCAGCTATGGCATAGCCGATCCAGCGGATATAGACGCGCACCTGCACGTCGCGCCACAGCGGCACGGCCGAGCCGCGGATCAGCTGCACCATGCGGATAAAGGGGATCGACGCCATCAGCATGAACACCGAACATGCGTATTCGGCCGGGCCGATATAGGGTCCGAAGCTGCTGTCGTAATTGGAAAACCCGCCCGTCGAACAGGTGGACAGCGCCAGCACCAGCGCGTCATAGCCGGTCATGCCCAGAAGGATATAGACGATCATGCACAGCGCGGTCATGGCGATATAGACGCCGGTCATCTCGCGCGCGATGTCGAAGGCGCGCGGCAGGATCTTGCCCAGCGTATCGAACCCCTCGGAGCGAAAGAACTGCATGCCGCCGACCTTCATCACCGGCAGGAAGATCATCGCCACCACGATGATGCCCAATCCGCCCGACCAGTTCAGGAACGCCCGCCACAGGTTCGTGCCCTTCGGCAGGTCGTCCAGCTGCGGAAAGGCGGTGGTGCCGGTGGTGGTAACGCCCGACATCGCCTCGAAATAGGCATCGGTCCAGCTGGCGCCCGGCGCGCCCAGCACAAAGGGCAAGGCGCCGGCCACCGGCAGCACCAGCCACAGCAGCGCCGTCAGCAGGAACACCTGATGGATTTCCAGCGAACGGTCCACCCGCGCCGTGGCCATTGCAACAAGTCCGCCGCCCAGCATGGTCAGCACCGCCGATTCCAGGAATACCTGCCAGTGCGGATCGCCGTGCCACCAGTCCACCAGCATCGGCAGCATCATCGTCGCCCCCAGCGCGACGACGATCTTGCCGACAATATTGGCCACCGGGCGGACATCCATCATGGCTGACTGCTTGCCCCGCCTGCACGAAAGCGTCAAGCGCGCCGCTTGCATGCGCGGCCGCCAGCCCCTATAGAGGTCGCGTCGCGGGTGTAGCTCAATGGTAGAGCAGCAGCCTTCCAAGCTGAATACGTGGGTTCGATTCCCATCACCCGCTCCACGCCTTCCGGTTCCGCGACTGCCTGGCGATGCTGGCATGGCTCGCGGCCCTGCCCTTCCGTTCGCTGTGTCTTGGCCCTATATGCTGAAGCAACACCGGCAATGGGAAAGGAAGCCATGTCCCAGAAAGCGATGCAGCGTCTGTCCTTCTTTCTGCTGATGGGATTGACGCTTTATGCCTCGTTCGTGGGCGCCGGCTAGAGGCGCGCCATGGCCAGACCCTTTCGCGGGCCGTTCTCGCCCGATAACTCCACACCGACCGGGGCCGCGCCCCAACCCCCGCGCCACCGGCTGGAATCGCGCACCCGCTGGATCACGGTAATGGCAACGCCACTGCTGATCAGCGCCTTCTGGCAGGATCCGCAGGGGCTGGCGCTGCAACTGCTGGCCTTTGCCGGCATCGCCGGCGGCATGGCGTTGACGCGCGAGGGGCTGCGGGCCGAGGCGGCTTATGACCAGCGCCGCGTTGCCCGCCGCCCGGCGCTGCCGCGCAAGCTGTTCGGCGGCGTCCTGACCGGCCTGGGCCTGGCCTTGGGCGCATGGGTGCCGGGGGCCGAGGCCGGGGCGGCGGTGATCGGCGTGGCCGGCGCGGTGCTGCACTGGCTGGCCTTTGGTCCCGACCCGATGCGCGACAAGGGCATGGAGGGCGTCGACACCCACCAGCAGGACCGCGCCCAACGCAGCCTGGCCGAGGCAGAGGCGCATCTGCGCGCCATGCAGGATGCCATCCTGCGCACGGGCGACCGCCGGCTGGAGGCGCGGGTGGGGATGTTTGCCGCCACCGCCCGCACGCTTTTCGCCCATGTCGAGGATAACCCCGATACCATCGCCGCGGTGCGCCGCTATCTGGGGATCTATCTTCAGGGCGCGCGCGACGCGACCGTCAAGTTCGCCGATCTCTATGCCCAGACCCGCGATGCCCGCGCGCGGCAGGATTATGAAACCCTGCTGTCCGATCTGGAAACCGAATTCGCCGCCCGCACCCGCCAGCTGATCGCCGGCAACCGCACCGATCTGGATATCGAGATCGGCGTGCTGCGCGACCGGCTGACGCGCGAGGGCGTGCGCCCCGCAGAACCGCCGGCGCTGGAATCGGGCTTGCAGCCCGCCGATCCGCTGGCCAGCCTGCGCCGCGACAAGCAGCCGCGCTGATGCCGCGTTACGCGCTGCTGATCGAATACGACGGCGGGCCCTTTGCCGGCTGGCAGGCCCAGGCCGCCCATGCCAGCGTCCAGGCCACGATCGAGGCCGCGCTGGCGCGGCTGGACCCCGGCTTTGCCGCCGGCGCGCGCATCGCCGCCGCAGGTCGCACCGATGCGGGCGTTCATGCCACCGGCCAGGTTGCCCATGCCGACCTGCAGCGCGACTGGGATCCGTTCCGCCTGTCCGAGGCGTTGAACTGGCATCTCAAGCCGGCGCCCATCGCGATTCTGGCAGCCGCCCCGGTCGGACCGGATTTCCACGCCCGGTTTTCGGCCCGTGAACGGCGCTATACCTTTCGCCTGGTGGCAAGGCGGGCGCCGGTGACGCATGATCGCGGCCGGGTCTGGCAGGTCATCCATCCGCTGGATGCCGAGGCCATGCGCGCCGGCGCCCGGCATCTGATCGGCCTGCACGATTTCACCACCTTTCGCTCGACCATGTGCCAGTCGAAAAGCCCGCTCAAGACGCTGGACGAAATCCGCATCGAGGAGATGCGCTTGCCGCAGGGGCATGAATTCCGCTTTCACCTGCGGGCGCGGTCGTTCCTGCATAACCAGGTCCGCTCGATCGTCGGCACGTTGGAGCGTGTGGGGGCCGGGGCATGGCCGCCCGAACGCGTGGCGCAAGCGCTGGCCGCGCGCGATCGCGGCGCCTGCGGGCCGGTCTGCCCGCCGCAGGGGCTGTATCTGACGGGTGTGGGCTATCCGCAGGATCCGTTCGCGGCCGGCACGGCAGGCTAGTCGACGCAGAGGGTTATTCTGCCGGCATGGTGCGGGGATCGGCCAGGCTGGCCCGGGCGGGCATCGGCGCGATCTGCTGGGACTGCAAGGGCAGGATTGCGGCCCGCTGCGCGGGTCGGGATCGCCGCGGCCGACGCCCCTGCCAGGTCGGATGGATCACCGTCATCACCGTGTGCCAGATGATCCACATATCCACGCGCAGACTGCGCCGCTGCTGATAGATCATGTCCAGCCGCAGCTTCGTCGGCAGGCAGCGGCGATAATAGGCAGCCTCGGTCGCCTCGGCGGTGGCGCAGCGGGCCATGATCCGGTCCTCATGCGCGTGATAGATCATCGTGGCCAGACCGGTAACGCCAGGCCGATTGCGCAACACCTGCGCATATTGCACCGGAAAGCGCTCGACATATTCGCGCAGGGGCGGGCGCGGACCCACAAAGCTCATGTCACCGCGCAGGATGTTGAACAGCTGGGGCAGTTCGTCGATGCGGGTGCGGCGCAGGAAACGTCCCACCCGGGTGATGCGCCAGTGCTTGTGAGCGCCGGTGGCGCCGAAATCGCCCGGTTCGCACAGCATGGTGCGAAACTTCAGCAGGTTGAAGGGTTGTCCCGGCGCGCGCATCCGCGGCGCAACATAAAGCAGCGGCCGCCCCTGGGTGATCAGCAGCACCACGGAAATGAGCGCCATCACCAGCGACAAGGGCACCAGCAAGATCAGCGCAAAGACGATGTCGAAAGCGCGCTTGCCGGGCGTCATGCCCACACGGCCGGCTGGGTCGGCAAGCTGCACCTCCAGCGGTGCAACACTGTTCCGGTCGGACCCGTCCCAGCTGTGATGGATTGTCACGATTGCGCCCCGCTCGGCCGGAAAAGTTTCTTTTCATCGACTAGCACAGCACCCCGAGATTGCAAACCTTGGCAAGCGGATTCCGGCGACAGACTTGCGCCAGCGTGTCCTTTCGGCCAGTCTTTGCCGAAATCTTGGCTGCTGACAGGGGAAAGATGCGGAAATTTCTGGTGGTTCTGGACGATTCGCGCGAATGCCTGAACGCCATCCGCTATGCCGCGCTGCGCGCGTCCAAGACCGGCGGCGGCGTTCAGGTGCTGGCGGTCATCCCGGCCAACACCATCCAGCATGGCATGGGCGTGGCCGACGTCATGCGCGCCGAAGCCTATGAGCGGATCGAACAGCATTTCGAGGTCTTTGCCAAATGGATGCGCGACCGCCCGGGGGTCGAGCCCGAACTGGTCGTGCGCGAAGGCGAGCCGGGCGCCGAGCTGCTGGCCCAGATCAACGAGGATCCCGAAATCGGTGTCGTGGTGCTGGCGGCATCGACCGAAAGCTCCGGGCCGGGCCCGCTGATCAGCCGCCTGATGCGCGAACTGTCCAGCCTGCCATGCCCGATCACCATCGTTCCCGGCGACATCTCGCGCGAGCAGCTGGAAAAGGTGACCTGACGGGGTGGCATGAACAGGGCGCTGATCCTGCCCTGCCTGCTGGGCACGCTGATCCTGGCGCTGCTGTTTCACGGCCTTGTCCGCCTGCCGATACCGCCGCTGGCCGCATATGGGGCCGGAATGGTCCTGTATTGGCTGCTGCTGGCCTGGATGATCCATCGCCACCGCGCCTGGCACTGGCTGCGCCTGCGCCGCCCGCCGCCAGTCATCCTGCTGTTCCTGGCGGGCGCAGTGCTGGCGGTCTGGTGGGCCGAGGGCGACCGGCTGGCCGAATTGACCGCCAGCCAGCTGGCGCTGGTGGTGGCCGCCGCCGCCATCAATGGCAGCCTCGAGGAAGGGTTCTGGCGCGGCGCGTTGCTGGATCGGGCGCCTCTCGACGCCCGGGCGGTGCTGCTGGCGGGCGGGCTGTTCACGCTGTGGCACATCGCGCCGGCGATGGGCATGGACCGGCTGCATGTCACGGCCGGACCGCTGGTCTTTGTCGCCTTGGCCGGGCTGTGGGCGGTGCCGATGCTGGCCGCACGCCTGGGCTCGGGCAGTGCCGGCGCCGGGGCGGTCGCGCATGTGCTGATGAACATCGTCCTGTTCGCGGCGCTGGCCGCCGACAATTGGCCGCAGGGGTGAACGGGCCTGGACGCTTGACTTGCGCCCCCTTGGATCCCCATATCGCCGCAAAGGAGCGCGCCATGTTCATTCAGACCGAAACCACCCCCAACCCCGCCACGCTGAAATTCCTGCCGGGACAGACCGTTCTGGGCAGCGGCACGGCCGACTTTCCCAGCGCCGATGCCGCCGGGGCAAGCCCGCTGGCGCGGCGCATCTTTGCGGTGCCGGGGGTGACGGCGGTGTTCCTGGGGTCCGATTTCGTGACCGTCACCAAGGACGAGGCGAGCCTGTGGGACCATCTGAAGCCCTCGGTCCTGGGGGCGATCATGGAACATTACCAGTCCGGTGCGCCTGCGCTGGAACAGGCCGCCGCCACCGCGGGCGGGCATAATGAACAGGACGGCCCCGACGCCGAAATCGTCAAGCAGATCAAGGAACTGCTGGATACCCGCGTCCGCCCTGCCGTGGCGCAGGATGGCGGCGACATCACCTTTCACGGCTTTGATCGCGGCGTGGTCTATCTGCACATGCAGGGGGCCTGCGCCGGCTGCCCCTCCTCGACCCTGACGCTGAAGATGGGGATCGAGAACCTGCTGCGCCACTATATTCCCGAAGTGACCGAGGTCCGCCCCGTTGGCTGAGCCGCTGGTTCTGGGATTCGACACATCGGCCGCGCATTGCGCGGCCGCTTTGCTGCAAGGCGACCGCCTGCTTGCCGCGCGCCACGAGGACATGGCCCGCGGCCAGGCCGAGCGGCTGTTTCCCCTGCTGACGGAACTGCTGGCGCAGGCCGGTCGCGACTGGCCGGATCTGGCCGCGATCGGCTGCGGCATCGGGCCTGGAAACTTCACCGGGGTGCGCATCGCCGTGGCGGCGGCGCGCGGGCTGTCACTGTCGCTGGGCATCCCCGCCATCGGCGTCAGCGCCACCGAGGCCGCGGCTTACGGCCTGCCGCGCCCTTGCCGGGTGCAGCTGCCTGGCCGCGCGGACGAGGTGATCTGGCAGGATTTCATTCCCGGTCAGGACACGCGCCCCGCCCAGGCGGCGCGGGTGGACCTGCCGCCCGGTCCGCCGGTGCTGCCCCCCGCCCTGCCCCTGGCCGAGGCCATTGCCCGCATCGCCATGATCCGGCGCGACCTGAGCGGGGTGCCGGCGCCGTCACCGATCTATCTTCGTCCCGCCGATGCCGCGCCTGCGCGCGATCGCGGGCCGAGGATCCTGACATGATCCCCGATCCGGCAGGGTTGGCCGCGCTGCATGGCCAGTGCTTTTTCGATCATCCGCGCCCCTGGTCGGCCGCAGAATTCCGGGCGCTGCTGGACAGCGCGCCGAACTTCCTGCTGACCGAGCGCGGCGGTTTTCTGCTGGGCCGCTGCATCGCCGACGAGGCCGAACTGCTGACGCTGGCGGTCGATCCCGCCCTGCGCCGGCAAGGCATCGCGCGACGGCTGCTGGCACGATTTGCCGCAACGTCAGAAGAACGCGGCGCGCATCTGGCGCATCTGGAGGTGGCGGCGGACAATGCCGCCGCGCTGCGACTTTATGCGGGCGACGGCTGGGAAATCTGCGGGTGCCGGCGCAACTATTACGCGCCGGGGCGTGACGCGGTGCTGATGCGACGGGCCTTGGCGGCCGGATCCGGCGGACAAGCCTGTTGACGGATTCCGGCCCATGCGCCCTAATCCGATCCATCCCGGGCTGAATCGCCCGCAATCCGGTTTGAGGTTCCGCATGTCCCTGATGAAATCGCTTCTGGCTGGCGCCTGTCTGTCCGTCCTGCCGCTGGCTGCCCTGGCCGATCCGGCGCTGATCTTCGATCTTGGCGGCAAGTTCGACAAATCCTTCAACGAGGCTGCATACAACGGTGCCGAGCGCTGGAAGGCCGAGACCGGGGGCACTTACAAGGAACTGGAAATGCAGTCCGAGGCGATGCGCGAACAGGCGCTGCGCCGGCTGGCCCAGTCGGGGGCCAACCCGATCGTGATGACCGGCTTTGCCTTTGGCGAGGTGCTGAACAAGGTCGCTCCCGACTATCCCGACACCAAATTCGTCATCATCGACACCACGGTCGATCAGCCGAACGTCCAGTCGATCACCTTTGCCGAGGAACAGGGGTCCTATCTGGCCGGGGTCATGGCGGCCAAGGCCTCGAAGTCCGGCACGGTCGGCTTCATCGGCGGCATGGACATCCCGCTGATTCACAAGTTCGAGTGCGGCTATGCCCAGGGCTTCAAGGCCACCAACCCCGAAGGCAAGCTGATCATCAACTATACCGGCACCACCCCGGCGGCCTGGAACGACCCGGTCAAGGGCGGCGAGCTGGTCAAGGCCCAGGTCTCGCAGGGCGCCGACGTGATCTATGCCGCCGCCGGGGCCACGGGCATCGGCGTGCTGCAGGCCGCGGCCGATGCCGGCATCCTGTCGATCGGCGTGGACAGCAACCAGAACCATCTGCATCCGGGCAAGGTGCTGACCTCGATGGTCAAGGGTGTCGACAACTCCGTCTACGAGGCATTCAAGGCCGGGGTGGATGTCCAGCCGGGCGCCAAGGTGATGGATCTGGCCTCGGGCGGTGTGTCGGTCGCCATGGACGACAACAACAAGCCTCTGGTGACCGAGGAGATGGCCGCCGCCGTCGAGGCCGCGGCCAAGGGCATCGGTGACGGTTCGATCAAGGTCCATGACTACATGACCGACAATACCTGCCCGGTGCAGTAATGGCGGACGCCGGCGCCCCCGCCATCGAACTGCGCGGGATTTCCAAGGCGTTCGGTCCGGTCCAGGCCAACAGGAACATCGATCTGGTTGTGCCGCGTGGCACCATCCACGGCATCATCGGCGAAAACGGCGCCGGCAAGTCCACCTTGATGTCGATCCTGTATGGCTTTTACCGGCCGGACGCGGGGGAAATCCTGATCTCTGGCCAGCCCGTCGCGATCACCGACAGCCAGGCGGCGATCCGCGCCGGCATCGGCATGGTATTCCAGCATTTCAAGCTGGTGCAGAATTTCACAGTGCTGGAAAACATCATCCTGGGGGCCGAGGACGGGGCGCTGCTGCGCCCCTCTCTGGCGCGGGCGCGGCAGGAATTGCAGCGCCTGGCGCAGGAATACGAATTGCAGGTCGATCCCGACGAACTGGTCGAGGATCTGTCTGTCGGTCACCAGCAGCGGGTCGAGATCCTCAAGGCCCTGTATCGCCGCGCCGACATCCTGATCCTGGACGAACCCACCGGCGTGCTGACCCCGGCCGAGGCAGATCACCTGTTCCGCATCCTGCGCGGGCTGCGCGATGAGGGCAAGACCATCATCCTGATCACCCACAAGCTGCGCGAGATCATGGAGATCACCGACAACGTCAGCGTGATGCGCCGTGGCGAGATGGTCGCCGGCGTGCGCACCGCCGAGACCAGCCCCGCGCAGCTTGCCGAACTGATGGTCGGGCGCAAGGTCCTGCTGCGGGTGGACAAGGCCCCGGCCCGGCCCGGCCCCCCCGTGCTGGAAATCCGCGGCCTGCGCATGTTTGATCGCGACAAGGTCGAGCGGCTGCGCGGCATCGACCTGACCATCCGCGCCGGCGAGATCCTGGGCATCGCCGGCGTCGCCGGCAACGGCCAGACCCAACTGCTGGAGATCCTGGGCGGCTTTGCCGAGCCGCGCAGCCAGGTTTCGGGCGAAATCCGCCTGAACGGCCAGCCGCTGCCGGTTTCGGGGCCCGGCGCCGATGGCCGCGCGCGCCGTCGCGCCGGCATCGGCCATGTCCCCGAGGACCGCCAGGCCGAGGGGCTGATCATGGATTTCGCCGCCTGGGAAAACGTGGCCTTCGGCTATCACGATGCCCCGGAATACCAAAGCGGGCTGCTGCTGGATCAGGCGGCGATCCGCGCCGATGCCGAAGGCAAGATCCAGCGCTTTGACGTGCGCCCCCCCGACCCCGACCTGCCGGCGAAAAGCTTTTCGGGCGGCAATCAGCAAAAGATCGTCGTGGCGCGCGAGGTCGAGCGCAATCCCGACCTGCTGCTGATCGGCCAGCCCACGCGCGGCGTCGACATCGGCGCCATCGAATTCATCCACAAGCGCATCGTCGAACTGCGCGACGCGGGCAAGGCGGTGCTGCTGGTCTCGGTCGAACTGGACGAGATCATGGCGCTGTCGGACCGCATCGCGGTGATGTTCGACGGCCGCATCATGGGCGAGCGCCTGCCCGAACAGACCAGTGCCGGCGATCTGGGCTGTCTGATGGCAGGGGTGGAATCCGCCCCGCAGACGCAGGGAGAAGGCTGATGGAGCGGATGCCGAAATGGGCCGATCTGGTCCTGACCCCGCTGTTGTCGCTGATCCTGGCTTTCGCCATATCGGCGCTGGTGATCCTGGCCATCGGCGAAAGCCCGGCGCAGGCCATGAAGGTGATGGTCGAAGGCGCGCTGATGTCCAGCTATGGCTGGGGCTTCACGCTGTATTACGCGACCAATTTCATCTTCACCGGGCTGGCGGTGATGGTGGCCTATCACGCCGGGCTGTTCAACATCGGCGGCGAAGGTCAGGCGGCGATGGGGGGGCTGGGGGTGGCGCTGGTGGCGCTGGCCCTGCCCTGGCCGCATTGGGCGCTGGCGCTGCCGGCGGCGATGATCGGCGCGGCGCTGTTCGGGGCGCTTTGGGCGCTGATCCCGGCCTGGCTGCAGGCGCGCCGCGGCAGCCATATCGTCATCACCACCATCATGTTCAACTTCATCGCCGCCGCGACGCTGAACTATGTCCTTGTCAATCTGCTGCGACCGGTGGGCAGTATGGACCCGGCCTCGGCCAGTTTTCCGCCGGGAACGCATCTGCCCAAGCTGTCGGAACTGGCGTTGCTGCTGGGCATCGACTGGGGGCGCAACAGCCCGGCGAACATCACCTTCTTCATTGCCCTGGCGGCCTGCGTGCTGGTGTGGCTGCTGATCTGGCGCAGCCGGCTGGGCTATGAGATCCGCGCCTTTGGCAAATCCGAGCCGGCGGCGCTTTACGCCGGCATTTCGCCGGTGCGCATCACCGTGCTGGCGATGCTGATTTCCGGCGCGCTGGCCGGGCTGATGGCAGTCAACAACGTTATGGGCGAGGCCGAGCGGCTGGTGCTGAACGCGGTCGAGGGCGCGGGCTTCATCGGCATTGCCGTGGCGCTGATGGGGCGCAACCACCCGCTGGGCATCCTGATGGCAGCGCTGCTGTTCGGGTTCCTGTATCAGGGCGGGGGCGAGCTGGCACTGTGGACCACCATCCCGCGCGAGCTGATCGTGGTCATTCAGGCGCTGGTGATCCTGTTCACCGGCGCGTTGGACAACATGGTGCGGATGCCGCTGGAAAGACTGTTCGCGGCCCGGCGCCGCAAGGGGGCATGATGGATTTCGGCACCACCATCCAGATCCTCGATTCCGCGCTGCGATTGATGACGCCGCTGCTGCTGGCCTGCCTGGCGGGGCTTTATTCCGAACGTGCCGGGGTGTTCGACATCGGCCTGGAAGGCAAGATGCTGATGGCGGCCTTTACCTCGGCCTCGGTCGCCTATGCCACGGGCAGCGCCTGGCTGGGTCTGCTGGCGGGGATCGCCGGCGCGCTGAGCCTGGCGGTCCTGCACGGGCTGGCCTCGATCAGCTTTCGCGGCAACCAGCTGATTTCCGGGGTCGCAATCAATTTCCTGGCGGCAGGGCTGACCGTGCTGCTGGGCCAGAAGATATTCGCCCTGGGCGGTCGCACCCCGTCGCTGGAGGGCGCGGCACGATTTCGCCCCATCACCCTGCCTCTGGCACAGGAGTTGCGCGATGTGCCGATCCTGGGCCCTATCTATGCCGAGCTGATTTCCGGCCATACGATCCTGGTCTATGTCGCATTCCTGATGGTGCCGCTGACCTGGTGGGTGCTTTATCGCACGCGTTTTGGCCTGCGCCTGCGGGCGGTGGGGGAAAACCCGGCCTCGGTCGATACTGCGGGCGTGTCGGTCACGCGGCTACGCTATGGCGCGGTCATGATCTGCGGCGTGCTGTGCGGAATCGCCGGCGCCTATCTGGCCACGGGTATTTCGGCGGGCTTCGTCAAGGAAATGACCGCCGGGCGCGGCTTCATCGCGCTGGCCGCGCTGATCTTTGCCAAATGGCGGCCCTGGGCGGCGCTGGGGGCGACTTTCCTGTTCGGCCTGCTCGAGGCGGTGGCCAACCGTTTCCCGAATCTGGACCTTGGAGTGGTGACGGTGCCCTCCATGTTCATGAACGCCCTGCCCTACATCCTGACCGTCATCATCCTGGCCGGTTTCGTCGGCCGCGCCACCCCGCCCCGCGCCGGAGGAGAGCCCTATGTCAAAGAGCGCTGATCTGGCCGCGCTGATCCGTGACCGTGCCGGCAGCGCGCCACCCGAATACGCCCTGATCCTGGGGTCGGGCCTGGGGCATCTTGCCGACGCGGTCGAGGGGGTGGCGATCCCCTATGCCGATCTGCCCGGCTTTCCCCACGCCGGTGTCTCGGGCCATGTGCCGCGGCTGGTCATCGGCCAGTTCGAGGGCCGGCGCATCGCCGTGCTGGGCGGGCGCGCGCATTACTATGAATCGGGTCGGGCCGATGTGATGCGCCTGCCGCTCGAGGTGCTGCGCGACCTGGGCTGTCGCCGGCTGATCCTGACCAATGCCGCCGGCAGCCTGCGCCCCGAGATGCCGCCGGGTTCGCTGATGCTGCTGGCCGATCACCTGAACCTGTCCGGCGCCAACCCGCTGATCGGCGAGGGTTCCGACGCGCGTTTCGTGGCGATGACCGCCGCGCATGATCCCGCGATGCGCGCAGGCCTGCGCGATGCCGCGCGGGCCGAGGGCATCGACCTGCCCGACGGGGTCTATTGCTGGTTTTCCGGCCCCACATTCGAAACCCCGGCCGAAATTCGCGCGGCCCGCATCCTGGGCGCCGATGCTGTCGGCATGTCAACCGTCCCCGAGGTGATCCTGGCGCGGTTTCTGGGTCTCGACTGCGCGGCGGTCTCGGTCATCACCAACATGGGGGCGGGGCTGTCGGACGAATCGATCAGCCACGAACATACCAAGGCCATGGCGCCGCTGGGCGCGGCCAAGCTGGAGCGCGTGTTACGCCGGTTCCTGCGCAGCTAGCGCGGCTTCGACCGCATCGGCGGCGGCGTCCAGGTCGTCCAGATCGGCCAGGGGCAGGATGCGGCCCCTGCCGTGGTCGTGGCGGGCGCGGTGCTTTTCATAGCGCGGATCGTAATGCGCGCACATCAACCCCATGGCCAGGGCATGGAAATCGCCCGCCTCGGCCAGCCGCAGCCAGTCGGCGATGCGCTCGGCCGGGTGCAGGGGGCGCAGACTGGAAATGATCGCCGCCAGCCGCGCCGGATCGGCGCCGGCATCGGCATAGCTGCGCGCCGTATAGGCGGCACGCGCCGCCGCCGGGACCGACAGATGCAATCGCGGCGCGGCGATCATCGCCCGCCAGATGCCTTGCGGCAGGTTGAGATTGCCGATGCGGGAACTCTCGGCCTCGACCAGCAGCGGCCGGCTCGGGTCCAGCGCCTCGAGCGCCATGGCGAGGCGGCTTTCAAACAGCTTCTGCGGCGGCTGACCCCCCGGACGGGCACCGAACAGACTGCCGCGGTGATTGGCCAGCCCCTCAAGGTCGATGACCTGATGACCGCGCGCCGCCAGCCGGGCGAGGATTTCAGTCTTGCCGCTGCCGGTATTCCCGTCCAGCACGATGACCGGCGCGGGCGGATGCGCCGCCAGCCGCGCGACGACCAGGGCCCGCCAGCCCTTGTAGCCGCCTTGCAGCCGGGCGACCCGCCAGCCGATCTGGGCCAGAATGGTGGCAAAGGCGCCCGAGCGCTGACCGCCCCGCCAGCAATAGACCAGCGGCCGCCAGCTGCCGTCAAAGCCGGCCAGCGGGCCCGCGATGTGGCGCGCGGCATTGGCGGCCAGCAACGCGCCCCCCAGCTTGCGGGCATCGAAGGGCGAGACCTGCTTGTAGATCGTCCCCACCCGGGCGCGTTCTTCATCCGACAACACCGGCAGGTTGATCGCACCCGGCAGGTGATCCAGCGCATATTCCGCCGGCGAGCGGGTGTCGATGATGGTGTCGAACCCGGTCAGGGCCGCATCCGACAGAGATGTCAGCCGGATATCCAAATCAGCCGTTTATCCGATCAGTAGACATAGACCGGAGTGCCGATCGGCACCTGCTCATACAGATCCATCACCGCCTCGTTGCGCATGCGGATGCAGCCGTTCGAGACGGCGCGGCCGATGGAATTGGGCTCGGTGGTGCCGTGGATGCGGATGGCCGTGTCATTGCCGCGTGCATCATACAGATACAGCGCCCGCGCCCCCAGGGGGTTGTTGGGCCCACCCGGCATGCCATCGGCCCATTTCCCGTATTGCTCGGGCTTGCGCTTGATCATCGCAGGCGTGGGGGTCCAGCTGGGCCATTCGGTCTTGCGCCCGACGGTGGCGCGACCTTTCCAGACCAGTTCGTCGCGGCCGACGGCCACGCCATAGCGCACTGCCCGACCCGGCGCGATGACGTGATACAGGAAGAAGTCCTTCGAGACGACGACGATGCTGCCCACCTCGAAATCGGGGCGGATCGCCACCTCGGTGGGGGCATAGGGGTCGCGCTTGGCCTGCGGCTTGGCGACGGGCGCTGCGGGCATGGCCCGGTCCTGCGCCAGCGCCAGCGAGGGCGCGGCAGCCAGCAGGGCGGACAGCATCAGCATCTGGCGGCGTTTCATCATCTTGTCCCGAATTTCACTGCTCTTGTCCTAGCCGGTAAACGCTTGCCGGTCCGGGATCAACTCAAAGCGCCGTGACGCTGTTGAAAATGCGCCCGAACGTGCCTAGCTTGCATCGGGAAGGAGGCTTGCGATGGCCTGTCCCCACAGCCCTGCATCTTTTCGCCCCCGCCGGGCGGCCGTGCGTCCCGCGCATCTGTGCCGCGGCCGCGGTGATCGGGCCTGCAGGTGCCACATGCGGGCGCGTCCGCATCTGGCGCTGGCTAGCGGACCGTCGCCCTGGGAACAGGCACGGCGCAGCTGCGCGGGGCGGCATCAGGCCCTGCAGGCCCTGCCCCACGTCCCGCAAGCGCCACCCTGCCCTGTCTGAATCGCGCCTTTACGCAATTCCGGCAGGACACAGAACATGACATATCCGAAAACCGCCGAAGTTTCCGTCACCGGCATGAGCTGCGCAGCCTGCGCCGGCCGGGTCGAAAAGACCCTGCGCGCCGTGCCAGGCGTGACCGAGCCGCGCGTCAACCTGGCCACCCATCGGGTGCGACTGCACCTGGCCAACGATCAGGTGCTGGCCGATGCCGTGGCCGCGCTGGAAAAGGCCGGCTATCCCGCAGCCGCTGAGCAGACCCCACTGACCGTGCAGGGGATGACCTGCGCCTCGTGCGTGGGGCGGGTCGAACGGGCGCTGACCGCCCTGCCGGGGGTCGATCGGGCGCAGGTCAACCTGGTCACCGCCACGGCCAGCGTGCATCACGGGCCGCAGGTGGCGCCCGATGACCTGATCCGCGCCGTGACCGCCGCCGGATACAAGGCCGAGCTGCAGCAGTCCGTCATGCCCGCGCTGCATGACCACGGTCAGGACGCGGCACGGCTGCGGCGCGATTTCCTGATCGCGCTGGCGCTGACGCTGCCGGTGTTCGTGATCGAGATGGGCGGTCACCTGCTGCCCGCCTGGCACCACTGGCTGCACGCGAGTCTTGGCCAGACCCGGCTGTGGTTGCTCGAGTTCGTGTTGACCTCGGCCGTGCTGCTGGGACCGGGGCGCGGGTTCTTTCGCCTGGGCCTGCCGGCGCTGTGGCGCGGTGCGCCGGAAATGAACAGCCTGGTGGCGCTGGGGGCGCTGGCCGCCTGGCTTTACTCGACCGTTGCCACCTTTGCCCCGCAGCTGCTGCCCGCCGAATCGCGCCATGTCTATTTCGAGGCAGCGGCGGTAATTGTCACCCTGATCCTGTTGGGCCGCTGGCTTGAGGCCCGGGCCAAGGGCCGGGCCGGACAGGCCATCCAGCGGCTGCTGGCCCTGACCCCCGATACCGCGCGCAGGCGCGGCGATCACGGCGTCGAGGTGGTTCCCGTGGCCAGCCTGCAACCGGGCGACCTGGTCGAACTGGCCCCCGGCGAGCGGGTGGCGGTCGACGGGGTGCTGGTCGAAGGCCGGGGCAGCATCGACGAATCGATGCTGACCGGCGAGCCGGTTCCCGTGGTCAAGGCGCCCGGCGACCCGGTCACCGGCGGCACCGTCAACGGCCCGGCGGCGCTGAGCTATCGCGTCACCGCCACCGGCAGCGACACGGTGCTGGCGCGTATCGTGGCCATGGTCAACGATGCCCAGGCCACAAGATTGCCGGTGCAGGCGCTGGTGGACCGCATCACCGCGGTGTTCGTGCCGGTGGTGATCGGGCTGGCGCTGCTCAGCTTTGCCTTGTGGCTGCTGTTCGGCGGCACCCTGGGCCAGGCGCTGGTGGCGGCGATTTCGGTGCTGATCATCGCCTGCCCCTGCGCCATGGGTCTGGCGGTGCCGGTCTCGATCCTGGTGGGCACCGGCCGGGGGGCCGAGCTGGGGGTTCTGTTCCGGCGCGGCGACGCGCTGCAGCGCCTGGCGCAGGCGCGCATCGTCGGTTTTGACAAGACCGGCACCCTGACCCTGGGCCAGCCGGCGCTGACCGGGATCGCGGTGCAGGGCATGGCCGAGGATGAGGCGTTGCGCCTGGCCGCCGCGGCCGAGGCGCGTTCGGAGCACCCGCTGGCGGCGGCGGTGGTGGCGGCTGCACGGGCGCGCGGGCTGGAACTGCCCGCGGCGCAGGCGGTGACCGCGCGCGCCGGCCGCGGCCTGTCGGCCGAGGTCGAAGGCCACGCATTGCTGATCGGAAATGCCGCCGCCCTGCAGGATGCCGGCATTGCCGCCCAGCCCGGGCTGATCGGGCAGGCCGAAGGCTGGGCCGACGCCGGCGCCACGCCCGTCCATCTGGCCATCGATGGTCGGCATGTGGCGGCGCTGGCGCTGGCCGATCCGATCCGGCCGCAGGCGGCGGCTGCGGTGGCGGAACTGCACACCATGGGGCTGCGCACGGCGATGATTTCGGGGGATGTGCCGGCGACGGCGCAGGCGGTCGGGCGACAGCTGGGCATCGATCAGGTGACGGCCGGGGTGCTGCCCGACGGCAAGTTGCAGGCGATCCGCGACATGGGGCCGGGCACGGTCTTTGTCGGAGACGGTATCAATGACGCCCCGGCCCTGGCAGCGGCCGAAACCGGCATTGCCCTGGGCAGCGGCACCGATGTCGCCATCGAGGCGGCCGAGGTGGTGCTGGTCGGCGGCGATCCGCAGGGGGTGGCGCGCGCCATCCGGCTGTCGCGGCAGGTGATGCGCAACATCCGCCAGAACCTGTTCTGGGCCTTCGGCTATAATGTCGCCCTGATCCCGGTCGCGATGGGGGCGCTGGTGCCGCTGGGCGGGCCGCAGCTGTCGCCGATGCTGGGGGCGGGCGCGATGGCGCTGTCCTCGGTCTTTGTAGTCAGCAATGCGCTGCGGTTGCGGCGGGCGGGCCAGGCATGAGGCTGCGGCGGCGCCTGATCGTGCTGATGCTGGCGCCGCTGCTGACGCTGGCGCCTGCCGTCGCGCTGGCCCAGGCGCCGGCGCCGCCGCTGCGGGTTCTGGTCTTTGGCGACAGCCTGACCGAAGGTTATGGCCTGCCCCGCAAGGACGGGCTGGTGCCGCAGTTGCAGGCCTGGCTGGACCGGCGCGGTCAGGATGCGACCGTGCTGAATGGCGGGCTTTCGGGCGACACCACCGCCGGCGGTCGGGTCAGGATCGGCTATTCCATCGCCCGGCACCGCCCCGATGCGGTTGTGGTCGAGCTGGGCGGCAACGATCTGCTGCTGGGCTTCGGCCCGGCGATGGTCGAGGACAACCTCGATTCCATCCTGACCCAGGCGGCGCGCCGCGACCGGCCGCTGTTGCTGGTGGGCATCGCCCTGCCCGACGCGGGCGCCAGGGATATCCCGGCCAGCGACAGCACCGAACGTGCGGCCTGGGCTGCGATCTGGCCGCGCCTGGCCGACCGCCACCGCGCATTGCTGCTGCCGAACCTGTTCCAGCCCCTATACGACGCGCCCGAGGATTATCGCGCCTATCTGCAGGCCGATGGCCTGCACCCATCCGCGCGTGGCGTGCGTGAAATCGTCGAAGTCCTGGGCCCCAAGGTCGAGGAACTGATCGCCGAAACCCGCCGGCGGCGCGCCCTGGCCGATGCCCAGCCGGAAACGGACCTCGACCCGGCCGACGGCGGATAGCGCCCGGGACAATGCCAAACGCAAAAGCCCTGCCATTGCTGGCAGGGCGGAATGCCACGGCGACCGGGCCCGAATCGAACGGCCCGGTGTCGTCAGCTTGCAATCAGGCTTTCGCCAGCTCGCGCTTGATCTTCAACGCACGCTCGGACAGATCGGCGTCCTTGGCCTTGGCCAGGAAAGCATCCAGACCGCCACGGTGATCGACCGAACGCAGCGCCGCGGCCGAAATGCGCAGCTGATAGCTGCGGCCCAGTTTTTCCGACAGCAGCGAGACTTCGTTCAGGTTCGGCAGAAACCGGCGACGCGTCTTGTTGTTGGCGTGAGAGACGTTGTTGCCGCTCATCGGGCCCTTGCCGGTCAGTTCGCAAACGCGCGACATGATCTTGTTCCTTCGATTCGATCCAGGGCGGGCAAGGCCCGCAATATGAAAGGGCGCCGCGTGGCAGCGCCCGAAATCCGATGGCGGGGATACGCGCTGCGCGGCCGCGCGTCAAGTGCTTTTGCCCTGTCCAGCCTGTTCGCCGGACTGTTCACCCACCCAGGCCCAAGCGCATTGCCCTCGCGGCCTGCGATTTCGGACTGGCTCACCTGCCTGTCAAGGGTCAGGCGCCTTGTCCCGCCCCGGCCTGGCACAGCTCCGCCCCCGATTCGACCACGGTGTCCAGGCAAGCCAGCATCTGCGCCGCCGCGCGTGCCGGATCGGTTTCGCCCCGGGCCACCGCATCGCCGATCTGTTGCAGCTTCTGGCGCATCGCCGGCGATTCAAGCCGCGCCAGCAGCCCGGCGCGCAATTCCGCCAGAAACCAGTGGCGCGCCTGTTCCGCACGGCGGCTGGCGAAATGCCCCTGCGCACGGCGCCAGTCGCCGAGGGCCGTCATCTCTTGCCAGGCGAGATCCAGCCCCTCGCCCGTCTGGGCCGAAACCGGCAGGGCCTTGGGAAACCCCGGCGGATCCTGGGGGCGCTTGCGCAAAAGCCGCAGCGCCCCGGCATAATCGGCAACCGTGCGCAGCGCGGCTTCGCGCAGATCGCCGTCCGCCTTGTTGACCAGGATCAGATCGGCCATTTCCATGATGCCACGCTTGACCCCCTGCAACTCGTCGCCCCCCGCGGGGGCCAGCAGCAGCACGAACAGGTCCGACATCTCGGCAACCAGGGTTTCGGACTGGCCGACGCCGACCGTCTCGATCAGAACCAGATCGAAACCCGCCGCCTCGCACAGGCGCACCGTCTCGCGCGTGCGGCGCGCAACTCCGCCCAGTTCCGCGCGCGAGGGCGAGGGCCGGATGAAGGCGTTGGGATCGCGGCTCAGCGTCTCCATCCGGGTCTTGTCGCCCAGGATCGACCCGCCCGAGCGCGCCGAGCTTGGATCGACCGCCAGCACGGCAACCCGCAGCCCCTGCCCGGTCAGCATCTTGCCGAAAGTCTCGATGAAGCTGGACTTGCCCACCCCCGGCGTCCCCGACAGGCCGATGCGCAACGCCTGGCGGGCCGGCAGTTCGGCCAGCAGCGCCACGGCACGGGCACGGTGGTCGGCGCGCGTGCTTTCGATCAGTGTGATGGCGCGCGACAGCGCCCGGCGGTTGCCCGCGATCAGCGGGGCAGTCAATTCGTCCATCGTCCACGGCCCTGCAAGACATTTACGGCGGCTCGCCGCATCCTGTGGATAGGGGGCGCCGATGCGCATGTAAATCGCTGTCGCGATTGCGGGGCGGCGCGGGGGGCCTTAGGTTGCGGCCATGATCGCACGTCGCACGGTTCTGGCGGGATTGGTGGCGCTGTCGGCGACGCGGGCGGCGGCGCGGGGGCAATTGCGTCTGCTGATGGTGCGTCGCGCGGGCTGCGTCTATTGCGCGCAATGGGACCGCCAGATCGGCCCGCATTACGCCAGCCACCCGCTGGGCCGGCAGGCGCCGCTGCTGTCGGTGGACCTCGACGGGCCCTATCCCGACGGGCTGGCGCTGGCGCGGCGCCCCTGGCTGACGCCCACATTCATCCTGCTGCAAGACGGGCTCGAGATTACCCGGGTCGAGGGCTATCCCGGCGCCGACCGTTTCTTTGCGGTGCTGGCCGACATGCTGGCGCTGGCGCGGGGCTGACAGGGTTTCCCCGCGCGCGGCTTTGCGCTATCGGATCGCCATAACCTTGCCGAGGGACGATCATGCACGACATCCGCGCCATCCGCGAAAATCCCGCAGCCTTCGACGCAGCCCTGGCGCTGCGCAACCTGCCGGCCGCCTCGCCCGAGATCCTGTCGCTGGATGCCGACCGCCGTTCCCGCATCAGCGCCGCCGAGGCCGCCCAGGCCGAGCAGAACCGCGCCAGCAAGGAGGCGGGCGCCGCCAAGGGCCGCGGCGACGAGGCCGAATTTCAGCGCCTGCGCGCACTGGTCAGCGCCAAGAAGGACGAAACCGCCCGCCTGCAGGCCGAGGCCGCGGCGCTGGACGCGCAGCTGCGCGACCTGTTGCTGACCATCCCCAACCTGCCGCTGGACAGCGTGCCGCCGGGGCAGGACGAAAACGACAACGTCGAAATCCGCCGCTGGGGCCAGCCGCGCCAGATGGATTTCCAGCCGCGCGAACATTTCGACATTCCGGGCGTCAGACCCGGCATGGACTTTGAAACCGCCGCCAAGCTTTCGGGCAGCCGCTTCGTGCTGCTGTCGGGGGGTGTGGCACGCATCCATCGGGCCCTGGCGCAGTTCATGCTGGATCTGCACACCGCCGAACACGGCCTGGTCGAGACCTGGACCCCGGTGCTGGTGCTGTCCGAGATGATGGAGGGCACCGGCCAGCTGCCCAAATTCGGCGAGGACAGCTATCAGACCCGCGAAGGCTGGTGGCTGATCCCGACCGCCGAGGTGACATTGACCAATATCGTCAACGGCAGCCTTGTCGATCACGAAACCCTGCCACGCCGCTATGTCGCCCACAGCCAGTGCTTCCGCTCCGAGGCGGGCAGCGCCGGGCGCGACACCGCCGGGATGCTGCGCCAGCACCAGTTCGAAAAGGTCGAGATGGTCTCGATCACCGACGCCGAGACCGGGATTGCCGAACATGCCCGCATGACCCGCTGCGCCGAGGCGGTGCTGGAGCGGCTGGACCTGCCCTATCGCACCATTGTGCTGTGCGGCGGCGACATGGGCTTTGGCGCGCGCATCACCCACGACCTCGAGGTCTGGCTGCCCGGCCAGGGCAAGTATCGCGAGATTTCCAGCGTCAGCTATTGCGGCGACTTCCAGGCCCGGCGGATGAACGCCCGCTATCGCCCCACGGGCGGCGGCAAGCCTGAATTCCTGCATACGCTGAACGGGTCCGGTCTGGCGGTCGGGCGGACGTTGATCGCGGTGCTGGAAAACGGTCAGCAGGCGGATGGCTCGGTCGATCTGCCGCCGGCGCTTCATCCCTATCTGGGCGGCAGGACTCGGCTGGGCTCGGACGGCCAGCTGGCCTGAGCGTCAGACCGGAAAACCGCCGGGTTGCAGATTGTGCGAAACCTCCGGCATCCGGCTCGCGTTTCCCGCGCATGGCACGCAGCGGCACAGTCCTGTTGACGCTTTCGGTGCTGGTGTTCATCGCCAGCTCGCTGGCCTATGCGCTGTGGCCCCATGCCGGCCTGCTGCCGCCCGAGCCGCCCAATCCCTGGTCGGGATTGCGTCCCGTCCCCGCGCCAATCGACCCGGTCCAGCTGTTCCTGAAACCCGAAAGCCTGGCAATGTCGGCGCTGTTGGGCATGATCTGGGCGGCATTGGCCTATCACGTGCTGCGCATCTGGATCGAGCGGCATCGCTTGGCCCATGGCCGCAACCAAGCCGCCACCACGGCAGAAACGCGGGGGCATGATCCGGCGCCGCAGGATCCGGTTTCGGAACAGCTGCCGCTGCTGGTCGGGTTGCTGACGGGCGCGACATGGCCGTGGCTGATTTCCACGGCCCCTGTCGCCACCCTGTTGCTGGCGCTGCTGATGAGCCTGGGCTTTCTGCTGGGGGCGCTGCGCGGATGGCGACTTGGACAGGTCATCAAGCGCAGTTCCACCTTGGGATTTGTCGCCGGCTGGGCCTTGCTCTTGGGGCTCTCGGTATTCGCCGTGTTCGTGCGAGACCGGTTGCAGGTATCCTCGGCCGCAGCGACCACCGTCGCGGTGCTGGTGGGGGCCGTCGCGGCCGTCAGCGTTCAGTTGCGCCTGGGGCAACGCATCGGCTTCAGCGTCGCCTTGATCTGGGGATTGATCGGCATTGCTGCCGGCACGGTCGGCGACGATGCCGCCGTGGCCACGGCCACGGTGGTCGCGATCGCCATGGTGGCCGTGGCGGTGGTGCGGGTCACGACCTGACTCAGGCCCCCTTGGGCTTCTGCCGGCGCTTGTGTTTGGCCAAGGCCCCCGACTGATTGATCTTGGCCGCCTTATCCTTGTAGGGATTCTTGGCCCCCTGATCGCGGAAGGTCAGGCGAATCGGCGTTCCCGGCATGTCGAAATCGGCGCGCAGCCCGTTCACCAGATAGCGCTGATAGCTGTCGGGCAGCTTGTCGGTGTGGGTGGCCATGACCACGAAAGCCGGCGGCCGCGCCTTGACCTGGGTGATATAGCGCAGGCGGATACGCCGGCCGCCCGGTGCCGGCGGCGGATGCGCCTCGGTCATGGCACCCAGCCACTGGTTCAGCCGCGCCGTCGGAATGCGCCGGTTCCAGACCTCATGCGCCTTGAGAATGGCCGCATGCAGGCGGTCCAGCCCCTTGCCGGTGCGGGCCGAGACGGTGACCAGCGGCGCGCCCTTCAGCTGCGGCAGCAACCGCTCGAACGCCTCGCGCAGCTCGTTCAGCTTTTGCGGCTTGTCTTCCTCGAGATCCCATTTGTTGGCGGCGACGACCACGGCGCGGCCTTCGCTTTCGGCGAAATCGGCAATGCGCAGATCCTGTTGTTCAAAGGGGATGCCGACATCCAGCAACACCACCACCACTTCGGCAAAGCGCACCGCGCGCAGTCCGTCGGCCACCGACAGCTTTTCCACCTTGTCGGTCACCCGCGCCTTCTTGCGCATGCCGGCGGTATCGAAGATGCGCACCGGCGTGCCCATGAAGTCGGTGGTGACGCTGATCGAATCGCGGGTGATGCCGGCCTCGGGACCGGTCAGCAGCCGGTCCTCGCCCAGGATCTTGTTGATCAGCGTGGACTTTCCGGCATTGGGCCGCCCGATCACCGCGATCTGCAGCGGCTTGGCGGCCGAGGGGCGCCAATCCTCGGTCTCGTCCTCGTCGTCCGAGACATCCACGTCGGTTTCGGGGGCTTGCTGGATGTTTTCGGACTCGAACCGTTCGGCCAGCGGCAGCAGGGCGCGATAAAGATCGTCCATGCCCTCGCCATGTTCGGCGGAAATGCGCAAGGGCTCGCCCAGGCCCAGGGCATAGGCCTCGATCGCGCCCGATTCGCCCGCCCGGCCTTCGGCCTTGTTGGCGGCCACAATCACATGGCGGGCCCGCTTGCGCAGGATGTCGGCGAAATATTCGTCGGCGGCGGTGACCCCAGCCCGCGCATCGATCACGAACAGGCAGACGTCGGCCTCGTCCACGGCGCGTTCGGTCAGCCGCCGCATCCGGCCTTGCAGGCTGTCGTCATCGGCCATTTCCAGACCGGCCGAATCGACGACGATGAACCGCAGATCGCCCAGCCGGGCCTGGCCCTCGCGCAGGTCGCGCGTCACCCCCGGCTGGTCATCGACCAGGGCCAGCCGCTTGCCGACCAGGCGGTTGAACAGGGTGGACTTGCCGACATTCGGGCGCCCGACAATGGCGAGGGTAAAGCTCATCTGTATGCGATCAACTGGCCGTCATGGGTGACGACATAAAGGGTCTGGCCCGCGACGGCCGGGGCCGCAGCGGCGCCGCCCGGAATTTCGGCCGTGCCGACCAGGGCGCCCGATGCGGGGTCAAAGACGCGCAGATAGCCGTCCGAGCTGGCAAGGTAAAGCCGGTTTCCAGCCAGCACCGGACCGTAGTGGTTCCAGACCCGGCTTTGCTTGCGCACGATCTGCTTGGTGAAATAGGGCAGCTTCTGCGCCCAGACCCGGCCGCCGGTGCTGGCGTCCAGCCGCAGCAACTGCGCCTGGTCATTGACCAGGAACACCGAATTGCCGGCTGGCAGCATCGCGCCCGAGGCGCCTTCGCCCACCTCCCAGCGGGGCATGCCGGTGGCCAGGTCGAATGCCCCCGCCCGGCCCGAGCTGGTGCCGGCATAGACGGTGCCGCCCGCGATCACCGGATCGCCGGTCATGTCCCGGAACAGCGCGATCGAGCGGCCCAGACGCGAGCCGGCGACATTGGCCGTCCAGATCGGGTTGCCGCTGGCCGCGTCCACCGCCGTCAGCGCCCCGGTCAGCGACGGCAGCACCACCGTCCCCCCGGAAACGGCCGGCGCCGAATGGCCCATGACCCCTGCCATGCCCTCATTGCCGAAGTTGCGCCACAACACCTTGCCATCGCTGGCGCGCACCCCCCAGCCGACGCCATTGCGGCCCTGGACGAATACGGTGCCGTTCTGAACCGCCGGCGCGCCGCTGACGGCGGTTTCCAGCTTCTGGCGCCAGGCGATGCCTCCGGTTCGGGCATCCAGCGCCACCAGTTCGCCGTAACCGGTGGTGACCAGCACGCGATTGTCCTCGAAGGCGAGACCGCCGCCCGAGGCGCTGTCGCCGCTTTCGCCCGCCGGGCGCAGATCCACCTGCCAAACCCGCCCGCCCTGGGGGGTGGTGGCACTGACCCGCGAACGGCTGTCCAAGGTAAAGACCAGCCCCGCCGCCACGATCGGTTCGGCAGTGATGCGGTGGCGCTTATCGGAAGCCGCGCCGATCGACACCGCCCAGATGCGCTGCGTGCCCGCCCCCAGCGCCAGGTTGCCCGCGACATGCGCGGCATTGCCGCCCGGCTGCGACCAGTCGGCATTGGCGCGCAGCGGCGGCAGCGACAATGCGCTGCCCGTGGGCGCAGGCGGCTGTTCGGCGGCGGGACCATCAGGCGACAGCACCGCGCGGGGGTCCAGACGCTCGCCCGGCAGGATGGTCTCGCGCTCGGCACAGGCCGACAGCGCGGTCAGACCGGCCAAAGCAGCGATCAGGGGCAGCCTCGTCATCGCTCTCTCCTTCTTGCAGGGGCTGGCGTCATCTGCCCGCTGCACAGCTTGTTGCGCATCGATTGCCGGCGGATCAGTTCACCGCCGGCGCCGGCATGGTCTGCGGCCCGGGATCCTGGTCGCGCTGGGGCTCGGCACCAAGGGTAATCATCATTTCGGACAGGCGGCGGCGCAAGGGTTCGGACAACCCGTCCTTTTGCTGGATCTGGCCGATCAGGGTGATCGCATCCTCGTTGCGCCCGGCATCGATCAAGGCCACGACCTTCTGTTCCAGCGCCAGCAGTTCAAAGGGCGCGCCAGGCTTGCTCAGCTGAGTCAGGGTCGCGTCACGCTCGGCCGGGTCCATGCTGCTGCCCGCGGCCATCACCGCCTTGAGCAGCGCCAGATCGTGCAACACCGGATCATCGGCGACCAGCGCGGCGGCGGCCTTCAGCCGCTGCGCCGCCTGCGCACCCTGACCCGCCTCGACCTCGGCGCCGGCGGCCAGCATCTCGGACAGGGCCTTGCGCGCCGCCGAACCCTGGCCATCGACGGCGGCCAGCGCGGCTGCCGGATCGTCGGCCTTTTGCGCCGCCAGCACCGCATCGCCCCAGGCCTGCGCCTGCTGGCGCGCCTTGGTCGCGGAATATTCCCGCCAGGCCGCACCGCCGACAATGGCCAGGATCAGCAACAGCGCCAGCCAGCCATAGCGACGGAACATCGCAAACAGCCGGTCGCGGCGCAGATCCTCGGTCACCTCGTCGATGAAGCTGTCGTTCTGATTGGCCATGGTGCCCCCGGTTGTTCCTTGCCGCTGTTCTATACGGGCTTGCGTCCCTTTGCCAATGGCGCTGGCGCATCACGCCCCGCGCGGCATCCTCCGCAGCGCCGAGGCCGAATAGATCGCAAGCGCCAGCCAGATGATGGCAAAGGCGATCATGTGCCAGACGGTAAAGGTTTCGCCGAACAGCAGCACCGCGCACAGGAATTGCAGCGTCGGGTTCAGATACAGCATCAGCCCCAGCGTCGCCATTTCGACCCGTCGCGCGGCATAGCTGAACAGGATCAGCGGCACCGCCGTCACCGCCCCCGAGGCGACCAGCAGCAGGCTGACCGTCATGTCTTGGCCGAAGGCCACCGGCTGGGCCAATGCCGTCGGCATCACCCCCGCCGCCTGGGCCAGCAGCCAGCCCAGCGCCAGCGGCGTCAGCAGCGCCACCTCGGCCGCGACCGACAGCACCGGGCCCATGGGCAGGGATTTCTTGGCGACACCATAGAGGCCGAAGGTGACCGCCAGCCCCAGGCTGACCCAGGGCGCCACGCCCAAGCCCCAGGTCAGCAACAGCACCGCCGCCGCCGCCAGGCCGACGGCCAGCATCTGCGCCCGGCTGAGCCTTTCGCCAAAAACCACGACCCCCAGCAACACCGCGACCAGGGGAAAGATGTAATAGCCCAGCGAGCTTTGCACCACATGCCCCGACTGCACCGCCCAGATGAACAGGCCCCAGTTGGTCGACACCATCGCCGCCGCAAAACCGATGCGCGCCAGATGCGGCCCGGCAAGCGCGCGCCACAGCTCGGCCAGCCGTCCTTGCAGCGCCAGCACCCCCAGAAACAGCAATAGCGACCAGATGGTGCGATGCGCCAGCACCTCGACCGTGGGCACCCCGATCAGCAGCCGGTAAAAGATCGGCGACAGGCCCCAGGCGAGGCAGACGGCGATCATCGCCCAGAACCCCTTGGTCCATTCGCGCATTTCCGGCCCCCGTTGCAGCGCGCCCAGACTTGCGTTGTATGGCGCGCGCCCGCAAGGGGCGAAAACGCCGGCACCAAATGCAAAAGGCCCGCCACAGGGCGGGCCTTGGTCGCAAGCCTTAGCCGCGATCAGAGCCGCGAGGCCACGTTTTCCCAGTTCACCAGATTGTTCAGGAAGTTTTCCAGATACTTCGGGCGGGCGTTGCGGAAGTCGATGTAATAGCTGTGTTCCCACACATCACAACCCAGCAGTGCGGTCTGACCGAAGCACAGCGGGTTCACACCGTTTTCGGTCTTGGTCACTTTCAGGCTGCCATCGGCATCCTTGACCAGCCAGGCCCAGCCCGAACCGAACTGGCCAACGCCGGCTTCGGTGAACTTCTTCTTGAATTCATCCACCGAGCCGAAGGATTCGGTCAGCGCCTTTTCCAGCTCGCCCGGGATCGCCCCCGACTTGGGGCCCATCATTTCCCAGAACTGGGCATGGTTCCAGTGCTGGCTGGCGTTGTTGAAAATGCCGTTCTGAGCTACGGCGCCGGGCTGATAGGTGCCCTTGACGATGTCCTCGAGGCTCTTGCCTTCCCATTCGGTGCCGGCCACCAGTTCGTTCAGCTTGTCGACATAGGCCTTGTGGTGCTTGTCGTGGTGGTATTCCAGCGTCTCCTTGGACATGCCGGCGGCGGCCAGCGCGTCATGGGCATAGGGAAGATCGGGAAGCGTGAAAGCCATGGTCGATTTCCTTTCAAGTGGTTTCGGCAGAGTTCTGGCATGGATGCCGAACGGGGGAAAGCCCTGTCGGCGTTTCAACGTCGCGGGGATGGGGGTGGTTCCTGCGGCAGATCCCCGGGCGCCCGCCCGCAAACCCCGCGTCCTGTCATCACATTGTCATAGCCCAGCGCCGTCGCCTGCAGCAGCGCGGCGCCATCGCCTTTCTGCACGGTCAGCCGGTAATCAAGCCGTTCGGTGCGTTGTCCGGAACGGTTGCGCACCCCGGCCAGCGCCCAGCCGTAGCTGCGGCTGGCGGCATCGTCCCGGACCACGCCCGCGACGATCGGGCGCCCGACCAGCGCCTTCAGGATCGGGTCGAACACCTCGATCCTGCCGTCGCGCGGGCCGCCGACCTGACGGGTCAGCATGATGAATTCGGGCACCCAGCCGGTGCCGCTTTCATCGGCGATTCGGCACATCATCACCACCGGCGGCTCTTGCGCGCGCGCCCAGGGCGAAGGGATCAGGCAGGCTAGGGCTATGGCAAGGGCAAGGCGCATGGGAATCAACCGCTGGAACGCCTCATCCATAAGCCCTGGCCCGGCGCGGGCAAGGCCCTAGCGCGGCTCCAGCGTGGTGCCGGGTGCGGCAGCCCCGCGCAACAATTCTGCCAGATAGTCGGTGACCGAGCGAAAGCCCACCAGCACAAAGCCGCCCGGCTCGCACCAGATGCCGCAGGCGACCTGCGCGGCGCGGGTGCGGCGCAATCCGTCCTGCGGCATCGCGCCCAGGTCGGTCGGGCACAGCTTGGCCAGAACCTGCCAGGCCCGGTCGCCCTGGATGCGGAACATGGCCCGCATGTCGCTGACATCCAGCACCAGCGCATGCTGCCCCGCCAGCCCCTGCTGCAATGCCTCGACCATCGCGGGCACATCCGCCCGTGGCAGCACCAGCAGCAGTTCGTCGGGCGACATCCAGCCCAGCAGCCGCCCCTGGTCGCGGGTGGTGGCGGTCTTTCCGGGCACCGCCAGGCCAGTGGCCTGGGCAATCGCCGCCCCTGCCGCGGTCAGGTCGGCGCGAATCTGGATCATGCCCATGTCCTGAACCTGCGAAATCCGTGCCAGCGCCTCAGCCATTCGCCCGGCTCCCTTCCTTGTCGAAAAACACCGGATCGACGATCCGCGCCTTGTAGCTTTCCTGCCCGGCGACCGGGAATTCCAGGATTTCACCCATCCGCTCGGGACCACGCCGCACCAGTCCCATGGCGATGGGACGGTTCAGCGTCGGCGACATATAGGTCGAGGTCACGCGACCCTGGGTATTGCGCTGGCCATTGGCGTTGCGCCCTTCGTCGACGGCATAGACGCCATCGGGCAGCACCCGCCCATCCAGGCTTTCCAGCCCGACCAGCTTCCAGCGTTCGGGGTCGGTCATGTGACTGCGCTCTTGCGCGCGCTTGCCCAGATAGTCGGGCTTCTTCTTGCCGATGGCCCAGTTCAGGCCCAGATCCTGCGGGATCACCGTGCCGTCGGTTTCATCGCCGATCATGATGAAGCCCTTTTCGGCGCGCATGACATGCATCGCCTCGGTGCCATAGGGGGTGATGCCAAGGTCCTGCCCGGCGTGATGCAGCTTTTCCCACAGCTCCAGCCCGCGGCCGGCCGGCACCGCCACCTCGAAGGACAATTCGCCCGAGAAGCTGATGCGATAGACCCGCGCGGGGATGCCGGCGATCTTGCCCTCGGCCCAACCCATGAAGGGCAGCGCCTCGGCCGACAGGTCCATGCCGCCCAGCCGTTGCAGCAGCATCCGCGCCTTGGGGCCGACCACGGCCACCTGCGCCCATTGTTCGGTGACATTGGCGGTATAGACCTGCCAGTCCCACCATTCGCATTGCAGCCAGTCCTCGAAATGGGCGTGCATGCGGTCGGCGCCGCCGGTAGTGGTGTGCACCAGCCAGGTGTCGTCCGAAAGCCGCGCGGCCACGCCATCGTCGATCAGGAAGCCGTTTTCGTTGCAGATCAAGCCGTAGCGGCACTTGCCCACCGGCAGGGTGGACATGGTGCCGGTATAGATCATGTCCAGGAACCGCCCGGCATCGGGGCCCTCGACGATGATCTTGCCCAGGGTCGAGGCATCCAGCGTCCCCACCCCGGCGCGCACCGCCCGCACCTCGCGCGCGACCGCCTCGGCATGGCTTTCGCCCGGTGCCGGGTAGCAATAGGGCCGCCGCCAATGACCCACGGGTTCGAAAAACGCGCCGCGCGCCTGGTGCCAGCCATGCATCGGCGTCTTGCGCAGCGGCTGGAACAGCTCGCCCCGGGCCTCGCCGGCGATGGTGCCCAGCGTCAGCGGCGTATAGGGCGGGCGGAAGGTGGTGGTGCCGGTCTGCGGGATCGGCTGGTTCAGCGCATTGGACAGCACCGCCAGGCCATTGATGTTGCTGACCTTGCCCTGGTCGGTGGCCATGCCCAAGGTGGTATAGCGCTTGGTGTGCTCGACGCTGTGATAGCCCTCTTGCGCGGCCAGTTCGACGTCCGACACTTTCACGTCGTTCTGGAAATCCAGCCACATCTTGAACTTCATCTTCCGGGTGGCATGGGCGGGCATCACCCAGACCGGCATCACCGCAGCCTCGTCCGCGGCCCCGGTCAGATCGGCCACCCGCAGGTCGCCGGCCGCCGCCCCCACGACCGAGGCCATGGCCCGCCCGTCGGCGCCGGTGGGCGGGCGGGTCGGGTCGGGGGCGAACAAGCTGTCGGCATCCGACCAGGTCAGCTTGCCGCCGCAATGGCTCCACAGATGCACGACCGGCGACCAGCCGCCGGACATGGCGAGGCAATCGGCCTCGACGATCTCGGTCACCTCGCCCGAGCCGGAATGTGCGCACAGCTTGACCGCCTCGACCGATTGGCCGCCCTTGACGCCGGCGATCGCGCTGCCGGTCAGCACGCGGATGCCCAGCGCCCGCACCGCCGCCGGCAAGGCGCCATTGGCGTGGCTGCGGGCATCGATCACCGCCGCGACCGTCAGCCCGGCCTGATGCGCGACCAGCGCGGTGCGGTAGGCGTCATCGTTGTTCGTCACCACCACGATGCGCCGGCCGGGCGCCACGCCGTAATTGTCGATGTAATCGCGCACGGCCGAGGCCAGCATCACCCCCGGCACGTCATTGCCGGCAAAGCTCAGCGGCCGTTCCAGCGCGCCGGTGGCCACCACCACATGACCGGCGCGGATGCGCCACAGCCGCTGGCGCGGCAGGCCGGCGTTGGGGTCGTGATCGGCCAGCGCCTCGCGCGCCAGCAGATAGCCGTGATCGTAAAGCCCGGTGGCCATGGTCGAGCGGCGCAACACTACCCCCGGCAGCGCCCGCAATTCCTGCAGCAAGGCATCGACGCGGGACTGGCCGTCGGCGTGGTCTGTCGGGGTGCGGCCGCCGAAATGCGGCGTCTGTTCCACCACCCAGACCGACTTGCCCGCGCGCGCCGCATCGCGCGCCGCGCTCAACCCGGCAATGCCGCCACCGACCACCACCACATCGACATGGGCATAGGCCTGTTCGTAGCGGTCGGGATCGGCCTCGGTCGGCGCCTTGCCCAGCCCGGCCGAACGGCGGATCACCGGCTCGAACACATGTTTCCAGAAGCCGCGCGGATGCATGAAGGTCTTGTAATAGAACCCGGCCGGAAAGAACCGATACAGCCAGTTGTTCACCGCCCCCACATCGGCGTTCAGGCTGGGCCAGCAGTTCTGCGGCATCGCCACCATGCCGCCGACCAGGGGCGTGGTGGTGGCGCGCTGGTTCGGTTCGAACCGGCCACCCTGCCCCAGACCCAGCAGGGCGTTGGGCTCCTCGACCCCCGAGGCGATCGGGCCGCGCGGTCGGTGATACTTGAAGCTGCGCCCCATCAGCAGCTGGCCGTTGGCCAGCAGGGCCGAGGCCAGCGTGTCGCCGACCAGGCCCCGCATCTGGCGCCCGTCAAAGCGGAAGGGCAGCTGATAGGCGCGGTCGATCAGGCGGCCGCCACGCGGCAGGCGAAAGGGTCCGGTCTGGGTGGTCATGCGGTCAGGCTTTCGGCAGGGGTGTCGGCGGGGGCGTGCTCGGCGGCGGCTTCGGTCCAATCGGGCTGCCAGTCGGGGCGGCGCGCGCGGATGGCGGCAACCACTTCGGCCGGCGGGTGCGGCGTCTGGGCGGGATAGGTGGCAAACACCTCGAGCGTGGCGGTGTCACGCGCGGCCAGGAACCACTTTCCGCAGCCATAGGCATGGCGCCAGCGTTCGAAATGCACGCCTTTGGGGTTCTTGCGCGCGAACAGATAGGCCTCGAACTCGGCATCGGTCGATCCTGGGCCCGAGCGTTTCAGATGCGCCTCGCCGCCCGGGGCCAGTTCGGTTTCCTCGGCAGCAATGCCGCAATAGGGGCAGGTCAGGATCAGCATCGGTCACTCCTTGGGCGGCAGGACAGGCCGTGGCGCAGCGGCCCGGACCCGCCGGGCGGGCACGTGCAGCACGGATCGCAAAGGGAAGGCGAAAGAACAGCGCGCATCGACCGGGCCGCGCCGACTGTTGCCGGGGCGCGGGACGCGCAGGACGTTCCGGAGCAGGTATCAAGACTGCCGCGGCCCCCTGTCCGGGGACGCGAACGACTGGGCTGGGGAAGAGTCCCCGCCAGTTCCGGGACTAATTCCGGGGGGATCCGATCCCCCCGGCACGGCATCACGCGGGCAGCGGCGGCTGCCCGCAGATCGGTATCAGTTGTTAGGTGCAGCCGGGGCCGCGGGCTCGGCCGGGGCGGTTGTGGCCGGAGCAGCAGGCTCGACGCTGACGGCGCCATCGGTGGTTGCCGGTTCAGCCGGCGCCGGGGTCGAGGTCGTTGCAGGCTCGGCCGGTGCGACCTGATCGGGCGCGGTGCCCGAGGACATGAACCACCAGATGATGGCCAGCACCACGACGACGGCGCCAATGATAAGCCAGAGGTTGCTCTTGTTCTGTTCGGCCATGAAGTAAACTCCTTGGTCATGGGGACGTGACCTAACAATTCGCAAGTTGCGAAAGAGTTTCCCCCGACGCAAAGAAATTCCCGTTTCATCGCCGTGGCATAGGCGGAAATCGGCTGACCGGCCGACGTGTCTGCACGCAATCCGCCCAGCATCAATGCGCCACCCCCGCGGCGACGCTTTCGTCGATGAAGCGGCCCTCGGCAAAGCGGTTCAGGCCAAAGGGGGCGGCCAGCGGTCCGGGTTGCCCCTTGGCCACCAGTTCCGCCATGGCCCAGCCAGAGCCGGGGATCGCCTTGAAGCCGCCGGTGCCCCAGCCGCAATTCACGAACAGGTTCTGCACCGGTGTCGTGGACAGGATCGGCGAGCGGTCTCCGGTCATGTCCACGATCCCGCCCCATTGCCGCAGCATCTTCAGCCGCGACAGCATCGGAAAGGTTTCGATCAGCGCGCGCACGGTTTCCTCGACATGATGCCAGGAACCGCGCTGGGTGTAGTTGTTGAAGCCGTCGGTGCCGCCGCCGATGACCATTTCGCCCTTGTCCGACTGTGACAGATAGCCGTGGACGGTATTGGCCATGATCACCAGATCGCAGCAGGGCTTGATCGGTTCGCTGACCAGCGCCTGCAGCGCCAGCGATTCGATGGGCAGACGAAAGCCCGCCATCGCCGCCAGCACCGAGGAATGGCCCGCCGCCACCAGCGCCAGCTTGTCGCATTCGATGCGGCCCTTGCCGGTGTTGACGGCGCGCACCTGGCCGTTTTGGGTTTCGATCCCGGTCACTTCGCAATTCTGGATGATGTGCATGCCCATGGCGCTGCAGGCGCGGGCATAGCCCCAGGCCACGGCGTCATGGCGCGCGGTGCCGCCCCGTTCCTGATAAAGCCCCCCCAGCACCGGATAGCGCGGACCGTCGATATTGATGATGGGCAGCATGTCCTTGATCCGCTTGGGGCTGATCCATTCGGTGGCGACGCCCTGCAACTGGTTGGCATGGACCGTGCGCTTGTAGCCGCGCACCTCATGTTCGGTCTGGGCCAGCATCAGCAGCCCGCGCGGGCTGAACATGATGTTGTAATTCAGCTCTTGCGACAGGTTTTCATAAAGTTTCAGCGCCTTGTCATAGATCGCGGCCGAGGGATCCTGCAGGTAGTTCGAGCGGATGATGGTGGTGTTGCGCCCGGTATTGCCGCCGCCCAGCCAGCCCTTTTCGATGACGGCGACATCGGTGATGCCGAAATTCCTGCCCAGGTAATAGGCGGTGGCCAGGCCGTGGCCGCCGGCGCCGACGATCACCACCTGGTATTTCCGCCTGGGCTCGGGACTGGCCCAGGCGCGTTTCCAGCCGGTGTGAAGGCGCAGCGCCTCGCGCGCGAGGGCAAAGACGGAATAGCGGCCGGTCTTGGCGCTGGCGGGGGCGGACATGGCAAACCTCTTGCAACCTGTGGATCGCACAGTGTCGCGCCGGCCGATTCCCGGCAAGCCGGCTTGCGACGCGTCGGCGGTGAATTTGCGTCACCTTGGGGCGCATATCTCCTGCAAGGGCGAACAGCTGCGGGTGCCCGCGCTGGCCATTTGTCGCAGCCCTTTGACTTTTGCCCGCGGCGCAAAACCGCTATCACCGGCGCAGCCAACAGGGGAAGTCGATGTTCTGGATGATCTGTGCCGGTCTGGCCGGTATCGTGGGCCTGGCCATTGCCGCGCCGCTCTTGCGCCGTGGCGCAGCCCCGAGCGACAGCGCCGCAGCCTATGACCTGCGCATCTATCGCGACCAATTGCGCGAGATCGGGCGCGATCAGGAGCGTGGCTTGCTGGACCCGGCCGATGCCGAACGCCTGCGGGTCGAGATCGGCCGCAAGGTACTGGCAGCAGATCGTGCGCTGAGCCGCATGCCGGCATCGCACCAGACCCGCGGCGGCTTTGCCGCGCTGCTGGTGCTGGGGTTGCTGCTGGTCAGCGCGCTGGGCCTGTATCTTTATTTGGGTCACCCCGACCGCCCCGACGAACCTCTGGCCCGACGTCTGGCGCAGGCCCAGGAAATCTATGACAGCCGCCCCAGTCAGGCCGAAGCCGAGGCCCGGGCGACCGCGCCCGCGCGACCTGCCCCCGATGCCGATTATCTGGCGCTGATCGAACAGTTGCGCCAGGCCGTCGCCCGCAACCCGCAGGACATCCGCGGTCATGAGCTTCTGGCCCAGCACGAGGAACGGCTGGGCAATCTGGTCGCGGCCAGGCTGGCACAGGCGCGGCTGATCGAACTGAAGGGCGCCGAGGCCAGCGCCGCCGACTGGGCGCGGCTGGCGGCGCTGGCCATCGAAGCCGCCGGCGGGCTGATCACCCGCGAGGGCGAGGCCGCGATCGCCCAGGCATTGCAGCATGATGCCCGCAATCCGCAGGCGCGGTTCATGTCGGGGCTGCTGCAACTGCAGAACGGCCGGCCGGACCGCGCCTTTCCGATCTGGGCGGCGCTGCTGGCCGAAGGCCCGGCCGACGCGCCCTGGATAGCGCCCATTCGCGCCGCCATTCCCGATCTGGCATGGCTGGCTGGCCAGCCGAATTATACCCCACCGGAACCCGCCGCCCTGCCCGGCCCGGATGCGCAGGCGATGGCCGCCGCCAAAGACATGACCCCCGAACAACGCCAGCAGATGGTCGAGGGCATGGTCAAGAACCTCGAGGACCGGCTGGCCACCCAGGGCGGCACGCCCGAGGAATGGGCGCGGCTGATTTCCTCGTTGATGGTGCTGGGCCAGGCCGACCATGCGCGCGACATCCTGGCCGAGGCGCGGCGGCTGTTTGCGACCGACACGGCGGGCCTTGCGCGGATCGATTCCGCGGCCGAACAGGCGGGGCTGAAATGATCTGCGCCAGCATCGAGGATTTCGCCGCCGAACTTCCCCGCAGCGGTGCCCTGGCCGGGCTGGACCTGGGAACCAAGACCATTGGCGTGGCGGTCAGTGACGGGTTGCGCAGCGTGGCCACGCCCCTGACGGTGATCCGGCGTCAGAAGTTCACCCTGGATGCACAGGAACTGCTGCGAATCGTGCAGGATCGCGGCCTTGTCGGGCTGGTTCTGGGCCTGCCGCGCAATATGGATGGCAGCGAAGGTCCGCGTGCGCAGGCCACCCGCGCCTTTGCCCGCAATCTGGAGCGGTTGACCCCGCTGCCCATCGGCTTCTGGGACGAACGCCTGTCCACAGTCGCCGCCGAGCGCGCGCTGCTGGAGGGTGACACCTCGCGCAGGCGCCGGGCCGAGGTCATCGACCAGGTGGCCGCCGGCTATATCCTGCAAGGGGCGTTGGACCGGTTGGGATATCTGTCACGATGATCGCCAGCCCCTGTGTCAACATCTGCCAGATCGACCCTGTCAGCAGGCTGTGTCTTGGCTGCCGCCGCAGCCTGGACGAAATTGCCCGCTGGGCCTCGATGGCCCCTGCGGAACGGCAGAGGGTCATGGCAGAATTGCCCGGCCGGCCCTTGCCCAGCCCGGCGAAGCATCAGGCCCATGCCCGGAACGGCGGCGCAGCCGACTAACGCATCACCACCCGGATTTCGCGAATGGCGGTTTTCAGCCGCATCCTTGTTTCGACAGGTTCCTGCGCGACGGCGTCCAGAATGGCGCGCATGTCGCCACGCAAGCCGTGCAACTGATCGACAAGCGAAAGAACCAGAGAAAGCGCCTCTTCGTCGAGGTGATAACCTTCGGCCAGATCGACCACCAGATGCAGGCGGGCGATATCCAGTTCCCGAAACAGCGGCCCATGTTCGGATTGCACCGGCACGACCACCCCGGCCTGGATGTATCGCTGCAGCTGGGCGGCGCTCAGATCGGGAACAGCCTGAAGAACCTGATCAAGCGTGTAATGACGTGAGGACATCGCTCCCTACCTCCGTGGGTCATAGGCATGGGTCCGGCGCCATTCGGCGATGAATTGCGCCAGTTCGTCGTCGATGCGGGGCGGCATGACAATCTTCAGCACCACATGCTGATCGCCGCGCCGCCCGCCTTCGCCGCGAATCCCGCGCCCCTTCAGGCGCAGCTTCTGGCCGGAGCTCGCGCCGCGCGGAATTGTCAGCATCACCGGCCCGTCGATGGTCGGGGCCTCGACCTTGCCGCCCAGGATCGCCTCGTCCAGGGTGATTGGCAGGGTGGTTTCGACATCATCCCCATCGCGACGCCAGTTCGGATCCTCGGCCACCACCAGGGACAGCAGCGCGTCGCCCGGCGGGCCCTCGCCCATGCCGGGCCCGCCCTTGCCGCGCAGGCGGATCACCTGCCCGTCCCGGGCGCCTTCGGGGATCTTGACATCCAGAACGCTGCCATCGGGCATGGTGATGCGGGTCGAGCCGCCGCGCGCCGCGGTCATGAAATCGATTTCCATGGTGAAGCGCTGATCGGGCCCGCGCATGTCGAAACTGCGCGCCCCGCCGCCGCGCCGACCGCCCTGGCGCCCGAACAGATCGGCAAAGACATCCGACAGATCCTCGAACCCGGCCTGCTGGCGATAGGGGTTGTCGCCGGCTTCGGCATATTCGCGGTAATAGTGCCGCTGCGGGCGTTCCTGCCCCTGGGCGTCGATTTCGCCGCGGTCGAAACGTGCCCGCTGCTCGGGATCCTTGAGCAGATCATAGGCCGAGGACGCGGCCTTGAAACGCTCATGCGCCTTGGGATCGGGGTTCAGATCGGGATGATCGGTCTTGGCGATGCGTCGATAGGCTTTCTTGATCTCCTCTGCCGAGGCTGTCCTGTCCAATCCCAGCGCCTTGTATGGATCATCGGCCATGGCCGTGCCCTTCCCTTTGTCCAAGCCATCGGCAGAACGCCGACAAGCCCTGCCGGTTTCCTGCCATTTCATCTCTGCCGATATCGGACAGCAGCCGCAAACCTTTGTCCAGTGCGGCGCGGCACCCTAGCCGCCCGGCCGGAACGCCTTGATGCGGCGGGGGTCGGTATCGATGCGCGCCGCGCCGATCAGGTCGAGGCAATAGGGCACGGCGGCAAAGACCGCGTTCAGGCAGGTGGCAATCGCCGACGGCTTGCCGGGAATGGTAATCATCAATGTGCGGCCGCGAATGCCGGCGGTCTGGCGCGACAGGATCGCGGTCGGCACTTCGGCCAGGCTGGCGCGGCGCATTTCCTCGCCAAAGCCGGGCAGTTCCTTTTCCATGACATCTGCCATCGCCTCGGGTGTCAGGTCGCGCGGCGCCGGGCCTGTGCCGCCGGTGATCAGGATCAGGTCGGCGCCGTCCTGATCGCAGAGCCGCCGCAGCGTCCCGGCCACTTCCTCGCGGCCGTCGGGAATGATCACACGGGTGATCTGCATGGGCGTGGTGATGGTGGCGCGCAGCCAGTCCTCGGCACCCGGTCCGCCCTTGTCGGGATATTCGCCGCGGCTGGCGCGGTCGGATACGGTGACAATCGCGATCTGGGCGGGGCGGTCTGCGCTGTTCTGGGTCATGGCCGCATCCTGACGTGCGCGCGCGGCAAAGAAAAGTGGCTTCAGCCGCGCCGGGCCGCGTCGATGGCCGCCACGTCGATCTTGCGCATCGTCATCATCGCATCGAATGCCCGCCGGGCCTCGTCACCCCCCGCCGCCAGCGCCTCGAGCAGCGTGCGCGGAGTGATCTGCCAGGACACGCCCCAGCGATCCTTGCACCAGCCACAATCGCTTTCCTGCCCGCCATTGCCGACGATCGCGTTCCAGTAACGATCGGTTTCGGCCTGATCCTCGGTCGCGACCTGGAACGAAAAGGATTCGTTGTGCGTGAACACCGGGCCGCCATTCAGGCCGACGCAGGGTATGCCCAGGACGGTGAATTCGACGATCAGCACATCGCCCGCCTTGCCCGAGGGGTAATCGGCGGGCGCGGTGCGCACAGCCTTGACCGCACTGTCGGGAAAGGTTTCGGCATAGAAGCGGGCCGCGGCCTCGGCTTCCGTGTCATACCAAAGGCAGATGCTTGTTTTCGGGATCATCATGGCCTCGCCCCCCTTGTGCGGGGGGCAACGCGCAGGGCGGCGACGGGTTCCGGCGGCGGCGCGACCGCGGCACCGGGCCGCGGCCGGAACGGCCCTACTTGAAGCGGGCGTTGCGGTTGGCCACCAGCTTCAGCCGCAGCGCGTTCAGGCGGATGAAGCCCGCCGCGTCCTTCTGGTCATAGGCACCGGCGTCATCCTCGAAGGTCACATGCTTTTCGCTGTAAAGCGAATGGTCCGACCAGCGGCCCACGCATTGCGCCAGCCCCTTGTAGAGTTTCAGCCGCACGGTGCCGGTCACATGCTCCTGGCTCTTGTCGATCAACGCCTGAAGCATCTCGCGTTCGGGGGAATACCAGAAGCCGTTGTAGATCAGCTCGGCATAGCGCGGCATGATCGAATCCTTCAGGTGGCCCGCGCCGCTGTCCAGCGTGATCTGTTCGATGCCGCGATGCGCCTCGAGCAGGATGGTGCCGCCGGGCGTTTCATAGATGCCGCGCGATTTCATGCCGACAAAGCGGTTCTCGACGAAGTCCAGCCGGCCGATGCCGTGCTTGCCGCCCTGTTCGTTCAGCCGCGTCAGGATCGTCGCCGGCGACATCGCCTGGCCGTCGATGGCCACCGCGTCGCCCTTTTCAAAGCTGATCTCGACGAATTCCGGCTGGTCGGGCGCGTCCTCGGGGTTGACCGTGCGCTGATAGACATAGTCGGGCGCGGCCTCGGCGGGGTTTTCCAGCGCCTTGCCCTCGGACGAGGTGTGCAGCAGGTTGGCATCGACGCTGAAGGGCGCCTCGCCGCGCTTGTCCTTGGCGATCGGGATCTGGTGCTTTTCGGCGAATTCGATCAGCTTGGTGCGGCTGGTCAGATCCCATTCCCGCCAGGGAGCGATCACCCGGATCGAGGGGTCAAGCGCATAGGCGCTGAGCTCAAAGCGCACCTGGTCGTTGCCCTTGCCGGTGGCGCCATGGGCCACCGCATCGGCGCCGTGGCGGTGCGCGATCTCGACCAGATGCTTGGAAATCAGCGGCCGCGCGATCGAGGTGCCCAGCAGATAAAGCCCTTCGTAGACCGCATTGGCGCGGAACATCGGAAAGACGAAATCGCGCACGAATTCCTCGCGCACATCCACGATGTGGATGTTTTCGGGCTTGATGCCCAGCAGCTCGGCCTTCTGGCGCGCCGGCTCCAGTTCCTCGCCCTGGCCCAGATCGGCGGTGAAGGTGATGACCTCGCAGCCATATTCGGTTTGAAGCCATTTCAGGATGATCGAGGTATCGAGCCCGCCGGAATAGGCAAGGACGACTTTCTTCGGCGCGTCGGACATGCGGTGACCCCTTTTGGATTTCGGGCAGGGAATAGGCCCATTCGCCGCCTGTCACAAGGGTGAAGGCACGTTCGGACCGCGCTGGCGGACCACACCGCCGCGCAGCCCGACTTGCCAAACGCCGGCTTTCGCGCCATTGCAGGACGATGGAAACCTATGCTGCCTCTGTCCGTCTGGCCCAGGACGCGCTGCGCGACCTGTTCGAGCCGACGCCCTTGCAAAGAAACGACCACCTTTCGGCCCGTTACGGCGCCGAAATCTGGCTGAAACGCGAGGATCTGACGCCGGTGCGCAGCTACAAGCTGCGCGGCGCCTACAACGCCATGCGCAAGATCGGCGCCGGCGCCCAGGGGCATTTCGTCTGCGCCAGCGCCGGCAACCATGCCCAGGGCATGGCCTTTGCCTGCCGCCATTTCGGGGCGCGTGGCACCATCTTCATGCCAGTGACCACGCCGCGGCAAAAGATCGACAAGACGCGCATCTTTGGCGGCGACTCGGTTCAGATCGTGCTGACCGGAGATTATTTCGACCAGACCCTGGCAGCCGCGCAGGGTTTTGCCCGCGACCAGGGCGCAACCTTCCTGTCGCCCTTTGACGATGCCGATATCATCGAGGGACAGGCGACCGTCGGGGCTGAAATACTGCAACAGCTTGATTCGCCCCCGGATCTGGTGGTGCTGCCCGTGGGCGGCGGCGGGCTGGCGGCAGGCGTCACCCGCCTGCTGGCCGAACAGGCCCCGGCCACGCGCATCGCCTTTGCCGAACCGCTGGGCGGCCCCAGCCTGCACGAGGCGCTGCGCGCCGGCCATCCGGTCACCCTGCCCCATGTCGACAATTTCGTCGATGGCGCGGCCGTGGCGCGCATCGGCGATCTGCCGTTTCAGGCCCTTGGCCGCTTTTATCCCGATCAGGTGCATCTGGCGCCCGAGGACCGCATCTGCGGCACCATCCTGGAAATGCTGAACCTCGAAGGCATCGTGCTGGAACCGGCCGGCGCGCTGGCCATCGACGTGCTGCGCGACATCCCCGATCTGGCGGGCCAGCGCGTGGTCTGCGTCTGTTCGGGCGGGAATTTCGATTTCGAGCGCCTGCCGGAGGTCAAGGAGCGCGCGCAGCGGTTTTCCGGGTTGAAGCGCTATTTCATCCTGCGCATGCCACAGCGGCCGGGGGCCTTGCGCGATTTCCTGCAACTGCTGGGCCCGGATGACGATATCGCGCGCTTCGAATATCTGAAAAAGACCGCGCGCAACTTCGGCTCGGTCTTGATCGGCATCGAAACGACGGCGCCGGAAAATCTGGACCGTCTGCGCGAACGGCTGGACCAGGCCGGGATCGGCTACCGCGACATCACCCACGATCCGGTCCTGGCCGAGTTCCTTATCTAGGCCAGCGGATCAGGCGCGGCGCGGCGTCTGACGACGCGTCTGCCCTGCCTGCATATCCCGCATCAGCATCTGTTTCGATTCGGAATAGACCCGCAACAGTTCGTTGATGCAGATGTTGTCGCAATCGCGCGCCGCTGCATGCTGTTCGGCCCGATCGCAAAGACGCCCGAATTCTGCAAAACCCAGGTTTGCCGCGCAGCCCTTGAGGAAATGCAGGTCCGTTTCAAGCCGCGCCGGATCACGACGCGACAGGCGCATCATCACGCCTTCGACTTCGTCGAGAAACAGTTCCAGGATCAGCTGGAACTCGTCGTCGCCAACCTCTTCGCGCAGTTCTTTGATGCGGTCCCAGTCCAGCATTGGCAACCTTTGGCAGAATCACCCCACATGTTTAGCAGATAATTCTCCTCTGGCGGGTTAATGGGGACAATTTTCGCGATTAACGGAACTTTCAGTTCAGTTGGGCTACACCCATGCCATGATGATCCTGGACGCCACGGCTGTGACCTCGATTCCGCAGAACTCGCGGCTAGTTCTGCTGGTCGACGACAGTCGGGCACAGCGGCGGACGCTGGCGGTGCAACTGATCCGCGCCGGCTATCATGTCGTCGAAGCCGCCAGCATCGACGAGGCGCTGGCGATCTGCCAGGAGCGCCGACCCGATATCGTGATCTCGGACTGGATGCCGGGCAGTGCGGGGCTGGAATTCTGCCGCCGCTTTCGCGAGATGCAGTCGGACCGCTATGGCTATTTCATCCTGCTGACATCGCGCAACGACAAGAAGGACGTGACCGCAGGATTGCGCGCGGGGGCCGACGAATTCCTGACCAAGCCGGTGTCGGGGGCCGAACTGCTGGCGCGGCTGTCGGCCAGCGAACGCATCCTGCGGATGGAAGAGCATCTGCGCAATGCCAATGCCCAGCTCAACGACACGCTGACGCGGCTGCGCGAAACCCAAGCGGCCATCGACCGCGACCTGCGCGAGGCGCAGCGCCTGCAACAGGGGCTGGTGCGCGAACGCCAGGGTCATTTCGGCGATTTCGACCTGTCGCTGCTGATGCGCCCAGCCGGACATATCGGCGGCGATCTGGTCGGCTTCTTTCCCATCACGGCGCAGCGTGTGGGAATCTTCGCGCTGGATGTCGCGGGGCATGGCGTGGCCGCCGCGCTGCTCAGCGCGCGGCTGGCAGCATTGCTGTCGGTATCGCCCGATCACAATATCGCGCTGCGCCAGACCGATCGCGGCGAGACCGACGGCCACCCCCCGGCCGAGGTGCTGCGCATGCTCAATGCGCTGATGCTCGACGAAATCCGGACCGATTCCTACTTCACCATGGTCTATGGCGACCTTGACCACACGACCGGACGGCTGCGGCTGGCTCAGGCGGGGCACCCCTACCCGATCCTGCAGCGCCACAACGGCACCATCGAGCGCATCGGTCGCGGAGGCTTGCCCGTGGGCGTGTTCCCCAACGCGGATTACGAAGAGGTGCAGCTGGATCTTGCCCCCGGGGATCGCCTTTTCATTACCTCCGACGGTTTGATCGAGGCAGAGAATCCGCGTGGCGAGCCCTTGGGCGAAGAGGGGCTAGAGGCGATCCTGCGCATCAATGCCAGCCTGCATGGCGACGCGCTGCTGGAATCGATCTGCTGGTCGGCGATGAACTATGCCGGCGGGCAGCGCAGCGACGATATCTCGATCGTTCTGGTCGCCCGTCGTCCCGGCGCGCCGGGCTAGCGCGCCGATCAGGGTCATCGGGCAAGCAACCACGACACAAGCGCCCGCGCCCCCGGGTCTGCCAGCAGATCGGCGACATCGCCCAGCGCGACCCAGTGGGCGCTGTGATGCGGTTCCATCGGCGGGCCGCGGCGCAGGATCGGCCGGGCCAACCAGACGTGGCACAGCTTTTCGGCCCAGAGACCATATTCCGGCATGAAACAGAACCGCCGGTAAGTGCCCAGGTGCCGAGCATTGCCCAGGGTCCAGCCGGTTTCCTCGGCCACTTCGCGATGCAGCGCGACCAGTTGCGATTCGCCCGAATCGATCCCGCCGCCGGGCAGCTGATACTCGGGCTGGGGCTGGTGCTGCAGCGTCAGCAGCGCCCGCCCGCCGCGCAGCAACAGGCCATAGACGCCGGGGCGCAGCCGGTAACGCTGTCTTTGGGGCGGGGGTCCGTATCGGCGGATCATGCGGCTTCATGCACCTGCAAGAAGAACGATTGGTCAGAAACGCAAAACGCGCGCAAGCCCATGGACTTGCGCGCGTTTTGTTTTGGTGCCCAGGAGAGGACTCGAACCTCCACGCCTTGCGGCACACGGACCTGAACCGTGCGCGTCTACCAATTCCGCCACCTGGGCAGGTCGCGTGAGCCGGGTGATTAAGCCCAGTCGCGGGGGGTGTCAACGGCGATTGACGAAAAATTTTTGCCCCATTGTCGTTTTTTGTTTTGACCCCACCGGCGGGCTTTGGCTGACGTCTGGTGCCGCACGGATTTGTGGCCTACACAACCGTGACGAAAGGCGCGATAATCCGCCGCAGCCAAGACGCCTTTCCGCGACAAGTCGTTCAGCCAGCGCAAAAACCATACAGAAAAGCATCGAACTCCATGGACGACATCAGAGCCCGCGATTGGGATGCGATCGTCATCGGCACCGGTATCGGCGGCGGCACTGCGGGGCGCAGGCTGGCCGAAGCCGGGCTTTCGGTGCTGTTTGTGGAAAAGGGCCCAGATCTGGGCGACACGGCGATGCCTGCGCTGAACATGGATGCGCGCCAGCCGGCAGATCGCCTGGCCCGGGGGGCCTGGCCGCGGTTGCTCGAGGCCGAACTCGACGGCCGCTGGTATGAGCTGGACGGCATGATCGGCGCCGGCGTCGGCGGCACCTCGGCCTATTACGCCGCTACGCTGGAGCGCCCCGAACGGCATGATCTGGACGATTCGCCGGAACAACCGCATCCGACGGGCGGCTGGCCCGTGGGCTATGATGCGATGGAGCCCTGGTTCCGCCTGGCCGAGGACTATTTTCACATCAACGGCGAGGCCGATCCCCTGGCCCCGAACGGCGCCTGCCTGCGCCCGCCGGCACAGCCGCTGACCGCCTCGGACGCGGCGCTGATGGACCAGCTAAGACGGTCGGGGCTGCATCCGTATCGGACGCATATGGCGGCGCGCTTTCTGCCCGGTTGCGAAAGCTGCTTCGGCCGCCGCTGCCCGCGGCGCTGCAAGATGGACGGGCGATCGGCCGGCGTGCTGCCCGCGCTTGAGACCGGGCGCGCGGCGTTGCTGGACCGCTGTTCCGTCATCAGGATCGAGGCCGATGCCCAGGGCGTCACCGGACTGCTCTGCCAGCGCGACGGGCATCGCTTCACCCTGCGGGCGCGCCGGTATGTGCTGGCCGCGGGCGGGCTGGGTTCGCCGGCGCTGCTGCTGCATTCCGCCAGCGATCTGTGGCCGCAGGGCCTGGGCAATCGCAACGGTCTGGTCGGACGCAACCTGATGTTCCACCTCAGCGAGATCATCGCCATATGGGCCGGCCATGGGCGGCAGAACGAAGGGCCGTCCCGCTCGATCAGCCTGCGCGATCTGTATTTCATGGGCGGCCAGCGTTTCGGCACCGTGCAGTCGATGGGCCTCAGCGCCGGTTACGGCGAAATCCTGCATTCGTTGAACGGGCATTTCGACCAGTCGCGGCTGCGGCGGCTGCGGCCGCTGCGGCACGGATTGCGGCTGCCGGCGCTGGCGGCGGCGCGGCTGCTCGGCCGGGCAAAGCTGTTTGTCGGCGTGCTCGAGGATCTGCCCTATCTGCACAATCGCCTGCTGCCCGATCCCGCCGATCCCGAAAGGCTGCGCTTTCATTACGACATATCGGACGAGCTGCGCCAGCGTCGCGCCGCCTTTCGCAAGGCGATCCGCGCCGCCTTCCGGCCGCACCGGGCCCTGTTCATGGGCGCCGCGCCACAGCTGAACTTTGCCCATCCCTGCGGCACGCTGCGCTTTGGCGACGACCCGAACACAAGTGTGCTGGACCGCGATTGCCGGATGCACGGCCTGTCGAACCTCTATGTGGCCGATTCGTCCTTCATGCCGACCTCGAACGGGGTCAATCCCAGCCTGACGATCGCCGCCAATGCGCTGCGCGTGGCGGACCGGCTGGCGCAGGGCCTGCACGCCCGGCTTGCCGCTGGCGGCCAGCTTGGCTATTGAGCGCATGAGCACCCACGAACAGGAGCGAGCGATGTCGGCACCCAAGCTTGTCACGATCTACGGCGGCTCTGGTTTCCTGGGCCGGCAGATCGCCCGCATCATGGCCGCCGAGGGCTGGCGCGTGCGCGTTGCCGTCCGCCGCCCCAACCTGGCGGGCGTTGTGCGCACCTATGGCAATCCCGGTCAGGTCGAGCCGGTCCCCTGCAATGTGCGCGACGATGTGTCCGTTGCCGCCTGCATGGCCGAAGCCGATGCCGTCATCAATTGCGTGGGCATCCTGGTGCGCGAGGGCAAGAATACCTTCGACGCCATTCACGAAGAAGCCGCAGGACGCATCGCCCGGATTTCCGCCGAAACCGGCGTCGCGCATATGGTGCATGTCTCGGCCTTGGGCGCCGATCCCGATTCGCCCAGCCGCTATGCCGCCTCCAAGGCACGGGGCGAGGCCGAGGTGCTGCGTTATCGCCCCGATGCGGTGATCCTGCGGCCTTCGGTCATTTTCGGTTCCGACGACAACTTCTACAACCGCATCGCCGCGATGACGCGACTGGGGCCGGTGCTGGTCGTCCCGGGCGCCGATACACCTTTGCAGCCGGTCTATGTGATCGATGTCGCGCGTGCCGCCGCCATGGGCGCCAAGGGCGAGGCTGCCCCCGGCATCTACGAACTGGGCGGCCCCGAGATCCTGACCATGCGCCAGATCGCCCGGCAGGTTCTTGAGGCAACCGGACGCCGGCGCCTGATCCTGGGCCTGCCGCACGCCCTTGCCGGACTGATGGGGGGGGTGCTGGATGCCGTGCAGGTGGTGTCGGGCGGTCTGCTGACCAATCGCATCATCACCCGTGACCAGACGCGCAGCCTACGCCAGCCGAACACCGTCGGCAGCGGCGTCAAGACCTTCGCCGATCTGGGAATCGTGCCGACCTCGGCGCCTGCGGTCATCGGCGACTATCTGTGGCGCTTCCGTCCCGCGGGTCAGTATGAGGCCATTACCGCCTCGGCCAAGAACCTGCGCAGCAACTGATGGACCACAACACGATTGTCGCGGCCCTGCTGGGGCTGCTCGAAGGGCTGACCGAGTTCATCCCGGTGTCCTCGACCGGCCATGTGCTGCTGGCCGGACATTTCCTTGGCTTTGATTCGCCCGGCCGCGCCTTCGAGGTGCTGATCCAGCTGGGTGCCATCCTGGCGATCCTGGGACTTTATGCAGGGCGGCTGTGGCGGATATGTCGCGACGCGCCGACGGATCCGCGCGCACGGTGGTTCATCGCGGCGGTGCTGCTGGCCTTTCTGCCGGCGGCGGTCATCGGGGTGCTGGCGCATCGGCTGATCAAGGAGGTGTTCTTTGAAACGCCGGTGCTCATCGCCTCGATGCTGATCCTGGGCGGGGTGGTGCTGCTGTTCGTCGATCGCATGGCCCGCCAGCCGCGCTATTTCGCGGCCGAGGACATCCCGCTGTCGGCCGCCTTCAGGATCGGGCTGATCCAGTGCCTGGCGATGATCCCCGGCGTGTCGCGATCGGGGGCCACCATCGTGGGCGCGCTGCTGCTGGGGGCCGACAAGCGCTCGGCGGCCGAGTTCAGCTTTTTCCTGTCGATGCCGACGATGCTGGGCGCCTTTGTCTATGACCTCTACAAGAACCGCGACATCCTGGACGCTGCCGCGACCGGCAATATCTTGGTTGGCTTTGTCTGCGCCTTTCTGGCGGCGGTGGTCGTGGTGCGCTGGCTGCTGGGCTATGTTTCGGCCCATGGTTATGCGCTGTTTGCCTGGTGGCGGATCGGTCTGGGAGCCGTTGTCTTGCTGGCTTTGCAGGTTATTGGGTAAGTATTACTTACCTTATTTCCGGCGATACTCGCCGCATCAGGCTTCTGCCGGACGAAAAATCATCAAATAGGTAAGCCCTACTGACTTTTATTTGGCTGCGGCCTGTTCTATCAGGCCTCGACACCCTCGCCAGCGAAGGACGCGCAGCCATGGCCACGCAAAAAATGCTCAGATTCGTCTCGATACCGCGCGAGATGCCCGAGAAGCGCGATGCCACCGCGCGGTCCGAGGATTTTCACGAAATCTACCGCGAATTTGCCGATGCCAAGGCCCGCGAGCAGGCCAGCCGGTGCAGCCAGTGCGGCGTGCCCTATTGTCAAAGCCATTGCCCGCTGCACAACAACATCCCCGACTGGCTGCGCCTGACGGCCGAGGGCCGGTTGCAGGAAGCCTATGCCCGCAGCCAGGAAACCAATACCTTCCCCGAGATCTGCGGCCGCATCTGCCCGCAGGACCGGCTGTGCGAAGGCAATTGCGTCATCGAGCAATCCGGCCACGGCACCGTCACCATCGGCGCCATCGAAAAATACATCACCGACACAGCCTGGGAAAACGGCTGGGTGCAGCCGGCGACCCCGGTGCAGGAACGTCCCGAGTCGGTCGGCATCATCGGCGCCGGCCCGGGCGGGCTGGCAGCGGCCGAGCGCCTGCGGCGCCTGGGCTTTCAGGTCACCGTCTATGACCGCCATGATCGCGCCGGCGGGCTGCTGATCTATGGCATCCCGGGTTTCAAGCTGGAAAAGGACGTTGTCGAACGCCGCACCCGTCTGCTGATCGACAGCGGCGTGGAATTCGTGCTGAACACCGATGTCGGCCGGGACATCAGCTTTGACGCCATCCGCGGCCGGCATGACGCGGTGCTGATCGCGACAGGCGTCTACAAGACCCGCGATCTCGACATCGACAATGCCGCCGCCAAGGGGGTGGTGCGCGCGCTGGACTACCTGACCGCCTCGAACCGGGTCGATCTGGGCGACGATATCCCCGATTACGAGGACGGCGAGCTGAACGCCCGCGGCAAGCGCGTGGTCGTGATCGGTGGCGGCGATACGGCGATGGATTGCGTGCGCACCGCCATTCGCCAGGGCGCACAATCGGTCAAATGCCTGTATCGCCGCGACCGCGCCAACATGCCCGGCAGCCAGCGCGAGGTCCAGAACGCCGAGGAAGAGGGCGTCGAATTCGTGTGGCTGTCGGCGCCGGGCGCCTTCAGCGGCCATGTCACCGGCGAGGCCCGCACCGCCCAGGAACGCGACGTGGACGACACCGGCGAGGTGCCGACCATCAGCGCGGTGCGGGTGCAGCGCATGCGTCTGGGGGCACCTGATGTCAGCGGTCGGCAGTCGCCCGAACTGATCGAAGGCGCCGATTACGACGAGCCGGCGGATCTGGTCATCAAGGCCCTGGGCTTCGAGCCAGAGGATCTGCCGCGCCTGTGGGGGGTCGAAGGGCTCGAAGTCACGCGCTGGGGCACGATCCGCGCCGACTATCAGACCCATCAGACCAGCCTGCCGGGCGTCTTTGCCGTGGGCGACATCGTGCGCGGGGCCAGCCTGGTCGTCTGGGCGATCCGCGACGGGCGCGAGGCCGCCGACAGCATCGCCAGCTATCTGTCGGGCGCGGCCCGTGTCGCTGCCGAATAGGGGCGATGCGATGTCCGCCCCCAGACCTTTCCGCTTCCGGCCCATGGCGGTCGCCGCTTGGCTGAGCCTTGCCGCCGGCGCCGCCCAGGCGGCAGGCTTCACCCCGCCCAAGGGCTGCACGCTGGACATGACCGTGCAGAACCGCAGCTGCACCGTCAGCCAGCATTACCGTTGCGCCCAGGACAAGCCCGGCGACCAGTGGGTGGTCTATTTCGATCGGGACGGCGCCAGCTATCGTTCGCGCATCGATCGCGAAACCCGCTGGATGGAAAGCACCGATCTGCGCACCGGGCTGACCGATGTGCTCGAGGATCAGGCCCGCGACCATGCATCTTTCAGCACGCTGTTGAAAAACGGCCGCGACGATTTCGATTTCTGGACGCGCGCCGACAGCGGCGAAAGGCTGCGCCATGTCGGCCACGACGTGCTGACCGGCCAGAAGGTGCAGATCGACGGCGTCACCCTGGAGGTGACGCAGTTCGAGCTGACCACCTTCAGCGAAGGCGGCGAGGTGCTGATCCAGCGGCGCGGCCAGCAATTCGTCAGCCGCGACCACGGACGGTTCTATGGCGGCATCGAACAATCCAGCGACTGGACCGGCACGGCCCAGGAAACCAACGACAGCCCGGTCACCTTTGCCTTTCCCGGCCAGCCCGGGTTCGGCGCGGTAACACCGGAATATGATTGCGACCTGCAGATGGTGCGCGGCCGGGGCGCCGACATCCTGAGGCAGCTTTTCGAGGAGGCACGGACGTGAAGGGTTTTGAACAGATGAGCTGGGAACAGCAGGAACAGGCCCGCCGCGACTGGATGGCGGAACATTCGCTGTACCGTGCCGAGGACGAACATTCGTCCTGCGGCGTCGGGCTGGTGGTCAGCCTGGACGGCAAGGCCAGCCGCAAGGTGGTGGAAAGCGGCATCAATGCGCTGAAGGCGATCTGGCATCGCGGCGCGGTGGATGCGGATGGCAAGACCGGCGACGGTGCCGGCATCCATGTGCAGATCCCGGTGCCGTTCTTTTACGATCAGGTGCGGCGCACCGGGCACGAACCAGATCAGGACAAGCTGATCGCCGTCGGCCAGTGCTTTCTGCCGCGCACCAACTTTGCCCAGCAGGAACTGTGCCGGACCATCGTGGAATCCGAGGTTCTGCGCATGGGGCATTACATCTATGGCTGGCGCCATGTCCCGGTGAACACCGCGGTTCTGGGCGAAAAGGCCAATGCCACCCGCCCCGAGATCGAACAGATCCTGATCCGCTGTGAAAAGGCCATCGACGAAGAACAGTTCGAGCGCGAACTCTACATCATCCGCCGCCGCATCGAAAAGGCGGCCATCGCCGCGCAGATCGCGGGGCTATACCTGTGCACGCTGTCCTGCCGCAGCATCATCTACAAGGGCATGATGCTGGCCGAACAGGTGGCCGAATTCTATCCCGATCTCAAGGACGAACGCTTTGCCTCGGCCTTTGCGATCTATCACCAGCGCTATTCCACAAATACCTTCCCGCAGTGGTGGCTGGCCCAGCCCTTCCGCATGCTGGCGCATAACGGTGAAATCAATACGCTCAAGGGCAACACCAACTGGATGAAAAGCCACGAGATCCGCATGGCCAGCCGCGCCTTTGGCGACATGGCCGAGGATATCAAGCCGATCATCCCCGGCGGCTCGTCCGATTCCGCAGCGCTGGACGCGGTGTTCGAGGTGATGGTGCGTTCGGGCCGTTCCGCGCCGATGACCAAGACCATGCTGGTGCCCGAGGCCTGGTCCAAGGCCACCACCGACATGCCCAAGCCCTGGGCCGACATGTATGCCTATTGCAATGCGGTGATGGAGCCCTGGGACGGCCCGGCGGCCCTGGCGATGACCGACGGGCGCTGGGTCTGCGGCGGGCTGGACCGCAACGGGCTGCGGCCGTTGCGCTATGTCGTGACCGGCGACAACCTGCTGATCGCCGGTTCCGAAGCCGGCATGGTGCCGATCGACGAAGGCAATGTGCGCGAAAAGGGCGCGCTAGGTCCGGGGCAGATGATCGCCGTCGACATGGCCGAGGGCCGGCTTTACCACGACCGCGAGATCAAGGATCACCTGGCCGCAGCCCAGCCCTTTGGCGAGTGGCTGGAAAAGGTGGTGCAGCTGTCCGAGATGATGAAGGAACTGCCCGAACCGGTCACCTTCACCGGCGAGGAACTGCGCCGCCGCCAGATCGCGGCCGGCTACACGGTCGAGGAAATCGAGACCATGCTGGCCCCCATGGCCGAGGATGGCAAGGAGGCACTGGCCTCGATGGGCGATGACACCCCGCCGGCGGTGCTGTCGGGTCAGTATCGGCCGATGTCGCATTTCTTCCGCCAGAACTTCAGCCAGGTCACCAACCCGCCCATCGACAGCCTGCGGGAATCGCGGGTGATGAGCCTCAAGACCCGTTTCGGTAACCTCAAGAACGTTCTGGACGAATCTTCGGCGCAAACCGAAATCCTTGTGCTGGAATCGCCCTTTGTCGCCAATGGCGAATTCGCCGCCATGATGCGCATGTTCGGTGATGCGGTGACGCAGATCGACTGCACCTTCGCCCAGGATGCCGGGCCCGAGGCCATGGGCGAGGCGCTGGCCCGCATCCGCGCCGAGGCCGAGGATGCCGTGCGTTCCGGCGCCGGCCATCTGGTGCTCAGCGACGAGCGCCAGGGGCCGGAGCGCATCGGATTGCCGATGATCCTGGCCACCAGCGCCATCCACAGCTGGCTGACCCGCAAGGGGCTGCGCACCTTCTGTTCGCTGAACGTGCGCTCGGCCGAATGCATCGATCCGCATTACTTCGCGGTGCTGATCGGCTGCGGCGCAACGACGGTGAACCCCTATCTTGCCCAGGATACCATCGCCGACCGCATCGCCCGCGGCCTGCTGGGCGGCAGTCTGGTAGAAAACATGCGCAACTATCGCGAGGCGATCGATTCCGGCCTGTTGAAGATCATGGCCAAGATGGGGATTTCGGTGCTGTCCTCGTATCGGGGCGGCCTGAATTTCGAGGCGGTCGGGCTGAGCCGGGCGATGGTGGCGGAATATTTCCCCGGCATGCAGTCGCGCATTTCCGGCATAGGCCTGCACGGCTTGCAGGCCAAGCTGAAGGACATCCACCGCAAGGGCTTCCACGAATCCAGCGCCGACCTGCTGCCGATCGGCGGCTTCTACAAGGCGCGGCGGTCGGGCGAAAAGCACGCCTGGGAAGCCAATACCATGCGGCTGCTGCAACTCGCCTGCGAAAAGGCGTCCTATGACGTGTGGAAGCAGTTCACCGCCACCATGCGGGCCAATCCGCCGATTCATCTGCGCGACCTGCTGGACATCAAGCCCCTGGGCAAGCCCGTGCCGCTGGAAGAGGTGGAAAGCATCACCTCGATCCGCAAGCGTTTCGTGACCCCGGGGATGAGCCTTGGCGCGCTGTCGCCCGAGGCGCACATGACGCTGAACATCGCCATGAACCGCATCGGCGCCAAGTCGGACAGCGGCGAAGGCGGCGAGGATCCGGCCCATTCGGCGCCGCTGCCGAATGGCGACAACCCCTGCGCCAAGATCAAGCAGGTGGCCAGCGGCCGTTTCGGCGTCACCGCCGAATATCTGAACGCCTGCGAAGAGCTGGAAATCAAGGTCGCCCAAGGCGCCAAGCCCGGCGAGGGCGGCCAGCTGCCCGGCATGAAGGTCACCGACCTGATCGCGCGGCTGCGCCATTCGACCAAGGGCGTCACGCTGATCTCGCCGCCGCCGCATCACGACATCTATTCGATCGAGGATCTGGCGCAGCTGATCTATGATCTCAAGCAGATCAATCCGCGCGCCAAGATCACGGTGAAGCTGGTAGCCTCCAGCGGCGTCGGCACCATCGCGGCGGGCGTCGCCAAGGCCAAGGCGGACATCATCCTGATTTCCGGCCACAACGGCGGCACCGGCGCCTCGCCGGCGACCTCGATCAAGTTCGCGGGCCTGCCCTGGGAAATGGGCCTGACCGAGGCGCATCAGGTGCTGGCGATGAACCGCCTGCGCGACCGGGTGACGCTGCGCACCGACGGTGGCTTGCGCACCGGGCGCGATATCGTGATGGCGGCAATGATGGGGGCCGAGGAATACGGCATCGGCACCGCGGCGCTGATCGCCATGGGCTGCATCATGGTGCGCCAGTGCCAGTCGAACACCTGCCCGGTCGGTGTCTGCACCCAGGACGAAAAGCTGCGGGCGATGTTCAACGGCTCTGCCGACAAGGTGGTCAACCTGATCACTTTCTACGCGACCGAGGTGCGCGAGATTCTGGCAAGCATCGGCGCCCGTTCGATGGACGAGATCATCGGCCGCGCCGATCTGCTGACCCAGGTCAGCCGTGGCGACAAGTCGCTGGACGATCTGGACCTGAACCCGCTGCTGATCACCGTCGATGGTTCGGAAAAGATCGTCTATGACCGGTCCAAACCGCGCAATGCGGTGCCCGACACGCTGGATGCCGAAATCATCCGCGACGCCAGCCGATTCTTCTCGGACGGGGAAAAGATGCAGCTGAGCTATGCGGTCAGGAACACCCAGCGCACCGTGGGCACGCGCACCAGTTCGATGATCGTGCAGACCTTTGGCATGCGCAACAAGTTGCAGCCCGATCACCTGACCGTGCGGTTGACCGGCAGCGCCGGGCAGTCGCTGGGCGCCTTTGCCGCACCGGGGCTGAAGATCGAGGTCTCGGGTGATGCCAATGATTATGTGGGCAAGGGCCTGTCCGGGGGCACCATCGTCGTGCGCCCGCCCATGGCCAGCCCGCTGGTTGCGTCCGAAAACACCATCATCGGCAACACCGTGCTTTACGGTGCCACTGCCGGATACCTGTTCGCGGCCGGCCGCGCCGGGGAACGCTTTGCCGTGCGCAATTCCGGCGCCAAGGTGGTGATCGAAGGCTGCGGCAGCAATGGTTGCGAATACATGACCGGCGGGGTTGCCGTGATCCTGGGCCGTATCGGCGCCAATTTCGGCGCGGGCATGACCGGGGGCATGGCTTACCTTTACGACATCGATGGCGTTGCCCGCGACTATGTGAATGCCGAAACCCTGATCCTGTGCCCGGTCACCCAGCCGCACTGGGAAGCCGAGCTGAAGGGGCTGATCGAGCGTCATCAGAAGGAAACCGGCTCGCGCCGGGCCAGCGATATCCTGCAGAACTGGGAACAGGAAGTGCAGCGGTTCATCCAGGTCTGCCCCCGCGAGATGTTGCCGCACCTGAAACATCCGATTGCCGACATTCAGGAAGTGGCCGCGGTTCCTGCGGAATAGCCCCGCCGCCGCGAGCCCTGCAGCCGGGCGACACCCACCCGTCGGGCCGCCCGCCCAGGTTGGCCGCGCTGCGGCCAACCTTTCCCGCATCTGCATGTGCGGGACCGGGCCTCGGGGGAGGTTTGGGGTAAAGTCTTGCGCATCCTTTCGACGGTCGAAGAACCGGCCCGGCCGCCCCCGTTCCCTTCTCGGGTCGAATCTGGATCTGCACGGCACCCCGACCTGCACCTCTGATGACAGCCCCCTGGCCTTTCGCCGCCTGTTGGCGCGAAGCCGCGCGCAGGATGCCCGTGCCGGAACCGCCTCATGTCCTGACGCTGGTTCTTGTGCAACACAGCGCCGGGCGGTGGGCCCGGGGATGCGCGCGGGCTGGACATGATCCTGGCCGCGCGGCGTGCAATTGCTGTCCGCCCCCGCCTTGCAACCGGATCCGCTTTGCTGCCGGGACCGATGCTGCGCCGCACTGGTGCCTTGGGCAGCCCCCCTACACCCCACGAACCAGGGATCGCGGGAATCTTGCGTTCTTGCCACAATTGCGGCGACAGAAGGCCCGCCGCCGACCCCGCAGCCGTCGCGCTACGGAAAGAGCGTCCTCTCCCGACCGCCAGCCGATCGCAGGAATATCTCCTTTTGCATGCTTTTCCCGTCACGCATTCCCCGCTAGAAAGCGGCGGCGCCGGCCAGCCAAGAGGAGCCCGACGATGTCCCGCACCGAAAAGATCGCTATCGGCAGCATCGTCGTCGGCCTGGTGGTGCTGGCCTTGAAGGCCGCGGCCTGGTGGCTGACCGGGTCGGTGGCCCTGCTGTCGGATGCGATGGAAAGCACAGTCAATGTCGCCACCGCCATCGCCGCGCTGATTGCCATTCGTATCGCCGCCAAGCCCGCCGACAAGGATCACCCTTACGGCCATCACAAGGCCGAATTCTTCAGTGCGGTGCTGGAAGGTGTCATGATCATTGTGGCCGCGCTGCTGATCCTGCGCGAGGCATGGGCAGCCTTTCAGGCGCCGCGAATGCTGGATGCCCCGATCGAAGGGCTGCTGATAAACGTCACGGCCAGCGTGCTGAACGGATTGTGGTGTTGGGTGCTGATTTCCCGGGGCCGGCAACTGCGCTCGCCAGCACTGGTTGCCGATGGCCGGCACCTGCTATCGGATGTCATCAGCTCCGTGGGCGTCGTGATCGGGGTGGCCCTGGCGCTCGTCACAGGCTGGGCTGTGCTGGATCCGGCCCTGGCGGCGCTGGTTGCGGTCAATATCCTGTGGTCGGGTTGGAAGGTGATGACCAGTTCGCTCTCTGGACTGATGGACGAAGCCGTTTCCGAGGCAACCCTGGACGAGATCCGGGCGACCATCTCGGACACCGCCACCGGCGCGATCGAGGCGCATGATCTGCGCACTCGCCATGCCGGCCAGCGAACCTTCATCGACTTTCATCTGGTCGTCGACGGTCAGACCACGGTGGATCAGGCCCATGATATTTGTGATCGTGTCGAACAGGCCTTGAAATCGCGCTTGCCTGGCGCCCAGATCACCATCCATGTCGAGCCGGAACACAAGGCCAAGCATTCGGGCGTCCTGGTGATCTGAACGCAGCGTTTGCCGGTAGGCTTGGCCCCCGCCCAAGAGCCTGCATGCGCAGCGCTTTTCACGGACATCGCCCCGTTGGCCGCCCGATGCGCCATCCATTTCGCAGCAACCGGCGCTATTGACCGCTAAAGTGAATGAAAGCCATAGTTTCGGGCCAGAAGCCGTTAAGCGACCGATTGGTCAGCACTGACGGATCTGGCCAATGACATCGCCTGCTGCTGGATTTACCTGGATATGATCGCGGCGATGCCTGCTTCAGCATGTCCAGGGCCGGTCTCCATCGAGCATCCGCGCGCGACCTCTCGCAGACTCCGCAAGATGATAACCGACGAGCGTCCCTTGCTTGCTGGGCAAGGCACAGATGGTCCGAGAAAATTGTCGCCATTTTGAGCTGCTTTTGACCTGCCACGGGTCTTTCATCCAGCCACGACCAGAGCCCTGTGGTCATTTACGCCTGTTGGCGCGGGTTGAGCAATCGCTCGGCGCGCGGAACTCTCATCGCGTGCCGCGGGTCGGGCGATTGCGGTTGTCAGATGCAGGGCGAAACCTGCGGGGGTCTGGTAGCCAAGGGCCGAGTGGGGCCGCGCGGTGTTGTAGTAGGTCACCCAGGCGGTGATCAGGTAATCCTCCCCGTATTAACGGGACGCGAGCGTAGCACTCACGCAGCCATTTTCAGCTTCATGGGGGGGGTGTGGCCACCGATGCTCATGCTGGGGCGGTCGTTGTTGTAGGTCCATAGCCATTCGGTGGCGTTCTGCTGCACTTCTTCGATGGTTTCAAAGATGTAGAGGTCCAGCCATTCGTGGCGGACCGTCCGGTTATAGCGCTCGACATAGGCGTTCTGCTGGGGCTTGCCGGACTGGATGCAGGTCAGGACGATGCCCTGCTTCTCAGCCCAGATCGTCAGCGTTGAACTGACATATTCGGGGCCGTTGTCGACCCTGATCGCCAATGGCTTCCCAGCCAGCTCGCGACGCTGATCTGGCCGTGTCACTTTTTTCCTAGAGCCTTTCGCAGCAGATCGGCCTGCATGCTCAGGTCGGCGAACATACGCTTCAGCCGCCGGTTCTCATCTTCGAGCGACTTCATCTGGCTCATCATGGATGCATCCATGCCGCCATACTTGGCCCGCCACTTGTAGAACGTCACGCTGCTGATCCCATGATCGCAGCACAGCCCGGGCACGGGCATCCCGCCCTTCGCCTGGCGCAACACGCCCATGATCTGGGCTTCAGTGAAACGGATCTTCTTCATCGGAATCTCCTCGTTCATCTTGACGAGAAAATTCTACTTCCGCATCCCCTTGACCATGGGGAGGATTACCGCTCCTTCTGCGCATCCGTTAGCCAGAACAAGTTACTCATCATTGCCCCCGTCAGTTCGGGAGCTTGACTCACGCAGCCCGGGCAGTCTCAAGCAGATCAATCGGGCCTGAGCCTAGTTATGGGGAGGATTATCCACTCGACCAACCCAACCGTAATATTCTTCAGCCGGCTCTGGTATCACCCGGAGGAGCTTGGGTAATAGGCAAAGAGCGAGCAGAAGCTGATCCCCATATCGCGAAATATCAGGCGATTAATCAAGCAAGTCACGCAGCAGAGAATAAATAGCAGAATTCGGTATTCCGGATTAAAATTTTCGCTGTGTTGCGCATCCACGTTTACACCCGTGCTATTACCCCCGGAACAGGGCAAGTATCGGTGCCTCTCTGCGGCCATCTTCTGAGTTCTGCTGCATCACAAGGTATCGTGTCAGCAATTTGTCCAGATTTTCCGGGAGAGCAAGCCTGGACAGATCGCTGGTGCCAAAAAACCTTTCGCTAGCATTTTTAACCTCTGCCAGTTGCCGGTCTATGGGCAATCGCATGAACTGCGCCGACCATCCAAAGGCACCCTCGAATACCTTTCGTAACGGTTTGGACGCCAGTATCTGATACCATTTGGCGTCGTTGCTTGAAGCAGACTTCGCCATTTCCGGAAGTTCGCGTTGTGCGTTCATTGCAAGCTCAATCTCCGAATGATTCTTTCCAACCGCCTTTTCGAATAACCTCTGCTGAAACTTTTCAGAAATATCGAGTATCTGTCTTGAGGAAAATCCTGAAAAATCGCTTCGCCACAGACCCAATTCCCGACTCAAGTTGGCATATCTTTTATCCGACAATCGGCCAGCAAGACTGGTCCGGTCGTCAGGATTGGACTCCAGAACCTTCTTGACAAAGTATCGGTTGTTGATATCATCCGCGAGACCGAATGCAGTCAATATCACCGAGCGCAATCGGTAATCGCCGAGGATATCATCTGCGCTTCCAATTCGTGAAGCATTATCCGAGAAATATCTGATGTCGCCCTGAATTTGTCGGTTGGCCGAAAACATGGCGTTCTGCTGCGGCATCGTTCTTTGCAGCATTTTCCAGCCAGCATAGCCGCCTTGTGCCAATCTGACTTGATACATCTATTTCACCGGAACTTGTCAGGGCAATGGTTTTTTGGCTTCACCGATTATTCCAGGTTACCGCGCAAACCCTTCATTATTGCCAGGTTGATATCCACAAGAACATCTGCATCTGCGACGCCGTCAAACACCAAGCTGCCGTGCCTGAGCGAAAACCGGGCCAATGAAAGCAAGGATATTTTTAAATCCTGCGGCAGCCTATTCCCCGCAGCCAACAGGTCATCCTGAAAGCGTGACCACAGCCTGTTGTTGGCATCTATCGCTTTCACCAATAACAAGCGGTCGTCCTGTCGAATGGCGGTTTGCAGTTCCCGGGTAATTCCCGCGATTACCTTGTATTCGATTTCACGATAGGTGCCGATGCCGCTATTGGCATCCCGAAAGGCGTCCGCGGCGGAAAGGAACGACAAGGCGCAACCTCACTAAGAGAAAGTTATGGCGGGCGCTTGCGCGCCCGCTCCAAAATCACTTGAAGAGCGACAGGATCGTTTGCGGCGCCTGATTGGCGATCGACAGGGCCTGAACGCCCAATTGCTGTTGCGTCTGCAGGGCTTGAAGGCGCGCCGAAGCTTCTTCCATGTCGGCGTCAACTAGGGCGCCAATACCGGACTTCAGCGAGTCTGCCAGTTTGGAGACGAAATCGGACTGCTGGTTGATCTGTTTGGCCGCAGTGCCCAAAGCGGCGGCCTGTGTATTGACGATATCCAGCAAGTCTTCGATTTCCCCGATCGCCGTTTGGGCGGTCGTGCTGTCGGTAATCGTGGTGATCGTAGCACCCTCGATATCGGTCTCGAAATCGGCAGAGTTGATGGTGATCGAGTTCTTGGATGTTTGCACCGTACCGGAGGTGCGATCCAGCGAGGCCAGAACGGTGAAGGTGGTCTGGCCAGGAACAGGGTTGGTCTTGAGCAGGTTGACCCCATTCATTTGCGAACCGTCGATGATCTGAGTGATCTGGTTCTTCAACGAAACAATCTGATCGTTGATGGTGCCGAAATCGTTGGCATCGCTGCCGGCGCCGATTGCCAGGTTCTTCATCTCGACCAGACGCTTCTGGATTTCCTCGGCACCGCTGCGTGCCGTGGCCACAACAGCCTCGGCGAGTTTCAGGTTGCTCTGCACGGCCTTGAAGGCCGATTCGTCGCTTTCCATCACTTTCGAGATTGCCCAGACGGCGGCATTGTCCTGGGCGGTGGCGACCTTCTTGCCGGTCGAAATTTCATCCTGGGTCTTGGCCAGGTTGGCGTTGATCCCCTTCAGCGTCTGAAGCGCGACCATCGCACTGTTGTTCGTCAGGATACTGGACATCATTTACCTCCGAAAGAAATGAGATTTGCTGCGGTCGAACATTTGACGCGGCAAGGCATTGGCGGGTTTGTCGTGCCGGCCTGCCATGGCTGGATCAAGGCATGACTCATGGCCGGAAGGCAAACGATTTAATCCAGCAGATTTCTTAAAATCCTTTCCTTTGAACCTGCCGGACAGGATGACGACAAACCTTGCCGAGATCATCGTAAACACGCATCTCTGCATGGTCTGATCTGATCTCCTGGATGTTGGCCAATGCCTGGCGAAAAGCTGCATCCAGAAAGATTGCCCGCGTCTTAATATCGCGCAACAGACCAGCCAATGGGCTGCCTTCGTCCCTGCTTATTTCAGGAATCGGCAATCTGGCAAGTTCCTCGATCCAGATCGCGGCATCTTCATGCTTGCCCTCGATCTGGGCTTTCTGAACCTGACTGGCGATGGATAGCGGATTCCTGATTCGAGCCATGATCAGACCAGACCTAGATCTATCCGCGCTGCAAGCATCTGTGCGTATCGCTCTATCAATAACGAAGAAAATTGACCGCCGTTGAAGTCTTCAGCGGCTGTGCATTTAAGCATCTCGGCCAGAAATACCTGCTCCAGCCCGTCCGCGGAAGCCCGAGCGGACCGGACATTGGCTGTCGTCGGCGCAGAAGTTTCCACAATTTTCATGATTTTCTCCTTTCACAGGGAAAAATACAGCCGAACAGTAAATATTTGGTAATGATGCCAAGGCATGCTGAGGGCAGATTTCCCAGGACAGACCCGATGCCGTTTGCGTTCATGATTTCCCGGCTTGCTCCGTTGCCGATCGCCCCAGATCCCTGCGCCCCGGCGGATACCGCATCCGTCCAGGGTTCAAGTGAGCTGGCCGACGCATTCCTGCGCCAGGTCGAGGCGCCGAGCGGCTGCCCCAAGGACGTAGGCAGGCTTGACCACCCGCGAATGCAGGATCAGACCGAGGATCAGGATGCCCCACCCTTGGGTGGCACAGCAGACCAGCAATCCGACGCGCTGGGGCAAGCTGCAGCACCTGCATCCCAAGGTGCCACTGGCGATCCGGAACCGCAGGCGCAGGGCGAAAGCAGTCTTGATGTGCAGGTATCCGCTGAGAGTGAGGCTGCCATCGCTGCGGCGCCTTCCCTTGCCAAGCCTGCCGCCGAACCCATCGCGGCCAGACATGACCGTGCGGGAGGCGAATCGATATCGACGACGCCTGCGGCCTCGGGGCCGCTTTCATCCCCCCTGGGCGGGTTTGCCGCATCCAGGGCAGAAGCCATTGGCACGCAGGCTGTGGTCACAGACCCTCAAGGCGCCGAAGCGGAAAATGATGCCGAGCACAGTCTTCCCGCGCCCATGATCGCATCGGTCCTTGACGGGCCCGCTCTGCTCGATCAGTTCGCCGCCGCAGTGGCCGAGATCACCGCCCCCTTGCCGTCACCGGACCGACAACCGCCGCCTGCGCACTCTGCCCCTGCACAGCTGCATTCCGACGAACGTCCTGCCGTGCCAATCCATCGGCCCGAAGAGATGAATCTGCAACCACTTCATGGCGCCGAACTGACCTTCGACGCCGATGATCTTGGCCTTATACGAATGGCCATAAATCGATTTGACGATGGCACCATTACGGTCATGTCGGATCGGCAAGAGGTTCTGGAGTTCTTGCGACGCAATTCGGAAATCCTGCACGCCGAGTTGAAGCAGGGCGGCAGCGAAGCGCAGGTGGTCTTTTCCAACGGAATGGGCGGTGGTCGTCGCGATCAGCACCGCGCCGGCAGCGGGCGAGGCGACGCCGTGACGGTTGCCCCCGAACCGGTCGCCACGCCTGCCACACCGCCGGTTTCATTCACACGAATCAGTCTGAGGTACTGACTTGTCCACCATCGAATCACTCCTGTCGACGCCACGCAGCAGCAGCCCATCACTCGGCACCGGCACGGTAACATCAGCCGCCACCGGCCAGTTTGAAACCTTTCTGAAGATGCTTACTGCCCAGATAAAAAATCAGGATCCGCTCAATCCGATGCAAAGCACCGATTTCGCGGTGCAACTGGCGACATTTTCGGGTGTCGAACAGCAGGTGCGCACCAATCAGTTGCTGGAAAGCCTGCTGGCAGGCAGCCAATCCGACCTTGCGGCCTTTTCATCCTGGATCGGGATGCAGGCCCGGACGACCGCACCGGTGGCAGTCGCGGATGAGGAAATTACCCTTGAACATGGCGATATCAGGGCCGGGGACGAGGCCTGGCTGCTGGTGCTTGATAGTCAGGGCAAGGAGGTGGCGCGCAGTCAGGTCAGGCGTGAACAGACAAGCATGGTCTGGTCACGGCTCGACCACGCCGATACCAACCTGCCCGCCGGGAAATACGCCTTCCGGATCGAGATGCGGCAAGGCGGCGATGTCATCGGTTACAGGCCTGTTTCCGTTCCGACCGTCATCACCGGGGTCGAGGCGACCGACACCGGCGTAAACCTGCTGCTGCAAGGCGGCGGCAGCGCACGACCGGCCGAGATCACGCGACTGACAGGGCGCAGCCCGTAAACAAGGCAGGCTTTCTGACGACCCATGCTTCCGCTTCGGGTCAGCCTCCGCGAATTTACATTGATGCGCCCGTCCCTTCTGCCTATCGTCCTGTCTGACCAGTAAGGGGGGCATGGAAATGGCGATTCAATCGGTGGGCGTTATCGGCGCCGGTCAGATGGGTAATGGCATCGCCCATGTCTTTGCCCTGTCGGGCTATGATGTCGTCTTGACCGATATTTCTCGCGACGCCTTGGACAAGGCTCTGGCCCATATCGAACGCAATCTCGATCGCCAGGTCAGCCGCGGCAAGATCAGCGCCGAGGAAAAGGCCGCCGCCATGCGTCGCATCACGACCACCATGTCGCTGGCCGATATCGGCAAGACCGATCTGGTGATCGAAGCGGCCACCGAACGCGAAACCGTGAAACAGGCGATCTTCGAGGACCTGCTGCCGCATCTGAAGCCCGAAACCATCCTGACCTCGAACACCTCCTCGATCTCGATCACGCGTCTGGCCAGCCGCACCGATCGACCGGAACGTTTCATGGGCTTTCATTTCATGAACCCGGTGCCGGTGATGCAGCTGGTCGAACTGATCCGCGGCATCGCCACGAACGAGGAAACCTACAAGGCTCTGGTCGAGGTGGTGGAGCGTATCGGCAAGACCTCCGCCAGCGCCGAGGATTTTCCGGCCTTCATCGTCAACCGCATCCTGATGCCGATGATCAACGAGGCGGTCTATACGCTTTATGAGGGCGTCGGCTCGGTGCGCTCGATCGATCAATCGATGAAGCTGGGGGCGAACCATCCCATGGGGCCGCTGGAACTGGCCGATTTCATCGGCCTGGACACCTGCCTTGCGATCATGAACGTGCTGCACGAAGGCCTGGCCGACACCAAGTATCGCCCCTGCCCGCTTCTGGTGAAATATGTCGAGGCTGGCTGGCTGGGACGCAAGACCGGCCGCGGTTTCTACGACTATTCTGGCGAAGAGCCGGTGCCGACCCGCTAGGCCGGGCCCGCAGGGCCGCGCCGCGCGGGCCCCTCGATGGGGCGCGTGCGGCGCGCCGGTCCGGACTTATCCCTTGCGGCCGATGCGCGGCTCTGTTCCCGCCAGAATCCTGCGGATGTTTGCGTGATGGCGCAGAAAGATCAGCGCCGCCATGAAACCTGTCACCGCCGCCATCGCGCCGCCCTGCAACCACCAGGCAAAGGCCGGGGTCAGCGCGGCCGCAACCAGCGCCGACAACGACGAAATGCGACCCACCGCCGCTGTCAGCAGCCACAGCCCACAGGCGATCAGCCCCAGCCGCCAGTCCAGCGCCAGCAACGTGCCCAGAAAAGTCGCAACGCCCTTGCCGCCGCGAAAGCCCAGCCAGACCGGGAACAGATGCCCCAGGAACGCGGCCGCCCCGGCCAGCATCGCCGCATCCGGCCCCGCCATCGCCCGCGCCAGCAGCACCGCGATCGCGCCCTTGCCCGAATCCAGCAACAACGTCGCCAGTGCCGCCGGCTTGTGGCCGGTGCGCAGCACATTGGTCGCGCCGATATTGCCCGAGCCGATCTGGCGCAGATCGCCCAGGCCCAGGGCGCGGGCAATCACCAGTCCAAAGGGCACCGACCCCAGAAGATAGCCGACGCCGGCCCATAGGATCAGCGTCATGGTTGGCCCCCGAACACGCAGCGGCCGCCGACCCAGGTGCCCAGCACCCGGCCCTGCATCCGCGCGCCGTCAAAAGGCGTGTTCTTCGATTTCGACAGCAGCGCGAAACGGTCCAGGACAAAAGGCGCATCGGCATCGAACCAGACCAGATCGGCTGGGGCACCGGGGCTCAGCCGGCCGGCTTCCAGCCCCAGCCGCCGCGCCGGGTTCAGCGACATTGCCCGCCACAGCTGCGCCAGCCCCAGCCCGCCACCGTGATAAAGCCGCAGCGCCGCCGGCAGCAGCGTCTGCAATCCGACCGCCCCCGGGGCCGCCTCGGCAAAGGGCAGGCGCTTGGATTCCTCGTCCTGCGGGGTGTGAAAGCTGGCGATCACCTCGATCAGCCCCTCGGCCACGGCCTCGATCATTGCCAATCGGTCGTCCTCGGCGCGCAGGGGCGGTGTAAAGCGGAAAAAGGTGCGATAGCCACCGATGTCGTATTCGTTCAGCGTCAGGTGGTGGATCGAAGTGCCGGCGCTGACATCCAGCCCCGCCGCCCGTGCCCGGCGCAGCGCCGGCAGGCTGGCCGCCACGGTGATCTGGTCGGCGTGATAGCGCACGCCGGTCATCGCCACCAAAGCCAGATCGCGATCCAGCCCCATCACCTCGGCCATGGGCGACACCGCCGGCAAACCGTAAAGCGAGGCGAACTTGCCGCTGGTCGCCGCCGCACCCGCCGACAGCCCCGGATCCTGCGGATGGCCGACGATCAGCGCCCCCAGCCCACGGGCATAGCCCATGCAGCGCGCCATCAGCCGGCTGTCGGCGACAACGCGCACGCCATCGGTAAAGGCAACGGCGCCGGCGTCGCGCAGAAAGCCCATCTCGACCATCTCGCGGCCGCTGCGACCCTTGGTCAGGGCCGCCATGTGGCGGATGTTCACCGGCGCATCGGCGGCGCGCCGGGTGGCGAATTCCAGCGATTCGGGGGCGTCGATGGGCGGCTGCGTGTCGGGTCGGGCGATGATCGTGGTCACCCCGCCGGCGGCGGCGGCCAGCCCGGCACTGCGAAAGCTTTCCTTGTGCCGCTCTCCGGGTTCGCCGATCTTGACGCCCCAATCGACCAGACCGGGGGCCAGGTGGCGGTCGCCGCAATCGATCAGCTGCGCCCCCGCCGGGGCCTCGGCCCCCACCGCATCGATGCGGTCATCGCGCACGGTCAGGCTGGCGGGCTCGACGGTCAGCGTCTCGGGATCGACCAGGCGGGCGTTCTGGAAATGCAGGATCATGCCATCATCTCCGCCGCGCGGGCACCGCGTTCGGCCCGAAGGTTGCGCGCCAGCAGGTCCATGGCGGCCATGCGCACCGCCACCCCCATTTCCACCTGATCCTGGATCACGCTGCGGTTGATGTCGTCGGCGATGGTGCCGTCGATTTCCACGCCGCGGTTCATCGGCCCGGGATGCATGACGATGGCATCGGGCGCCGCCAGCGCCAGCTTTTCGGCATCAAGGCCCCAGCGGTGGTAATATTCGCGCTCGGAGGGGATGAAACCGCCGTCCATCCGCTCTTTCTGCAAGCGCAGCATCATCACCACATCGGCGCCCTTCAGCCCCTCGCGCATGTCCTCATGCACCTCGCAACCCCAATCCGCCGCGCCCGAGGGCATCAGCGTCGCCGGCCCGACCAGCCGCAGCCGGTTTTCCATCTTGCCCAGAAGCAACATGTTCGACCGCGCCACGCGGCTGTGGGCGATATCGCCGCAGATGGCGATGGTCAGCCGGTGCAGACGGCCCTTGGCGCGACGAATGGTCAGCGCATCCAGCAGCGCCTGGGTCGGGTGTTCGTGCCGACCGTCGCCGGCGTTCACCACCGCGCAATTGACCTTTTGCGCCAGCAGATCGACCGCGCCCGATTGCGGATGGCGCACCACCAGCAGATCGGGGCGCATGGCGTTCAGCGTCAGCGCGGTGTCGATCAGCGTCTCGCCCTTCTTGACCGATGACGACGCCACCGACATGTTCATCACATCCGCCCCCAGACGCTTGCCGGCCAGTTCGAAACTGGCCTGGGTGCGGGTCGAATTCTCGAAGAACATGTTGATCTGGGTCATGCCCGCCAGCGCATCGGCATGTTTCACCGTGCGCCGGTTCAGATCGACATAGGTTTCGGCCAGGTCAAGCAGGGTGGTGATCTCGGCCGGGGCCAGCGGCTCGATCCCCAGAAGATGGCGGGCGCGGAACATGGTCTGGATCCCCCGGTTCGGTCGCGCCCTCTATCGCAAATGCGCGTCGGCGCGGCAAGCAGCCCCTTGCCTTCACGCGGAAATTGCCGCATCGCCACAGCATGACCAGCAGCGGCCATGTCAGTTTCGTTTCCTCTGGCCCGGGCGATCCCGACCTGTTGACGCTGCGCGCGCTGCAGCGGCTGCAGACCTGCGACGTGGTGCTTTATGACGATCTGGCCTCGGGGCCGGTGCTGGAGCGCGCCCACCCGCAGGCGCTGCGCATCGCGGTGGGCAAGCGCGCCGGCCGCCCCTCGGCCAAGCAAGAGGCGGTGAACGCGGCCCTGATCGAACACGCCCGCGCCGGACGTCATGTGGTGCGGCTGAAATCGGGCGATTCCGGGGTTTTCGGCCGTCTGGAAGAGGAACTGACCGCGCTGCGCCAGGCGGGCATCGCCTATGAGATCGTGCCCGGCGTGCCCTCGGCCATGGCGGCGGCCGCGGTCGCCGGGCTGCCGCTGACACGACGACTGACGGCACGACGGCTGCAATTCGTCACCGGCGCCGATGTGACCGGCGGCTTGCCGCAGGACCAGAACTGGGCCGCGCTGGCCGATGCCCAGGCCACGACCGTGGTGTTCATGGGCCAGCGCACCTTTCCGGCGATGGCGGCCGGGCTGATTGCCCATGGCCTGCCGCCCGACACCCCCGCATTGCTGGCCGAGGCGGTCGGCCACCCGCATCAACGGCTGCTGCGCACCACCGTCGCCGGCCTGGCGGCGCTGCTGGCCGCCGAAGGCCCCAGCCCGCACCCGGCGCTGATCCTTTACGGACCGCTTGCCGCCGGTGACAAGGGTCTCTAGCCGCTTGCACCGCTCTGGTGGCGGTTTATGCTGTTCGGACAAGGGATGAGGACATGATGCTGGCCTATCTGACCTGCCAGGACGCGGCACCGGGGGCTGCCGATCTGCTGATTGCGCAAGCCGTCGCGGAGCTTGAGGCGCGCGGCTTGCGGCTGGCCGGGGCCGTCCAGCACAATATCGATCGCGGCGCAGACCGCGACTGCGACATGGAGCTGCGGATCCTGGGTGACACCGGCTCAGCGGTGCGGATATCCCAGTCGCTGGGCACCTGTTCCCAGGGCTGCCGCCTGGATACGCAGGCGCTTGCCGAAGCCGTCGCCCGCACCGAGGCTGCCTTGGCGCGGGGCGCCGATCTGCTGGTGGTGAACAAGTTCGGCAAGCAGGAAAGCAGCGGCGGTGGCTTTCGCGACACCATTGCCCGGGCCCTGACCCAGGGGATTCCGGTGCTGCTGCATGTGCCGGCCGAACAGATGCCGGCCTTTCATGAATTTGCTCATGATCTGGCGCAGCCGTTGACTGCCGAGGATCTGCCGGACTGGTGCGCGGCCCTGGCCCTGCGGGCCCCGGCATGACCCCCGATCCTGTCATCGACGCGCGCGGCCTGCTGTGTCCGTTGCCGGTCCTGCGGTTGCGCAAGCGGTTGCAGGCGCTGGCGCCGGGCAGCCGGGTGGTGCTGCTGGCCACCGATCCGGCGGCGGCGATCGATGTGCCGCATTTCTGTGCCCAGTCGGGGCATAGATTGCTGGCGAGCCACCCCCAGGCCGAAGGTGCAACCGCCTTCACCGTCGAGCGGGGGCCCGCCTGCGCCATGAAGGCAGGCGTCTGACCGAACGACCCGGCCCCGGGCTGGACGCCGGTGCTACCAGCCCCTATTCCTGCTGCAACTGGTATGGAGCCCGCGATGACCGATCTGACCGAATTGCGCCTGTCAAACCTTCTGGTCGCCCTGGACGGCGATGGCGTTGCCACCGTAACGCTGAACCGCGCCGCCAAGCGCAATGCGCTCAGCGCCGAAACCATCGAGGAACTGGTGACGGTGTTTTCGGCGATGCCGACATCGGGCGCGCGGGCGGTGGTGCTGCGGGCCGAGGGCCCGCATTTCTGCGCCGGTCTGGATCTGGTCGAACACGGGCGCGAAGGCCGCAGCCCGGCCGAATTCATGCGCATCTGCCTGCGCTGGCACGAGGCGTTCAACAAGATTGAATATGGCGGCATCCCGGTCATCGCCGCGCTGAAGGGCGCGGTGGTGGGCGGCGGGCTGGAGCTGGCCTCCTCTGTGCATATCCGGGTGATGGACGAAACCACCTATTTCGGCCTGCCCGAGGGGCAGCGCGGCCTGTTTACCGGCGGCGGCGCAACCATTCGTGTGCCGCGTCTGATCGGTCAGGCGCGCATGGTGGACATGATGCTGACCGGACGGCTGTACTCGGGGGACGAGGCGGTGGCCGTGGGTCTGGCACAATATCGCACCGCCGACAGCGAGGCGCTGGCCTATGACCTGGCGCGGCGCGCGGCCCAGAACACGCCGCTGTCGAACTTTGCCATCTGTTCCGGTATCTCGCACATGCAGAACATGTCCGGCCTGGATGCTGCCTATGCCGAGGCAACGCTGGCCGGCATCGTCAACACCCAGGACGCGGCCAAGGGACGTCTGGACAGTTTTGCCCAGGGCACTGCCGTCAAGATCAAACCCGAATAGGCGTCGCCCGACAGCACGCTTGCACGAACGGGACGGTTTCCGGTCACGGCAACCGACTTGCGGTGTCTTGCCCTGTCGCGGCTCTGCGACAGGGTTCTGCCTGCGCGCGGGCATGAAACCCTCGGGACGCGAGAATAGTTGACAGTTTTACCTTGTTGTTGTTTACCACCCGCCAACCGGCGTGGTGCGGTTCGCGCCCTGTCGCAACAGCACCGCAGCCCAAGGCCGCAAGGACAGACACGCATGACGCCTTCCCCGTTCCTCCGCACGCTTGGTCTCGCCATACTGATGGTCGCAGCCCCCGTCCTGGCGATACCGGCCGGCGCACAACAGGCCGTGGGCGAGCCCGTGGCGCAGCAGGCGTCACCGGCAGGGCCCGCCGAACCCCAGGGCATTGCGCCATCGGCCACCGCGCCCGCAGCCCTGGCCACGCCGGAAAGCGGCGCGGTCGAACGCGACGCAACCCTGCCGCACGACCTGTCACCGCGCGGCATGTTTCTGGCGGCCGATCCGGTGGTCAAGGCCGTGATGATCGGACTGGCCTTCGCCTCTGTGGTCACATGGACGGTGTTTGTGGCAAAGCTGATCGAGCTGTGGACCGCCGGGCGGCGGCTGACCGGCGGCATCCTGCGGTTGGAACGGGCCGCCGACCTGCCCGGCGCGCTGGCCGCCTGCGCGCTGCGCCGCGACCCTGCCGCCCGCATGATGCGCATGGCCGCCGCAGAATACGATCGCGCAGGCCCCCGCCCCCTGGCCGATGGCGTCAAGGAACGTGTCGCCTCGCATCTGGATCAGATCCAGGCGGTCGAAGCCCGCCGCATGACCCGAGGCACCGGGGTTCTGGCCACCATCGGCTCGACCGCGCCTTTCGTGGGGTTGTTCGGCACGGTCTGGGGCATCATGAACAGCTTTATCGGCATTTCCCAGGCTCAGACCACCAACCTGGCGGTTGTCGCCCCCGGCATCGCCGAGGCGCTTCTGGCCACCGCGCTGGGGCTGGTGGCGGCGATTCCTGCGGTGGTGGTCTACAATCTGCTGGTGCGCGTGATCGCCGGTTATCGGCTGCATCTGGCCAACGCCGCTGCGGCCACCAGACGATTGGTCAGCCTTGCGCTCGACAGCCGGTCCGGCAGCGCCCAGACCGAAGGTTGAGCCATGGCGGGCGGGCTGCATGATCCAGACGATCTGGTGGAAAACCACGAAATCAACGTCACACCATTCATCGACGTGATGCTGGTGCTGCTCATCATCTTCATGGTCGCGGCGCCGCTGGCCACGGTGGATGTCAATGTCGATCTGCCGGTCTCGAACGCAACGCCGGCACAGCGCCCGGATCGGCCCGTCTTTCTGAGCGTCAAGTCAGACCTCAGCCTTGCCCTGGGCGACAGCCCGGTGGCTCTGCCGGATCTGGCAGCTGCCCTGGCCACGGCAACCGGTGACGACCGCGAACAGCGCATCTTTCTGCGCGCCGACCGGACGGTCAGCTATGGCGACCTGATGGAGGTCATGAATCGCCTGCGCGAGCAGGGTTATCTGAAGATTGCACTGGTCGGGCTGGAGACCACCTCCGCGCCCGCCACCGTCGCACCATGATCCCCCCTGCATCACGACCCATAGCCGGTGACGGCATGCTGCGCCAGGTAGGGTTGTGGGGCGGCACGGCGGCCGTGGTGCTGGCACTGCACCTTGGGGTTGTCGGCTGGCTCTTCGACAGCGATGCAGTCCCGCCCCCCAGCGGGCTGCCACAGGCCATCATGATCGACCTGGCGCCGCTGCCGGTGGCCCCGCCCGCCGCGCCGGACAATCAGGATTCCGATGCGATGCCGCCGCCGGCCCCCCGGGCCGAGTCCCAGCCTGATCCAGAGCCGGCGCCCGAACCCGAGCCCGAGCCGGCCCCCTCGGAACAGGGGAACATGCAGCAGGATCCAGCGCTGCCTGAACTGCCCGAACTGCCCGAGCTGCCACCGATCGAACAGATGAACAGCCTGTTTGCGCCGCCGCAGGCGGTGGCCCTGCCGCAATCGGCCCGCCCGCGCCCTCGTCCCGTGGCCCAGACCCAGACCCAGACCGAGTCCCAGCGCAAGACCCGGATCACGCAGGACAGAGAGCCGCAACGTCAGACAAAAGCCGCGGCCGAACCCCCGTCCACGCCAGCGTCGGACCAGCCTGCCCGGCGCCAGACTACAGCCTTGCGCGCCCCCACAGCCCCACAAGGCGCCGCGCCACCCGCTGGCGCACCCGCCCCCAGCGCGCGGCAGATGGCAAGCTGGCAGGCGCGGGTCAATGCGGCGGTGGCGCGGCATATGCGGCGCACCCGGCTGTCGATGCGCGACAGCGCCACCATCACCATTCGCTTCACCCTGCTGCCCAACGGTCAGGTGTCAGGCGCACAGCTGATGGGCAGCACCGGAGACCCCGGCAATGACGCGGCGCTGAACCGACAGGCGGCCCGGCTGCCGCGCCTGCCCCCGCCCCCCTCGGGGCAAAGCGCAACCCTGATCCTGCCCGTGCGGATCAACTAGCCTGCCCGGGCAAGGGGGAAACACCCAGCACCGGGGCCAGGCCCCGCACCACCGCCGCCAGCGCACGGGCATCGGCGCCGGCGTCGCCCTTGCGCCGCCAGACCACCGCAAGATCGCGCGAGGGCGCAGGGCTGGCAAAGGGCAGAACCCGCAGCCGGCCGTCGCGGGTTTCCTCGGCCACGGCAAGGCGCGGGATCAGCGTCATTCCCATTCCGCTGGCAACCATGCGCAGCAGGGTCGGCATCGAGGCTGCCTCGAGGTTCAGCTTGCGGCGCGGGCTGTTGAGGCCGCAGACCGCCAGCGCCTGATCCCGCAGGCAATGGCCTTCGGCCAGCAGCAACAGCCGTTCCGGCTGAATGCCATCCGGATGCACCGGATCGGCAGGGCCTGCCGGATCCTGATCGGACAGGGCCACCAGAAAATCGTCGCGCAACACCGGCTCGGCCTGAAGCGCATCATGCGTGGCCGGCAAGGCGACAATGCCGGCGTCGAAGCGGTCGCTGGCCAGACCCGAGAGGATCTCGGCTGTCACGCCCTCATGAAGCTCCAGCATCGCCAGCGGATAGTCGCGGCGCAGGGCCGTCACCAGATGCGACAGCAGATAGGGCGCGACCGTCGGGATCATCGCCAGCCGCAACCGTCCGGTCAGCGGCTTGCGCTCGACCCGGGCCAGGGCCTGCAACCGCCGCGCGCTGTCCATCACCTCTTCCGCCACCGGCAGCAGCCGCTCGCCCAGCGCGGTCAGCCGCACCGTGCCGGCCCCGGCGCTGCGATGAAACAGCGCCCCGCCCAGATGCGCCTCGAGCTGGGCGATCTGACTGGACAGGCCGGGCTGCGACACGTGAACGGTTTCGGCCGCGCGACCGAAACTTCCCTGTCTGGCCACGGCAAGAAAATATGCGATCTGGCGCAGGGTGAACTTCATGCCTGACAGTTAGGTGGGCCACATGAATTGACAAGCCCGACGGCGGCCAGCCGCGTCACTCCCGCGCCTCGCGTGAAATCAGCAGCTTGTCGATGCGCCGGCCGTCCATATCCACCACCTCGATGCGCCAGTCCTGCCAGACGACCACATCCCCCGCCTGCGGCAGCGAGCCGGTGATGTCCAGGATCAGCCCCGCCACCGTCGAATAATCCGGGTCCGGTGGCAGGGTCACCCCGAAGCGGTCGGCAAATTCGTCCACAGGCATCCAGCCCGCAACCAGCATGCTGCCGTCCTCGCGCACGACGACCTTGGGTTCGTCATCGTCCACCCCGGCAAATTCCCCGGTGATCGCTTCCAGCACGTCCATCGGCGTCACCACGCCCTCGAAATGGCCGTATTCGTCATAGACCAGCAGCATCTGGCCGGGCGCGGCGCGCAGCCGGGCGATCACCTCGGGCGCGTCCATGGTCTCGGGGATGATGGGCGCGGGCTGCATCACCTCGCGCAGGTCCAATCGCCCTGACAGCCGCTGCGGCAGCAGATCGACGCTGGCCACCACGCCGATCAGATTGTTGGGATCGCCGTCCTTGACCGGCAGACGCGTGCGGCGCGCAGCCGCAAATCGTGCCGAAACGGTATCCCAGTCGTCAGAGATGTCGATGGCCTCGATCTCGCGCCGGGGGGTCATCAGCCCGCGGGCTGATCGGTCGGCGATACGCATGACGCCGGCAATCATTTCGGTTTCGGCGCGGTGAATGACGCCGGCGGTCTCGGCCTCGGAAATGACCAGGCGGATTTCCTCGTCGCTGATGGTCTGCTTGTCGTCGCCGGACTGGCGCAGCAGGGCCAGAACCAGCTTGCCTGACCGGTCGAGCAGCCAGACCAGCGGCGCGGCCGCCCTGGAAATCATCTGCATCAGCGGCGCCACCCTGGCGGCGACCTTTTCGGGGTTCTTCAGCGCCAGCTGCTTGGGCACCAGTTCGCCGACGATCAGCGAAAGATAGGTGATGGCCACCACCACGCTGCCCATGCCCAGGGGCTGCGCCAGCGAGGCGGGAACCCCCCAGCCGGGCAGCGCAGCCGCCAGCCGCGCCCCCAGCGTGGCCCCCGAAAACGCACCCGAGAGCACGCCCACAAGGGTAATGCCGATCTGGACCGAGCTGAGAAACCGTCCCGGCTGCTCCGCCAGCGCCAAGGCCGTCTGCGCACCGCGATCGCCGCGTTCGGCCTGAACCTTCAGCCGTGCCGGCCGGGCCGAGACGATCGCCAGCTCCGACATCGCCAACAGCCCGTTGACCAGGGTCAGCACGAAAACAATCAGGATCTCGATCCACATCGGCGGGCTCGCTGGAGGTCGGGAAGATGCCAAAGTCGGACAGGACGCGGCAGGCCGCATCGGTCGGATAAGTCGTCCATCATGCGCTAATCGGCAGCTTTCTCCGGCTATGTCCGCCCTTCCTATAACGAGCGGGCGCACGAAGCAATGCCGCGGCGATGCAAAGACCGTGCCGCCGCGTCCGGGGACGCGGCGGTTTGGCGGCGCTGTCGGCAGGAATCAGAAGCTGTTGCGTTCGTGATATGTGCGCAGGAACCCCTGGATGCGGGGATCGTCGGGTTGGTGCAGGATGCGGGCGGGGCTGTCCACGCCCACCAGTTCGCCCTTTTCCATGAAGGCGACCTGATCGGCGACATGGGCGGCAAAGCCCATTTCATGGGTGACCACGACCATGGTCATGCCTTCGCTGGCCAGCGCCTTCATCACGTTCAGCACCTCGCCCACCAGTTCGGGGTCAAGCGCGCTGGTCGGTTCGTCGAACAGCATCAGGCGCGGTTCCATGGCGATGGCGCGGGCGATGGCCACGCGCTGCTGCTGGCCGCCCGACAGCCGCGCGGGATGGTTGTCCATCTTGTCGGCCAGCCCGACCTTGGCCAGCGCCTCGGCGGCGCGACGCTGGGCCTCGGGGCGGGCCATGCCGCGCACCCGGATCAGCCCTTCGGCCACATTGTCGCGTGCGGTCATGTGCGGCCACAGGTTGAACTGCTGGAACACCATGCCGATGCCGCGCCGCATCTCGCGCAGCGCCCGCCCCGACATCCGCCGCCCCGGAGCCTCATAGCCGATCAGCTTGCCGTCGATGCGGATTTCGCCCGAATCGTATTCCTCGAGAAAGTTGATACAACGCAGCAGCGTGGACTTGCCCGATCCCGATGGTCCGATCAGGCAGGTGACCTTGCCGGGCGGAATGGACAGGTCCACATCCTTCAGCGCATGGAACGGGCCGTAGAACTTGTTGACCTTGCGGATCTCGACGGCAGAGGCCTGCATCGCTCAGGTCCTTTCGATCAGATGTTTGGTGATACGGGTTTCCAGCCGGCGTCCCACCCGGCTGATGGTTTCGACCAGCAGCCAGAAGAACAGCGCCAGCACCACATTGGCCTCCAGATAGCGGAAGGTCTCGGTGGACATGCGGCTGACCTGATACATCAGCTCGGGCACGGTGATGATCGACAGGATCACCGTTTCCTTGGTCAGGATGATCGAGAAATTGACCAGCGCCGGCAGCGCCGACACCAGACCCAGCGGCAGCAGGATGCGCCGCACGATGGTCGGTTCGGTCATGCCGATGCTGCGCGCGGCCTCGATCTGGCCATGCGGCACCGCCCGAAAGCCCGAGCGGAAGATTTCCGCGAAATAGGGGCTGCCATAGATGGTCAGGCCCAGCAGGCCCGCCGGCAGCGCGTCCAGCCGCAGCCCGATCAGCGGCCCGCCGTAATACAGCACGAACAGCTGCACCAGGAACGGGGTGCCGCGGATGATCTCGATATAGGCCTGGATCAGCCAGCGCAGCCAGCGCGGGCCATAGCGCTGCATCAGCGCGATGATCAGACCCAGCGCCATGGAAAAGATCGTGCCCAGGATCCAGCACAGGATGGTGACGCCAAAGCCGCGCAGCAATGCGGGGCCGTATTGCTGAAAGATGCCCAGTTCCATCACACCGCCGTCCTGTGTTCCAGATAACGTCCCAGCGCCGCCAGGCACAGGTTGATCGCCAGATAGATGCAGGCGGCGGCGATATAGACCTCGAGCGGGCGGAAGGTGGTCGCGGCCTGCGCCTGGCTGGCGCGGGTGATTTCCAGGATGCCGACCACCGACACCAGCGAACTGGCCTTGACCAGCAGGATCAGTTCGTTGACCAGCGCAGGCAGCGACATGCCGAAGGCCTGCGGCAGGATGATGCGGGTCCAGACGTCGCGCGGACCCATGCCGATGGCCACCGCCGCCTCGGTCTGGCCGCGCGGCAGGGCGGCGATGGCGCCGCGCCAGATTTCGGAAATATAGGCGCTGGCGCAGATACCCACCGAAATCACCGCCGCGGCGATGGGCGGGATGTCGATGCCGATCACCGGCAGCGAATAATAGAACACCAGCAGTTGCACCAAGAGCGGCACCCCGCGCAGGAAACTGACCCAGACCCCGGCAAAGCGGCGCAAGAGCGCATAGGGCGACAGCCGCGCCGCGCAGATCAGCGTGCCGATCACCAGCCCCAGCGCGATTCCCAGCACCGAAATCAGCAGCGTGTAGCGGGCCGCCATCAGCAGGGGCCAGAAACTTTCCAGAAAGACGGGGACAGAGAACATGCGCGCCTCGACTTGGCCGGTCAGGATGGGCGGGCGGGGCCGCGACCCCGCCCGCCTGCGATCATTCGGTCGGAACTTCGCGCGGCAGTTCGGTATAGGTGCCCAGCCACTTTTCCTGGATGGCCTTGACGCGGCCGTCATCGGTCATCTTCAGCAGGGCATCGTTGATTGCCTTGGCCAGGGTTTCGCTGTCGGCTTCCTTGCGCAGCACCCAGGCGAAGTATTTCGGCTCGCCGAACTGGGCGGGCTCGAACAGGGCAAAGGTCTCGGGCCGGTTCTTGACCAGATAGGTCAGGTTCGGCAGCGATCCGGCCACCGCGTCCAGCCGGCCGGCGGCCAGGTCGGCATAGGCTTCATCGGTGGTGCCGTATTCCTTGATGGTGATGCCGCCCAGCTTTTCGCCATAGGCCTGCAACTGCTTGAACTGCGCGGTGCCCTGCTGCACGCCGACGGTCTTGCCCTTGATGTCCTCGGGCTTGGTCAGATCGGCATTGGCCGCGGCCTTGACCAGCGACACGGTGGCATCGGCGATCGGCAGGGTGAAGGTATAGCGCTCGAGCCGCTCGGGGGTGATGGTCACCGGCGCGATCACGATGTCGAACTTCTTCACCTCAAGGCCGGGCAGTTCGGCCGGCCAGGGAATGTCCTGATAGACCGGGGTGACGCCCAGTTCCTTGGTCACCTCGTCGAACAGGTCCTTGGTCATGCCTTCGTAGGTGCCGTTGTTCAGCATGTCGAAGGGCGCGTAATGCATGTCGGTGGCGGTGACGATCTTGCCCGCCGCCTTGATGTCGGCCAGCTGATCGGCCTGGGCGGCGCTGCCCAGCGCCAGGGCGGTCAGGCCGAACAGCGCGGCCTTGAGGCTGTGGGAAAACTTCATCTTCGGTTGCTCCTTGTTGGACGGAGGGGTTTGTCTGGGCGCGGCGCCGGTGCGTTGCGACCCCGCGCCCCTTTGATCAAAGGATCGCGGGCAGATTCAAGCCATGCTCGCGCGCGCAGTCCAGCGCGATCGCATAGCCCGCATCGGCGTGCCGCATGACGCCGGTGGCAGGATCGTTCCACAGCACCCGGGCAATGCGACGGTCGGCATCTTCGCTGCCGTCGCAGCAAATGACCATCCCCGAATGCTGCGAAAAGCCCATGCCGACGCCGCCGCCATGGTGCAGCGACACCCAGGTCGCCCCCGAGGCGGTGTTCAGCAGCGCGTTCAGCAGCGGCCAGTCGCTGACCGCGTCAGAGCCGTCCTGCATCGCCTCGGTCTCGCGGTTGGGCGAGGCGACGCTGCCGCTGTCGAGATGGTCGCGGCCGATGACGATGGGCGCCTTCAGCTCGCCCGTGCGCACCATTTCGTTGAAGGCCAGCCCCAGCTTGTGCCGCAGCCCCAGCCCCACCCAGCAGATGCGCGCCGGCAGGCCCTGGAAGCTGATGCGCTCGCGTGCCATGTCCAGCCAGTTGTGCAGATGCGGGTCATTGACCAGTTCCTTGACCTTCTGGTCGGTCTTGTAGATGTCCTCGGGGTCGCCCGACAGCGCCGCCCAGCGGAACGGCCCGATGCCGCGGCAGAACAGCGGCCGGATATAGGCGGGCACGAAGCCCGGAAAGGCAAAGGCGCGGGTAAAGCCTTCCTCCAGCGCCATCTGGCGGATGTTGTTGCCGTAATCGACGGTGGGGATGCCGGCATCGGCAAAGGCCACCATCGCCTCGACCTGCAGCCGCATCGAGGCGCGGGCCGCCTTTTCCACCGCCTTGGGGTCGCTTTCCTGTTTCGCGCGCCATTCGGCCACGGTCCAGCCGACCGGCAGATAGCCATGCACCGGGTCATGGGCGCTGGTCTGGTCGGTGACGATGTCGGGGCGCACGCCTCGGCGCACAAGTTCGGGAAACACCTCGGCCGCATTGCCGATCAGCGCCACCGATTTCGCCTCGCCCGCCTTGGTCCAGCGGTCGATCATCGCCAGCGCCTCGTCAAGGTCGTGGGTCTTTTCGTCGACATAGCGGGTGCGCAGGCGGAAATCGGCGCTGGCCTCGTTGCATTCGACCGCCAGGCAGCAGGCGCCGGCCATCACCGCGGCCAGCGGCTGGGCGCCGCCCATGCCGCCCAGACCGCCGGTCAGGATCCACTTGCCCTTCAGGTTGCCGCCGTAATGCTGGCGCCCGGCCTCGACAAAGGTTTCGTAGGTGCCCTGCACGATCCCCTGCGAGCCGATATAGATCCAGGATCCGGCGGTCATCTGACCATACATGGCCAGGCCCTTGCGATCCAGCTCGTTGAAATGATCCCAGGTTGCCCAATGCGGCACCAGGTTGGAATTGGCGATCAGCACCCGCGGCGCGTCCTTGTGGGTCTTGAACACGCCGACGGGCTTGCCGGATTGCACCAGCAGGGTTTCGTCGTCCTCGAGCCGCTTCAGGCTGTCCACGATCAGGTCGAAATCCTTCCAGGTGCGGGCGGCCCGGCCGATGCCGCCATAGACCACCAGCTCATGCGGGTTTTCGGCGACGTCGGGATGCAGGTTGTTCATCAGCATCCGCATCGGCGCCTCGGTCAGCCAGCTCTTGGCGGTGATCTCGGGGCCGGTGGGGGGATAGATGTCGCGGATATTGTGACGGGGATTTTCCATGTCTGTCTCCGTTCAGGCCAGCATGTTGCCGGAAATGATGGTGCGTTGGATTTCCGATGAACCTTCGTAGATGCGCATGATCCGCAGGTCGCGGCAGATGCGCTCGACGGGAAAGTCGCGGGTATAGCCATAGCCGCCGTGCAGTTGCAGCGCGGTGTCGGCGATGCGTCCGGCGGCCTCGGATGCGGCCAGCTTGGCCATGCTGGCGGCCAGCGAAAAGCGCCCGCCGCCGCCGTCGTGGGCCGCCTGGCGCTGGCGCGCCGCGTCCTGTGCCAGCAGCAGGGCCGCGCGATAGGCCACGCCCATGTCGGCGATCATCCAGCGGATGCCCTGGCGGTCGGTCAGCGGCATGCCGCCGATCACGCGCTGGCGGGCATAGTCGATGGCCGCGGTCATTGCCGCCTGCGCCATGCCCAGGCATTGCGCCGCGACCTCGATGCGGCCGTTGTCCAGCACCTGCATGGCGGTGCGAAAGCCGCGGCCTTCCTCGCCCAGCAGCGCCTCGGGTGGCAGGTGGCAGTCGATGTTGAGCGTGAACACATGCCCGCCGCGCAGCCCCATGGTGCGTTCGGCCGATCCCGCCTGCAGCCCCGGCGTGCCCCTAGGCAGGATGAAGGCGGAAATGCCGCGATGGCCCAGCGCCGGGTCGGTCACCGCATAAACCACGATGAAATCCGCCACCCCGCCGTTCGAGATGAAGCATTTCGTGCCCTTGAGGTGCCAGCCCTCGGCGGTGCGGCGGGCGCGGGTCTGCATGTCGGCGGGATCAGAGCCGGCGGTGGGCTCGGTCAGGGCAAAGGCGCCCAGCGCCGCGCCCTCGGCCGCGGGCGGCAGCCAATGCTGCCGTTGCGCCTCGGTCCCGCCGATCAGGATGGAATCGGTGGCCAGGTAATGCGCCGTCAGCGCCGATGCGGTCGAGCCGCAGGCCCCCGCCACGATCGCCACCGCAGACAGCAGCGCCGGTGCCGAGATGCCCGAACCGCCATAGGCTTCGGGCAGGTTCGCGCCCATCATCCCGGCCTGGCCCAGGATCGCCAGCTGATCGTGGACGAAACGCCCGCTTTCGTCGGTTTCGGCGGCGCGCGGCGCGATCTGTTCGGCGCAGATGCGGCCCAGCACGTCGCAAAACAGCCGCTCTTCCTCGGCCAGCATGTGCCAATCGTCATTCATGGGTCGCCTCCTTCAGTCCGAACATGCGCAGGATCGCCGCGCGGTCTGCCCCGAGCTGCGGCGCCGATGTCGCCGCCAGCGGCTTGTCGCCATCAAAGCGCACCGGCTGGCCGACGACGGGCGCCCGACCCAGCACCGGATGCGGCAGGTCCTGCACCAGACGCCGTGCGCGGGCGTGCTCGCTGCCTGCCGCCTGGGCGATGTCCCAGATCGGCGCCGCCGGCAGGCCCGCGCCGGCAAGCGCGGCCACCGCCTGTTCGGTCTCGAGCCCCCGCGACCAGGTCTCGATCAGCGCCTTCAGCGCCGGTTCATGGGTGGTGCGGCTTTCGTCGCTGGCAAAGCGCGGGTCGTCGGCCGCCTCGGGGGCGCCGATCAGCGTGGCCAGCGCCGCGAACTGCCGCCCCGACAGCACCGCGATCACCACCTGGCCGTCGCGGGTGGCAAAGCAGCCGAAGGGCGTGGACAGCGGATGGCGGTTGCCCACCCGCTGCGGCAGCAGCCCTGCATACAGGTGCAACGCATGGCTGGTGGTCAGCATGGAAAACAGCGCGTCATACATGGCCACATCCAGCACCGCCCCCTGCCCCGAGCGGTCGCGCCCCACCAGGGCCGCCAGGATCGACCAGCTTGCAAACAGCCCCGCGATCAGGTCGGCGATGCTTTCGCCGGTTTTCAGCGGCGCGCCGCCTTCCTCGCCGGTGCCGGCCATCAGCCCCGACATCGCCTGCACGACCAGGTCATAGGCCGGCAGGTCGCGAAACGGCCCCTGCTGCCCAAAGCCCGAGATCGAGCAATAGATCAGCCGCGGATTGGCCGCGCGCAGCTGATCGGCGCCCAGCCCCAGCCTGGCGGCAACACCGGGGCGAAAGTTTTCGACCACCACATCGACGCGCGCGGCCAGATCGCGGGCCAGCGCCAGATCCTTGGGCTGCTTCAGATCCAGGACCAGGCTGTGCTTGCCGCGGTTGTTCAGGGTGAACAGCGCGCTTTCGCCGTCGCGGAACGGGCCGATATGGCGGTAGTCATCGCCCGCAGGCGGCTCGATCTTGATGATGCGCGCGCCCAGATCGGCCAGCAGAGCCGTGCAATAGGGACCGGCCAGCACCCGCGACAGGTCCAGAACGGTGATGCCCTCGAGCGGCTTCATGGCCGAACCTCGGGCGCCAGTGCGGCCAGGCGTTCCAGGATCGCGCGCAGCGCGTCGCGCAGCGGCTCGGCCCGGGCGGGGTCATAGGCAAAGGGCGGGGCCTCGCTGGCCAGATGCGTGGATTGCGCCAGCTCCATCTGGATCGCATGCACGCCCTGGGCCGGCTGACCGTAATGGCGCGTGGTCCAGCCGCCCTTGAAGCGCCCATTCAGCACATGGCTGCGGCCGGTGGCGGCGCAGAGTTGCAGCGCCGCCGCCTCGATGCGCGGGTCGCAGGACTGGCCGCTGTTGGTGCCGATGTTGAAATCGGGCAGCGTGCCCTCGAACAGGAACGGGATGTGGCTGCGGATCGAATGGCAATCATACAGGATCGCCACCCCGTGCCGGGCCTTGACGCGCGCGATCTCGGCCGCCAGCGCGGCGTGATAGGGGGCGTGGAACCGGGCCTTGCGGGCCGCGATATCGTCGGCGGTCGGCGGCTGGGTCCAGATCGGCTGGCCGTCGAAATCGGTCAGCGGCACCAGCCCGGTGGTGTTCTGCCCCGGATACAGGCTGGCATCGTCGGGCCCGCGGTTGGCATCGATGACATAGCGGTGGAAGGTGGCGCGCACCGTGGTCGCGCCGGGCAGCAGGCCGTCATAAAGCCGCTCGATATGCCAGTCGGTGTCGGCCAGGATCTGGCCGCGATCATTCAGCCGGGCGCGGATGTCGTCGGGCAGCCAGGTGCCGGTATGGGGCAGGCCCAGGATGACCGGGCCATCGCCGCGGCTGACCTCAACCGGGGTCACGGCCGCACCTCGGCCAGCAGATCGGCCGGAACCGCGGCCACCAGTTCGCCCTCGCGGATCAGCCGCGCGGCCTCGACCAGGTCGGGGGCCATGTAGCGGTCCTGGTCCAGCGCCGGAATCGTCCGGCGCAGCGTGGCGATCACCGCCTGCAGCGGCGCCGAGGTTTTCAGCGGCGCGCGAAACTCGACCCCGGCGGCGGCGCACAGCGCCTCGATGCCCAGGATATTCGCCAGGTTGGCATTCATCCGCTTCAGCCGCCGCGCGCCATGGGCGGCCATGCTGACGTGGTCTTCCTGATTGGCGCTGGTCGGGGTGGAATCGGTCGAACAGGGCGTCGCCAGATGCTTGTTTTCGCTCATCAGCGCGGCCGAGGTCACCTCGGCGATCATCATGCCGCTGTTCAGTCCCGGATCGGGGGTCAGGAACGGCGGCAGATCATGGCTGAGCGCGGGGTCCACCATCAGCGCAATGCGGCGCTGGGAAATGGCGCCGATTTCGGCGATGGCCAGCGCGATCTGGTCGGCGGCAAAGGCCACCGGCTCGGCATGGAAGTTCCCGCCCGAGACGATCGCCCCCGCCTCGGTCAAGACCAGCGGGTTGTCGGTGGCGGCATTGGCCTCGATTTCCAGGGTGCGGGCGGCCTGGGACAGCAGGTCGATGCAGGCGCCCGTCACCTGCGGCTGGCAGCGGATGCAATAGGGATCCTGCACCCGGCTGTCGTCGGTGCGATGGCTTTCGCGGATCTCGGACCCCTGCATCAGCCCGCGAATGGCGGCGGCGGCGACGATCTGCCCGCGATGCCCGCGCAGGCTGTGGATTTCCGCAAGAAACGGCGCGGTCGAGCCCATGATCGCATCGGTCGACAGCGACGAGGTGACCAGCGCCGCCCGCGCGGCGGCAAACGCATCGAACAGCCCCGCCAGCGCGAATGCGGTCGAAGCCTGGGTGCCGTTGATCAGCGCCAGCCCCTCTTTGGCGGCCAGCACCACCGGGCGCAGGCCGGCGGCGGCCAAGGCCTCGGCCCCCGACATCTCGCGGCCCTGCCATGTGGCGCGGCCCTCGCCCAGCATGGCGGCGGCCATATGCGCCAGCGGCGCCAGATCGCCCGAGGCGCCGACCGAGCCCTGCGCCGGGATGACCGGCAGCACGCCCTGCGCCAGCATGCCCTCGATCAGGGCGATGACCTCGGGGCGGATGCCCGAGGCGCCGCGCCCCAGCGACAAAAGCTTCAGAACCATCATCAGCCGCACGGTCTGCGGCTCGACCGCCTCGCCCACGCCGCAGCAATGCGACAGGATCAGGTTGCGTTGCAGCGTCGCGGTGTCCTCGGCCCGGATCTTGATCGAGGCCAGCTTGCCGAAGCCGGTATTGACGCCATAGACCGGAACCTCGCCATTGGCGGCGGCGCTGACGCGCGCGGCCGAGGCGGCAATGGCCGGCCGGGCGCTGTCGGCCAGACGCACGGCCAGGCCTTCGCGCCAGACGCGCTGCAACTGTTCAAGCGTGGTTTCGCCGGGGGTCAGGATCAGTTCAGACAAGGGCGCCTCCGAAGATGCGGGCATGAAGGGGGTTGAAGCCGATGCGATAGCTCAGCTCGGCCGGGTGCTGGACGTTCCAGACCGCAAGGTCGGCGCGCATGCCCGCGGCGATGCGGCCGCGATCGGCCAGGCCCAGGGCGCGGGCGGCGTGCCAGGTCACGCCCGCCAGACATTCGGCGGGCGTCAGCCGGAACAGGGTGGCGCCCATGTTCATCGTCAGCAGCAGCGATGTCAGCGGCGAGGTGCCAGGGTTGCAATCGGTGGCCAGAGCCATCGGCACGCCCGCATCGCGCAGCGCCTGCACCGGCGGCAGCCGGGTTTCGCGCAGCGCATAGAAGGCGCCGGGCAGCAGCACCGCGATGGTGCCGGCGGCGGCCATCGCGTCGATACCGTCCTGACCCAGATATTCCAGATGGTCGGCCGACAGCGCCCCGCGCCCCGCCGCCATCGCCGCCCCGCCCAGGTCCGACAGCTGTTCGGCATGCAGCTTGATCGGCAGGCCAAGCTGGCGGGCATGGTCGAAGATCGCGGCCATTTCCGCGCGCGAAAAGGCGATGCCTTCGCAAAAGCCGTCCACGGCGTCGATCAGATCCTCGGCATGGGCGGCATCCATGCCGGCGATGACCACGTCGCGGATATAGGCCTGGCGGTCGCTGGCGTATTCGGGCGGCAGCGCATGGGCCGCAAGCCAGGTGGTTTCGACGTGAATGTCGCGCCGTTCCGCGATCAGTCGGGCGACGCGCAGCATCTTCAACTCGCTGGCCAGATCCAGGCCATAGCCCGACTTGACCTCGATCGTGGTCGCGCCTTCGGCGATCAGATGATCGACCCGCGCCAGCGCCATGCGCAGCAGCTGCGCCTCGTCGGCGGCGCGGGTAGCGCGCACGGTGGACAGGATGCCGCCGCCGGCGCGGGCGATATCCTCATAGCTGGCGCCCTCCAGCCGCATCTCGAATTCGCGGGCGCGGTCGCCGCCAAAGACGACATGGGTGTGGCAATCGATCAGCCCCGGCGTCACCAACCGCCCGCCCATGTCCCGGCGCGGGCCCGCGGCATGACGTTCGGGCAGTTCTGCAACCGGACCGACCCAGCTGATTCGGTCATCCTCGATCACCAGGGCACCCTGGTCGATCAGGCCATAACCGGCTGTGTTTTCGTCGATCGTGGCGATCTGGGCATTGGTCAGAATCTGCATCCCCGCCGGTCCCCGATTGATTTTCATTGCGTCTATGTCTAAACTTATTTCAACGCTATGTCTAAACTTATTTTGCCGGAAAGGGCGCGCGATGGAAACGATCTGGGCACAGTGGGCCTTGCTGCCGCAGGGCTGGGCGCGGAATGTTCGGGTAACGCTGGACCAGGGTCGCATCACCGGCGTGGACAGCGACCAGCCCGAACAGGGGCACCGGGTGCCGCTGCTGCTGCCGGCACTGGTCAATCTGCACAGCCATGCCTTTCAGCGCGCCATGGCCGGCCTGTCCGAGGCGCGCGGGCCGCATCCGCGCGACACCTTCTGGACCTGGCGCCAGATCATGTATCGCTTCCTGGACCACCTCGAGCCCGATGACATCGAAACCATCGCCGCGCTGGTGCAGATGGAGATGCTCGAAGCGGGCTATGCCACCAATGTCGAGTTTCACTATCTGCACCATGCCCCCGGCGGCCGGCCCTACGCCGATATCGCGGAAATGGCCTGCCGCATCGCCGCCGCGGCCGCCCGCAGCGGCATCGGCCTGACCCTGCTGCCGGTGCATTACCAGTTCGGCGGCACCGACCGGCGGGCGCTGGTGTCGGGCCAGGATCGGTTCGGCACCACGCCCGAGCAGTTCCAGCACCTGCTCGAGGCATCCGAGGCCGCCTTGGCCGCCCTGCCCGCCGATACCGGCATCGGTGTCGCGCCCCATTCGCTGCGCGCCGTTTCGCCCGAGGGGCTGGCGCTGTGCGCGGCGCTGCGCCCCGACCGGCCGCTGCATATGCATCTGGCCGAGCAGATCCCCGAGATCGAGGAGATCAGCGCCGCCTATGGCCGCCGGCCGGTCGAATGGCTGCTGGATCATCACCAGCCCGACAGGCGCTGGACGCTGATCCACCTGACCCACATGACCGAGGACGAAAACCGCCGCCTTGCCGCCACCGGCGCCACCGCGGGCCTGTGCCCGATCACCGAGGCCAGCCTGGGCGACGGCATCTTCGACGCCACCACCTGGCGCGAGGCCGGCGGGCGGCTGGGCTTTGGTTCGGACAGCAATATCCGGATCACCCTGACCGAGGAACTGCGCGCCCTGGAATACAGCCAGCGCCTGCGCGACCGTGGCCGCGCCATACTGGCCAGCCGCGAACATTCGACCGGCAGGGTGCTGTATCAGGCAGGGCTGGACGGCGGCGCCACCGCGGCCGGCCGCGACACCGGCGCCATCCGCGCCGGGCTGTGGGCCGACCTGGTCGCCATCGATCTGGACAATACCGTCATGGCCGGGCGCGAGGGCGATCAATTGCTGGACAGTCTGATCTTTGCCGGCCATGACCGGCTGATCCGCGATGTCTGGGCAGCCGGCCGCCATGTGGTCCGCGACGGCCGCCATATGGACCGCGACCGCATCATCGCCGATTATCTGCGCACCATTGCCCGGCTACAGGACCGCATGTGACCGAAAGATCCGCCAGCAAGGCCCAGGCCATCATCGCCGAGGTGCGCCGCCGCATCGTCGACCGCGAATGGCGTCAGGGCGATCGCATCCCCGACGAGGCCGAGCTGGCGGTCGAGTTCGGCGTCGCCCGCGCCACGGTGAACAAGGCCCTGCAGACCCTGGCCGAGGAAGGCCTGCTGGACCGCAAGCGGCGCGCGGGCACCCATGTGACCGTCAACCCCGCGCGCAAGGCCACGCTGACCATTCCCATCGTGCGCGAACAGATCGAACAGGCGGGGATGGTCTACAGCCACCGGCTGGTGGCGCAGCGGCGCAGCCCGCTGCCCGCCGATGTCGCCCGGCGCATGGCCCTGCCGCAGGGCCAGCCGCTGATCCATCTGCGCACCGTTCATTTCGGCGATGACCGCCCGTTCCAGATCGAGGACCGCTGGCTGAACCCCGAGGCTGCGCCGGGCAGCGACGCGGTCGATTTCCAGCGCATAAATGCCAACGAATGGCTGGTGCGCAACTTTCCATGGTCGCGCGCCGACATGGCGTTTTCGGCCGAAAACGCCAATGCCCGCGATGCGCGGTTGCTGGATACCCGTCCGGGCACCGCGCTGCTGATCCTGGAACGCACGACCTGGAACGACCTGGGGGCGATCACCTCGGTCAGGCTGGCCTTTCACCCCGGATATCGGCTGATCGCCACGCCCTGAGCCTGCGACTTCACTTTCGGCCGCGCTTGTCCTAAACGGGGGCCAATCCCCAAAAAGGAAACCCCATGGCCAGCGCCAATCTCAACATCATGATCAAGGCCGCGCGCAAGGCGGGCCGCAGCCTCGTCAAGGATTTCCGCGAGGTGGAAAACCTGCAGGTCTCGGTCAAGGGCGCGGGCGATTTCGTCAGCCGCGCCGACCGCGAGGCAGAACGCATCATCAAGGAAGAACTGCGCGGCGCGCGGCCGAACTATGGCTGGATCGGCGAGGAGACCGGCGAAGAGGCCGGCGAGGATCCGACCCGGCGCTGGATCGTCGATCCGCTCGACGGCACCACCAACTTCCTGCACGGCCTGCCGCATTGGGCGGTCAGCATCGCGCTCGAGCACAAGGGCGAGATCGTGGCGGCGGTGGTGTTCGATCCGGCCAAGGATGAACTGTTCACCGCCGAAAAGGGCGATGGCGCCTTTCTGAACGATCGCCGCATCCGGGTGTCGGCCCGCCGCCAGATGATCGAATCGATCTTTGCCACCGGCGTGCCCTTTGGCGGCCGCGGCACGCTGCCCGCGACGCTGCGCGACCTGTCGCGGCTGATGCCGGTGACCGCCGGCGTGCGGCGCTGGGGCGCGGCCTCGCTGGACATGGCCTATGTCGCCGCCGGCCGCTACGAAGGTTATTGGGAACGCGGCATCAAGTCCTGGGACGTTGCCGCCGGCATCCTTCTGGTCAAGGAGGCAGGCGGATTCGCCGAATCGATCCGCAGCGACGCCAGCCCCATCGAATCGGGCAGCATCCTGGCCGCCAACCCGCAGGTCTTCGACGAATTCGCCGGCATCCTGCGCAGCGCCGACTGATTCCGCATCCGGCCCGTTGTCGTCACGCCGTCATTGCGTGACAGTGCCGGGCGGGCTGGCCTTTTCGGCCTCGGCCGCCGCGGTCTGTTCGGCTGCGGGCGGCCCCAGCACCTCGGCCAGGACACCGCCGGCTGCATAATGGCGCAGGGCGCGTGCCGACAGCATCGGCCGGGCCGAAACCGCCAGCCGCACCGGCGGCGCCGGCGGGGCCGGGCGGATGCCGCCGCCGGTCAAGTCCCAGCTGGGCACCAGCGGCACCGGCGCCCCCTTGATGCGGGCGCGATAGATCGGCAGCGATTCGGCCACGCGCATCACGTAATTGCGGGTTTCGTCAAAGGGGATCATCTCGACCCAGTCGACAGGATCCACGCTGTCGCGCAGATCGCCAAAATCCTGCAACCAGCGCGCCGAACGGCCGGGCCCGGCGTTATAGCCCGCCGCCACCAGCGCGATCGAGGGGCCGAAACGTTCACGCAACCCGCGCAGATAGGCCGCGCCCAGCCGCGCGTTATAGGCCCCGTCCCGCGTCAGCCGCGCCTGGTCGAAAGGCTCGCCCAGACGCCGGGCCATGGCCCGGGCGGTGTCGGGCATCACCTGCATCAGCCCCAGCGCCCCGGCATGTGACGCCACCGTCGGGTTGAACTCGCTTTCGCGGCGGGCAATGGCCATGACCAGTTCCGGCGGCAGGTCCAGCTCCTGCTGTTCCAGGCCGGTCAGCGGGAAATAGGCGGCGGGATAGACCACGCCCTTGGCGGCGGCGGCCTTGGCCAGGCGCAGCGCATGCCAGGGCAGACGCATTTCCAGCATCAGCCGCGCCATGCGGCCGATATCCTCGGGCGCGGCCGTTTCCGCCAGATGCAGAAAGAACCTCTGGCCCTGATCGGGCTGTCCGGCGGCCATCAACCACACGCCAGCCTGCCAGATGCGATCATTGCGCAGGGCCGCGCCGCGCCATTCCGGCAAGCTGTCCCAGCCCTGGCCGGGCAGCGCCAGCTCGGCCTGCATCCCCAGCCCCAGCCGCTCGGCGGCCAATTGGCCATACCAGGCCGATTGCCAGCCCGCCGCACGTCCGAAGGCCGCCTCTGCCTCGGCCGCGCGGCCAGCCCGCTCATGCGCCCGGCCTTGCCAGTAAAGCGCCCGCGACAGCGAGATCGGACTGGCCGAGGCACGCTCAAGCCGCTGGAAATGCGTCAGCGCACGGTCGGCCGCACCTGCGCGCAGCGCGCCATAGCCGGCCAGCCATTCCAGATCCAGAAAGGCCTCGCTGCCCTCGGGCAGGAAATGCGCGCCCGCCAGCCGCTCGGCCAGCGCCCAATCGCCACGGCGCAGGGCAGCACGGGCATAATCGGCACGTTTTCCCGCCCAGGCGGCCGGGTCGCGCAGCGCCTCGGCGCTGGTCGAGCGTTCCAGCATCAGATCGCGCGCCAGGTCGGGCAGCTTGGCCCATACCCGCCAGCGAAACCGGTCGAGCGCCAGGCCGGCATCGGCCTGCTGCGCGGCGGGCAGCGCCAGGATCAGCGCATCCACCCCGGCCTGCCCCGATTGCAGTGCCAGCCGCGCCCTGCCCAATGCCTGCGCCGCGGGCGAGGCCATGGGCAGCACCACCTGCGCGGCCTGCCATTCCCCCAGATCCAGCAAATGCGCCAGCCGCGCATCGTGCAGGTCGGCCACATCTTCGCCATGCGCGGCCAGAAACTGCTGCGCATCCGCCGCGGTCAGCGGCTGTTCCTGCCAGAAACGCCGCGCGGCCTGACGCCCGGCCTCGGCATCCGTGGCCTTCAGCGCCGCGACCAGCGCCAGCGCCCCGTTCACCGTATCGGGCGCGCGCGTTCCGAACCAGGCGATCACCTCGGCCGGCGGCAGGTCGGGGCGCAGCAGCGCATCGCCGCGGCGCCAGAACAGCGCCATTCCCGGCCAGTCGGCATTGCGGGCGGCAAAATCGCGATACTCGGCCCAACTGCCCTGGCCCGCACGCAGGCGCTGCCACAGCACCAGATCGGTGGCGATGGGTCCGGATTGCGCCGCCAGCCGACCGGCCTGTTCCCAGTCGCGCGCGCCCGCAGCCGCCAGGGCACGCGACAGCGCCCCCAGATCCTCGGCCGCCGCCGGCGGCGTGGCCAGCGCCAGCAGCAAGGCCAGCATCGGCATCAGGCGCCCCAGGCGCAGCGTGCTGTCACGCAAAGGATACATCATGGCTTCATTTCTGCGTGGTTGCGGGCGCCGCCGCAACTCACATCCTTGGCAAGCGGCGGCGCTGGATGTAAGGCCATGCGGCAATCAATGTCAGGATAAGCAGATGTTCAAAGGCTCCATGCCCGCGCTGGTCACGCCATTCACCCCGGATGGGGAACTGGATCTTCCCGCGCTGCGAAAGCTTGTGGACTGGCATATCGAGCAGGGTTCTCACGGATTGGTGCCGGTGGGCACCACCGGCGAAAGCCCGACGCTGAGCCACGAAGAACACCGCCTGGTCATCGAAGAGGTCGTGCGCATCACCGCCGGCAGGGTGCCGGTGATCGCCGGTGCGGGGTCGAACTCGACCCGCGAGGGGATCGGGCTGGTCCAGCATGCGCAAAAGGCCGGAGCCGATGCGGCGCTGGTCGTCACCCCCTATTACAACAAGCCTACCCAGCAGGGGCTGATCGCGCATTACACCGCCCTGCACGATGCCAGCGACCTGCCCATCATCATCTACAACATCCCCGGACGCTCGGTCATCGACATGACGCCCGAAACCATGGGCGAACTGGCACGACTGCCGCGCATCGTCGGCGTCAAGGATGCTACCGGCAAGCTGGAGCGGGTGTCGATGCAACGCGCCAGCTGCGGCCCTGACTTCATCCAGCTGTCGGGCGAGGATGCCACCGCGCTGGGCTTCAACGCCCATGGCGGGGTCGGCTGCATTTCGGTCACCGCCAATGTGGCCCCGCGGCTATGCGCCGAGTTCCAGCAGGCGACGCTGGCCGGGGATTACGCCAAGGCGCTGGAATACCAGGACCGGCTGATGCCGCTGCATGTGGCCATTTTCCTTGAACCCGGTGTCGCCGGGGCAAAATACGCCCTGTCGCGTCTGGGCATGTGCGACGAACGCGTGCGCCTGCCGCTTGTCGGGCTGTCGGACCAGACCCGCGGGCGGATCGACGAAGCCATGGCGCATGCCGGCCTGATCTAGGGCCGGCTCCGCGACAGACCCGTCGGCGCGCGGATGCTGTCTGCAATCAGCGCGCAGGTTTCAAGACACTAGCGCGGCAGGTCCGGCTTTTCCGGATCGTCGAACACGGTCCAGACCCGGCCATGGGGCGGCGGCGGCAGTTCGCGCCGCTTCCATCCCAGGTGCATATGCGCCTTGGCGATGAAATAACCGGTCACCGGCGCGGTGATGAACAGAAACAGCGTGATCAGCAGCTCATGCCAGGTGATTCGGCCCAGGTGGGTCGGAAACCAGATCATCGAGGCGATCAGCGTCGTGCCTACCCCCAGCGTCGCCGCCTTGGTCGGGGCGTGCAGGCGCGTCATCGGATCGGGCAGCTTGACCAGGCCATAGGATCCGACCAGCCCGAATATCCCGCCGATGACCAGCAGCGCGGAAACAACGATCTCGGCGATCATGTCCTATCCCCCTATTCGATGATGTCGCCGCGCAGGACGAATTTCGCATAGGCCACGGTCGACACGAATCCCATCATCGCAAACAGCAGCGAGGCCTCGAAATAGATTGCGGTGCCGCGATCGATGCCAAAGATGGTCAGCAGAGCGATCATGTTGATCGCCATCGTATCCAGCGCCAGAACCCGGTCCGACAGACCCGGCGCCACCACCACCCGATACAGGCAGAAAAGCTGCGCCAGCCCGAAACAACCGTAGGCAAAGCTCAGGGCAAGCTCGATCATTCGAAAATCTCCTTCAACCTGGCCTCGTATCGCGTCTTGATGTCATGCAGCACCGCATCCGGATCGGGGGCGTGCATGGCATGGACGAGCAGCGCGCGCCCATCGTCGGACATGTCGCAGCTGACAGTGCCCGGGGTCAGCGTGATGGTCGACGCAAGCGTGACGATCGCCTCGGGCCGGGTCAGGTCCAGCGGCACAACGATCCAGGCCGGGCGCAGCGCATGACGCGGCGTGAACAGAACGATTCGCGCCACGGTGAAATTGGCCCGCACAATGTCCCACAACACCAGGGCGACATAGGCCGGCACCTTGCCCGGTCGGGTCAACCCCCGCGCGCCGGGCCAATAGGGCGCGGTCAACCACGGCACCACCAGCCCCAGCATCGCGGCAAAGATCAGCGAACCCACCGACCAGCCATTCACCAGCAGCAGCCAGGTCGCCGTCAGCACCAGCGACAGCCAGGGATGGGGGAACAGACGGCGCATCATTTCGTGCCCTCCTGTTGCAGCAGGACGGCGGGCAGGTAGCTGTCGGGATCATGCAGCTGCGCCGCGGTCTGGCTGGCAAAGCGCATTGCCGGCTGCGCAAGCAGGCTCAGCGCCACCAGACCCGCCAGCAGCAGCCCCACGGCCAGAACCGCCAGTGGCGGCATCGGTTCGCCCGTCGCCGGCCCGTCGCTTTTCCAGAACAGCAACGAGCCGGCACGGCTGAACCCGTAGATCGCCACCAGCGAGGTGACCAGGATTACCGTCCATATCCAGACGACCGCAGGCGATTGCAGGCTGGCCTGCATCACCAGCAGCTTGCCGATAAAACCCGACAGCGGCGGCATCCCGGCAACGGCGATGGCGCTGACAAAGAACAGTGCCGCCAGCGCGCCCGGCAGCCGGGCGCCCGGACGCAGCCACAGATCGCCGCGACGCTGGCCGATCAGATCCACCACCAGGAACAGCGCCGCGCCTGCCAGGGTGGAATGGACAAGGTAATAGATCGCCGCCGCCGTGGCCTGCGGCGTGAACTGGGCCACCGCGATCACCAGCGTGCCGACCGAACCGATGATGGCAAAGGCCGCCATCCGCCCCAGGTGCCGCGCGCCCAGAATCCCGAACTGGCCAATGACCAGCGTGAACAGCGCCGCCGGCAGCAACAGGTCCGCGACCACCGTCTCGATCACCGCGTCGCGGGGAAATACCATGGTGAAGAAGCGGATGATGCCATAGACGCCCACCTTGGTCATGATCGCAAACAGCGCCGTCACCGGTCCCGGCGCGTTCGCATAGGTCGAGGGCAGCCAGAAATGCAGCGGCACCAGCGCCGCCTTGATGGCAAACATCAGCATCAGCAGCACCGCCCCCACCCGCAGCAGGGCAGTGTCCTGGGCGGGCATCTCGGCCACGCGCTGCGCCATGTCGGCCATGTTCAGCGTTCCCGTGACCGCGTAAAGCACGCCCAGCGCCGCCAGGAACAGGGTCGAGCCGGCCAGGTTGAAGGCGATGTATTGCACCCCGGCGCGCAGCCGCATCTCGCCGCCGCCATGGATCATCAGCCCGTAGCTGGCGATCAGCAGCACCTCGAAGAACACGAACAGGTTGAAGGCGTCCCCGGTCAGGAAGGCGCCGCAGACACCCATCAGCTGGAATTGCCACAGCGCATGGAAATGCCGGCCGCGCCGGTCCCAGCCAGCGCCGATTGCATAGATCAGCACCACCAGCGCCAGCAGCGCCGTCAGCGCCACCATCAGCGCCGCCAGCCGGTCCAGCATCAGCACGATCCCGAAAGGCGCTGCCCAGTTGCCCAGGCGATAGACATGCACCTGTCCGCCATGCGCCTGCGCCAGCAGCATCCCCCCCAGCAGCAGCAGCAGCGCGGTGCCGGTCAGCGACAGCAGCCGCTGGCCGCGCAGATCCTCGCGCAGGGTCAGGATGATCAACGATCCCATCACCGCCGGCAACAGCACCGGCGCGATCAGCACGTGATCCATCATGCGCGGTCCTCCGGCTCGCGGTCGGCGCGGGGCATGTCGACCCGGTCATCGCCGCCTTCAAGGAACGCGCCCAGGGCCATCATCACCAGAACCGCGGTCATGCCAAAGGAGATCACGATGGCGGTCAGCACCAGCGCCTGCGGCAAAGGGTCGCTGTGGGGCGCGCCCTCGACCAGGATCGGCGGCGCCCCGACCATCAGCCGGCCCGAAGAGAACAGGAACAGGTTGATCGCATAGCTGAGCATGGTCATGCCCAGCACCACCGCAAAGCTGCGCCGACGCAGGATCAGATAGATGCCGGCAGCCGTCATCATCCCGATCGCACTGGAAATCAGCAGTTCCATCAGCGCACCTCCGCCTCGCCGCGCGCCTGCCGCGCGATCCGCGCCAGCGAGTTCAGCGCCAGCATCACCGCGCCCAGCACGCACAGAAAAACGCCCAGGTCGAAGCCCATGGCCGAGGCCAGTTCGAACTTCTCGATCCCGGGCAGCTTCACATAGCCGAAGGCCGAGGTCAGGAACGGCCGGTCGAAGAACCATGCCCCGATGCCGGTCACCCCCGCAGCGATCACCCCCGCCCCGATCAGCGCGTGGTAATTGATGCGCTGGCGCTGTTCGGCCCATTCATAGCCCGAGGCCATGTATTGCGATACCAGCGCCACCGACACCACCAGACCGGCGATAAAGCCGCCGCCCGGCATGTTGTGCCCGCGCAGGAAGATGTAGATGCCGATCACCAGCAGGAAGGGCAGCACCAGCCGCGTCGGCACCACCAGCATCAGCGGATGACGTTCGCCCGCGCGGCGGCTGTCGTGCGACCAGTTGCGCAACCGCGCCCCCGAACGGCCCTGGAACAGGTTTTCGGTCAGCGCAAAGATGGTCAGCGCCGCGATGCCCAGCACGGTGATCTCGCCAAAGGTGTCATAGCCGCGGAAATCGACCAGGATGACGTTGACCACATTGGTGCCGCCGCCCAGCTTGTAGCTGTTGGCCAGCATGTAGTCCGAAATCGTCGGAAAGGCGAAGCCGCTGCGCATCACCACATAGGCCAGCGCCCCGAAGCCCAGCCCGGCAGCCACGGCGATGAAGGCATCCAGCCCGCGCTTGCTGTCGGCGCTGTCCACGATGGTGAACTTCGGCAGGAAGTTCAGCGCCAGCAACAGCAGGATCACCGTCACCACCTCGACCGAGATCTGGGTCAACGCCAGATCCGGGGCCGACAGATAGACAAAGGCGCAGGATACCATCAGCCCGATGATGCCCACCAGGACCAGCGCCAGGATGCGCAGACGGTGGAATGCGACCATGCAGGCGGTCGCGACCATCAGCATGACCCATCCGATCAGAACCACCGGCTCGACCGGCAGCATCGGCCGGGTGGCGCCGCCATAGCGGCCGGTGGAAAAGGCCCACAGCCCGCTCAGCAGCACCGTCAGCACGAAGGCGGCAAAGGCGCGCGACATCGACCCGTTGGTCAGCCGCCCGGTCAAGGCCACCGCGGCGCGCGTCACCGCCGCGACCACGGCATCGAAGGTGGCCTTGGCGTCGGGCCAGGCCACCTGCCGGCGCAGCGCCACCAGCCGCGGCTGCAACGCCAGCAGCACCGCCCCACCCAGCACCGCGATCACCGACAGCTTCAGCGCCAGGGTGACACCGTGCCACAGCTTGAAATGCGGATGCACCTCGGCCCCGGTAACCGCGCCTGCCGCCGCCTCGACCAGCCAGCCGGCCATCAGGTTCGGCATCAGCCCGATCAGCACCACCAAGGCCACCAGCACCACAGGCGAGGCCAGCAACCCCGGCCCGGGATCGTGCGGGCGATGCGGGTAATCGCTGCGCTCGGGGCCCAAGAACACCTGCCAGATCAGCCGCAGCGAATAGCCCACGGAGAGCATCGCCCCCAGCGTGGCCAGCGCAGCGATCAGCCAGGGCTGGCCGTGCCAGCTGGTCTCAGCAGCCTGTTCAAGCATCAGCTCCTTGGACAGAAAGCCGTTCAGCGGCGGAATCCCCGCCATCGACAGTGCCGCCAGCGTGCAGATGACAAAGGTCACCGGCATCAGCCGGCGCAGCCCGCCCAGACGGGCCACCGAACGGGTGCCGGCCTCGTGGTCGATGATGCCGGCGACCATGAACAGCGCCGCCTTGAAGGTGGCATGGTTGACGATGTGCAGCATCGCCACCACCGCCGCCGCCTTGGTGCCAAAGCCCAGCAGCATCGTGATCAGCCCCAGATGCGACACCGTCGAGAACGCCAGCAGCGATTTCAGATCGTCGCGGAACAGCGCGATCCAGGCGGCCAGCACCATGGTGATCAGCCCGCCGGTGGCCACCAGATAAAACCAGGCCTCGGTCCCGGCCAGCACCGGCCACAGCCGGGCCAGCAGGAACAGCCCCGCCTTGACCATTGTCGCCGAATGCAGATAGGCCGAGACCGGCGTGGGCGCGGCCATCGCGTGCGGCAACCAGAAATGGAACGGGAACTGCGCCGATTTGGTGAATGCGCCCAGCACGATCAGCAGCAGCGCCGGCAGATAAAGCGGGCTGGCCTGGATCGCCGGCCCGGCCTGCAGGATATCGGAAAGCTCGAAGCTGCCGGCGACCTGGCCCAGAAGCAGCATCCCCGCGATCATCGCCAGCCCGCCCATGCCGGTCACGGTCAGCGCCATGCGCGCGCCTTGCCGCCCCTCGGCCTTGTGGCCCCACCAGCCGATCAGCAGAAAGGACGACAGCGAGGTCAGTTCCCAGAACACCAGCAACAGCAGGATGTTGTCCGACAGCACGATGCCCGTCATCGCGCCCTGGAACAGCATCAGATAGGTCATGAAGCGCGGAAAATTCTCGCGCTCGGACAGGTAGAAGCGGGCATAGGTGATGATCAGCACCCCGATCCCCAGGATCAGGATGCCGAACAGCAGCCCCAGCCCGTCGATGCGAAAGCTGGCGTTCAGCCCCAGCGACGGCAACCATTCCAGACGGGTCATGACCGGCTGGCCAGCCATGACCGCAGGAACATGCAGGCAAAGCCCGATCAAGGCCGCCAGACTGGCCAGGCCGCATGCAAGCGCCGTGGCATTCCGACCCAGACGATAAAACAGGCCCGGCAACAGGGCCCCGACGAAAGGCAAAAGAGCAATCACAGCAGGAGACATGCGGTTTTGTTTCGGGGTGGGGCCCTTTTGTCAAGCCAAACCGGAACTTGCACCTGTTCGATGTTCGCCTTTCGTGCTAGCGATGGGGAAAATCTGTTCGGGACGGGCATGAAGATCATCGGCATAGACCCCGGATTGCGCAACATGGGATGGGGCGTGATCGCCGTGGACGGGCCACGGATGCGGCACCTTGGCAATGGTATCGTCCATTCCGAGGGGGACGATCTGGGGGCCAGGCTGTCGGCGCTGTATCGCGGGCTGTGCGCGGTCATCGCCCGGCACCGTCCCGACAGCGCCGCCGTCGAGCAGACCTTTGTCAACAAGGACGCTGTCGGCACGCTGAAGCTGGGTCAGGCGCGCGGGATCGCGCTGCTCGCCCCGGCCGAGGCCGGGCTGAGCATTGGCGAATACGCCCCCAATGCGGTGAAAAAGACCGTGGTCGGCGTCGGCCATGCCGGCAAGGAACAGATCCAGCATATGGTCGGCTTTCTGCTGCCCGGGGTGGAATTTGCCGGCCCCGATGCCGCCGATGCCCTGGCGGTGGCCATCTGTCACGCCCATCACCTGCAGGGCCGCAGCTTGCGCATCAAGGTGCGGGCATGATCGGTCGCATCGCCGGAACCATCCTGCACCGGGCTCAGGACCATGTGCTGATCGACGTGCGCGGCGTCGGCTATATCGTGCATGTCAGCGAACGCACCGCCGCGGCGCTGCCCCCGGCGGGCCAGGCGGTGGCGCTTTATACCGAATTGCTGGTGCGCGAGGATCTGTTGCAACTGTTCGGCTTTCCGACGCTGGTGGAAAAGGAATGGCACCGGCTGCTGATCTCGGTCCAGGGGGTGGGGGCCCGGGTCTCGCTGGCGATCCTGGGCACGCTGGGCCCGGACGGTCTGGGCCGGGCGCTGGCACTGGGCGACTGGTCGGCGCTGCGCCGCGCGCCCGGCGTCGGGCCCAAGCTGGCGCAGCGCGTGGTGATGGAACTGAAGGACAAGGCGCCCGCGATCATGTCGCTGGGCGGCGGGCTCAGCGTCGATCCCGGCCCGCTGACCGATGACCAGGATGCACCCGCGCCGGCCGCGCGGCCCGCAACGCCCGCCGCACCGGCCGCCGCAACGGCGCAGGCCACGGCCGAAGCCCTCTCGGCGCTGGGAAATCTGGGCTATGCTCCGTCCGAGGCCGCCGCCGCGGTGGCCGAGGCCGCCGGCCGGGAACCCCAGGCCACGACGGCGACGTTGATCCGCGCAGCCCTGCGGCTGCTGGCGCCGAAGGAGTGAGCAATGAACGGAAACATGCGCACCTTTGTGTTGATGGCGGCCCTGACCGCGCTGGTCATGGCCATGGGTTGGCTGCTGGGCGGCCAGGGCGGCGCAGTCATCGCGCTGGTCATGGCGGGGGCGGGCAACCTGTTTGCGTGGTGGAACAGCGACAAGATGGTGCTGCGCCAGCAGGGCGCGCATCTGGTCACCCGCCAGCAGGCCCCCGAACTGGTCGATATGGTGGCGGAACTGGCGCAGCGCGCCCAGTTGCCCATGCCCAAGGTCTATGTGCTGGAAACCGACCAACCGAACGCCTTCGCCACCGGCCGCAACCCGGAAAACGCCGCCGTCGCCGTGACCCAGGGCATCATGCGGGTGCTGGACCGCGACGAGCTGGCCGGGGTGATCGCCCATGAGCTTGCCCATATCAAGAACCGCGACACCCTGACGATGACCGTCACCGCCACCATGGCCGGGGCCATCGCCATGCTGGGGAACATGATGATGTTCTCGTCGATGCTGGGCGGGCGCGAGGACAATCGCGGCGGCGGGCTGGGGGCGCTGCTGGCGATGATCTTTGCCCCGATGGCGGCGGGACTGGTGCAGATGGCGATCTCGCGCACCCGCGAATACGAAGCCGATCGCGAAGGCGCACAGATCTGCGGCCAGCCGCTGGCCCTGGCCGCTGCCCTGGCCAAGATCGCCCGCGCCGCCGGCCGGGTCGTCAATATCCCGGCCGAACGCAACCCGGCCTCGGCCGCAATGTTCATCATCAACCCGTTGCATGCGATGCGGATGGACCGGCTGTTCGCCACCCACCCCCCGACCGAGGAACGCATCGCTCGGCTGCAGGCCATGGCCGGCGGCGGCACGGGCGGGCGCGGCCCCGGCGCGGCCTATGCGCCCTCGCGCATCCCCGCCGCGGGCGGGCGCGAGCCTTCGGGGCCTTGGGGGGGTGCATGATCCAGCCCGATCCGCTGCTGCGCCCGCAGGCGCTGGACACCGACGCCGAGGATCGTGCCCTGCGACCGCAGCGGCTTGAGGATTTTGTGGGCCAGGCCGAAGCCCGCGCCAACCTGCGCGTGTTCGTCGAAAGCGCCCGGCTGCGCGGCAAGGCCATGGATCACACACTGTTTCACGGCCCCCCCGGGCTGGGCAAGACCACGCTGGCACAGATCATGGCCCGCGAGCTGGGGGTGAATTTCAAGATGACCTCGGGGCCGGTGCTGGCGCGCGCCGGCGATCTGGCGGCGATCCTGACCAATCTGGAAGCCCGCGACGTGCTGTTCATCGACGAGATCCACCGCATGAACCCCGCGGTCGAGGAAATCCTGTATCCGGCGATGGAGGATTTCGAGCTGGACCTGGTGATCGGCGAAGGCCCGGCCGCGCGCACGGTCCGCATCGAATTGCAGCCCTTTACCCTGGTCGGGGCAACGACGCGGCTGGGGTTGCTGACCACACCGCTGCGCGATCGCTTTGGCATCCCCACCCGGCTTGAATTCTATACCATCGACGAACTGGACCTGATCGTGTCGCGCGGGGCGCGGCTGATGGGCATTGCCGCCGAACCGGCCGGCACCCGCGAAATCGCCCGCCGCGCCCGCGGCACGCCGCGCATCGCCGGACGGCTGTTGCGCCGCGTGGTCGATTTTGCCCTGGTCGAGGGCGACGGCCGGTTGACCCGCGACATCGCCGACAGCGCCCTGACCCGGCTGGGTGTGGATCACCTGGGGCTGGATACCGCCGACCGCCGTTATCTGGGCCTGATCGCAGAACATTACGGCGGCGGGCCGGTCGGGGTCGAAACCCTGGCCGCCGCCCTGTCCGAAAGCCGCGACGCGATCGAGGAGGTGATCGAGCCCTATCTGATGCAGCAGGGCCTGGTCAGCCGCACCCCGCGCGGGCGCATGCTGGCGCGGCTGGGCTGGCGCCACCTGGGGCTTGATGCCCCCCGAACCCAGGAAAGCCTGTTCGATGGATGAACTCGACCGTCGTATCCGCACCAGTTTCGACCGTCAGACGATGATGCAGACGCTCGGCGCATGCCTGGATGCCATCGCCCCCGGCAGGGTCAGCATCCGCGCGCCCATCCTGCCCCTGGCCCGCCAGCAGCACGGCGCCGGTCACGCCGGTCTGGCCTTCAGCATCGGCGACAGCGCCGCGGGCTATGCGGCACTGACGCTGCTGCCGCCCGAGGCCGAGGTGATGACGGTCGAGATGAAGATCAACCTGATGGCCCCGGCCGTGGGTGACAGCCTGCTGGCCGAAGGGCGGGTGATCCGCGCCGGCCGTCGCATCACCGTTGTTGCTGCCGATGTTTGGGCGCTGACGGCGCAAGGCCGCAAGCACATCGCCCTGTTGCAGGGAACGATGATCCCGGTGTGATCAAGTTCGATCGCCGCCCTGTTCACGCGCCGCCGCCAGAAAGCGGTCCTCTTGCGCGATGAAATGCTCCATCATCAGGCGCCACAATCGTTCGGCAAGATCCGGGTCCAGACCGGCCAGCAGGGCCTGACGCCGCGCGTGGGCGGCAACCTCTTCGACCCTGGCTTCGATGCGTGCGGGCAAGCCTTCGCGCAGCTTGATCCGCGCCGCCTCGTCGATCAGCGCCGATCGTTCCGCCAGCAGGCGGACAAGCCGCGCGTCAAGCGCATCGATGCGCGCGCGCAGGTCGTGCATGGCGGATTGCGGGGGCAAGGGAAGATCGTCCTGACTCATGCTGCAGGCTTGCCCCGGTCCGAGCCGCAAGGCAAGCGTCCCCATCGGCAAGATGTGGCCGATATGTCGCATACTCTCGGCGATTTTCCGCCGATAGGGGAACAAACTGGCACGAATCCCGGTTTCAGGTTCAACTGCAACAGGGCCGCAGGCCTGCTTCGTTCAGAAGGATACGACATGAAAGCAGCCAGTCTTGTCATCAATCTGGGATTCGGCCTGGGCCTGGCCTTGGGGGCGGTGGCCCTGCTGCTGCTGTAGCCGGTCCGGGTCGCCATCGGGCCCTGCCGCCCTCCGGCATGGCCGGGCATCGGCAGAGTTGTCATCAAGACATGCCCCCCGCAAGCGACTGCGAGGGGCATGTTTGAGATCGGGTGGCGGACCACCGGGTCAGGTCTGCGGCGCCACCTCGGGATTCGGTTTTGCAGCCCCCGCACGGGGGATCGCGCTGACCGAGGGGATCGAGGAACTGGGTGTGTCATCATTGCCGCCCAAGGGCTCGCCGCGGATCACCCGACCGATATCCTCGCCGGTAAGGGTCTCATATTCCAGCAACCCCTTGGCCAGGCGCTCGAACTCCTCATGTTTCTCGGTCAGGATGCGATAGGCGGTCTGATAGCCCTCCTCAATCAGGTCGTGGACTTCCTTCTCGATCAGCTCCTTGGTGGCAGCGGACACCGAAAAGCCCCCGGTATTGCCCTGATAGCCCTCATGCGCCTCGGAATAGTCGATATTGCCGACCTTGTCTGACATGCCCCAGCGCATCACCATGGCCCGCGCCAGCTGGCTGGCCTGCTGGATATCGCCCGCCGGACCGTTCGACACGCCCTCTTCGCCGTATTTGATGATCTCGGCGGCCTTGCCGGCCATGGTCATCGCCAGGCGCTGCTTGGCCTCGTCCTTGTGAAAGTTGAGGCGGTCCATCTCCGGCAGGCTGACCACCATGCCCAAGGCGCCGCCGCGCGGAATGATCGTCGCCTTGTAGACCGGGTCGCATTTCGGCAGGCTGAGGCCCACAATGGCATGGCCGGCCTCGTGATAGGCGGTCTTTTCCTTCTGCTCGGGGGTCAGGACCATGCTGCGGCGTTCCACGCCCAGCATCACCTTGTCCTTGGCATTCTCGAAATCTTCCATGGTGACGAAGCGTCGGCCGATGCGTGCCGCCATCAGCGCCGCCTCGTTGACCAGATTCATCAGATCGGCGCCGGAAAATCCGGGCGTGCCACGGGCGATGATGCGCAGATCGACGTCGGGCCCCACCGGCACCTTGCGCGAATGCACCGCCAGGATCTTCTCGCGGCCCTTGATGTCCGGGTTGCCGACATAGATCTGGCGGTCGAAGCGGCCGGGACGCAGCAGCGCCGGGTCAAGCACATCCTTGCGGTTGGTGGCGGCGATGATGATAACGCCTTCATTGGCGTCGAAGCCGTCCATTTCGACCAGCAGCTGGTTCAGCGTCTGTTCGCGTTCGTCATTGCCGCCGCCGATGCCGACGCCGCGGGCGCGGCCAACTGCGTCGATTTCGTCGATGAACACGATACAGGGCGCCGATTTCTTGGCCTGTTCGAACATGTCGCGCACGCGGCTGGCGCCGACGCCCACGAACATCTCGACGAAATCCGAACCCGAGATGGTAAAGAACGGCACGCCGGCCTCGCCCGCGATGGCGCGCGCCAGCAGCGTCTTGCCGGTGCCAGGCGGGCCGACCAGCAGCGCGCCTTTCGGGATCTTGCCGCCCAGGCGGCTGAATTTCTGCGGATTGCGCAGGAATTCGACGATCTCTTCCAGCTCTTCCTTGGCCTCGTCGATGCCGGCCACATCGTCGAAGGTGACGCGGCCATGCTTTTCGGTCAGCAGCTTGGCGCGGCTCTTGCCAAAGCCCATGGCCCCGCCCTTGCCGCCACCCTGCATGCGGTTCATGAAGAATATCCACACCCCGATCAGCAGGATGAACGGCAGCCACACCCCCAGCAGCGACATGAAGCCCGATTGCTGCTGGCGTTCGACACGGACGTCGACGCCCTTGTCGATCAGCCGGTCGGCGATGTCCTCGCCCTGCGGCCGAACCGTGGCATATTGCTTGCCGTCCTTGCCGGTGATGGCGATGTTCTCGCCGTCGATGGTGACGGCGCTGACCTCGTCCTTGTCGACCCGCTGAATGAAATCGGAATAGCTGATCTGGCGGCTGTTCATCTGGGCCGAGCCGTCGCTGAACAGATTGAACAGCGCCAGGATCATCAGAAACAGCACCACCCAGAAGGCGATATTGCGCGCATTGCCCAAGGGCAGGTCCTCCGCGGGAAGAAAGGCTTTGGCCTGAAAATAGGCATTCCCGCGTCAGGTTCAATGCGTTTGAAGCAAGGCGTGGTAATCCGCAAGGCTGCGCAGCGGCTGCAGCCCCCATTGCGATGCTGGCGCAAGGGCGGGCGCTGCAAGCAGACGGTCGCCGCGCCATACCCCCGGACTGGCGGCTGCCTCGTCCCGGGCAAGACCGCTGGCGCGCCAGTCCAGATCGGCCAATGGCCCATGGCCCAGCGCCCGCACCTGCTGGTCCGGGCGCAGGCCATCCACCCGCCAGCGCCCGTCCCAGATCCCGTCCATGCCAAGCAGCGGAGGTGCCCGCAGCGCGGCGGCGGGCTCGCGCATCATCGACAGGTGGCGCGCATCGGCCTGCACGATCACCCCGGCCAGCGTCTGCCGCGTGGGCCCTGCGTCGAGATGCCGCAACAGGTCCAGCAGCGGCTGTCGGCGCGGGCCATAGGGCGCGCCGGTGACGAAGCGCAGACCTGCCACCAACAGCCTGCGACGGATTTCGCGGGGGGCGGCGCGGAAATCGGTCAGCGGCAGCAGCAGCGACCCGGCGCGCACCTGCGCGCGCTGCGAAGCCAGCAACGCGAAATGCGCCAAGGCTTCGCGCGCCATCTCCAGATTGGCTGCCGACTGCGCCATTTGGGCCGCTGACAGCCCGCAATCCGCAAGCGTCTGGCGCATCCGAACCCGCTCGAAATCGCGATTCTGGTTGCTGGGATCTTCGATCCAGTCAATCCCCTGGCCCCGCAGCCATTCGCGCAGGGCTTCCCGCCCCAATCCGAGCAGGGGGCGCAACCACAGCATGCCGCAGGCATGTCGTTGCGCCGCCATCGCCGCCAGCCCGTCCACACCGGCACCGCGTTGCAGCCGCATCAGCAGGGTTTCGGCCAGATCGTCCCGGGTATGGCCCAGCAGCACCGCATCCAGCCGATGTTCGCGCGCCCAGTCTGCCAGCAAGCGCAAGCGCGCCTCGCGGGCCGCCGCCATCAGATTGCCGCCCGGCCCGGGCTGCCAGCGCAAGACCGAATGTGCAACCCCAAGCCGCGCCGCAGCCTGCCCTGCCCAGGTCGCTTCAGCCGCGGATTCCGGGCGCAGCCCGTGATCCACGGTCGCCGCCCGCAAGCCGACGGCACCCCAGCGATGGGCCAGATGCAGCAGTGCCATGGAATCCCCGCCCCCCGACAGCGCAATGCCCACTGCGCCTGTCGCCGGGCCCATCAGCGCCCGCATTGCCGCGCGAAACTCCTGCTCGACAGGTTGCGGGCTAGCCGCCATCCGCCAGATCCGCTGCCGCCTCGGGATCCGTCATGGCTTCGGGCATGATTGCGGCCGGAGCCTCGTCCAATGCGCATTGGCTGGCGTCAAGGCGCCGTTCGGCCTCTTCGGCCTGAGGGGAGTAGGGAAAGCGGGCCAGGATTTCCTGAAGATAATAGCATCCCTCGGCCGGGCCGCCACGCGCAGCCATGGCGCGCGCCAGACCCAGCAGCGCATCCGGGGCATGGGTGCCGTCGGGATCGGCGGCAAAGCTGTCCAGCCAGGCCAGCCCCGCCCCCTGCAGATCACCCGCCGAATCCAGCGCCGCACCGCGCAGGAACATTGCCTGCGCCGTCAGCGCACCACCGGCATGGGTCTGGGCAACGGCCTGGAAGAGTTCGGCAGCGCGGCGAAAGTCACCTTGACCGAGCACCTCCCGGGCCCGGTCGAAATCGGCCTGTTCCGCGGCAGTCGCGACCCCGGCCACGGGGGATTGGGATTTCTGCAAAGCACCCTGCCGGTCGGGCGCAGGTGCCGGGGCGCCGCCACCCTGCTCGCCCAGGGGCGGGGTGGTCAGGCTGCCCAGATCGCAGCCCTCCTCCATCTCGCACAGGCGGAACTCGATGTCGCCGATGCGCGTGGTGCCATCCTTCACGATCCTGTCGATGCGGTTCTGCAACTGTTCGGTCTGCCCGGTCAGGGCGGCCAAGCGCGCCTCCATCGCATTCATGCGGTCGATGGCACTGTCGCCCCCGGCCGCGGCAAAACCGGCCGGCCCCGAGGCCACCAATTCGCCGCGCAGCGCCTGCAGATCGGCCGAAAGCCGCGCCAGTTCCCCGCGAATGTCTGCCAGGGTCTGCGCCTTGTCCTGCGCCAGCGCCGGCAGCGCCGGCAGCGCCAGGACTGCCGACAGCAGCAGGCCGCGAAACGCCGCCCGCGCCATCACATCCCCGCCCCGGGGCTGACCACCGTCACCGCGCGGCGGTTCTTGGTAAAGCATTCCTCGGTCGAACAGATCGCCAGCGGCCGCTCCTTGCCATAGCTGACGGTGCGCAGCCGCCCGGGCTGGACGCCTTGCGAAATCAGATATTCCTGCACCGAATTGGCGCGTCGCGCGCCCAGCGCCAGGTTGTATTCACGCGTGCCCTGTTCGTCGGCATGACCTTCGATCAGCGCGCTGAAGCCGGCATTCTGCCGCAGCCAACCCGCCTGATTGGCCAGGATCAGCCGCGCCTCGGGGGTCAGGGTCGATTGATCCAGCGGGAACAGCACCGTATCGCCGATACTGGTGCGGAAATATTCGGCACTGCCGGGCAGGACAGAACTGCCCACGCCCGCCGGTCCGCCGGCGCCGGCATAGGGATCCTGGATCTGCACATTCTGCGCCGGCCGGGCGCAGGCCGCCAGCACCAGCAAGGCCGCAATGGCGGAAAGTTTGACGATTGGTTTCATGATCCTGTCCATCTCGTGCGCCTTAGGGCAGCAGCGGACCCCAATCGGGGTCCGAAGCCGCGCCGCTGATCTCGACCGGGCGCATGTTGCGCCCGGTGATATCCACCGAATGAAGCCGCGGCTGGCCGTTGCCGCCGGGGGTCACGCGCGTGAACATCACAACGCGCCCATTGGGGGCCCAGGTCGGGCCTTCGTCAAGGAACGATTCCGTCAGCATTTTTTCTTCGGACCCGTCGGTGCGCATCACCCCGATGTGGAACTTGCCCCCCACCTGCCGGGTAAAGGCGATCATGTCGCCCCGCGGAGACCAGACCGGCGTGCCATAGCGCCCCTCGCCAAAGCTGATGCGGCGCGGCTCGCCGCCATTGGCGCCCATGATGTAAAGCTGGGGCGACCCCGAACGGTCGCTTTCGAACACGATCTGGCTGCCATCGGGGCTGAAGCTGGGCGAGGTCTCGATCGAGGGGGCATTGGTCAGCGCCCGCTGCGCACCCGAAGCGGCGTCCATCTGATAGATGTCGGTATTGCCGTTCTGTTCCAGCGAATAGACGATCCAGCGCCCGTCCGGAGAAAAGCGCGGCGAAAAGCTCATCGTGCCCTGCTGACCCGATCCCAGCGGCCGGCTGGCCAGGGTATTGACATCCATCAGCATCGCCTGGGGAAAGCCGGTGGCATAGCTGGTGTAAAGCAGCTTGGAACCATCCGGCGAAAAACGCGGCTTCAGCACCAGCGCCGAATCGTCGGTCAGCCATTTCACATTGGCGCCGTCATAATCCATGATGCCGATGCGCTTGCGCCGCGCGTCCTTGGGCCCGCTTTCCTGCACGAAGGCCACGCGGCTGTCGAAATAGGGGCCTTCGCCGGTCAGCCGGGCATAGACCTGATCGGCCGCCTTGTGCGCCGCGCGCCGCCAGTTGCCGGTGCCGGCATCGAACTGCATGCCGTCGCCCAGCGGCTGGCCGGCAAAGACGTCGAACAGGCGGAACTTGACGATGACCTTGCCGCCCTCGACCCGGACGGCGCCGGTAATCAACGCCTGGGCATTGATCGCCTTCCAGTCCTCGTAGCTGACGGGAGTGTCGAAGCTGTCGGGACGCGCGATATGGGCGCTGGCAGGTATTTCGCGGAACAGGCCGGTGCCGGTCAGGTCGGCCGCAATCAGCTGCTGCACCTTTGCCAGATACTCGCCGGCGCCGCCTTCGTCGTGAAAGGCGGCGATGGCAAAAGGCATCGGCTCGATCACGCCATTGGTGATCTCGATCCGCAGCGGACCGTCCTGCGCCGCCACCGGCGCCACAAGCCCCAGCCCAGCAAGGGCCATGACCGAGGTCAGAAGAAGTCTACGCAACATGAATCGCCCTCGTAAGGTCTGGTTGCAGGATAATGTCTGAAATGCGCGGATGCCATGTCACTTCACCCGCGCGGTGCCGCTGGCGTTGAAGTCGATGATCACGTCCTTCCAGCGGTTGTATTTCTCGACCGGCAGCCGATAGCCGCCGCGCTCGCACATCAGGATCGCGCGGCGCGCGGCCTCATAAGCCTGTTTCGCCGCCGCCTCCGAGCCGCCGTCATGGCCGATCATGCGCAGCGAGCCCTTTTCCACAGTGCCGTCGCGCGCCATCGAGAAGCGCACCGAGACCGTGGTGCGGCTGGCCTCGGTCGACAGCGAGCCGCGGTTCCAGCATTGCTCGACCGCCACCCGGAAGCCGTCCTTTTCGCCCTGCGACAGCGGCGGCCCGTCAACGGCGCCCCCGCCCCCGCCGCTGGCGCCGGCACCCTGCTCGGCCTGATCGGCCTGGGCCTTGGCCAGGGCGGCCTTGCGCTCGGCCTCGGCGCGACGCTCGGCCTCGGCACGTTCCCGGGCCTCGGCGGCCTTTTTCTCGGCGGCGGCCTTTTCGGCTGCGGCTTTCTCCGCTGCCGCCTTTTCGGCTGCGGCTTTCGCGGCAGCAGCCTTTTCGGCGGCGGCCTTTTCGGCGGCTGCTTTTTCTGCGGCAGCCTTTTCCGCCGCCGCCTTCTCGGCCTCGGCGCGACGCTCGGCCTCGGCACGGCGCTCGGCGGCAGCCTTCTGTTGCGCGGCCTGTTCGCGGGCTGCCTGTTCGGCGGCGGCCTTCTGCTCTGACTCGCGCCGGGCGCGGGCGGCGGCGGCATCGGCGGCGCGCGCCGCTTCTGCCTCGGCCTGGCGACGGGCGGCCTCGCGGCGTTCTTCCTGGGCGCGGGCCTCGGCCTGGCGGCGGGCGGCGGCGTCCTGGGCCTGGCGGGCAGCGGTCTCTGCGGCTGCAGCCTCGGCCTGCTCGCGCGCCAGCAGTTCCTGACGCTGACGCGCGGCCTCGGCCGCGGCGCGGCGGGCCTGCACCGCCTCGGCCAGGCCATCCGGGCGCCCGACCGGCCGGCTGGAGGCCAGCGGCGCCAGTGCCGAACGCTGCGCGATCGGGGCCGGGCTGCGCGCCGGGTCAGGCCGGTCGCCGGGCTGCGGCAGCGCGGCGACATCGACCGATTCTGCCGGTGCAGCCGGTTGCTGCGTGCGGCTGAGCACCGCGACCGGACGGTCGGCCCTGGCAAGATCGGACAGGTCGGGGCGGCTTTCCGGCCGCGCCGCGGGCACGGCAAGTTCCGCCGCATCGCCCGCGGTGGCGGGGGCGCCGACCCCTTGCGGCGCGCCGGCGCGATCCTCGACCGCGGGCGGGCGCGGCTGGGCGGGCGTGCTGGCGGCTTCGTCGGCCAGAGGACCATGTCCCGCAGCGGCGGCGGCCAGCGACTGGAACTCGGCCTCGGACATGGTGGCGACCTCGGCCATGCGCACCGCTTCCAGCGGCTGGGGCCGGAACAGCGCCCCGCCGACCAGCGCCGCCCCGATCAGGCCGGCATGGGCGACACCCGACACCCAGTATCCGATGCGATCGGCGCGATCCATGGTCTAGCCACCCGATGCCGCGTCCATGCGCGGTCCGCCGGCATCGGTCACCAGCACGATATTGTTGAAGCCGGCCGCGTTCAGCGCCCCCATCACCTGCATGATCCGCGCATAGGGGATGGAACCATCGGCGCGCAGATAGATCTTGTCGCTTTGTCGTTCGGCCGCCACCGCGCGCAGGCGGGGGATCAGCTGATCCTCGGGCACCTCGGTGGTCATGACCAGGATCGGGCCTTCGGGGGTGACGGAAACGGCCAGCGGCTCTTCGGGTTCGGCCGGCACCGATTGCGCCGCCGTCTTGGGCAGTTCCAGCGGCACCCCCACCGTCAGCAGCGGCGCCGCCACCATGAAGATGATCAGCAGCACCAGCATCACATCCACGAAGGGGGTGACGTTGATTTCGGCCATCGGCTGGCTGCGCGCCCGCCCTCGGCCCCGGCCGCGGCCCGCACCGCACCTGATCACACCCGCGCCCATCTATTCGTCATCCAGCTGACGCGACAGGATGGTCGAGAATTCGTCGGCAAAGGCTTCGTAATTCCCGGTGATCCGGTCGGCATCGGCGCTGAGCTTGTTGTAGAAGATCACCGCCGGAATCGCCGCCAGCAGCCCCAGCGCGGTGGCGACCAGCGCCTCGGCGATGCCGGGGGCGACCACCGCCAGCGAGGTGTTCTGCGAGATGGCGATTTCCTCGAAGGCGGTCTTGATGCCCCAGACGGTGCCGAACAGGCCGATGAAGGGCGCGGTCGATCCCACCGTGGCCAGAAACGGCAGCCCCCCCGTCAGGCGGTCGTTTTCACGGTTGATGGCCACGTTCATCGCCCGGTCGATACGGGCCGTGACACCGGCGATCAGGTTGCCGTCATCGCGGTGGCTGCGGCGCCATTCGCTCATCCCGGCGGCAAAGATGCGTTCGGCCGGGCCCGAGGGCGCATCGCCGATACGGTCGTAAAGATCGTCCAGCGGCTGGCCCGACCAGAAGGCGCGGTCGAAGCGGTCAGCCTCGCGCCGCGCGGCAGTATAGACCAGGAACTTGCGGATGATGATGGCCCATGCCCAGAACGAGGCCAGCACAAGGATCACCATCACGATCTGCACCGTGATCGAGGCGCGAGCAAACAGGGCAATCAGCGAGAAATCGACCGGCTGACCGGCGGCGGCAAGTTGTTCCATGAATTCTGGCCTGTCCTTTGGGCCGCTGGGGCGCGGCTTCTGCCAGCGGGCACTAGCAGATGCGGCGGTCGGGACAAAGACCCGGCGCCGTCAATTATCCGTCAGCAGGGCCGCAGACACCCCTGCGGGGATGCGCGCGGGTCGCCCCCCGGCGCCGACGCAGGCCACGGTGACGCGCGCCGAAAACAGCAGATCGTCCCCGCGCAGAACCTGCTGATCCAGCACCAGCCGCGCTGCCGTGTGCTGATGCAGCACCGACCGCACCGTCAGCGCGTCGTCGAAACGGGCGGGCGACAGATAGTCGGCCTCGACCCGGCGCACGGCAAAGACCAGGCCGTCGCGTTGCATGGCCAGCTGGTCGACACCGCATTCGCGCAACCATTCCGAACGGGCACGTTCGATGAACTTCAGATAGTTGGCATAATAGACGATGCCGGCCAGGTCGGTGTCCTCGTAATAGACGCGCAGGGAAAAGCGGTGCATCCTTGCCCCCTTCATGCTGGCAGGCGTGCCGCCAGGCGCAGCGCATGCGACGGATCGCGCGCTACGGCCGGCAGGATCGGGTCATAGGCGGCGCGGATGATCTGCGCCAGCCGCAGCGATGGCGTCACGTCGCGGGCAAAGGTCAGCATGGCGCGCACCGCCAGCGTCTCGGCCAGCTGGCCCGGATGCGCCCCGGCCAGCGCGCCCCCCATGTTGACCAGGGTGATGCAGGCCCGGATCGCGCCGTCGGCGTCAAAGCGGAACAGCCGGTATTGATCGGCCGAACCCGCCGCCAGCCGCCGGGCCAGGCCCGGTTGCCCGGTCAGCCGGTCGAAGTCGGGCAGGCCCGACAATTCGTCCCAGTCGCGCACGAAAAAGCTCAGCATGTTGGCGCCCATTTCCGGGTCGGTCTCGGTCAGCGGATGGCCGGCATGGGCCAGCACCGCCCCGGTCGCCTGCCGGAACACCGCCAGGCTTTCGTCGGCCAGGCCGAAGATCACCGGCGCCACTGGCCGGCCCCAGCGCGCGCACAGATACCGGCCGTCGCGGGTGAACAGCGCCGCGATGTCGTCGGGATCGGTCTGCGGCACTGCGGGCATCGGCATCCTTGCTGAAGGCGGCCGGGGCGGCAGCGATCGCGCCCCGGCCGGTGTCGTTCAATCGACGATCGTCGCCTCGGTCGCGGCGCGCAGCTCGGCTTCGGTCACGCCATCGGCAAGCTCGACGATCTTCAGCCCGCCGGGCACCACGTCCAGAACCCCGAGGTTGGTGATGATGCGGTTCACCACCTTCTGCCCGGTCAGCGGCAAGGTGCATTCGCGCAGCACCTTGGATTCGCCGGCCTTGTTGGTGTGATCCATCACCACCACCACCCGGCCGACGCCGGCGACCAGATCCATGGCGCCGCCCATGCCCTTGACCAGCTTGCCCGGGATCATCCAGTTGGCCAGATCGCCGTTTTCGGCCACCTCCATCGCGCCCAGGATCGCCATGGCGATCTTGCCGCCGCGGATCATGGCGAAGCTTTCGGCGCTGTCGAAATAGGCGGTCTGCGGCAGTTCAGTGATCGTCTGCTTGCCGGCGTTGATCAGGTCGGGATCCTCTTCGCCTTCATAAGGGAAGGGGCCGATGCCCAGCATGCCGTTTTCCGATTGCAGCGTGACCTCGACCCCCTCGGGGATATAGTTGGCCACCAGCGTCGGAATACCGATGCCCAGGTTCACATACCAGCCGTCCTGCAATTCCCGCGCGGCCCGGGCCGCCATCTGGTTCCGATCCCAACCGGCCATCACGCGGTCTCCTTCTTGCGGGTGGTGCGCTGTTCGATGCGTTTTTCGTGCTGGCCCTGGACCAGGCGATGCACATAGATGCCCGGCAGGTGGATGCTGTCGGGATCAAGGCTGCCCGTGGGCACGATTTCCTCGACTTCGCAGACGCAGACGCGGCCGCATTTCGCCGCCGGCACGTTGAAGTTGCGCGCGGTCTTGCGAAAGATCACGTTGCCCGATTCATCGGCCTTCCAGCCCTTGATGATCGACAGATCCGCAAAGATGCCGCGTTCGAGGATATAGGTCTGGCCGTCGAATTCCTTGTGTTCCTTGCCCTCGGCGATGACGGTGCCGACACCGGTGCGCGTGTAGAAGCCGGGAATTCCCGCGCCGCCCGCGCGCATGCGCTCGGCCAGCGTGCCCTGGGGATTGAATTCCAGTTCCAGCTCGCCCGACAGATACTGGCGCATGAATTCCGCGTTCTCGCCCACATAGGAGGAGATCATCTTGCGGATCTGGCGCGAATCCAGCAGCTTGCCCAAGCCGAAGCCATCGACGCCGCAGTTGTTGCTGGCGATGGTCAGGTCGCGGGTGCCCGCCTTGAGGATCGCGTCGATCAGCAGCTCGGGAATGCCGCACAGCCCGAAGCCCCCGGCCGCGATCAACATTCCGTCATGCAACAGGCCGTCCAGCGCGGCATCCGCGCTCGCATAGACCTTTTTCATCCGTCCCTCCACAGTTGACGGCATTGTTTTGGCCAGTTTCCAACCCCAAGTCAACGAAAGTGCAAGCCGGCACCGAGGGCTGCGATGTTCCCGATCACGCTGCGCCGCGTCTACGATCCCCCGCTTGCCGGCGAGGGCCGCGCCGTCCTGGTCGACCGGCTGTGGCCGCGCGGCATCCGCAAGGCCGAACTGGCCGATGCGCTGTGGCTGAAAGAGGTTGCACCCTCGACCGGGCTGCGGGTGTGGTTTCACCACAACCCGGACCAGTGGGCAGAGTTCAAGCGTCGTTACCGGACGGAACTGGAGGTCGATCCCGCACCCTTGACGCGGCTGCGCCAGCTGGCCCAGACCGGGCCGCTGACGTTGCTATATGCCTCGCGCGACCGCGAACAGAACCACGCGCAGGTGCTGCGCGATCTGTTGCAGGGCGCCGCCCCCCGGGCCTAGCCCTTGGCCGCAGTCTGGGCGCCCGCCTTCGTTGCCGCCGATTTCCTGGGCGCGGCCTTCTTTGCCGCCGGCTTTCCGGCCGCCGCCTTGGCGGTGGTCTTGCCGGTGGCCTTGGTCGCCGCCGCGGCCTTCCTTGCGGCCGGTTTCGCGGCCGGCTTGCGGCCCGATTTCGCGGCCTTTTCGGCGATCAGTTCCAGCGCCCGTTCCAGCGTGACCGATGCCGGTTCCAGATCGCGGGGCAGCGTGGCATTGACCTTGCCCCATTTCACATAGGGGCCATAGCGGCCGTTCAGCACCTGCACCGGACCGCCGTCGGGATGTTCGCCCAGTTCTGCCAGCGGCGCGGCGCTGGCGGCGCGGCCGCGCACGGGCTTGGCGGCCAGCACCTCCACCGCACGGTTCATGCCGATGGTGAACACCTCGTCGACATCGGGCAGGTTGGCATATTTCGACCCGTGCTTGACATAGGGGCCATAGCGGCCGATCCCGGCCTCGACCAGGACGCCGTCGTCGGGATGCGGGCCGATCGGGCGCGGCAGCGCCAGCAGCGCCAGCGCCCGTTCCAGATCGACCGAAGCAGGATCCCAACCCTTGGGGATCGAGGCGCGCGGCGGCTTGGGATTGTCGGCCGTGGCCTCTCCACGCTGGACATAGGGGCCAAAGCGACCGTTCTTCAGGCTGATCTCATCATCCCCGTCCTGGCCCAGCACGGTGTCGCCCACCACCTCGGCATCGGGGCTGCCGATCGGCCGGGTAAAGCGGCACTCGGGATAGTTGCTGCATCCGACAAAGGCACCGCCGCTGCGCGCGGTCTTGAGGTGCAGCCGGCCCTGATGGCACAGCGGACAGGCGCGCGGGTCGGACCCGTCCGGGCGCGGCGGGTAAAGATGCGGGGCCAGCGCCTCGTCGATCGCCTCGAGCACCTCGCTGATGCGCAGCTCGCTGGTGTTTTCCAGCGCGGCGGTGAAATCGCGCCAGAACCGGCGCAGCACCTCGCGGTAAGCCCGCTCGCCCGAGGAAATGTCGTCCAGTTCCCCTTCCAGATTGGCGGTGAAGTCATAGCTGACATAGCGCGGGAAATATTTCAGCAGGAAGATTGTGACCAGCCGGCCCTTGTCCTCGGGGATCAGGCGGTTCTGTTCCTTGCGGACGTAATCGCGGTCCTGGATGGTGGTGACGATGCTGGCATAGGTCGAGGGCCGGCCGATACCCAGCTCCTCCATGCGCTTGACCAGCGTGGCCTCGGTATAGCGGGGCGGAGGCTGGGTAAAATGCTGCTCGGGGGTGATGGCGCGTTTTTCGGCGGCCTCGCCCTGCTGGATCGGCGGCAGGCGGCGGCTGTCCTCGTCATCCTCGTCATCGCGGCCTTGGTCATAGACGCGCAGGAAGCCGTCGAACAGCATCACCTGGCCATTGGCGCGCAGCCCCACCTGGCCGTCGCTGCTGCCGATCTCGACCGTGGTGCGCTCCATCCGGGCCGATTCCATCTGGCTGGCGATGGTGCGTTTCCAGATCAGGTCGTAAAGCGCCTTCTGATCCTTTTCGGCCACCGGCAGACGGTCGGGCGACAGCATCATGTCGGTGGGGCGGATGCATTCATGCGCTTCCTGCGCGTTCTTGGCCTTGTTCTTGTACATGCGCGGGCTTGCGGGCAGGTATTCCTGACCAAATCGGGCGCGGATGGCGTCGCGCGCGGCCATCACCGCCTCGGGCGCCATGTCGATGCCGTCGGTGCGCATGTAGGTGATGTAACCGGCCTCGTAGAGGCGCTGGGCGGCGGACATGCAGGCGCGCGCGCCCAGCCCCAGCTTGCGGCTGGCCTCCTGCTGGAGGGTAGAGGTCATGAAGGGCGGCCAGGGATTGCGGCTGGCGGGCTTGGCGGTGACGCTGGCAATGGACAGATCGCGCGCGCGGATCGCCGCCACAGCCAGCTGCGCCGTCGCTTCGTCGGCGATGTCGAAACGCTCGAGTTTCTTGCCGCCGAAGACGGTCATGGTGGCGTCGAACTCATCACCGCGCGGCGTGGCCAGGCGCGCGTGGACCGACCAGTATTCGCGCGGCCGGAAGGCCTCGATCTCCATTTCGCGGTCGACGATGATGCGCAGGGCGACCGACTGCACGCGGCCAGCCGACTTGGCACCCGGCAGCTTGCGCCACAGCACCGGCGACAGGTTGAAGCCGACAAGGTAATCCAGCGCGCGACGGGCCAGATAGGCATCGACCAGAGGCTGGTCGATCTGGCGCGGATGCGCCATGGCTTCGGTCACGGCCGAGCGGGTGATGGCGTTGAAGGTCACGCGGCTGACCTCGGCGCCCTTCTTCAGGGCCGGGGCCAGGGCCTCGAGCAGGTGCCAGGAAATCGCCTCGCCCTCGCGGTCGGGGTCGGTGGCCAGAATCAGGTGCGGATCGTCGGCCAGCGCGTCCTTGATCGCCTTGACATGCTTGCGCGAGTCGGCGGCGATTTCCCATTTCATGGCAAAATCTGCCTCGGGATCGACGCTGCCATCCTTGGGCGGAAGGTCGCGCACATGGCCGAACGAGGCCAGAACCTTGTAGTCGTCGCCCAGATATTTGTTGATCGTCTTGGCCTTGGCCGGAGATTCCACGACGACGACTGGCATGAACGTTCCTTCGCTTGATTCGGCGCCGGAACATGGGCGCCGGCCGGCGAACTGTCAACGTCAGCCTTTGCCACAGACCCCGCCCAAGGCCACGCCACGGCCCGCGCGCCCCATCGAGGGGCGCCCGTCCCGTGGGGCCATGCCCCCTGGCGCCCCGCTCAGATGCCGTCGCCCACGAAAGCCTTTTCGACCACGAATTCGCGCGGTTCGCTGTTGGCGCCCTCGCGCAGGCCGAAACCTTCGAGCACCTGCTTGACATCGACGTTGAAGGCCAGACTGCCGCAAACCATGGCGCGGTCGTCGGCCGCATTCATCGGCGGCAGGCTCAGATCGGCAAAGACCTTGCCGGTGGTCAGGTTGTCGGTGATCCGGCCCATGCGTGCCGAAGCCTCGCGCGTGGTGGTCGGGTAGTAAAGCAGCCGATTGGCAAATTCGGCCCCGTAGAGTTCGCCCAGCAGCGGATCGTGCTTGAGGTTTTCGACCAGTTCGCGGCCATAGGCCAGTTCGTCGACGTTGCGGCAGGTGTGCATCATGATGACCTGACCGAAGCGCTCATAGGTCTCGGGGTCGCGCATCAGGCTGGCAAAGGGCGCCAGGCCGGTGCCGGTGGCCAGGAACCACAGCCGCTTGCCCGGCAGCAGCGCGTCCAGAACCAGCGTGCCGACCGGCTTGGGGCGCAGGATGATCTGGTCACCCGGCTGGATGTTCTGCAACCGCGAGGTCAGCGGCCCATCCGGCACCTTGATCGAGTAGAATTCCAGTTCGTCGTCCCAGGATGGCGAGGCGATGGAATAGGCGCGCAGGATCGGCTTGCCATTGTCGTCGGGCAGGCCGATCATCACGAATTCGCCCGACCGAAACCGCAGGCTGGCCGGTCGCGTCACGCGAAAGGAAAACAGCCGGTCCGTCCAGTGCCTGACCGCGGTCACGGTCTGGGCGTCGGGCATGGTCTTTGCGGGTTTGGCGGCAGTGTCCAAGGTCAGATCCAGCGTCATGGTCGGGGTCCGGGATTATCTAGTGCAATGAGGAAGGGGACGGAACCCCGAGTTTGAGCCGGCAAGGCGGGCGCGATGGTCCCAGTCCTGCCAATCGGCGCGGGCCTGCCACTGTTCGGCCGGCTGGCGCGCAGCCAGCGCGGCGGTGATGCGCACCTCGTCAAAGCCGACGCGGCGGGCCATGGCATATTGATCGGCGATCAGCCCCCCAACCGCACGCAGGCGACCGCGATAGCCCTTTTCCCGCAGCAACCGCGCCAGGGTAAAGCCCCGACCGTCGGTAAATGCCGGGAAATCCACCGCAACAAGATCATGATCCAGCAGCGAATCCAGCGTTGCCGGATCGGTATCGGGGGCCAGCACCACCGGCTCGGCGCCGTCATCGGCATGAAAGCCGTCATCGCGGACAATGATGTAATCGGTCATGCATTCGCTCCTGCACGGACGGCCTTGCCGCCGATGAAATGGATGCCGCATTCGGTCTTGTTGCTGCCACGCCAGCGCCCGGCGCGCGGATCCTCGCCCGGTTTGATCGGCGAGGTGCAGGGCGCGCAGCCGATCGAGGCATAGCCCTTGGCCACCAGCGGATGGCGCGGCAGATTGTTTTCGGTGATGTAGTCCTGAACATCCTGGGGCCGCCAATGCGCCAGCGGATTGATGCGCAGACGCGACGGCGGTTCCGATTCGAAGAACTCGAGCTGCTGACGCTCGCCCCCCTGGAACCGCTTGCGGCCGGTGATCCAGGCATCGAACCTGGACAGTTCGCGTTCCAGCGGCACGGTCTTGCGAAAATCGCAGCAGGCATCGGTGTTGAACTGATGCAGCGTGCCGTCGGGATCGTTCAGCGCCACCTCGGGCTCGGTGGCGCGGATCACCCGCACATCGGTCAGGCCCAGCTTCTGGGTCACCTCCAGCTGATAGTCCAGCGTTTCCTGAAACAGCATCATCGTGTCGATGAACAGCACCGGGGTGCCCGGCGCAACCACGGAAACCATGTGCAGCAGCACCACCGATTCGGCACCAAAGGAGGACACCAGCGTGGTCGAACCCAGGTCGGGATCGCGCAGCGCCCGGCGCAGAACCTCGGTCGCGGCATGATGGCGATAGCGGTCGTTCAGGCGCGCCGCGCGCGCATCCAGGGTCTGATCAAGCATCGGCTGCATACAGCGCCGCCTTGAACGGAGCCACCCCCACACGGCGATAGGCGTCGATGAAGCGTTCCTCGGGCGATTCGCGCAGCTCGAGATAGGTGTCGATGATGCGGTCGATGGCGCCGACCACTTCCTCGGCCGGGAAACCGGCGCCGGGACGCTGGCCGATGGCCGGGATGTCATAGCCATCGCCACCCAGGGTGATCTGGTAATTCTCGACCCCGGCGCGATCCAGCCCCAGGATGCCGATATGGCCCAGGTGGTGATGGCCGCAGGCGTTGATGCAGCCCGAGATGCGGATGTCGATGCGGCCGATGTCCTCCTCGAGGTCGCGGGCGCGGAAATGGTCGGCGATTTCCTGGGCGATGGGGATCGACCGGGCGGTGGCAAGGGCGCAGTAGTCCATGCCCGGGCAGGCGACGATGTCGCTGATCAGCCCGGCATTGGCAGTGGCCAGGCCCGCGCCCCGCAACTCCTGATACAGGGCGAAAAGGTCGGATTTGTGCACATGCGGCAGGACCACATTCTGGTCGTGGCTGATGCGCAGGTCCGAATGGCCATAGCGCTCGGCCAGATCGGCCAGCAGGCGCATCTGTTCGGCGCTGGCATCGCCCGGGGTCTGGCCCGGCGCCTTGAAGGTCACCTTGACGCTGACATAGCCCGGCGCCTTGTGCGCGGCCAGGTTGGTGTCGGTCCAGCTGCGGAAGGCGGGGTGATCGGCGCGGCGGGCGCTGTAGTCGCCCTCGTCCGCCTCGCGGAACGCCGGCGCGGCGAACAGCCCCTTCAGCGCGGCCAGGTAATCCTGATCGACGCCGGTGAAGGCAGCGCGGCGGTTCAGGAACTCGGCCTCTATCTCTTGACGCATGACCTCGAGCCCGCGCTCGGCCACGGTGATCTTCAGCCTGGCCTTGTATTTGTTGTCGCGCCGGCCCGAGAGGTTGTAGACAGCAATGATCGCCTCGAGATAGGGCAGCAGGTCGGCCTCGGGCAGGAATTCGCGCACCACCTGGCCCAGCATCGGCGTGCGCCCCAGCCCGCCCCCGATCCAGACCTGATAGCCGATGGCGCCCTGATCGTCGCGACGCAGCCGCAAGCCGATGTCATGGGCGGCAATCACCGCGCGGTCCTTTTCCGATCCGGTGATCGCGATCTTGAACTTGCGCGGCAGGAATTGATACTCGGCATGGTCGGTGGACCATTGCCGGATCAGTTCGCCATAGGGCCGCGGATCGGCCACCTCGTCGGCGGCGGCCCCGGCATAGGCGTCCGTGGTGACATTGCGGATGGTATTGCCCGAGGTCTGGATGGCGTGCAGCCCCACCTCGGCCAGAGCGTCCAGCATGTCGGGAATGTCGATCAGCTTCGGCCAGTTGAACTGGATGTTCTGGCGCGTGGTCCAGTGACCGTAGCCCTTGTCCCATTTCTCGGCCAGCAGCGCCAGGGTGCGCATCTGGTCGGGGCTGATGGTGCCATAGGGAATGGCCACCCGCAGCATATAGGCATGCAGTTGCAGATAGACGCCGTTCATCAGCCGCAGCGGCCGGAATTCATCCTCGGTCAGGCTGCCGTTCAGGCGGCGTTCGACCTGGCTGCGGAACTGCTGCGCACGGTGGCGCAGGTATTCGTTGTGCTGGGGACGGGCGTCAAACATTGTTGGCCTCGAATTCGGAGCTGCCCAGATCGGCCTGCTTGCCATGGAAATAGTTGGATGGACCGCGACGACGAAAGGCTTCGCGGAAATGCGCGGGCTCGGGACGACCGTCCGGGCCGCGGCGCGCCTCGGCCAGATAGGGGCCGACCACCAGCGTGCCCTGCGCCATGGCCTCCAGCAATGCCAGTTCGGCGATGGCTTCATCCTCGAAAAGCTGCGCCTCGCGCGGGTCATCCGTCCAGCCGCCGTCGCGCATCCACACGCAATGACCCTGGCGCAGGTCATTTGCGGTAATGACGGCGGGGGTTGCGGGGGATGGGGTAAAGCCTTTGGACATGGCCTGTGCCTTTCGTGTTTCGTGGCCTATATATAGAAAAAAATCCCCCTTATTGACGAGTAGGGCGCGAAAATAAGAAACTTCTTCCGCCCGATAGCGAGACTGCAAGGACCACGTTTCAGAATGAGCGATAACCCCCAAACGCCCGCACGCCTGGATGACACGGACCGCAAAATCCTGTCCCTGCTGCAACAGGACGCCACCCTGTCGCTGGATGACATTGCCGCACGGGTGGGGGCGTCAAAGACCCCGGTCTGGAACCGGATTCGCAAGCTGCGCGAGGCGGGGGTGATCCGTGGCCAGGTGGCGCTGCTGGACCCTGACGCATTGGGGCTGGACGCCTGTTTCTTCGTGCTGATCCGCACCAGCGAACACGATCCCGACTGGGCGCGGCGGTTCCTGACCGCGGTGCGCGCCCGCCCCGAGGTGATCGAGGCCCACCGCCTGGCCGGCGACATCGACTATATCCTCAAGGTGCGGGTCCGCAACGCCCGCGCCTATGACCGCTTCTATCAGGCGTTGATTTCGCAGGTGCGCATTCACAACGTCACCGCGCTTTTGTCGATGGAGGAGCTGAAGGCGACCACCGCCTTGCCGCTCGACTAGCCCCCCAGGGCCCGCAGCGCCCCCGGCAGGGCTTGGGCAAAGGCATCCAGCTCTGCCTCCGGCCCGCAGGAGACACGGATGCAGCGGTTCATCGGCGCCACGCCGGGCATGCGCACGAACACCCCTGCCCGTCCGAGTTCCTGCAACAGCGCGCGGGCAAAATCGCCGTCGCGCCCGGTGTCCAGCGCCACGAAATTGGTGGCCGAGGGCAGCGCGACCAGCCCGTGCTCGGCGCCGATGGCGCTCAGGCGCTGCCGCGCCAGGGCGACCTGATCGCGCAGATGCGCCAGCCAGTCGCGATCCCCCAGCGCCGCCAGCGCCCCGGCCTGGGCAATGCGGTTCACGCCGAAATGATTGCGGATGCGGTCGAAACCCGCGATCAGTTCGGCCGGACCGATGGCATAGCCAATGCGCGCGCCGGCCAGTGCATAGGCCTTGGAAAAGGTGCGAAAGCGGATGACGCGCGCATCCTCGGGGTCGATCCGGGGCAAGGCAGCCTCGGGGGAGAATTCGCCATAGGCCTCGTCCAGCACCAGCAGGCTGTCCGCAGGCATCGCCTCGAGCATCGCCAGGATGCGCGCGCCGGCATGCCAGCTGCCCATCGGATTGTCGGGATTGGCCAGATAGACCAGCCGCGCCCGGTGCTGGCGGGCGGCGGCGACCAGGGCTTCGGGATCCTCGGCATCGTCGCGATAGGGCACCTTGACCAGGCGACCGCCAAAGCCCGCGACATGATAGTTGAAGGTCGGATAGGCCCCGTCCGAGGTCACCACCACCTCGCCCGGCGCCAGCATCAGCCGCACCAAGAGGCCCAACAGCCCGTCGATCCCCTCGCCCAGGATGATGTTTTCGGGCGCGACACCGTGGTGTTCGGCCAGGGCATGGCGCAGGTCGTGATTGTCGGGATCGCCGTATTTCCACACCTCGGCCGCCGCCCTGGCCATGGCCTCGACCGCGCGCGGCGACGGGCCGAAGCCGTTTTCATTGGCCCCCAGCCGGGCGCGAAAGCGGATGCCGCCCTGGCGCTCGAGCGTCTCGGGGCCGGTAAAGGGCACGGTGGCCGGCAGGGCGGCCGCGATGGGGGCAAAGCGAAATCGGCTCATGCGGTCAGCAAAAGCGCAAAGCGGCCGGCCGCGCAAGGCCCGGCGTGCCGCCGGCGGCGCGCTCAGAACGCCTTGAAGGTCATGGTGGTCAGCGTGCGGCGGATGTCGGGGATGTCGAACAGGTTTTCTGCCAGAAAGCGGCCGACATCCTGATCCTCGGGGACGTAGATCTTGGCGATCAGGTCGTAATCGCCCGAGGTGGAATAAAGCTCGCTGACAATTTCGCGGTCATAGATCGCATCGGCGACCTCGTAGGTCTTGCCGGGGGTGCAGCGGAACTGGACGAATACCGGGCGCATGACCGACCTCCTGAAGGTGACGGGCAAAGGTTAGACCGACGCCGCCGGCCGGGTCCAGTCCCCCCGCGCCCAGCCGCGCCAGAACCGCCGCATCAGCAGCACCGCCGCGCAGGTCAGCCCGGCGACCAGCCCCAGCCAAAGCCCCTTGGGCCCCAGCCCCAGCACAAAGGCCAGCCCATAGGCCACCGGCATCCCGATCAGCCAATAGCTGATCGCGGCAATGATCATCGGCACGCGGGTGTCCTGCACCCCGCGCAGCAGCCCCAGCCCGATCACCTGCATCGCATCTGTCAGCTGGAACAGCCCGGCATAGAACAGCAGCCCCGCCGCCAGGGTGATCAGCGCCGGAGTTTCGGGCTGGCGCACGTCCAGATACAGGCCGACAAGCTGACGCGGAAACAGCACGAATGCCGCCACTGCCATCAGCGCAAATATGACCGAAACCACGATCACCGTGACCCCGGCATCGCGCATCCAGACGGCATCGCCCCGCCCCTTGGCCTGGCCGATGCGCACGGTCGCGGCATTGGAGATGCCCAGGTGCAGCATGAAGGTGATCGAGGCGATCTGCAGCGCGATGCCATGCGCCGCCAGCTGCATGGTGCCGATCCAGCCCATCATCACGTTCGAGCCGACGAAAAGCCCGCCCTCGGCCAGCATGGTCAGGCCGATGGGCATACCCAGGCGGAACACCGCCTTCATCTCGGCCCAGTCGGGGCGCCAGAAGCGCTGGAACAGGCGATACTTGCGCGCCGCCGGCAACCATGCGGCATAGCCGATCAGCATCAGCAGTTGCAGCACCTGCACCGACAGCGAAGCGATGGCCGCGCCGCGCACCCCCAGCTCGGGCGCACCCAGGTTGCCAAAGATCAACACCCAGTTCAGCAGGATGTTGACCGGCAGCCCGATCAGCGTCACCCACAGCACCACCTGCGTGCGTTCCATCGCCGCCAGATAGCTGTTCAGCGTCAGCGCGCCCAACACGGCAATCAGACCGAAGCCGGCGATGCGCAGATAGTCCTGCGCCAGCGCCGCAACCACCGGCTCCTGACCGATTGCCAGCAGAATCGGTTCCGAATACCACATCGGTGGCAGCGACAGCAGCGCCACGGCCGTCGACAGCCACAGCGCCATGCGGGTCGAGCGTCGCACCTCGACCTCGTCTCCGCGGGCGATGGCGGCGGCAATCACTCCCATGACGCCGATGCCGAAGCCCATGCCCAGAAAGAACAGGATATGAAAGAACGACGTGGCGATGACCAGCGCCGCCAGTTCCTCGACACCATACCAGCCGATCATCACCGTATCGGCGACCCCGATGGCCATGCGCGCCAGATGGCTGCCGACCAGCGGCAGCCCCAGCGCGAAGGTCGCGCGCAGATGCGGAAGGTATCGCGTCGAAATCATCCCGATGACTTAGCTGCCGGCGCGCGTGGCGGCAAGGGCGGGCATCAGCGCCGGCCGGATCGGCTCAGGGCCGGATCTCGACCGGGGTGCCGATGCGGGCATGGGCAAAGATTTCCTCGATCTCGGCATTGGTGACGGCGATGCAGCCGGCGGTCCAGTCGCCCTTGACGCGATAGCCCTCGGGCACCTGATTGGGCTGGCCGTGGATCATGATGTCGCCGCCGGGGTCGTAACCGCCCCGCCGCGCCGCCGCGCGATGATGCGGTTGCGGGTAATCCAGGCCCAGCGACAGGTGAAAGGCGCTGTTGCGATTCAGCCGGTCGATGCGGAACAGCCCTTCGGGCGTGCGGCCGTCACCCTGGCGCGTCTTGTCGCCTTGGGGCGAAAAGCCCAGCGCGATGCGAAAGCTGCGCGGCGGCCCCTGCTGCTGCCAGACCGTCATGCGCCGGGCGGATTTCTCGATCAGGATGCGCTCTACGGGCGAGGAGATGGGCGCCTGCGGGATGCCCTGTGGTGGCCGCGGCGGGCGGGCCACCGGGGGCCAGCGCAGATCGGGCAGGCGAAATTCCGGCAGGCGGAAATCGGGCAGGCCCGGCCATGGCCCACCCGGCTCAGGCGGCTGCCGGCCGGTGACGGGCGGCGGGGCCGGCGTGGGCCGCGGCTGCGGCGCCCAGACCAGCCACAGTCCCCACAGCAGCGCCGCCATGCACAGCGTCGCGAAAATTCCGCCCAGCCGCCTCATTGCAGGTCGCGGAACGCCTCTTGCAGGCGGGCGACGGCCTCGGCGACGCGGACGCGCGGCGTGGCGAGGTTGAAGCGCAGGAAACCTTCGCCGCCGGTGCCGAAGGTGTGGCCGTGATTGGCGGCGATCCGCGCCTGGCCCTGCACCCGGTCCAGGATTTCCTGATGCGTCATGCCGGTGCCGGAAAAATCCACCCAGGCCAGATAGGTCGCCTGCAACGGCATCGACCGCAGCCCGGCGATGCGGCCGATGCCCTCGTCGAACAGCCGGCGGTTGCCGTCCAGATAGGCCACCAGCCGGTCCACCCAGTCCGCGCCCTGCGGCGAATAGGCGGCGGCCACCATGCCCAGGCCGAACAGCCCCGGCGACAGGCCCAGCGCCACCATGCGCTGCTGCAACTGCCGGCGCAGGCCGGCATCGGCCACGATGATATTGCCGATATGGGCGCCGGCGATATTGAAGGTCTTGGTAGCCGCGGTCAGCGTCACCAGGCGGGGCAGCGCCTCGGGGACAAGGGCGGCCAGAACCTGATGGCGCGGCGAATCGGGCATCACCAGGTCGTGGTGGATTTCGTCGGCCACTAGCACCAGGTCATGGGCGATGCAGAATTCGGCCACCTGCCGCAGCTCTTCGTGCGACCAGACCCGGCCGCCGGGGTTGTGCGGAGAGCACAGGATCATCATCCGTTCGCGCCCGGTCAGCCGCGCGGCCCAGCCCTGCCAGTCCATGCGATACTGGCCATCCTCGACCACCAGCGGGAATTCGACGACCTCGCGGCCGGCCGCCCGTATCACCCGGGCAAAGGCGTGATAGACCGGGGTCATCAGCACCACCGCATCGCCCGGCCGGGTCAGGGCATCGACACAAAGCGCGGTGCCGTTGACCAGGCCATGCGCGGTCAGGATCCAGTCGGGATCGACCTGCCAGCCGTGGCGGTTGTCCATCCACCAGCCGATCGCCTGCAGATAGGCCGGATTGGCGCCGGGATAGCCATAGATGCCATGGGCGGCCATGCCCTCGACCGCGCGCTGGACGACCCGTGGCGGACGGAAATCCATGTCGGCCACCCACATGGCGATTCCCTCGGCCGGGGCGACGCCATAGACGGCCTGCATGTCGTCCCATTTGCTGCAGGCTGTGCCCGTGCGATCGATGATCTCGTCGAAATCGGGTGCGGTCATGGCCCCCTCGCTGCAAGTTTTTCCGCGCAAGCATAGCGGCTTGTTGCGCTGCGCCAAGCCATGTCCTAGATCACGGTCATGACATTGCGCCCCATCCTTCTGCATCCCGACCCGCGGCTGAAAAAGGTCTGCGCCCCCGTGGCGCGCATCACCCCCGAGGTCGAGACCCTGGCCGCCGACATGCTGGCGACCATGTATGACGCGCCCGGCGTCGGCCTGGCCGCGCCGCAGGTGGGCGTGCTGTCGCGGCTTTACGTGATGGATTGCAACAAGGACCCCGAGGCCGAGCCGCAGCCGCTGGTGCTGGTCAACCCCGAGATCACCTGGACCTCGGAGGAGCTGAACACCTATGAGGAAGGCTGCCTGTCGATCCCCGACCATTATGCCGACGTGACCCGCCCCGCCCAGGTGCGCATGCGCTGGCTGGGCCTGGACGGCAAGACGCATGAACGGGAATTCGACGGGCTGTGGGCCACCTGCGCTCAGCACGAGCTGGACCACCTGGATGGTCGGCTGTTCATCGACTACCTGGGCCCGATCAGGCGCCAGATGATCACGCGCAAGATGGTCAAGCTGAAACGCGAGCGGGGTCGTGCCTGAGCTGTTGACGCCCGAGGATCTGGCCGGGGGCGCCCAGCCCCCCGATCTGGCGCGGCTGGCGGCACGGGGCCGGGTGCAGCCGCTGCGCCTGCATCCCGATCCGATCCTGCGCCGGCGTTGCGAACCGGCGGGCGTGCTGGGCTCGGACCAGCTGCGCGACCTGGCCGCAGACCTTCTGGCCACCATGTATCACGCCGGTGGCCGCGGGTTGGCGGCGCCGCAGATCGGCCATGCGCTGCGCATCTTTGTCATGGACCCGGGCTGGAAGGATGGACAGCCCAGCCCTCTGGTGGTGCTGGACCCCGACATCCTGACCCGCTCGCCGGAAACCGAGACCGCCGAAGAGGCCTGCCTGTCGATCCCCGGCCGCAGCCTGGCGGTCCGTCGACCCTGCGCGATCAGCCTGCGCTGCTTTGACCTGACGGGGCTGGAAACCGTGCTGGAACTGAGCGGCATCGCCGCACGCATCGCGCTGCACGAGGCCGATCACCTCGACGGGCGGCTGATCCTGGACCTGGCCGGCGACGACCATGGCTGAGCCGCGCCCCGCCCGCCCGCCTCACCCCGTCCTGCTGGAAGCCATCCGATGACCGTCCGCGCCTTTCTGCCCTATGCCGACCGCCGGCTACACATTCCCGCCGCCCCGGTCGAGGGGATCACCGAAACCGTGCGCATGATCTGGGACGACATGATCGACACCATGGAGGCGATGCCGGGCGTGGGCCTCGCGGCGCCGCAAATCGGCATCATGCTGCGCCTTGCGGTGGTCGATGCCTCGGAACGGCGCGGCCAGGCGCTGCGCATGGCGAACCCCGAAATCCTGCATGCCAGCGTGCAACTGCGCGCGCATGAGGAAGCCAGCCCCAACCTGCCCGGCGTTTCGGCCCGCATCGAACGGCCGCGTGCCGTCACCGTGCGCTTCCTGAATGCCGATGGCGAGATCGAGGAGCGCGATTTCGTCGGGCTCTGGGCCACCTCGGTCCAGCATCAGATCGACCATCTGGCGGGACGGATGTATGTCGATCACCTGTCGCCGCTGCGCCGCAAGATGCTGGTGGCGAAATCGGCCAAGCTGACGCGGCGCTGACGGGCTTTTCTTTGGCCGGTTGCGCCCCTAGCATCGGCCTTGCCACCCGACCCGCCCCGGCAATCGAAAGGGATCGATGCTGCGCCAGTTCTCGCTGCTGCCTCTGCTGATCGGGCTGCTGTTCGTCGCCGCCTCGCTGACACCGTCGCTGGTGCCGCGCGACTGGGTCATGCAGGGCGTCCTGGCCGGGGCCTCGATGGGGGCGGGCTATGTGGCCACGCAATTCCTGCTGGGCCTGTGGAAGGCGCTGGAGCTGCCGGTGCTGCGCGGGCGCGCGGCGCGGCTGGCGCATCTGCTGGTGGCGGTGCCGGTGCTGGCGCTGCTGATCCGCTGCGTGGCCCTGACCGGCCAGTGGCAGGACAGCATCCGCAGCCGCATGGGCATGCCCCCGCTGGAGGCGGCCAATACCACCAAGATGCTGCTGCTGGCGCTGGCGGTGTTTCTGCTTCTGTTCCTGCTGGGCCTGGCGGTGCAGGGGCTGTTCGACCTGCTGCGCAATCGGCTGGCGCGGGTGATCCCCTATCGCAGCGCCAATGTGCTGGGGCTGCTGCTGGCGGCGCTGATCGTGGTGGTGCTGACCCGCGACGGGGTGGTCAATACCGCCATGCGCATCGCCGACCGCTCATATGTCGCGGCCCAGCACCTGACCGATCCCGACGTGCCGGCGCCGGTCGAGGACTGGCGGCCCGGCGGTCCCGGTTCGCATGTGGACTGGGCGCTGATGGGCAAGCCGGGGCGCGATTTCGTCCTGGGGGGCGCCGATGCGGCGGCGATTGCGGCCTTCACCGGCCGACCGGCCCGGCAACCGCTGCGCATCTATGTGGGCCTGGCCCAGGCCGAGGAGCCCGAAACCCGCGCCCGCATCGCCCTGGCCGAAATGCAGCGGCTGGGTGCCTTTGACCGCAAGGTGCTGGTGGTGGCCAGCCCCACCGGCACCGGCTGGATGGACCCGGCCAGCTATGACGCGCTGGAATATCTGCACGACGGCGATGTGGCGACGGTGGCGGTGCAGTATTCCTATCTGCAAAGCCCGCTGGCACTGATCTTTGAAACCGATGCCGGGCTTGCGCAGGCCACGGCGCTGATGCAGGCGGTCTATGACCATTGGCGCGGCCTGCCCGCCGACCGCCGGCCGCGGCTTTACATGCATGGCATTTCACTGGGCGCCTGGTCGTCGATGTATGCCTTCAACCCGTTCCAGATGATGAACGAGCCGATTTCCGGCGCGCTGTGGGTCGGGCCGCCGTTCCCCTCGACCCTGTGGCAACAGACCAATGCCGCCCGCCGTCCCGGCAGCCCCTTTGTCCTGCCTGAAATCGACGATGGCGAGGTGATCCGTTATGCCAGCCAGTTCGCGCCGCCCGACCGCTCGGGGCAGACATGGGGGCGGCTGCGCATCCTGTTCCTGCAATATGCCAGCGATCCGATCGTGTTCTACAGCCCCGCCTCGCTGTGGCGGGCGCCGCAATGGATGCGCGAGCCGCCGGCGCCGGATGTGTCGCCGCTGCTCAGCTTTACCCCGATCGTGACGCAGTTGCAGCTGGGGCTGGACATGCTGGTATCCACCGCGACCCCGCCGGGCTTTGGCCACAATTACCACGCCCATGATTATATCGACGGCTGGCTGGCGGTCACCGCCCCCGCAGGCTGGACCCCGGCCGACATCGCCCGGCTGAAGCAGATCTGTGGCCGCCCCGGCCAGCCCGGCTGCGCGCATTAGCCCGCAGGGGCGGTTTTCATCCGCCGCGCGGACTGGCATATCGGGCCGCAACCCTCCCCTTGCCCAACGACCGAGGCCGACATGCGCGTGATCTTCATGGGAACCCCCGATTTCTCGGTCCCTGCGCTGCGGGCGCTGGCGACGCGGCACCAGATCGTCGCCGTCTATACCCAGCCGCCGCGCGCCGCCGGGCGCGGGCAGAAACCGCGCCTGTCGCCGGTGCATCAGGCCGCGCAGGCGCTGGCGCTGCCGGTGCGCACCCCCGAGCGGCTGAAATCGCCCCAGGATCAGGCCGAATTTGCCGCCCTGGCGGCGGATGTGGCGGTGGTGGTGGCCTATGGGCTGATCCTGCCGCAGCCGGTGCTGGATGCGCCGCGGCTGGGGTGCCTGAACATCCACGCCTCGTTGCTGCCGCGCTGGCGGGGCGCCGCGCCCATCCATCGCGCGATCATGGCCGGCGATGCCGAAACCGGGGTGGCGATCATGCAGATGCAGGCGGGGCTGGACACCGGGCCGGTGCTGGCCAGCGCCCGCACCCCGATCGGTGCGCAGGACACCACCGCCGATCTGCACGACCGGCTGGCGGCGATGGGCGCCGATCTGATCGCCGATGTGCTGGACCGCCTGCCGCTGCCGGCGCTGCCGCAGCCGGACGAAGGGGTGACCTATGCCCACAAGATCGACAAGGCCGAGGCGCGGATCGACTGGTCGCGCCCGGCCGAACAGATCGACCGCCAGATCCGCGGCCTGTCGCCGTTTCCCGGCGCCTGGTGCATGGTCGGCGGCGAAAGGCTCAAGCTGCTGCGCTCGCGCCTGGTGGCGGGGCCGCAGGTCGCGGCGGCGCCGGGCACCGTGCTGGAGGGGTTCACCCTGGCCTGCGGCCAGGGCGCCATCGAGGTGCTGGAGGCCCAGCGCGAGGGCAAGCGGCCGATGCCCGCGGCCGAAATCCTGCGCGGCATGACCTTGCCCCCACGGCTGGACTAGGCGGCCGTCAGCTGCCGCGCGGCTTGGCGCGGGTGGTGGGATCGGCCTCGAGCGGGTTTTCCGGCCAGGGGTGTCGCGGATAGCGGCCACGCATGTCCTTGCGCACATCGCCATACCCCCCCGCCCAGAATCCGGGCAGGTCGGTGGTCACCGCAATCGGCTTGCCGCCCGGCGACAGCATCGAAATGCGCAGCGCCCGGCCGCCGACCACCGGATGCCGGGCCAGCCCGAACAGTTCCTGCAGCCTGACCTCGATGCCCGGTGTGTCCTGATCGTAGTCGATGGGCACCTTGCGCCCCAGGGGCGTGACGAAATGGGCCGGCGCCTCGCGGTCCAGCCGCGCCTGCCCGTCCCAGCCCAGCCGCGCGCGCAGCGCCTCGGTCAGGTCCAGCGCCCGCAGATCGGCCAGCGTCCGTGCCCGGGTCAGCCAGGGTAGCAGCCAATCGGCATCGGCCAGCAGGCTGGCATCATCGACCGGACCCAGTTCGGGCACCAGCGCCATGCGCGCCCGCAGCCGGGAGGCCGCCGCCGTCCAGGGCAGGCCGACCTGCCGCAGCCCGTCCAGCGCCGCACGCGCCAGCGCCTGCGGGTCCGGATCGTCCAGCCCCCGGTCCGACAACACCAGCGCGCCCAGCCGTTCCTGACGCCGGGCCAGCACCCGGCCGTCACGGCGCGACCATTCGACCGTTTCCACCACCGCGATGCGATCGGCGAACAGGGCGCGCAGATCGGCCTCGGTGACCGGCGCGGCCAGGCGGATGCGCGGCTCGCGCGCGGCGCCGTCGAGATCTGTGGCGACCAGCAGCCTCTCGGCCCCCATTGCATCGCCTTCGGCCAGGACCGCGCCCTTGCCGCCCGACAGCACATAGCGCGGCTGATCGCCCTTGCGCCGCAGGCCGATGCGGTCGGGATAGGCCAGCGCCGCCATGGCGCCCGGCGACAGATCGCCCGCGCCCGGCTGTGCGGCCCGGCCGACCAGCCGGCGCAGGCGCCGCGCCTCGTCCCGGATGCGCTGCAGGATAGCGTCGTTGACCGGCCAGGGGTGGCGGTCGCGATAGCCTGCCGGATCGCGCAGCGCCGCCAGCCGCAGACCCAGATCCGCCGGCGCCCCGGTCAGGGGATCGCGGTCGGCCATCAGCGCCGCCAGATCGGCCGCCGCCGCGCCCGCCAGCACCAGCATATGCGCCAGCCGCGGATGCAGCGGCAGCGCCGCCAGCCGCCGGCCGTGATCGGTGATCCGCCCCGCCGCATCCAGCGCGCCCAGGTCGCGCAAGAGCGCCCGCGCCTCGGCCAGGGCGGCAGCGGGCGGCGGGGTCAGAAAGGCCAGATCCGCCCCGTCCGAGCCCCAGATCGCCAGTTCCAGCGCCAGCCCGGCCAGGTCGGCCACGGCGATCTCGGGCGGGGCAAAGGGGGGCAGCGCGCCTTCCTCGGCCCGCGCCCACATCCGATAGCAGATGCCGGCGGCCACCCGACCCGCACGGCCGCGGCGCTGTTCGGCCTCGGCGCGGCTGACGCGTTCGGTGACCAGCCGCGACATGCCCGAACCGGGGTCGAACCGCGCCCGCCGCGCCCGGCCGGCGTCGACCACCACCCGCACGTCGGGCAGCGTCAGCGAGGTTTCCGCGATCGCGGTGGCCAGCACCACCCGCCGCCCCGACGAAGGCCGCAGCACCGCGCGCTGCGCCTTGAAATCCATGGCGCCATAAAGCGGCAAGACCTCGGCCGGCAGGTCCAGCAGGGCCATGACGCGGCGGATCTCGCCCTCGCCCGGCAGGAACACCAGGATGGTGCCGCCCAGATCGCGGGTCGCGGCCTCGGCCTCGGTCACCAGACGCGCGGCCTCGGGGACAAGGCGGCTGCCGGCGGGCAGCGGCCGGTCCAGCCAGCGGGTTTCGACCGGAAAGGCGCGGCCCTGCGACCGGATCACCGGCGCATCATCCATCAACGCCGCCACAGGTTCCGCATCCAGCGTGGCCGACATCACCAGCACCGCCAGATCGGGCCGCAGCGCCAGGCGCGCCTCCCACAGCAGCGCGAGGCCCAGATCGGCGTTCAGGCTGCGTTCGTGAAATTCGTCGAGGATCACGCAACCGACCTCGTCCAGCGCCGGGTCCGATTGCAGCATCCGCGTCAGGATGCCCTCGGTCACCACCTCGATGCGGCGACCGGGCACCGAATCGCCGCGGATGCGATAGCCGATGCTGTCGCCCAAGGCCTCGCCCAGGGTTTCGGCCATACGCTCGGCGGCGGCGCGGGCGGCCAGGCGGCGCGGCTCGAGCATCAGGATGCGGCCTTGGATCACCTCCAGCAGCGCCAGCGGCACGCGCGTGGTCTTGCCCGCGCCCGGCGGCGCCACCAGCACCGCGCGGCCGTGCCGGGCCAGCGCGGTCGTCAGGTCGGGCAGCACGTCGTCGATGGGCAGGCGCATGGCTGCCTTATGGCAAAGCCGCCCGCCCGCGAAAAGGCCCGGGCGCACAGCAATGCAACCAAGCGCCGCGACCGGTTGTTGTCCCGGGCCGGCACCGTCACTACACAGGACCGGCTGGCGCACATATCTTGACCCCGCAACAACGCCGGAGACGTGATGGGTATCGCTGACGATCTGATGCAGGGGCTGGGCCTCGGCGATCCGGTGCTGCGGCTGGGGGTGACGGGACTGTCGCGCGCCGGCAAGACGGTGTTCATCACCTCGCTGGTGGCCAATCTGCTGGACCGGGGTCGGATGGCGGCGCTGAGGGCGGCCGCCGACGGATCGCTGAAGGCGGCCTGGCTGCAACCGCAGCCCGACGATACCGTGCCGCGATTCGACTATGAACGCCATCTGGCGGCGATGACCGGACCCGACCCGCATTGGCCCGAGGGCACGCGCCATGTCAGCCAGCTGCGGCTGTCGCTGCGCGTGCAGCCGCGCGGCATGATCGCCGGCTGGCGCGGCACCCAGGTGCTGCATCTCGACATCGTCGATTATCCCGGCGAATGGCTGCTGGACCTGCGGCTGATGGACCGCGATTTCGACCTGTGGTCGCAAGAGGTGCTGGACCGGATGGTCGGCCGCCCCGGCGCGGACGGGTTTCGCGCCGCCCTGGCCGCGACCGATCCGGCGCGCTTCGATGAAACCGCCGCCCAGGCGCTGGCGGGCGCCTATACCCGGCATCTGCACCTGTCGCGCGAGGCGGGCTGGTCCGATTGCACGCCCGGGCGCTTCCTGATGCCGGGCGAACTGGACGGATCGCCGGCGCTGACCTTTACCCCCCTGCCGCACGAGATGCGCGACAGCGTCCTGGGGCGGGAATTCGCCCGCCGCTTCGGCGCCTACAAATCGCGGGTGGTGCGGCCGTTCTTTCGTGAACATTTCGCCCGCATCGACCGGCAGGTGGTGCTGATGGACGTGCTGGGGGCGATCCATGCCGGTCCGCAGGCGGTCGAGGACATGCGCCGCGCGATGGCCGATGTGCTGACCGCCTTTCGCCCCGGCCGGGCCGGCTGGCTGGCGCAGCTGCTGGGCACCCGTCGGGTCGAGCGCATCCTGTTCGCCGCCACCAAGGCCGACCACCTGCATCACCTGCAGCATCCGCGCCTGACCGCGATCACCGCCGCCATGCTGCGCGAGGCGCGGGACCGCGCCGATTTTTCCGGCGCCCGGACCGAAGCCATGTCCATCGCCGCCCTGCGCACCACGACCGAGGAGATGATCCGCCAGGACGGCGAGGACCTGCCGGCGGTGCGCGGCACGCTGCTGGACGGCCGCCAGGCCGCCTTTTATCCGGGCGAGCTGCCGGCCAACCCAGCCGAGCTGCTGGTGCCCGCCAGCCAGGGCGCGCAACGCTGGCTGGACGGCGATTATGCGGTGATGAGCTTTGCCCCGGCGCCCAACACCTTGCGTCCCGGCGACGGGCCGCCGCACATCCGGCTGGACCGCGCGGCGGAATTCCTGATCGGGGATCGGATCTGATGGGGGAGATGTGATGACCGAACCTCCGAAGCGGCGCGGACCCTTGCTGGTCGAGATGTCGGGCGGCGATGCCCGGCCCGCGCCAGATACCGGCGCCCCCGCGCCAGACCCGACCCCGGACGGCGACCGGCGCGACCGCCGTGCGCCGCGGGCCGAATGGCAGGCGGGGTCGGCGCCCCCCTCGCCCGCCGATGCCCCGGCGATCGAGGACGGCCCGCCGCTGCTGCCGCAGCCGCGCAGCATGCAGATGGTGTCGCGGCTGATGGGGGCGGGCCCCTCGCGGCTGACGCGGTTCTTCATCAACAGCGGGGTGGCGCTGTTCACATTCCTGCTGTCGGTGGCGGCGCTGAACTATCTGACCGATCTGTTGAACCGCTATCCGCTGCTGGGCTGGATCGGCATCGGGCTGATGGCGCTGTTCAGCCTGGCCGCGCTGGCGATGGCCTGGCGCGAATATCGCGCCTGGGCACGCTTTGCCGCCATCGACGGCATCAACCGTGCCGCCGGGCAGGCGTTGGCGACCGGCGATGTCCGCGCCGCGCAGCAGGTGGTGGACCGGCTCGAGGCGCTCTATCGCGGCCGGCCCGAACTGGAATGGGGTCTGACCCGCCTGCGCGAGGGCAAGGCCCAGGCCTATGACGCCGACACCCTGATCGCCCTGGCCGAGACGCAGCTGCTGGCCAGCCTGGATCAGCAGGCCCGGCGCGAGATCGAGGCGGCGGCGCGCACGGTGGCGGCAGCGACGGCGCTGATCCCGCTGGCGCTGGCCGATGTGATCGCCGCGCTGGCAGCCAATCTGCGCATGATCCGGCGCATGGCGGAAATCTATGGCGGGCGGGCCGGCGCGGTCGGCGGCTGGCGGCTGGCGCGCACGGTGATGACGCATCTGGTCGCCACCGGCGCGGTGGCCGCCGGCGACGATCTGGTCCATACCGTCGCCGGCGGCGGCATCCTGGCGCGGGTCTCGAAGCGTTTCGGCGAAGGCGTGGTCAATGGCGCGCTGACCGCCCGCGTCGGCATCGCCGCGATGGAGGTCTGCCGGCCGCTGCCCTTCCTGCACCAGCCCCGGCCCAAGGTCGGCAACCTGATCGCCCGCGGCCTCAAGGGCCTGTTCGGCGAGGATGATCCGCGCTGAGCACAGCCGGTTCCGCCGCGCCGGGCGATGGCGTAAGACAGGGGCATGAGCCCGCGCCGCCTTGCCCTGTCGCTGATGACCGCCGTCCTGGTCCTGGGGATCGGGGCCGGGGCGCGCGACCGGCTGGACGACTGGATCGCGGCCACCCCCCTGCCCCGGCTGCAAGTCGCGGTCGGCGCCGAGGTGCTGGCCCGCGACGGCAGCCTGCTGCGCGCCTTTCAGGTCGCCGACGGCCGCTGGCGGCTGGATGCCGGACCGGTCGACCCGCTGTTTCTGGACATGCTGATCCTGTGGGAGGATCGACGTTTTGCCCGCCACCCCGGCATTGATGCCCGCGCGCTTGTCCGGGCCGGCTGGCAGGCGCTGCGGCATCGCCGGGTGGTCTCGGGCGGCTCGACGCTGACCATGCAGGTGGCGCGCCTGCTCGAGGAAGGGCCGACCGGTCAGTGGCAGGGCAAGGCCCGGCAGATGCGGCTGGCGCTGGCGCTGGAGCGGCGGCTGAGCAAGGCGCAGATTCTCGACCTGTATCTGCGCCTTGCCCCCTATGGCGGCAATGTCGAGGGTATCCGCGCCGCCAGCCTGCAATGGTTCGGACAAGAGCCGCGCCGATTGTCGCCCGCGCAGGCGGCGCTGCTGGTGGCGCTGCCACAGGCCCCCGAATCGCGCCGGCCCGATCGTCACCCGGCGGCCGCGCAGGCGGCCCGCGACCGGGTTCTGGCGCGGGCGGCGGCCGCCGGGCTGATCCCTGCGGCCGAGGCGCGCGCGGCCATGGCCGAGCCGGTGCCGCGCCAGCGCCGCGCCTTGCCCGCGCTGGCCCCGCTGTTGGCGGCGCGGCTGCTGCGCGAACACCCCGGCGCCACCCGCATCGAAACCACCATCGACGCGCGACTGCAACGCCGCGCCCAGGATCTGGCCGCGCGCATCGCCCAGAGCGCCGGGCGGCGGCTGTCGGCGGCTGTGCTGCTGGCCGATCACCGCAGCGGCGAAATCCTGGCCGAGGTCGGGGCGGCGGACTGGACCGACAGCGCCTCGGCCGGATTCGTGGACATGACGCGGGCCTGGCGATCGCCCGGCTCGACGCTGAAACCCTTTGTCTATGGATTGGCCTTCGACCAGGGCCTGGCGCATCCCGAAACCCTGATCGAGGATCGACCCACCGCCTTCGGCCGCTGGCAGCCGCAGAATTTCGACCGCCATTTTCGCGGCACCGTCTCGCTGCGCAATGCCCTGATCTGGTCGCTGAACATTCCCGTGGTCAAGCTGGCCCAGGCCCTGGGGCCGAACCGCATCGCCCAGACGCTGGAACGCGGCGGCATCGCGCTGCGCCTGCCCGGGCAACGGCCGGGGCTCGCCGTGGTGCTGGGCGGCACCGGGGCAACCCTGCAAGGGCTGGCCCAGGGCTATGGCGCGCTGGCCCGCGGCGGGCATGGCATCACCCTGTCGGCGCTGCCCGGCGCCGCCCGGCCTTTGCCCGCGGCGATGTTCGGGCCGGTGGCCGCCTGGCAGGTCGGCCACATCCTGGCGCAGAACCCGGCGCCACAGGGCGCACGCCAGCGGCCCCTGGCCTACAAGACCGGCACCTCCTACGGGCACCGCGACGCGCTGGCCCTGGGCTATGACGGCGCGCATGTCGGCGCGGTGTGGCTGGGCCGGCCCGACGGCACCCCGGTGCCGGGCGCCTTCGGTGGCGATCTGGCCGCGCCGCTGCTGTTCGACCTGTTCGACATGGTGCCGCCCGCGTCGCTGCCCCCGCCGCCGCCGCAAACCCTGACCCTGCCCAACAGCGCCCTGCCGCTGCCGCTGCGCCGCTTTGCCGCGCCGGGCCAGGTCAGCGCGCTGGCGCGCCAGGCGCAGACCGCCGAACCGCTGGCGCTGGTCTATCCCCCCGACGGCGCCGAGATCGCCGCCCAGGGCCCGGTGATCGCCAAGGCGCGCGGCGGGCGCGGACCCTGGACCTTTCTGCTGAACGGCGTGCCGGCGGCGCTGGCGCAGCCGCGGCCCCAAGCCAGCCTGCCCCACCCAGGCCCCGGCTTTGCCGAGGTGACGGTGCTGGATGCCGACGGCGCCGCGGCCAGTGCGGCAATCCGGCTGCATTAGGGTTTTTTGCGCGGATCTGATTCCGTTGGGCTTTCATTGCCGGCGATTTGCGACATATTCGCAGCTATGCTGCGGATCAACGACACCCTGACCATAGCCGATTGGGAACTGTCCGAACAGTTCACCCGGTCGCAGGGCCCGGGCGGACAAAACGTGAACAAGGTCGAAACCGCGGTCGAGCTGCGCTTCGAGGCAGAGCGCTCGCCGCATCTGCCGGAACCGGTCAAGGCGCGGCTGAAACGGCTGGCGGGGCGACGCTGGACGCAGGATGGCGCGCTGCTGATCCGGGCCGAGGACACCCGCAGCCAGGCACGCAACCGCGAACTGGCGCGGGAACGGCTGGCCGAGCTGATCCGCCAGGCGCTGGTGGCGCCGCGCAAACGCATCGCCACCCGCCCCACCCTGGGCAGCCAGCGCCGCCGCCTGGCCGGAAAGACCCAGCGGGGCGTGGTGAAATCGCTGCGCGGCCGCGTTCGCGACCCCGAGGACGGCGCATGATCGCCGCCTTCCGCGACCAGCTTGGCCGGCTGCTGGGCCGCCGCCCGCCCGAGATGCAGGTGGCCGCGCTGTGCCGCAACCCGGCGACGGGCGATGTGCTGCTGATCACCAGTCGCGGCACCGGGCGCTGGGTGCTGCCAAAGGGCTGGCCCATGCCGGGGCGCAGCCTGGCCGATGCCGCCCTGCAAGAGGCCTGGGAAGAGGCCGGCGTCCGCGGTCGCGTGCGGCAGGACGAAATCGGCCGCTATCATTACGACAAGGTCCAGGACCGTGGCTTTGCCATCCCGGTCGAGGTGCGGATCTTTGCCGTCGATGTTGACTCGCTGGGTCAGGATTTCCGCGAAGCGGCCGAACGCAGTCGACGCTGGTTTCCCCCCGATGAGGCCGCGAAGCTGGTCGCCGAAAGCGGCTTGCAGCAATTGCTGCGCAGCCTGCCCGCCGGGCAAGGCCAGGCTTGAGGCCGGATCATGGCGCGCGACCCCTACAGCTTCAGAACCCTCGACAAGGATCTGCGCCGCATGACCCTTGCGGAACATGCGACGCTGCACTCGACGCGCCCGGTGCTGCGCCTTGGGATCGCGCTGATCTTCATGGCGGCCGCCGGATACGGTGCCAGCGCGGTCTTTGTCGGACAGCCGACTTTCGGCATCCTTGCCGCGACGGTGGCGGTTGCCGCCTATCTGGCGCTGTCGATCGGGGCCAATGACGTCTCGAACGCGCTCAGCCCCGCCGTCGGTGCCGGCGCCATCGGCATGACCGCCGGCCTGTGCCTGGTCGCCAGCATGGAGGTCTTGGGCGCAGTGATCGCTGGTCAGGCCGTCACCCGCACCCTGACCCAGGGTCTGGTCGGCGATGCCCTGGGCCAGGGCGAGGCGACGGCGCGGATGATGCTGGCGGCGCTGATGGCCGCGGGCGGGTTCATCACCCTGGCCACCTGGCTCGATGCCCCCGTCAGCACCACCCATTCGGTGGTGGGCGCAATTGCCGGCGCCAGCCTTGCCAGTTTCGGGGTGCAGGCGGTGAACTGGCCTGCGCTTGGGCTGATCGCGGTGGGCTGGATTGCCTCGCCGCTGATTTCGGGGACGCTGGCCGCACTGCTGCTGGCGGCGCTGCGCCGGCTGGTGATGCAGAGGCCAGATCGCGTCGCGGCCGCGCGAATCTGGCTGCCGGCGATGGTGGCGCTGGCCGGCGCGATGCTGGGCGCGGTCGGCGCCCTGGCCTGGCATGACCTGCAACCCGGCCGCATCGTCACCATCGCCCTGGTGGCGGCCCTGGCCGGGGGCATCTATGCCAGGCTGAGGCTTGATCGGGACATTCGTGCCAATCGCGGCGAAAAACTGGCGGTCAAGCGGCTGCTGGCGGTGCCGCTGGTGGCGGCGGCGGCGGTGATGGGATTTGCCCATGGTGCCAACGACACCTCGAACGTGGCAGCGCCACTGGGCATCGTTCTGGACAGCCTGTCGACCCGTGGCGCCCCGCTGGAGGAAGGTCGCCTGGGGCTGCTGCTGGGAGGATGCGGTATCGCGCTGGGGGTGCTGCTGTTCGGCCGGCGTCTGGTGCATATGGTGGGCAGCAAGATCACACGCCTGAACCCTGCGCGGGGGCTGTGCGTGGCCATGGCCACCGCCACCACCGTGCTGGGCTTCTCGGCCCTGGGCCTGCCGGTATCGACCACCCATATCGCCGTGGGCGGCGTCTTTGGCATCGGCTTTTACCGCGAATGGCTGGGCCGACGTCAGGCCCAGCCCCAGGACGAGGACGAAGATGTCTCCCTGCCCGCCGAGGAACGTCGCCGCCGTCATCTGGTGCGGCGGTCCTACATGCGGATGATTCTTGGCGCCTGGCTGGTCACCGTTCCTGCCGCCGCCGCGCTGGCGGCGCTGCTGGTTTGGATCAGCGGGATCCCGGCTTAGGCTCAGGCGCGCAACTGTCCGGCCAGGCCGGCGGCCCGGATTTCCGCCAGTGTCGCCGTCGAGGACAGCGCCTCGGGATCCAGCACCAGTTCGATCAGCGCCAGGCGGCCCGCGTCAAGGGCGCGCTGAAAGGCGGGGCCGAAATCGGCCTGGCGCGTCACCCGCTCGCCATGGCCGCCATAGGCGCGGGCCAGCGCCGCGAAATCGGGGTTGCTCAGGTCGGTTCCCGATACCCGGCCCGGGTAGCTGCGTTCCTGGTGCATGCGGATGGTGCCATAGCGGCCATTGTTGGCCACCAGCACGATCACCGCGGCGCCGGTCTGTGCCGCGGTGGCCAGCTCGTTCACCGTCATCTGCACACAGCCGTCGCCCGCCACGCACACCACCGTCGCCTGCGGCTGTTCCAGCTTGGCCGCGATCGCCGCCGGCAGGCCATAGCCCATAGTCCCCGAGGTCGGGGCCAGCTGGCTGCCGAAACGGCGATAACGGAAATATCGATGCAGAAAACCGGCGTAATTGCCGGCGCCATTGGTCAGGATTGCCTGTTCGGGCAGGTGATCGGCCAGCCAGGCGACGACCGCCTCCATCCGCAGGTCGCCGGGGGTGGGGCGCGGGCGCTGCCAGTCCTCATAGGCGCGGCGCAGCCCTGCGGTCCAGTCGTCCCAGCGGCGCGGCGCGGGCAACGCCGCCAGCCCCGCCACCACCCGGCGCGGATCGGCGACAAGGCCCGGATCGGGCCGCCACAGGTGGCCCAGTTCGTCCGGGTCGGGATGGACATGGATCACCCGCGCATGCGGGTGCGCGGGGTCCATCAGTTCATATCCGCGGGTCAGGGTATCGCCCAGGCGCGAGCCCAGGGACAAGATGCAGTCGGCCTGCGCCAGCGCCTGGCCCAGAGCGGGGTTCATGCCCACGCCCAGATCGCCCACATAGTTCGGATGGGCGTTGTCCATGTGCCCCTGGCGACGAAAGGGCACCGCGACCGGCAGGCCCCAGTTGCCGGCAAGGATCGCCAAATCCTCGGCCGCGCGCTGCGACCACAGACTGCCCCCCGGCACCACCAGCGGCCGGCTGGCACCGGCGAGGGCATCGGCGATGGCCTGCAAGGACTGCGGCGCCACCGCATCCAGCGCCTTCGCGGGCGGGAGAATGTCGGGCACCTCGGCGCGGGCGCTCAGCATGTCCTCGGGCAGGGCCAGCACCACCGGCCCCGGCCGCCCCGAGACCGCCAGGTGAAAGGCCCGCGACAGGTATTCGGGCAGCCGCTCGGTCTGGTCGACCTGGGCCACCCATTTGGCGATGGACCCGAACATGGCGCGGTAATCGACCTCCTGGAAGGCCTCGCGGTCGCGGTCGGCGCGGGCGATCTGGCCCACGAACAGGATCATCGGCGTCGAATCCTGGCGCGCGACATGGACGCCGGCGCTGGCATTGGTGGCACCGGGGCCGCGGGTGACCAGCGCGATGCCCGGCCGGCCGGTCAGCTTGCCCTGCGCCTCGGCCATCATGGCGGCGGCGCCTTCATGCCGGCAGACCACGTTCTGGATGCCGGATCCCCACAGCCCGTCCAGCACCGCCAGAAAGCTTTCGCCCGGCACGGAGAACACCCGCCCGACGCCATTGGCCTTCAGCGCATCGACCAGAATCTGCCCGCCATGCCGCATCCCGATACCCCCTTGCCTGCGGTGCCCCACCCCCAAGGCGTAGCCGGCGGCGCCCGGACTGGCAACGCGCGATCGCCCGCCCGGGCGCGGCCGCGACTTTACTTTGACGCGCCGCGATCCTATCTGTGCCCGATCATGGCCGCGAAATCCGATCCCAAATCCAAGATCATCGCCGAAAACCGCCGGGCGCGTTTCGACTATTTCATCGAAAGCGATCTCGAGGCGGGCATCGTGCTGACCGGGTCCGAGGTGAAAAGCCTGCGCACCGGACAGTCGAACATCGCCGAAAGCTATGCCTCGATCGAGAACGGCGAATTGTGGCTGATCAACGGCTATATCGCCGCCTACAAGCAGGCCGGCGTCTTTGGCCACGAGGAACGGCGCCGGCGCAAGCTGCTGGTGTCGCGCAAGGAACTGTCGCGCCTGTGGCAGGCCGTGGGCCGCGAGGGCATGACCCTGGTGCCGCTGGTGATGTATTTCAACGACCGCGGCCGGGTAAAGCTGAAGATCGGCGTCGCCAAGGGCAAGAAGGTTGCCGACAAGCGCGAAACCGCGGCCAAACGCGACTGGAACCGGCAGAAACAGCGCCTGCTGAAGCAGGGCTGACCGCAGCGGCCATTGCAGCCCTGTCCGTGTCCGGTTACATCGGATGCGTCTTTTTGGCGGCAGGGAGAGGGCCGATGTCCCGGACGAGCGATTCCGACGATCCCAAGGTGCTGGTATCTACCGCATGGCTGGCCGCCCATCTGGGCGATCCCGACCTGCGCATCCTGGACGCAACATGGTTTCTGGACCCTGACCGCGATGCCCGCGCCGAATACATGCAGGCGCATATCCCCGGCGCGCGTTTCTTCGACCTTGACGAGATCAGCGACAAGCGCAGCGATCTGCCGCATATGGCGCCGCAGCCGGAACTGTTCATCAGCCGGATGCGCGCCATGGGGATCGGTGACGGCCATCAGGTGGTGGTCTATGACAATTCGCCGCTGCATTCGGCCGCACGGGTGTGGTGGACCTTTCGGCTGATGGGCAAGCAGGACGTGGCGGTCCTGGACGGCGGGCTGGCAAAATGGCTGGCCGAGGAACGCGAGGTCGAGGACATGCCCCCCGTGATGCGCGACCGTCACATCACCGTGTCGCGGCAGGCGGCGCTGGTGCGCGATGTCACCCAGGTCGCCGCCGCCAGCAAGCTGGGCGATTACGAGATCGTCGATGCCCGCAGCCCCGAACGCTTTCGCGGCGAGGCGCCCGAGCCGCGCCCCGGTCTGCGCGCCGGCCATATCCCGGGATCGCGCAACCTGCCGTTTGACCGGCTTTATCGTGATGACGGAACGCTGAAATCCCCCGACGAATTGCGCGCCGCCTTCGAGGCCGCCGGCGTAGATCTTTCCAAGCCCATCATCACCACCTGCGGATCAGGTGTGACGGCCGCCTCGCTGTTTCTGGCGCTGGAGCGGATCGGGCACCGGGATCATTCTCTCTACGATGGAAGCTGGGCCGAATGGGGCAGCTTCCCTGATCTTAAAATCGCAACCGGAGACGCGTAATGCTGGGCAATCTGAAGCCGCAGGCCCCTGACAAGATCCTGGCCCTTATGGGCGAATTCAAGGCCGATCCCCGCCAAGGCAAGATCGACCTTGGCGTCGGGGTCTACAAGGATGCAAACGGCCATACGCCCATCATGCGCGCCGTGCTGGCCGCCGAAAAGCGGATGCTGGAAACCGAAACGACCAAAAGCTACGCGGGCCTGGCCGGCGAGCCCGATTTCCAGCAGGCCATGGGCGGTCTGATCCTGGGCGACGACTACAAGCCCGAAACCACCGCAGCCCTGGCCACCGTGGGCGGCACCGGCGCCATCCGTCAGGCGCTGGAACTGGCGCGCATGGCCAATCCCGACCTGCGGGTGTTCGTGTCGAACCCCACCTGGCCCAATCACGTCTCGATCATGAACTTCATGGGCGTGCCGGTCGTGGAATACCGTTACTTCGACGCCACCACCCGCGGCGTCGATTTCGAGGGGATGAAGGCCGATATCTCGGCGGCGAAAAAGGGCGACCTGGTGCTGCTGCATGGCTGCTGCCACAACCCGACCGGCGCCAACCTGACGCTGGAGCAATGGGCCGAGGTCGCGGATATCCTGGAAAAGACCGGGGCCATGCCGCTGATCGACCTGGCCTATCAGGGTTTCGGCGACGGGCTGGAAGAGGATGCCGCGGGAACGCGCCTGATCGCCGGCCGCCTGCCCGAGGTTCTGATTGCCGCTTCGTGCAGCAAGAACTTCGGCATCTATCGCGAGCGCACCGGCTGCCTGCTGGCGCTGTGCCCGGATGCGACAACCCGTGAACTGGCCCAGGGGGCGATGGCCTTCCTGAACCGCCAGACCTATTCCTTCCCGCCCTTTCACGGGGCCAAGATCGTGTCGACGGTGCTGAACACGCCGGAACTGCGCGCCGACTGGATGGCCGAACTTGAAGCCGTGCGCGGCGGCATGCTGGGGCTGCGCGCGCAACTGGCGCAGGAATTGCGCGACCTGTCGGGATCGGACCGGTTCGATTTCGTCGGCCAGCACCGCGGCATGTTCTCGCGCCTGGGGGCGAGCCCCGAACAGGTCCAGCGCATCAAGGACGAATTCGGCATCTACATGGTGGGCGATTCGCGCATCAACATCGCCGGCCTGAACCAGACCACGATCCCGGTCCTGGCCCGCGCCATCATCGAAGCCGGCGTCTGAGCCCCCGCCGAACGACCTTGCGACCGCCGGGCACGGACCCGGCGGTCTTTTGCTGTCGGCCGCTCAGGTCCTGCGCGCCAGCTTGCGATCGATATAAGCGCGCAGCTCCTCGATCTCGGTCAGGCTTTCGCGCAACTCTCCCTGAACCGCGCGCAATTCCGCTTCGGCGGTGGACAGACGCGCGACCAGATCCGCTTCGCGCTCTTCCAGTTCGGATATGGCCCGATCGCGCGCCTCTTCGGCGTCGTGCAGCTGCTGGGCCAGGCTTTCCAGCTCGTCCATCTCGGCGCGGGTGACGCGGGACAGGCGGTGGATCAGCCAGCTGGCAAACCAGCCCAGCAGAAAGGCAGCAAACAGGATGATCGCGGTGGCGACGATGAATTCCGTGCGGTTCATGCGGGCGGCTTTCTGGCCTTGGGGTTGCGGATCAGGGTGAGGGGCGGGGCTGCGGGCGAAGATCACGCAGGGCCTCGCGCGCGGGGCGGGTCGCCGCCTCGATCGCGGCAGGGGTCAGCGCCCGGGTCACGGCAGCACTGGCGGCGGCACCGGCCGAAACACCCGTCGCGGCCGGGGCAAGGCTGGCCGTCAGCAGCGGCTGGACCGCCGCCCGCGCCGCGGCCAGTTCCGGCAATGCCGCGCGTTCGGCCGCCTGGGTGGCGGCCTGAGCCGCATCGACCTGGGGCAACAGGCTGGCCGCTGGCCGCGTCGCCGCACGCCGGATCTGTGCCGGATCGCCGGGCAGCCCCAACGCCGGGGCCACCGCGCCGGTCGCGGCCAGGCTGGCCGACTGCGCGGCGCGCGCGGCCAGCACCTCGGGCGGATCGGTGACACCGCTGACCACCATGGGCGCGGCCGGCGCCTCGACCACCACCGGGTCATCGGCCAGCAGCAGGAACTCGATGCGGCGGTTTGCCTCGCGCCCGGCTTCGGTGTCGTTTTCAGCTATCGGACGGCTTTCGCCATAGCCGCGCACGGTCATGTTGCCGACATCGATCCCCGCCCCCTGCATCGCCGCCATCACCGCCTGGGCGCGCGCGCGCGACAATTCGGCATTGAACGCCTCGGAGCCCTGGGAGTCGGTATGGCCGCCGATCTCGATGCGGAAATCGGCGCATTGGCGCATGGTTTCGGCGAGCCGCTCCAGAACCGGCTGCGGATCGCCGGCGATCACCGCGCGGTTCGGCTCGAATCCGATTTCGGATTCCTGCATGATCGCATTCAGCCGGTCGACACATTCGGCGCCGTTGGGCAGGCCCAGCGCCGGGTCCAGACGGCGGTCATAGCGGATCGCCAGCTCGTAACGCGCGCCCGGACCCAGGCGCTGCGCCAGCCGCGCCGCCACCATGTCCGAGGCAGTCTGCTGGCCCGAGACCCCGCTGATGCGTACCAGATCGGGGGTCACACGGGCATTGCCGCGATCAAGCACCTGCAATGCCTCGATGGCGGCGATGGCGCGCAGTGTCCAGCCGGAAGGCACCTCGGAATCGCTGCGCAGCGCGCTGTCCACATGATCGAAACGCGCCCGCGCCAGGCTTTCGACGGCCTGGCGCATGCGCTCGTCGCCGATGCGCCCGCGCAGCGACACCCCGCCGGCATCGGAAAGCGCCGTGAACTCGGCAGGACCGGCGACAGCGGCGCTGAGCTTTTCGTGTTCCGATTCAAGCGTGAACCCGGCTGGCAGCGATGCCTGCAGACGCCCCACCACCTCGTCGAAGCGGTCTGCGGGCACATCCGCGGGGGCAAACAAGGCCACCTGGCTGTCCGAAAGCGTGACCGAACCCGCGCCCAGACTGCTCACCGCCTCGATCGCGGCGACGGCCGCATCGGCCCAGCGCGCGGAAGGTGCGCCCAGTGCCAGCGTGCATTGTGCCTGTTCGGGGCTGCCCGCCAGGCGGCCCGCGGACAGGATGCGTTCGGCGTCCTGGGCACTGTCGGCGGCGCAGGCATCAAAGCGCGTGCCGGTCGCGTCCTTGACGAAACGCAGGGTGAAGGGCGCGATCACCGGGCGGGGGGCGCTGATGTCGGCGGTCAGTGCGACCTCGCGCGGACGCAGCCGGTTCAGCGCCGCCTCAAGTGCGCGCTGATCCTCGGGGCTGTCAGCCAGGGCCCGCACCGTAACCGCGCCGGCGGCAATGGAAATCTTGGCTCGCGGTGCCAGCTGCGCGGCGCGCAGGCCAAAGCCATAGGCGGCCTCCCACCCGTCCGGCACCGGATAGTCGGCGGCCTCCAGCAGGTCGGACACCTGCTTGACCCCGGGCTGGCGCTGCAACCGCTCGACCAGCGCCTGGCGATCCAGTCCGGCCGGCACCAGGCCGATGATCGAGACCTCGTCGCCACTGCGCAACAGCTCGATCTCGAAGGCGGGGGTGGCCAGGGCGGCTGCCGCAGCCACCTGCATGTCGTCAACGACCCGTCCGGCGTCCACCACGGCAGCGGCGCTGCTGCGGGCGCGGAAACGTTGCAGCTCGTTGGGCGCGGTGCCCGAGAGCCGCACCCGCAGCCCGTCGGTCGTCACCTCGGCCCAGGGATAGTCCGCCAACGCCGCCCGCACATCCGCAGCCGAGCGGGTCTCGATGAAATCGGCGGCAGCGCGGGCTGCCAGGAACGAACCGCCACATGCCAGCGCAAGCGCAAGCGCACCGGCCCACACTGCCATGTTGCCGCGCCCTGATTGCCGCCTTTCCTGCCGCCCGGATTTCCGGGGATGGGCCATCGAAGGATCCTTCAGGCTGTTTTTCGACCCGCCGCATGTAAGGGCTGCGGGCCGATTGCGCAATCATGCCACGGCGGCAAGGGCAAGAAACAGCGCAAACAGCAGCCCCGCGTCGCGGTTGCTGCGAAACAGCCGCAGGCAGGCGGCACTGTCGGCGATGTCCAGCCGCGACCATTGCCAGCCCAGATGCGCGCCGAAGCCGGCAACCCCCAGCAGGCCAAGCGCCAGCCCCAAGCCCTGCGCACCCGTGGCCAGCACCGCCAGCGCCAGCAGCAGCACCGCACCCAGGCCAAAGCCCGCCAGCCATTGCGGCGTGCGCGCGCCAAACAGCCGCGCCGTGGACTTGACGCCGATCAGCGCGTCGTCCTCGCTGTCTTGATGGGCATAGATGGTGTCGTAAAACACCGTCCAGCAGATCCCGGCCAGATAGGCCAGCACCGGTGCCGGCGCCAGGTTGCCGGCATGCGCAGCCCAGGCCAGCAGCACGCCCCAGTTGAATGCCAGACCCAGGAACAGCTGCGGCCACCAGGTGAAGCGCTTGGCAAAGGGATAGACCGCGACCAGCGCCAGCGAGGCGATGCCCAGCCCGATCGCCGTGGCCCCCAGCGTCAGCAGGATCACCAGCCCCGCCAGCGCCTGCGCCACCAGCCAAAGCAACGCCCCCCGCACCGTCACCTGCCCCGAGGGCAGCGGCCGCGAACGTGTCCGCGCGACCTGGGCATCGAAATCCCGGTCCGTGATATCGTTCCAGGTGCAACCCGCCCCGCGCATGACCGCTGCACCCAGCGTGCAGGCCAGCGCGATCCAAAGGTCGCGCCATGTCGGGCGATCGGCCAGCATCGCCAGCCCGATCCCCCACCAGCAGGGCAGCAGCAGCAGCCAGGTGCCGATGGGGCGGTCGGCGCGCGACATGCGCAGCCATGGGCGCCAGCCCGCGGGCGCGTGGCGGTCCACCCAGTTGTCGGGCGGCGCGTCGGCCACGCGAGGCGCGGCCTCTGGCATCCGGCGGTCGGTCTGCATTATCCTGCGCCCCATCATGGCGAAAATCAGACTGTTCATAGATCACCCGCTGGACCGGGGACAAGCCGTCCCCCTGAATGCCGATCAGGCGCATTACCTGGGCACGGTCATGCGCCAGGCGCCCGGGGCGCAATTCCTGGCCTTCAACGGCCGCGACGGCGAATGGCGGCTGACGATCACCGAACTGGGCCGGCGCGGCGGCACGGCCCAGGCGCAGGAACCGACCGCCCCGCAGCTGGATCCGCCCGACCTTTGGCTGCTGTTTGCCCCGATCAAGAAGGCGCGCACCGATTTCATCGTCGAAAAGGCCGCCGAGATGGGCGTGGCCCGCATCCAGCCCGTGCAGACCGACCATACCAATGCCGAACGCATCCGCCAGGACAGGTTGCAGGCCCATGCCGTCGAGGCGGCCGAACAATGCGGCGGCACCTTTGTGCCGCCGGTGGCCGAACTGGTCGCGCTGTCGCGGCTGCTGGACAGCTGGCCCGCCGACCGCCGCATCCTGTGGGCGGACGAGGCGCTGGCCGGGCCGGCGCAGGTGCTGTCCGGGCTGCAGCGCGGGCCCTGGGCCATCCTGATCGGCCCCGAGGGCGGCTGGTCCGAGCCCGAACGCGCCCGGCTGGCGTCGATGCCGCAGGTCACCCCCATCGCCTTGGGGCCGCGCATCCTGCGCGCCGACACTGCGGCCGTGGCGTCACTGGCCCTGTGGCAGGCGGCGCTGGGGGACTGGACCGTGGCGGGCGGCGGCTAGGGGCGCAAGCTTCTTGCGCCGAACCGGGCGCCGGCAGCAGCTTCTGCGGCGCCGCGCCGAAAATTGACCGGTTGACGGAAAAATCAATCTGTCACTGACCCTTATGCAGATGCTGCATGGCAGCATTGCCCGGGCGGACGTGGTTTTTTCGCCCTGCGCGATCTATATGCTTGAGCATCAACACAACGCCCAGAATTTGGGCAAATGCTTCAAGGTGAATGTTATGTCGGCGATTGACACGAACCGCGTGCTGAGCGGGGCGGGCTCTTTCGGAATTTTCTCGCGCATCCGTGCGGCCGTGGTGGCCTGGAACGAAGCGCGCGTGACCCGCAACGCGCTGAGCCGCCTGTCGGACCGTGAACTGGATGATATCGGCCTGTGCCGTGCGGACATCGATCAGGTGGCACGCGGCCGCTGATCGGCCCAGCGCCGGGGGCGGTTAGAACCAGCCCCATCAGGAAACAGGCGGCCCATCAAGGCCGCCTTTCCAATTTTGCGGGATGTCCGGCCGGGATTGCGCCACTAGCCCGCCATTTGCGGGCGCGTCACGACCAATGTGGACCACTCGCCCAGGTCATCGCGCTGTTCCAGTGTGAAACCGCCAGCGACATAGGCCGCGATCACCTCATCGGCCTGGGTGGTCAGAATCCCCGACAGGATCGCACGCCCCCCCGGCGCGACATGGCGCGCCATGTCCGGCACCAGATCGATCAGAGGCTGTTTCAAAATATTGGCAAATATCAGATCGAAGGGGGCCGCGCCTTCGATCAGCGGATGATCGAAGCCCACCGCCTCGACACATTCCACGCGGCCGTCAAGCCCGTTGGCAAGAACATTGGCCCGCGCGACATCCACCGCCTGCGGGTCGATGTCGCCCGCCAGCACCATCACCGGAAACGCCCGCGCCGCCGCCATGGCCAGAACCGCGGTGCCGCAGCCAATATCGACGATGCGCTGCGGCTGGATGCCCTGACCGATCAACCGGTCCAGTGCCAACAGGCAGCCCCTGGTGGTGTTGTGATGGCCGGTGCCAAAGGCCATGGCTGCCTCGATCAGCAGCGATTCCGCGCCCGGCGGCACGCGATCGGCGTCATGGCTGCCATGGACGAAGAAGCGCCCGGCCTCGACCGGGGCCAGTTCGCGGCGCACATGCGCGACCCAGTCCACCTCGGGCAATTCCGAGACGGAAAACGGCTCGGCCCCCCAGGCGGCAGCCAGCAGCGCCAGGCCGATGTCGTCGGGGGCCTCGGTGAAATACAGTCCCACCTCCCAGCGGTTCGAGCCGTCCTCGATCTCGAACACACCTGTGCCCACCGGCGGCGGGGTCAGATCCTCGCCCGCCTCGGCCAGGGCTTCGGCTGCCTCGCGGCCGCGGGTGTGGGTCAAAGCGGTCCAGGTCGGCATTCAGTGCTCCTCGGCGATGTCGGCGGCATGGGCCTGGATGCCGGTGCCGCGCAGCGCGCAATAGCCGTCGGGGTAGCGGTCAAGATATTGCTGGTGATCCTCATGCGCGGGCCAGAACGGGCCGGCGGGCACGATCTCGGTAGTGATCCGGCCATAGCCGCCGACCGCCAGACGGTTGCCATAATCGGTGCGGCTGGCTTCGGCCGCGGCCTTCTGGCTGTCGTTGAAATACATGATGAGCGAGCGATATTGCGAGCCGACGTCATTGCCCTGCCGGTTGCCCTGGGTCGGGTCGTGGTTTTCCCAGAACAGCTGCAAAAGTCGCTCATAGCTGATGCGCGAACTGTCGTAGATCAGATGCACCACCTCGGCATGGCCGGTGTTGCCGGCGCAGACCTGCTTGTAGGTGGGATTCTCGACAGAGCCGCCGGCAAAGCCGACCTGGGTCAGCCAGACCCCGTCCTGCTGCCAGAACAGCCGCTCGACCCCCCAGTAACAGCCCATGCCGAAGATGGCCTGGTCGAAGCCCTTGGGCGGTTCGCTGTCCAGCGGCCGGTGAAAGATGCGATGGATAGGGGCAGTCATGGCGGCGTCCTCATGCAGATGCTTGCTTCCTAGCTAGGCAAGGCGGGGCGCTGGTGCAACGCCGGAATGCGGCGCGGGGTTGCGCGGACCCCGCCGCGGGTGCCAGACTGCGCCCGGCATTTGCAATGCAAGGACCGCCATGCGCCCTGGCCCCCGCAACCTGATCACCGATATCGCCGGCCTGCGCGTCGGCAATGCCCAGGACGAGCGGCTGCGGTCGGGGGTGACGGTGCTGACCGGCCCGGGTCCGCTGGCCTGCGCGGTCCAGATCATGGGCGGCGCCCCCGGCACGCGCGAGACCGCGCTGCTTGCCCCCGACAAGCTGGTGTCGGGTGTGGATGCGCTGGTGCTGTCGGGGGGGTCGGCCTTCGGTCTGGCGGCCTGCGACGGGGTCAGCGCAGCGCTGCGCGCCGAAGGTCGTGGTTTTGCCGTCGGGCCGGTGCGGGTGCCGATCGTGCCCGGGGCCATCGTTTTCGACCTGCTGAACGGCGGCGACAAGGATTGGCGCGAAAACCCCTATCCGGCGCTGGGACGCGCGGCCTATGCCGCGGCCAGCACCGATTTCGCGCTAGGCAGCCATGGCGCCGGCACCGGGGCGCTGACCCATGACTGGAAAGGCGGGCTGGGCTCGGCCTCGGCGGTGCTCGACTGCGGCATCGGCATCGGCGCGCTGGTGGTCATCAATGCGCTGGGGTCTGTGACCACCGCCGACGGCCGCCATTTCTGGGCCGCCCCCTGGGAAATGGCGGCCGAGTTCGGCGGCCTCGGGCCCGCCATGACCGCCGATCCGGGGGCCGAGCCGGCGCTGGCCAAGCGGCTGGGCGAGGCGACGACCATCGCGATCGTGGCCACCGATGCCGCGCTGGACAAGGCGGCTTTGACCCGACTTGCCACTGCCGCCCATGACGGCATGGCACGCGCCATCGTGCCCAGCCACACGCCGCTGGATGGCGACCTGGTGTTTGCGGTCTCGACCGGGGCGCGGGCGCTGCCCGATGCGGTCGAATCGTCCTTTCTGCTGGGCCATGCGGCGGCCTGCGTGCTGGCCCGCGCCATTGCCCGCGGCGTCCATGCCGCAAGCCCGCGCCCCGGCGACCTGCAGCCCTGCTGGCGCGAGGCCATGGGGGGCAAGGCCCCCCGCGGCTGAGCGCCCCCTCGATGGGGGCCGAAGCCGCAGCCCGCAGAAACGAAAAAGGGGCGGCGCGAGAGAGATCCGCCGCCCCAGTGATTACACGCCAAGAGGGAAAACCTGACGATACCCCCCCAACGCCCCGACAGCCGTTCGGGTTCATCACATTTGCCGTGAGCGGCCACCGCAGCCCGCTCTTGCCATGCAACCGCAAAAGCGCAAGCCTGCGCACAATGCGACAACAGGAGAAGCCACATGACCCGGCACGCCACCGATCTGAAAATGCTGCTCAAGGATCCGTCCCTGCTGGAAACCCGCGCCTATGTCGCCGGTAAATGGATCGAGGCGGATGACGGCGCGACCTTCCCCGTCACCAACCCCGCGCGCGGCGATGTCATCGCCCATGTCGCCGACCTGTCGCGGGTCGAGGTCGCGCGCGCCATCGCCGCCGCCGCCACTGCCATGCGCGACTGGTCGGCGCGCACCGCCAAGGAACGCGCCCAGGTCATGCGGCGCTGGTTCGACCTGATGATGGAAAACCAGGACGATCTTGGCCGCATCCTGACCGCCGAACAGGGCAAGCCCCTGCCCGAAGCCAAGGGCGAGATCGCCTATGGCGCCAGTTTCATCGAGTGGTTCGGCGAAGAGGCCAAGCGCATCTATGGCGAAACCATCCCCGGACATCAGCCCGACAAGAGATTGACGGTCATCCGCCAGCCGATCGGGGTGGTCGCATCGATCACGCCGTGGAACTTCCCAAATGCGATGATCACCCGCAAATGCGGGCCCGCCATCGCTGCCGGCTGCGGTTTCGTCGGCCGTCCGGCGGCGGAAACGCCGCTGTCGGCCCTGGCGCTGGCGGTGCTGGCCGAGCGCGCCGGCGTGCCGCCGGGGCTGTTCAGCATCGTCACCTCGTCGCGCTCGTCCGATATCGGCAAGGAGTTCTGCGAAAACCCGCTGATCCGCAAGCTGACCTTCACCGGCTCGACCGAGGTGGGCCGCATCCTGTTGCGTCAGGCCGCCGACCAGGTGCTGAAATGCAGCATGGAACTGGGCGGCAACGCGCCCTTCATCGTCTTTGACGACGCCGATCTGGATGCGGCGGTCGAAGGGGCGATGGCCTCGAAATTCCGCAACAACGGCCAGACCTGCGTCTGCGCCAATCGCATCTATGTGCAAGCGGGCGTCTATGACGAATTCGCGCGCAAGCTGGCCGCTGCGGTCGACAAGCTGCGGGTGGGCGACGGCCTGGCCGAAGGCGTGACCACAGGGCCGCTGATCAACGAGGATGCCGTCGACAAGGTCCAGGAACACATCCAGGATGCGCTGGCCTCGGGTGCGCAGGTGATCACCGGCGGCAACCGCAAGCAGGGTCTGTTCTTCGAGCCCACGGTCATGACCGGCATCACCGACGACATGAAGGTCGCCAGCGAGGAAACCTTTGGCCCGCTGGCGCCGCTGTTCCGGTTCGAGACCGAGGCCGAGGCGATCGAACGCGCCAATGCCACCATCTTCGGTCTGGCAGCCTATTTCTACGCCCGCGACATCGGCCGCATCACCCGCGTGCAAGAGGGGCTGGAATACGGCATCGTCGGCGTGAACACCGGCATCATCTCGACCGAGGTGGCCCCTTTTGGCGGGGTCAAGCAGTCGGGTCTTGGCCGCGAAGGCAGCCGCCACGGCATCGAGGATTACCTGGAAATGAAATACATTTGCCTGAGCATCTGACGAAAGATCCCCCGCGGCTCGGGCCTGCGGGGGATCTCTGCGCCGTGCCGGCGGCCGGGATCAGCGGCCGCGATTCCGACCGTCGTCCTCTTCCTCGTCGCTGTCGTCGTCGGGCAGGTTGAAGAAGCTGTCGGCATCCGGTTCGGGCTGCGGCTCGGGCCGGTCGTCCTGGCCCAGGGTAAAGTTTTCCAGCCCCGCGATCGAGGACGGCAGTCGCGGCTCGTCGCCCATGGCCAGCGAGGTTTCCGTGGACAGAAGCTTGCGCCGTTCGTCATCGGTCATCGCGCCACCTTCGGCCGCCTTGCGCTTGGCCGCCTTTTGCACGGCAGCGTCAAGTTCCGACTGCCGGCACAGGCCCAGGGCCACCGGGTCGATGGGCTGCATGTTCTGGATGTTCCAATGCGTGCGCTCGCGGATCGATGCGATCGTCGGCTTGGTGGTGCCGACCAGCTTGGCGATCTGGGCATCGGCCAGTTCGGGATGGAACTTGACCAGCCACAGGATCGCATTGGGCCGGTCCTGACGCTTGCTCAGCGGCGTATAGCGCGGGCCGCGACGCTTTTCCTCGCCCTCGGCGGCGGGGTTGTGCTTCAGTTTCAGCCGATACAGCGGATTCTTCTGGCCCTTTTCGATCTCGGCCGCGTCCAGCTGGTTCGAGGCGACAGGGTCGAAGCCCTTGACCCCGGCAGCGACGTCGCCATCGGCAATGCCCTGAACCTCAAGTTCGTGCATGCCGCAGAAATCCGCGATCTGCTTGAAGCTCAGCGTGGTATTGTCGACCAGCCAGACTGCGGTGGCCTTGGCCATCAGCGGCTTGTTCATGACATTCTCCTTCACATAACTCTTCCGGCCGGGGAAAACGGCTGTGGGCGGCTGCCATTCCATTTTCTGGGGGATTGCGGCGGTATATAGGCGCATGAGGCGGCAAAATAAAGCCTGAATTTCATGGCGACCGAGCGCGGCGGCGGATAGGCTGGGGCCATGAAACTGCGCTTTGCCATCGCCTCCCTGCTGGCCGCCCTGATCGCGCCCGCGGCCCCCGCCCAGGATGTCGCCGGGCGCTTCGACTACTATGTCCTCGCGCTGAGCTGGTCGCCCAGCTGGTGCCGGGCCGAAGGCCAGAGGGAGGGGGCAGATCAATGCGATCCGCGCCGCGATCTGGGCTTTGTCGTGCACGGGCTATGGCCACAATACGAACGGGGATGGCCCAGCAACTGCCGCAGCCCTGCCCGCGGCCCCTCGCGCCGCGAGACCCGCGTCATGGCCGACATCATGGGTTCATCGGGGCTTGCCTGGCATCAATGGCGCAAGCACGGACGCTGTTCCGGGCTGGATGCCGGGCAGTATTTCGACCTGCTGCGCCAGGCCGCAGGCAGCATCCGCCTGCCGCCGCCGCTCGAGGATACCGACCGCGACCTGATGCTGTCCGCACGCGCGGTCGAGGATGCCTTCATCGCGGCCAACCCCGGCCTGGGCCGCGATGGCATCACCGTCACCTGCCGCGCCCGCGCCTTGCAAGAGGTTCGCATCTGCCTGACCCGCGACTTGCAGCCGCGCGACTGCGGCGCCGATGTCCGGCGCGATTGCGGTGGCGATTTCGTGCTGCCGGCAACCGACTAGGCGCCGGCCGGCTCCTGCGGCGCAACCTGCAACAGGATCTTGCCGACATGGGCGCTGCTTTCCATGTGGCGATGGGCCTCGACCGCGTCCTGCAGGGTGAAGCTGCTGTCGATCACCGGGCGCACCGCGCCGGCCGCGATCAGCGGCCACAGTTCATCCAGAAGCGCGCGGGCAATGCGGGCCTTGGCCCGATCCGATTGCGGCCGCAGCGTCGATCCGGTGACGGTCAGGCGGCGGGTCATGATCTGGGCAAAGTTCAGCTCGGCCTTGGCGCCGGCCAGAAAGGCGATCATCACCAGCCGGCCTTCATCGGCCAGCGCGCGGATGTTGCGGGCGATGTAGTCGCCGCCGACCATGTCGAGAATCAGATTGGCCCCGCCTTGCTTGCGCAGGATGCTGACGAAATCGGTTTCGCGGTAATTGATCGGCTGCGCGCCCAGTTCGGCGCAGGCCTGGCATTTGGCGTCGCTGCCCGCCGTGGCCCAGACCCGCGCGCCGCGCGCCCGCGCCACCTGGATCGCCATGGTGCCGATCCCGGACGAGCCGCCGTGCACCAGGAAGCGTTCGCCCGCCTGCAGCCCGCCACGCTGGATCACATTGGACCAGACGGTGAAGGCGGTTTCCGGCAGCGCCGCCGCCTCGCGCAGCGACAGCCCTGCGGGCACCGGCAGCGCATGGGCGGCCGGGCAGGTGACATATTCGGCATAGCCGCCGCCCGGCAGCAGCGCGCAGACCCGATCGCCCGCGCGCCAATGGTCGACGCCCGGCCCCACGGCCACCACCGTGCCCGCACATTCCAGCCCCGGCAGGTCCGAAGCCCCGGGCGGCGGGGCATAGGATCCCGCGCGTTGCAGCACGTCGGGTCGGTTCACCCCCGCCCAGGCCACGCGGATCAGGATCTGGCCATGACCCGCGACCGGCACCGGCCGCGTGGTCGGCCTGAGCACCTCGGCGCCGCCGGGGGCCGAGATTTCGACGGCCTGCATCACATCGGGTATCACCCTTGCCCTCCATTGTGTCGTGCCGACGCATCCGCCCGCAATCCTCCGGGCAGATTGCGCGGTTCGGGCCGCCTGATCCAGCCCGTCGCCAGGTCCGACAGCGTTCCCACCCCCGGGATGGCCCGCAGCCGTGCCTTGAGCGATTCGAATCGCATTACCCCGTCGAGCCGCCGATCCAGGAACGCGCGGGTGTCGGCCAGGTCGGGCGATTCGTCGCCCAGCCAGTAAAGAGCCGTTGCACCATAGACCGCGGACAGGGTGGCACGTTTGGAATACCAGTTCACATCCTGCGAGATGTCGCCCAGCCCTTCCCAGATCGCATCCGCGGTTTCCCACACAAGCCGCGCCCCCAGCCCGGCATGCTGGGGCAGCGCCAGCACCGACGCACCGGCGCGGGCCAGTTCCCGATCGCTCAGCCCCAACCGGTGCATGACCGCCTGGGCGACACGTTCGCGCATCCGCCCCTGCGGCGGATCGCTGGCCAGCCACTGACGGAGGGCCGCGTCGCCCTGACGGTGATAGGCCGCGGCCAGATCGGCGCCGCCGCGCGGCAGATATACCCGGGCCAGATCCGGGCTGATGCCGATGTCGCGGGCGCCCTCGACAATGGCACGATCCCCCATGCCCTCGAACACCACATGCGCCAGCGCGGCCTGGATCAGACGTTCACGTTCCTCGGTCATGATGGCCCCTTGTTCATGGTAACGGTCGCGGCCGGAAAATCTGGACAAAGGCGATTCGCCCTGTTATGAGGCCGCGTCCTGCAAATCTGTTCAACTTTAACCTAGGAAGGTGGTGACAACCACATGCAGGTAAGTGTTCGCGACAACAACGTCGAACAGGCGCTTCGCGCTCTGAAGAAGAAACTTCAGCGCGAGGGGGTATTTCGTGAAATGAAGCTCAAGCAGCATTTCGAGAAACCCTCGGTCAAGAAGGCCCGTGAAAAGGCCGAGGCCGTCCGCCGCGCCCGCAAGCTGGCGCGCAAGAAAGCGCAACGCGAAGGCGCGCTGTAAGACAAGCGACCACATGGTTCGGAAAGCCCCCGCATCGCGGGGGTTTTTCATTGGTCGCGCCGCCCCTGCCCGGAACGGTCAACATGCAACAGCAGACCCGCCGCCGTGGCAGGGGCCTGAAATATTGCATCGACAAGGGATGATGACTGGTCGGAGCGAGAGGATTCGAACCTCCGACCCCCTGCTCCCGAAGCAGGTGCGCTACCAGGCTGCGCTACGCTCCGACCGTGGGGGGCAGGTAGCCCCTGCCGGCCGGGAATGCAAGAGGGAATCGCGCGAAAACCCCTGCCTCAGTCGCGCGCGCGCAGCAGGCGTTGCAGCAGGCTCCAGCGCGGGGCGGTCACGGGTTCGGCGGCGAACTTGGCGCCGCTGGCCGGCCGCAAGGCCGAGGCGCCGCTGCGTTCGCGCATCAGGATGTAAAGCCCCGAGGCCACGATGACCGCCGCCCCGGCAAACGTGGGCAGATCTGGCCGTTCCCCGAACAGGAACCAGCCATAGGCCACTGCCCACAGCATCTGCGAATATTGCATCGGCGCGACATTGGTGGCTTCGCCCGCCTGATAGGCCAGGATCAGCAGGAACCCGGCCACCAGCCCCAGCAGCGCGATCACCCCGGTCAGCGCCAGATCGGCCAGCAGCATCGGCTGATAGGCAAGGCCCAGCGAGGCGCCGGTAATCAGGAAATTGCCGATCATCGGCCATAGCAGCAGGATGACGGTGCGCTCCGACCGACCCAGCTTGCGCACGGCGATGGCCGCCAGCGCGGTGCAGGTGGCGCCGCCCAGCGCCGCCAGATGCCCCAGCCCCAGCGCGGTCGCACCGGGACGCAGCACGATCAGCACCCCGCACAACCCCGCCAGCACCGCCAGCCAGCGGTGCAGGCCCACCCTTTCGCCCAACAGCGGCACCGACAGGACGGTCACGATCAGCGGCGTGGCGAACAACAGCGCATAGACCTGCGCCAAGGGCAGCACCGAAAAGGCATAGAAGCCGCCGATGCCCGAACCCACGATGCACAGCGACCGCAGCCCGACCCAGAACGGATTGCGCGGTCGCAGCGTGCCATGCGTGGGATCGTGCAGCAGCAGCACTGCCAGCGGCGGAAACGACAGCAGCGCCGAAAAGAACAGGATCTGCAGCGCCGGATAGGTTTCGCCCAGCAGCTTGATGATCACGTCATGGGTCGAATAAAGACCCATGGACAACAGGGCGAATACAGCGCCCCTGACATTTCCGGGCGGCATGAGACCTCGCGCAGGGTGGGCATTGCCGCGCCGGCATCCGGCGCGGCCCCCAGATTACAGCGCCGTCAGCGCCGCCACAATCGCGTCCCCCATTTCGCTGGTCGAAACCGCGCGTCCGCCCTCGGCGCCCATCAGATCGCCGGTGCGCACGCCATCGGCCAGCACCTTTTCCACCGCCTTTTCCAGCCGGTCCGCCTCGGCCCCCAGGCCGAAGGAATAGCGCAGGCACATGGCAAAGCTGAGGATGCAGGCGATCGGATTGGCCTTGCCTTGGCCGGCGATGTCGGGGGCCGAGCCGTGGACCGGCTCGTAAAGCGCCTTGGGCCGGCCATTGGCCATCGGCGCGCCCAGGCTGGCCGAGGGCAGCATCCCCAGGCTGCCGGTCAGCATCGCCGCCGCGTCCGACAGGATGTCGCCGAACAGGTTGTCGGTGACGACGACGTCGAACTGGCGCGGATTGCGCACCAGCTGCATGGCGCCGTTGTCGGCATACATGTGCGACAGTTCGACATCGGGATATTCGTTGTCATGCACCCACTGGACTTCCTCGCGCCACAGGATGCCCGATTCCATCACATTGGCCTTTTCCATCGAGCAGACGCGATTGCCGCGCTTGCGCGCCAGCTCGAAGGCCGAACGCGCCACCCGCCGCACCTCGCCCGAGGTGTAGCGCTGGGTGTTGATGCCGACCCGGCCGCCTTCGTTGGCCGGATCGTCGTCGGCGCTGATGCCGCGCGGCTCGCCGAAATAGACGCCGCTGGTCAGTTCGCGCACGATCAGGATGTCCAGACCCGCCACGACCTCGCGCTTCAGGCTGGAAAAATCGGCCAGGGCGTCAAAGCATTGCGCGGGGCGCAGGTTGGCATACAGATCCATTTCCTTGCGCAGGCGCAGCAGGCCGCGCTCGGGTTTCAGGCTGAAATCGAGAGTGTCGTATTTCGGGCCGCCCACCGCGCCCAGCAGCACCGCGTCGACCTGCTGGGCCTTGGCCATGGTGTGATCGGCCAGGGGCTTGCCGTATTTGTCATAGGCCGCGCCGCCCACCGCATCCTCGCTGACGTCGAAACGCAGGCCACGGGCGGTTTCGAACCAGCCGATGATCTTGCGCACCTCGGCCATGACTTCGGGACCGATCCCGTCGCCGGGCAAGATCAGCAGGGAATAGGAGGTCATGGCAGGAATCCTTTGTGCTGCGGGCATTGCGGCCCCCCTAGCCTTGCCGTCCCGCTGCGTCAAGTTCACGGCGAAGTGGCTTGCACCGGACCGGGGCTTGCGGCCGGATGGGCCCGGACGCGCGACCGGCGTCAGGAAGGCAAAGGAAAGATCATGTTTCACGCACGCCTTGTGCCCATCGCCCTGGTGCTGAGCGCCAGCACAGCATTGGCCGACGGCGGGTTGACGGTGCAGCTGCCCGATGTCTCGGGGCTGGATCGCGCCCAGGCCAAGGCCCTGATCGCCGAACTGGCCAATGTGAATGTCATCACCTCGAACTGTCCGGCCTATGCGATCAGCGACGGGGAATGGACGCTGATCACCGGCACCGGCGATCTGCTGGCCGCACAGCTGGGCCTGGATGCGGCCGATTACGACCGCAGCTATTACGGCCCCGCCTTCAAGCTGCTGGACGATCCCGGGGCCTGCGACCGCATCGGCCCGACCGCACGACCGCTGATCCAGCGCCTGATCGGCATGGGCGGCGGCACCACGCCGCTGGCGCCGTCGCAATAGCGGCGGATGGCTTGCCCATGGCCGCCATGCGCCCTAGCCTGCGGCCATGACGGCAGATCCAACCTATCGGGGATTCGCGCTGGATGCCGAAACGGCGCTGGCGCTGTTGCAGTGGCAGACGGAACTGGGCGCGGACGAGCCGTGTCTGGACGCGCCGCTGAACCGCTATGAGCTGAGCGAACAGGTCGATCCAGCAGTCGCGTCGGCCACCGCGGCGACCCGGCCGCCCATCGCGGCGGCGGCAGCCGCTGTCGATCCGGTGGCCCAGGCCACCACCATGGCGACCGCCGCCACCACGCTCGAGGCTCTGGCCGAGGCACAGCAGGCCTTTGACGGCATCGACCTGAAACGCGGCGCGCGCAATTTCTGCTTTGCCGATGGCCGGCCGCAGGCCCGGGTGATGATCGTGGGCGAGGCCCCCGGCGAGGAAGAGGACCGCCAGGGCCGCCCCTTTGTCGGCCGCGCCGGGCAGTTGCTGGACCAGATGTTTGCGGCCATCGGCCTGTCCCGGCAGTCTCCGGATGCGCAAACCGCGCTTTACATCACCAATGTCCTGCCCTGGCGCCCGCCCGGCAACCGCCAGCCGACGGCCGAGGAAATCGCGATGATGCTGCCGTTCCTGCATCGGCACATCCAGCTGGCCCAGCCCGAGGTGCTGGTGCTGATGGGCAATACCCCCTGCGCCGCGCTGTTGCACAAACAGGGCATCACCCGCCTGCGCGGCCAATGGCACAGGGCGCTGGACCTGCCGGTATTGCCGATGACGCATCCGGCCTATCTGCTGCGCACGCCCCTGGCCAAGCGTCAGGCCTGGCAGGATCTGCTGGCCCTGCAGGCACGGTTGCGCGATTAGTCTTTCATGCGGCAGCCGTCGAATTCGACGGCATCGCCGCCGTCGATCAGCGTCAGGCGCAGATCGGCCGGATCGACGGCAAAGGGCTTGCCGGTGCCGGCGACCAGTTCCGCGCGGGCGGTGATGCGGTCCCCCTGCCGCCCCAGTTCGGGCGCCGAAACCCAGATCTGTTCGTCTGCCATCTCGATGGCAACGTCGCTGTCGTCATCGCCATGACCCGATGGCAGGGTCGCCGTGACCTGCATGCCGTCCGCGATCGGATCGATGCGGCAGTCCGGCTGCTGTTCCGATTGTCGAGGTTGCAGCGCCATCGCCGCCTGGATGCGCGGATCGGGATCAGCGCCGGGCGGCGGCGGCACCAATGCAACCTGTGCCGGCACGCAGATATCGAGGCACAGGCCGAAATCCACCGTGACCCTTGGTTCGATCGGACCCGGGCCGGCCGGCAGCAGCTCGATGGGCAGCAGCAGCTGACGGTGATAGCCCAGCGTGCGCTCGCCGCCCGAATCGATCACCTCGGGGCGGGGCCAGATCAGCCGTGCCTGCGCCAGATTGGCCGAGCCCTGCCAGTCGAAGCGCGGCGGCATCCCGGCATCGCCGGGGCTGCGCCAGTAGGTTTTCCAGCCTGGCTCCAGCTCCAGTCGCAATGCGGTGATGCGATGACCCTGCGGCGTTTCCCAGCCGGGCAGCAATTCGGCAGAGACAAGCCCCGGCGGCAGATCCTGGGCCATGACCGGCAGCGCGGTCAGGCAAAGCATGGCAAGTGTTCTCATGCGCCCTGTCTAGCTGCGCCCGACGGCGGTGGTGAAGTCACAACTGCGGCAATCCCTTGCGAAATCCTCTCACAAATCCGATCTTGAAAGAAAGAGGACGGAGCAGATCATGGACAAGTCGAGCAACCTGACCGGCAAGATGCTGATCGCCATGCCCGGCATGCGCGACCCCCGTTTCGAGCATTCCGTGATCCTGATCTGTGCCCATTCCGAGGACGGTGCCATGGGGCTGGTGGTGAACCGCCCCATGCCCGACATCGGTTTCGGCGACCTGCTGGCGCAACTGGGGATCGAGGCCAGCGAGGACGCACTGGATATCCCCGTGCGTTTCGGCGGTCCGGTCGAACCGGGGCGCGGCTTTGTCCTGCATCGCGTGCCGCGCGACATTCAGATCGATGAAAACCGCATGCGCATCACCGACGATCTGGCGATGTCGACCACCCGCGACATTCTCGAGGATTATGCCCGCGGGCGCGGCCCGCAGCCGGCGATGCTGGCGCTGGGCTATGCCGGCTGGGGCCCGGGGCAGCTGGATTCCGAAATCCTGGCCAATGGCTGGCTGACATCGGACCGCGGCGACGAAATCATCTTCGGGGCGGACAATGCCGGAAAATGGCGCGCGGCGCTGAAGGCGCTGGGCATCGATCCGGTGGCGCTGTCGCCCAATGCCGGCCACGCCTGACGGGCCTAGCCGCGCGGCGCGGCGGCCCGGCGCAGGCGGTCGTTGATCGCCAGCCCCAATCCTGTCTGCGGCACGGGCGCCACCGCGATCGGCCGGCCCAGCGCATCGGCCTGGCGCAGCAGATCGAACAACTGCGCCGCCGCCTCGGTCAGATCACCGCCGGCGCTCAGGGTGAACCGGCCGGGCACGGGGCCGAAGCCGATCATCACCTCGTCGCCTTCAGGCTGCATCGCGTCCAGCCGCAGGGGCGCGCGGGGGGCGTAATGGCTGCTCAGCTGTCCCGGCGCCGTGGGCTGTCCGGGATCGGCGGCGCCCCGCGCCAGTGGCTGACCCAGCACCGCCTCGATCCGTTCGGCGGCGATACCGCCGGGCCGCAGCAGCAATGGTTGATCGCCCTGCCAGCCGATGATGGTCGATTCCAACCCCACCCCGCAGGGCCCTGCGTCCAGCACCGCCGCGATGCGCCCGCCAAGCCCGGTTTCCGGGTCAAGAACATGTTCTGCCCGTGTCGGGCTGATCCGCCCCGAAGGATTGGCCGAAGGTGCCGCCAGCGGCCCCCCAAATGCCTCCAGCAGCGCCCGCGCCGCCGGATGCGCCGGCACCCGGATCGCCACCGTGTCCAGCCCGGCCGTGACCAGGCCGGCGATGCCCGCATCCTCGCGCAGCGGCAGCACCAGCGTCAGCGCCCCGGGCCAGAACGCCTGCGCCAGCGCCAGCGCCGGCTCGGACAGACGGGCATGACGCGCAACCGCCGTCAGGTCGGGCAGATGCACGATCAGCGGGTTGAAGCTGGGCCGGCCCTTGGCGGCATAGATCGCCGCCACCGCGCGCCCATTGCGCGCATCGCCCGCCAGCCCATAGACGGTTTCGGTGGGCATCGCGACCAGTTCGCCCGCCGCCAGCACGGCGGCGGCTTCGGCGATGCCCTTGGCATCCGCAGGCAAGGTGCGGGTTTGAATTCGTTGCGTCAACTTCTGTTACGTCGGGTTGTGGTTGCCGACCCAAAGGCGGGGAATATGATCGTTGGCGATCAATTATGCGCCAGCATCGCCTTTGCCAAGGCGCAAGCGCAATGGGGGGAGATTACGCGATGGGCTATCAAGCACCGATCGAACAGATCGGTTTCATCCTGCGACATGTGGTATCGTTCCCGGACCTGGCCGCGACCGAGCGCTTCGCCGAGGCCAGCGACGACACGCTGACCGCCATCCTGGCCGAGGCCGGCAAGCTGGCCAGCGAGGTGATCGCCCCGGTCAACCGCGCCGGCGACCTGACGCCCGCCCGGCTGGAAAACGGCAAGCTGCGCTCATCGCCCGGGTTCGCCGATGCCTTCCGCGCCATGGCCGACGGCGGCTGGATCGGACTGGCCGCGCCGCAGGAATACGGCGGCATGGGCCTGCCGCAGGCGCTGAACATGGCGGTGAACGAGATGATGGCCTCGGCCTGTCTGGCGCTGCAACTCAACCCGCTGCTGACCCAGGGCCAGATCGAGGCGCTGGAGCATCACGGCAGCGAAACGCTGAAGGCGCTGTATCTGCCCAAGCTGATTTCCGGCGAATGGTCGGGAACGATGAACCTGACCGAGCCGCAGGCGGGGTCCGACGTGGGGGCGCTGACCACCCGCGCCGAACGCAGCGACGACGGCAGCTATCGCATCACCGGGCAAAAGATCTTCATCACCTGGGGCGACAGCGACGTGACCGAAAACGTCTGCCATCTGGTGCTGGCGCGGCTGCCCGACGGCGGCCCCGGCACCCGTGGCATCAGCCTGTTCATGGTGCCCAAGCTGATCCCCGATGCCGCAGGCCGCCCCGGGCTGGCCAACAACCTGCGCGTGGTCAGCCTGGAGCACAAGCTGGGCATCCACGGCAGCCCGACCTGCGTGATGAGCTTCGAGGGCGCGCAGGGCTGGCTTGTGGGCGAAGAGCACAAGGGCATGGCCGCCATGTTCACGATGATGAACTGCGCCCGTCTGGGCGTCGGCGTGCAGGGCGTGGCCCAGGCCGAGGCGGCCTTGCAGCAGGCGGTGGCCTATGCCCGCGACCGCAACCAGATGGGGCCGATCATCCGCCACCCCGACGTGCGCCGGATGCTGGCCGAATCGCGGGCCGAGGTTTTTGCCGCCCGCGCGATCTGCCTGGCCTGCGCCATGGCGCTGGACATGGCGCGCGCCACCGGATCGGAGGAATGGGCCGCGCGCGCCGCGCTGCTGACCCCGATCGCCAAGGCGCACGGCACCGATGTCGGGGTGCGGGTCTGCGACACCGCCGTGCAGGTGCATGGCGGCATGGGCTATGTCGAGGAAACCGGCATCGCCCAGTTCCTGCGCGACGTCCGCATCACCCCGATCTACGAAGGCACGAACGGCATCCAGGCCATGGACCTTGTCGGGCGCAAGCTGGCCGATGGCGGTCAGGCGGCGATGGCGCTGCTGGATGAAATCCTTGACGGCGCCAAGGCCGCGCAGGCGGCCCAGCCCGATCTGGCCCATCAGCTGTGGCAGGCGGCCGAAACCCTGCGCGAGGCGACGCAGGAACTGCTGGGGCGCGACATGGCCGAACGCTTTGCCGGCGCGGTGCCCTATCTGTCCGCCTTTGCCCGCGTGCTGGGTGCGCATTACCATTTGCGCGCGGCAATCCAGGGTGGCAGCGCGGTGCTGGCACGTCTCTATATCACCCGTATCCTGCCGCATTACGCTGCCGACCTGGCGGCTGCGCAGGCCGGGCTCGCCGGGCTCGAGTCGCTTGACGAGGATGCGCTGCTGGGTCAAATGGCCGGGTGATACGCAGCGAATTCCATACCCCTCCGGCCGAGGGCGAGGCGATCAAGATCGCCCCCGGCGTGCTGTGGCTGCAAATGCCGCTGCCCTTCAAGCCCGACAGCGTCAATGTCTATGCCCTGCGCGACGATGAAGGCTGGACGCTGGTCGACACCGGCATCGACAGCCGCCGCAGCCGCGCCATCTGGCAGCGCATCCTGAACGGGCCGCTGGCGGGCGCGCCGCTGCGGCGGGTCATCGCCACCCATCACCACATCGACCACATCGGTCTGGCGGGGTGGTTCCAGGCCCAGGGCGCCGAATTGCTGACATCGCGCGCCTCCTGGCTGATGGCGCGCATGGGGCTGCTGGATGTGCAGGAACGCCCGACACCGCAGGCCATGGCCTTCTGGCGGCGGGCGGGCATGCCCCCCGAGATGATCGAGGAACGCAGCCACGAACGCCCCTTCAACGCCTCGGACCTCTGCGCGCCGCTGCCGCCGGGCTATCTGCGCCTGCAGGAAGGACAGCAGATCACATTCGGCAACCGGCGCTGGCAGGTAAGGCTGGGACATGGCCATGCGCCCGAACATGTCACGCTGTGGTCGCTGGATGACGACCTGGTGCTGGGCGGCGACCAGATGCTGGCCACGATTTCCCCCAACCTGGGGGCCTATCCCACCGAACCGCTTGCCGATACCGTTGGCGACTGGCTGGAAAGCTGCGACCGGCTGGCGCCGCACGCGACCCCTGACCAGCTGGTGCTGCCAGGGCACAAGCTGCCCTATCGCGGCCTGCCAACGCGGCTGCGGCAACTGGCCGAAAACCAGCGCGCGGCACTGGACCGGCTGGAACAGGCGCTGCGGCAACAGCCGGCAAGCGCGGTGGGCTGTTTTCCCGTGCTGTATCGCCGCCCCATCGCCAAACCGGAATTCGGACTGGCCTTGGCCGAAGCGGTTGGCCATATCAACCATCTGCACGCGACCGGGCGGGTGTGGCCGGCCGGCACGACCGAATCGGGCGCGGTGCTTTGGGGGGCGTGACAGGGGCGTTGCCATCGGCTATCCCTGCCTCGACACATTCGACCGCCCAAGGGAAGCTCAGCATGGCCTCGCATCACGATTCCTCGGAACACAAGCACGGTGAAATGGACATTCGCGCCCACCAGGAAACCTTTGCGGGCTTCATCCGCGCCACCATCTGGGTTAGCGGTCTGGCACTGGCGGTTCTGGTCTTTCTGGCCCTGACCAACGCCTGATCCGGGAATCGAACGGATGCAAAGACGCGCCTTTCTTGCCTTGGCCGCGCCGGCTGTTCTGGTGGCCTGCGGTGCCGACAACCGCTGGGCCAGTGACGAGGCAGTGCGCCGCGCGCGCTATGTCTCGGACGAGCCGCCGTCGATCACCCTGTTCACGGTGATCGGAATTCCGCGCGGCGAGGGCGGCCACAGCGCGCTGATGGTCAATGCCAGCCAGCGGGTGATCTATGACCCCGCCGGCAGCTGGGAACACCCCGCCATCCCGGAGCGGCGCGACGTGCTTTACGGCATCACGCCGAATTTCAAGAATTTCTACATCGATTACCACGCGCGCGAGACCTATTGGGTGGCCGAGGACACGATCCAGGTGCCCATGGCCGTGGCCGAGGCCGCCCTGCGCGCGGTCGAGGCCCAGGGCCCCTCGAACAAGGGCTTCTGCGCCGTCAACACCGGCAAGGCCTTGCGCCGCGTGCCCGGATTCGAGGGCGCACCGACCGGGTTTTCGCCGATCAGGCTGCGGGAATGGTTCCTGACTCTGCCCGGCGTGGTCAGCAAGAAGCACATGGACGGCGATCCCGCCAACAACCACAATGTGCTGCTGCGGCAGAAAAGCGGCGTGGTGCGCGGCTATGACCAGAACGGCCAGCTTCAGCCGATCAGGTAAAGCGCCAGATACAGGCTGGCCATTCCCGACAGGATGGCCGCCAGCAGATTGCGCGTGACCAGACCCACCGCCACCGTGACCAGCGCCGCCAGCATCCGCGCCGGATCGGGCTGGCCATGGGTCGCGGCCGGCCAGACCACCAGCGGCGCCACGATCGCCGGCAGCACCCCGACCGCGGTATAGCGCAGCAGGCGCTGTGCCCAGACCGGCAGCGGACGGTCGCCCAGCGCCCCCAGGAACGACCAGCGCAGCCCATAGGTGCCCAGCGCCAGCGCTAGGATGATGATCCAGATGGTGCCGCTGCTGTAGTTCATGCCGTGTCCGCCTTGCGCCTTTCGATCCAGGTCTCGACCAGGGCACCGGTCATCATCGCCAGCGGCGCCGCGATGAACAGCCCCAGCCCCGAGGGCAGGAATGCCAGCAGCAGCGAGGCCGCCACCGCCACGAAGGCCGCCGCCAGATGCGGGATGCTGCGCAAGGTCGGCGCGATCAGCGCGATGAAGGTGATCGGCATGGCGAAATCCAGCGCCCAGCTTTCGGGGATCGCCTGTCCCAGCCAGACCCCCAGCAGTGTTGCCAGAAACCAGGGCACGCAGGTGGCAAACACCGTGCCCAGGAAATAGGCGACGCGCTGACGCACGCTCAGGCGCGGGAATTTCTCGTAATGCTGCAACGCCAGGGCATAGTTCTGATCGACCAGCACATAGGAAATCCACGCCCGGTGCCGGGCCGGGGCCGCGCCCAGCCAGGGCACCAGCGATGCCGAATACATCGCCATGCGCAGATTGACCGCGATGGCCGACAAGATGACGATCAGCGCCGGGGCATGATCGGTCATCAGCTGCACGGCGGTGAACTGCGACGCCCCCGCCAGCACCAGCACGGTAAAGCCCATGATCTGCGGAAGGTTCAGCCCCGCGTCCGAGGCCATGACCCCGAACAGCATCCCAAAGGGCAGCAGCACCAGGATGAAGGGCAGCGATTGCACGAAACCGTCGCGCACGCATTGCGCCGGGGTGCGGGCCAGGGCGCGATGCTGTTCGGGCGATAGGGCATCGCCCGCGGGGGCGGGATCGGCAAGGGCGGACATGACCTGAAGAACGTCGATTGGGAAAGATGCGCCCAGATAGTCCCATTCCGCCGCCAAAGGCAAGCCGCGCCGTCCCCCTCTCAGCCGACGGCGGCGCTGAGCGCGCGGGCCAGTTCCTCGGCGAACATGGTGGCGGCCAGGCCCATCACGCGCTTGTCGCGCTGCACCACCGCCAGGATGTTCTTGCCCGAAACGAATTCCCGCACCGGCCGATAGGTCAGCAGGCCGTTCACCTGTTCCTGGGCGATGTCCACCTTGCTCAGAAAGGCGATGCCGGCGCCCGAAATCGCCAGCGCCTTCATCGCCTCGACCGAGTTGGTCAGGAATGTCGGCCGGAAATCCAGCCCGGCGCTGTCGAAGGCGTCGCGAATGATGCCCTGCAACAGCATCGTGTGATCGGCCAGGATCAGCGGATAGGATTGGCACATCGCCAGCGGCAGCGATTTCATCGCCGCCAGCGGATGACCTGGTGTCAGAACCGCGCCCAGGCGGGCCTCGACATTGGCCAGCACCTCCAGCGGCGGCAGGTTGGGCAGGTTGAAGGCCACGCCAAGATCGGCCTTGGCATCGGTCACCGCCTGGACGATGTCGGGGGCGAACATCATGTGGATCGACAGCCGCACCTGCGGGTGGCGGGCCTGGAACGCCGCCGCGGTATGGGCGACGATGCCGCCGGCAAGCCCGTTCATCGTCGCCACGATCACCTCGCCGCCCTGCAGGGTCTTGAGATCGCGGATCTCGGCCTGGACCTGGGAATATTCCTTCAGCGTGCGGCGGGCATGGGCCAGCAGGATTTCGCCCGCCGGGGTCGGACGCAGCCCGCGCGGCAGCCGCTCGAACAACGGCTCGCCGATCTGATCCTCGAGTTTCAGCAGATGCTTGTTGATCGCCGAGGCGGCGATGCGCAGCCGCTCGGACGCGCCGCGGATCGAGCCGCAGCGCGCCACCTCGTCCAGATAGCGCAAGGTGCGGGAGTGAAGCATGGCAGGCCCTTTGAACCGTTCTCGAAACGCGCACGGACAATAGCCGATAAGATGCTTTTCAGAAACGATTCGATGGCTTTTGATGAAAGGGTCACGGCGGGCGCCACAAGCCGCCGGATCAACAGGAGGATCACCATGCCGTTTGCCGACTTCACCCTTTCCCGGCTGACCCGGGCTGCGGTCGCCGCGCTTGCGCTGACCGGCGCGGCCACCGCCGCCGCTGCCGAGGAGCTGGAAAAGGTCACTCTGATCACCAGCTGGTATGCCCAGGCCGAACACGGCGGCTTCTACCAGGCCAAGGCCACCGGCCTTTACGAAAAGGAAGGCCTTGACGTCACCATCAAGATGGGCGGGCCGCAGGTCAACAGCATGCAGCTGCTGCTGGCCGGCGAGGCCGATTTCGCCAACGGCTACGATTTCCAGGTGCTGGGCGGCGTTGAAAACAACCTGCCCGTGGTCGCCGTCGCCGCGATGATGCAGCACGACATGAACGGCATCGTCACCCATCCCGATGTGAAAAGCCTGGATCAGCTGAAGGACAAGACGCTGCTGATGGCCACCAACGCGCGCACCTCGTGGTGGCCGTGGCTGAAGATGACCTACGGGCTCGAAGATTCGCAGGTCAAACCCTATACCTTCAACATCCAGCCCTTCATCATCGATCCCGATGCCGCCCAGCAGGCGTTCCCGACCTCGGAACCCTATTCGCTGCAAAAGCAGGGCGTGGACCACAATTTCTTCCTGCTGGCCGATGCCGGCTATCCGCCCTATGGCGTGACCACCGTCACCCGCCGCGACGTGATCGAACAGAAGCCGGAAGTGGTCGAACGCTTCCTGCGCGCCTCGGTCGAGGGCTGGAAAAGCTATCTTCAGGATCCGGCCCCCGCCAATGTCCTGATCAAGGAAGCCAACCCCAAGATGAGCGACGATCTGCTGGATTTCGCCGTCAAGCGGCTGAAGGAAATGCAGATCATCACCGGCGGCGACGCGGCCACCCAGGGCATCGGCATCATGACCCCCGAACGCTGGAAGGCCAGCTATGACTACATGGTCTCGGCCGGGATGCTGAAGCCGGAAACCGACTGGCAAAAGGCGTTCACCACCGATTTCGTCAAGAACCTGCGCGTGATCGCGCAATGAGGTCCGACATGGCACAGACCACCGCCCTCAGACAGTTCGCACAGACGGAGACCCAGCCCTTGCAGCGCCGCCCCGTCATCGAGATCAACGGCGCCGAAAAGACCTTCGGCAATGGCTTTCGCGCGCTGGAACCGGTCGATCTGACCGTGCGCGAAGGCGAGTTCCTGACCCTGATCGGTCCTTCGGGCTGCGGGAAAAGCACGCTTCTGGGCCTGATGACCAACCTGCTGCAACCCTCGGCCGGCCAGGTGAAATGGTGGGGGGACAGTTTCGAGCGGACCGGCACCCCCGGCAAGTCGCTGTCGATCGTGTTCCAGGACGCCACCCTGATGCCCTGGGCCTCGATCGAAGCCAATGTCCGCCTGCCGCTGGACCTCGCCGGGGTGCCCAGGTCCGAAAGCACCCCGCGGGTGCGCGCGGCGCTGGAAAAGGTCGGCCTGAAGGGCTTTGGCGACCGGCTGCCGCGCCAGCTTTCGGGCGGCATGCGGATGCGGGTGTCGATCGCGCGTTCGCTGGTGACCGAACCCGACCTGCTGCTGATGGACGAACCCTTCGGCGCCCTGGACGAGTTCACCCGCAACAAGCTGGACGCCGACCTGCTGGATCTGTGGCGCGAACGCAATCTGAGCATCGTTTTCGTGACCCATTCGATCTACGAGGCGGTGTTCCTGTCCAGCCGCGTGGTGGTGATGGCGGCCCGGCCGGGGCGGATTTCGCGCATCATCGACATCGACGTGCCCGGCCCGCGGGACGAGGAATTCCGCGGCAGCCCGCGATTCGCCGCGCTGTGCGCCGAGCTTTCGGCGGCGCTGCGCGAGGCCTCGGACCAGTCCGGCAGCCATCCGCAAGACGAGTGATCCCATGAACCACAAACTCCTCGACGCCGATTTCCTGACCCGCACCATCGGCCCGATCGCCGTCGGCCTGGGCATCCTGGTGCTGTGGCAGGTGCTGTGCACCGTCTATCAGGTGCCGATCTATCTGTTTCCCAAGCCGACCGACATCTGGGCCAGCTTCGTCAACGACCTGCCGGCGCTGATGCGGGCGCTGAAGGTGACGATGATGGTGACGCTGCAGGCATTCGTGCTGGCGGTGGTGGTGGGCACGCTGATCGCCTTTCTGTTCAACCAGAGCAGGATCCTGGAAGCCTGCCTGTTTCCCTATGCCATCATCCTGCAGGTCACCCCGATCGTCGCCATCTCGCCACTCATCATCATCCTGATCAAGGATACCCGGCTGGCGCTGACCGTTTGCGCCGCCATCGTGGCGCTGTTCCCGATCATCTCGAACACCACTCTGGGACTGCGCAGCGTCGATCCGGGGCTGGTCAACCTGTTCAAGGCCAATCGTGCCTCGCGCCTGCAGACGCTGATCCGCCTGCGGATCCCCAGCGCCCTGCCCTATTTCTTTGCCGGCCTGCGCATCTCGAGCGGCCTGGCGCTGATCGGGGCGGTGGTTGCGGAATTCGTCGCCGGCACCGGCGGTCTGGGATCGGGCCTGGCCTACGAGATCCTGCAGGCGGGCTTTCAGCTCAACATTCCGCTGATGTTCGCGGCACTTGGCCTGATCACCGCCTTGGGCATCCTGCTGTTCCTGGCGATGGCGTGGCTGTCCAACAAGGCCATCGGTTCCTGGCACGAAAGCGCCGCCGCCGACCGCGCCGGCTGACCTGCGTCCCGGCCCGGCACCATCGGCCGGGCCGCCCCTTCCCCCTTCCCGCCGACCCGCGCCCTGCCGCCGCCGGACCGCCCGGTCCGGCCGGCCCTGCCGACGGCGCCCTTCAGACACAAGGACTGACTTCGATGTATGATTCCGCCACCAACGCCGCCACCGAATACGAAAAGGTCCGCCGGATCTTTGCCATCCTGAACGGCGAGGCCGAGGCCGACCTGCTGCTGACCAATCTCAACATCCTCGATGTGCATGGCGAGACGGTCTATCACGGCTCGATCCTGGTCCATGACCAGCGCATCATCGCGCTGAACCCCGACGCCGAAGCGATCAAGGTGCGCGACACCTTCGACGGCCAGGGGCTTTACGCCATCCCCGGCCTGATCGACGCGCATCTGCATTTCGAATCGCAGCTGGCCCATCCCACCGCCCTGGCCGAGGCGATGGTGCCCTGCGGCACCACCACCATCTATGCCGAATGCCTGGACCTGCTCAGCGCCGCCGGCGAACAGGGCGCCGAGGTCGCGCGCGGGCTGTTTCGCGACTACGACCGGCTGCCCTATCGCCTGTTCGCCTTTGCCCCCGGCAAGAAAACCTCGGCCGAGGTCACGCGGGCGGTGCTGGACATGGAACCGGTCATCGGCCTGGGCGAGTTCGAGCATTTCACCTATTCCTCGGGCGACGAGGACGATTTCCGCAAGGCCGCCTGGGTGCGCGAAAAGGGCGGCTTCATGAACGGCCACTGGGGCGTCACCGCGCTTTCGGACATGGTGCTGAACTACCTGCCCGCCATCGGCGTGTCGAACAACCATGACGTCTGGACCGGCGATGACATCGAAAAAAGCATCCGCTACGGCTTTCCGACCCATATCAAGTTCGGCGTCGGCAGCAACGAGGTCATCAAGACGCTGTTGCGCGCGATCGTGAACCGCAAGTTCCCGACCGACAATTTCATGCTGTGCACCGACAACATCTCGGTCCAGCGGCTGCAGAACCAGGGGCATATGGACTGGATCATCTCGCTGTGCGCGGAAATGGGCATCGACCCGATCAAGGCGATCAAGATGGCGACGCTGAACACCGCGCGCTCCTTTCACATGGACGACAAGCTGGGCTCGCTGACGCCCGGGCGCTATGCCGATATCGTGCTGACCGACAGCCTGTCGCGGATCAAGCCGCTTTACGTGTTCAAGGACGGGGTGCTGGTGGCCCAGGGCGGCAAGCTGCTGCAGAACGCCCGCATCGACTATTCGGCGATGCGCACGCCGGCGGTGCCAGGCCTGGACGATCTGCGGGCCGAGGATCTGGACATCGTGCCGCTCGAGATCGACGGCGACCGCGCCAAGGTCATCCTGTTCGATGTCTACGGCCGCGGCCACGCCAGGTTCAACCAGGAAGTCTGGGTGCCCTATCGCAACGGCAAGGTGGTGCCCGAACTGGACGGCCAGCCGCTGAGCCGGCTGTCGGTGGTGCAGCGCTATGCCGACGGGCCGCGCCATGTTGTCAACGGGTTGTTCAAGGGGGTGAACATCCAGCGCGGCGCGGTCGCCACCTTCTGGCCGGCGCCCAAACCCTATTTCGTGGCGGTCGGTCAGGACAGCGACGAAATGGCCTTCTGCCTGAAGCAGGTGGACCAGTATTCCGGCGCCTGCATCGTCAGCGAGGGCCATCGCGTGACCAGCGTCCTGCCGCTGGAAATCCACGGCGTCATGGCCGACATGGACCTGGATGAACTGAACACCCGCACCAGCGCCATCGACGCAGCCCTGGCCCAGCTGGGCAATCGCAACGAAGGCGAGCCGGTGGTGAACAAGCTGCTGAGCCTGTTCATCTCGCTGCACCGTTTCCGGTTCCTGGAATAGGCGGCACGCTACCGCGCCGAAACCGGGGTCGCGCCAGCACGGCGCGGCCCTTTTTGCCGTGATCTTGCAGGGATGCCTGGCGGTGCGCCACGGGCGCTGGCCCCAGCCCGGCGCGATCAGTCCCGTTCGGCCTCGGCCGGCTGCGGCGCCCCGTCCTGGGCATGGGTGCCCTGGGGGTCGGCCGGGCGCGTCGCGCCGCCGGTCATGCCGCTGACCTGGGCCAGCAGCACGAAGGCACGGCCCGACCGGGTTTCGGCCAGCATCGCCAGAAGCTGCGGGTCGCTGTCCTGGGCGCGGGCGGCCAGCAGGCGGTCGAAATGGCGCAGGAAATGCTGCGCCACATCGCGAAACACCGGATCGTCGCGCATCAGCGCCGCGGCGCTGTCCAGCGCTGCCCGGTCCTCGATCCCCGCCAGCGCCGCGACGCCGGCCCCACGCTCGCCGGCGGCGAATCGCTGCCACAAGCCGGGGTCGGCGGGATGCCCGCTGGTCAGCTCGTCCATGTAGACGCCTTGCGCCGCCAGCAGCGTCACCACGTCCTGCGCCGCCCGGATCAGCCGGGCAAGTTCGGGATGTGCCAGCCCCAGCCGCAGGCAGCGGATCGCCTCGTGATCCTCGGGTCCGTCAGGGAAGTTCAGGGCATGGAACAGTTCGGCCGGGGTCAGCGGCGGCGGCGGCGGATCCAGTTCCAGCTGCGCCTGACGCTGATCGGCCGCGCGCGCGGGGACGGACGCGCGGCCCCGCGCCATGGCCTGGGGGGCGTGCGCAAGGCCCTGCGTGGCGCGCGCTTCGCCGCCAGCGGCGCCGGGGGGGGTTGCACCCTCCTGCATGCGCGCCAGAGCCGCGCGCAGCTCCATCGCCTCTTGGCGCAGCAACGACAGGCTGCGCGCCGACCAGACGGCCAGCCAGATCAGCGCCAGCGGCAGGATCACCCCCACCCACCAGATCAGCCGCGCAGCCACGCCCGTCTCGACCGGTTCGGCCGGTTCGGGGGACATCAGCACGAACACACCCACCAGCAACAACCACGCCAGGCTGACGCCCACGCCGATCGCCAGCACACGGCTGCGCGCCTGTTCGGCGGCGATCCGGCGCAGGACATCAAGCGTGCTCATGGGGGATCACCCTGCCTCAGACATACCGGATCGAGATGATCTCGTAGGATTTGCCACCCCCCGGGGTCACAACCTCGACGCTGTCGCCTTCGTCCTTGCCGATCAGCGCCCGCGCCAGCGGCGAACGGATGTTCAGCAGCCCGCGTTCCAGATCGGCCTCGGCCTCGCCGACGATCTGATAGGTGCGCTCTTCCTCGGTATCCTCGTCCAGCAGGGTGACGGTGGCGCCGAACTTGACGCTGCCGTTCAGCTTGCTGGGGTCGATCACCTCGGCGCGAGAGATGATCATTTCCAGTTCCTTGATGCGACCCTCGACAAAGCTCTGCTTTTCGCGGGCGGCGTGATATTCGGCGTTTTCGGACAGATCGCCGTGTTCGCGCGCCTCGGCGATGGCGCGGATCACCGCCGGACGCTCGACCGAGCGCAATTCGCGCAGCTCCTCGTCAAGCTGGTCATAGCCCGCGCGGGTCATCGGTATCTTTTCCATTCCAGTCCTTCCGGTCGCTGTTGCGACCCACGTCAACGCGAAACAGGTTTGGCAAACGCCCCCGGCCTGCGGCCAGGGGCGCTGCGAATTCCAGAGCGCATCGTGGCCCGAAGCGCCCGGCGTTTCAAGCCCTGCGCAAGGCAACGCGCGACAGACCGCGCGCAATGGCCGGAATGCGCCATTGCTGCGTCGCGTCCGCATTGCGCGCAAGAATGTTACGCGTTAGGAGTTTTGCGCATCATCAAGCCAGGGAGCGGGAACCGAGCCATGTCCGAGATCACGCGCGAAGCGATGGAATATGACGTTGTGATCGTGGGCGGTGGCCCCGCAGGCCTGTCCGCGGCGATCCGGCTGAAACAGATCAACCCCGAACTTTCGGTGGTGCTGCTGGAAAAGGGTTCGGAAATCGGCGCGCATATCCTGTCGGGCGCGGTTCTGGACACGGCCGGGCTGGACCGGCTGATCCCCGACTGGAAGGATCGCGGCGCGCCCATCCATACCGAGGTCACCAGCGACAATTTCTACATCCTGGGCCCGCAGGGGGAAATGCGGGTGCCGAACTGGCCGATGCCGCCCCTGATGTCGAACCACGGCAAGTATATCGTCAGCATGGGCAATGTCTGCCGCTGGCTGGCCGAACAGGCCGAGGCGCTCGAGGTCGAGATCTTTCCCGGCATGGCCTGTTCGCAGCTGGTCTACGAAGGCGACCGCGTGGTCGGCGTCGTTGCCGGGGAAATGGGTCTGGACGCCGACGGCAATCCGGGACCGGCCTATGAGCCGGGCATGGAGCTGCGTGGCAAATATGTGCTGATCGCCGAAGGCGTGCGCGGCAGCCTGGCCAAGGAACTGATCGCCAGATACGACCTTTCGGCCGGGCATGAGCCGCAGAAATTCGGCATCGGCATGAAGGAAATCTGGGAAATTCCCGCCGAAAAGGCCCGCCCCGGCACCGTCATCCACACCATGGGCTGGCCCCTGGGCAAGAACGCCGGCGGCGGCAGCTTCATCTATCATCTCGAAGGCAATCAGGTGCTTGTGGGCTTTGTCGTGCACCTGAACTACGCCAACCCCTATCTTTACCCCTATATGGAGTTCCAGCGCTTCAAGCACCATCCTATGGTGGCCGAGCTGCTGGCCGGCGGCAAGCGCGTGGCCTATGGCGCGCGGGCGATTTCCGAAGGCGGCTGGCAGTCCATCCCCAAAATGACGGTGCCGGGGGCGGCGCTGCTGGGCTGTTCGGCCGGTCTGGTGAACGTGCCGCGCATCAAGGGCAACCACAACGCCATGCTGTCGGGCATCGCCGCAGCCGAGGCAGCGGCCGCCGCCATTGCCGCTGGCCGCGAAGGCGACGAGCTGACCGATTATGAGGCCGAGGTGCGCCAGGGCCCGATCGGCAAGGACCTGCGCCCGGTGCGCAACGTCAAGCCGATCTGGTCCAAGCTGGGGCTGTGGCCGTCGCTGGCGCTGGGCGGGCTGGACATGTGGGTGGCCAACCTGACCGGCTGGAACCCTCTGGGCACATGGAAACATGGCAAGACCGACGCCGCCGCCACCGGCAAGGCCGCCGATTTCCAGCCGATCGACTATCCCAAGCCCGATGGCAAGCTGTCCTTCGACCGGCTGACCAACGTCGCGTTTTCCTTTACCAATCACGAGGAAAGCCAGCCCTGCCACCTGAAGCTCAAGGATCCTTCGGTGCCGATCCGGGTCAACCTGCCCGAATATGCCGAACCGGCGCAGCGCTATTGCCCGGCCGGGGTCTATGAGGTGCTCGAAGGCCCCGACGGTCCGAAGTTCCAGATCAACTTCCAGAACTGCGTCCATTGCAAGACCTGCGACATCAAGGATCCCAGCCAGAACATCAACTGGACCACGCCGCAGGGCGGCGACGGGCCGAATTACCCGAACATGTGATCGGGGCGGGCTGGGGCAGAACCGGCGCGGCGTTGCCCTGCGGCGTCGCCCCGGCTAGGGTCGCGGCCGCGAATAGCAAGGACTGGGCCCGAACCGTGACCTCTCGAATGATCCCGCTGGCGCTGATCGCGCTGACCGCCGCCCCCGTGCTGCCGACGGGCCTTGCCGGTCCGGCAGCAGCCCAGACCCAGGCGCCGGCGGCGGCGCCCGACACGACGCCCGCCGACAGCGCGCGCCCCGCGCATCGCCCGGAAGATTCTGCGGCACCCGCCGATCTGCGCGGGCTGTCGGGCCCCTATCTGGCCGCGCGCATGGCGGCGGTCGAAAACGATTATCCGGCCGCCGCCAATTACTATCTGCAGGCGCTGGCCCAGGACGACACCGACCCCTATCTTCAGGACAGCGCGCTGGTGGCGCTGATTTCCGCCGGAGAGATGGAGCGCGCCACGGCGCTTGCCCTGACCATGGCCGACCAGGGCCGGGCAACCGAGCTGGCGCGGCTGTTGCAGCGTGCGGAACTGGCGCGTGCTGGACGCTGGGACGATCTGGTGGCCGCCATCGACGCCGCGCCGCCCGGCGACACTGCCACGGATGGGATGGCCGGGGCCACGCTGATCGACGGGATGATGCGGGCCTGGGCGCTGCTGGGTGCCGGCAAGGCTGGCGAGGCACTTTCGGCCTTCAAGGAACTGGCCAAACTGCCCGGTGCCGGACCGATGGTGAATTACCATCTCGCGCTGGCCCAGGCGAAGGTCGGCGACTACGAGGGCGCCGAACTGCTGCTGGCGCGCCCCGAAACCGGCGCACATCTCATGGGGCTGATCGCACGCGTGCAGATCCTGTCGCAGCTTGAACGCAACCGCGACGCGCTGAAGCTGCTGGACGACACCCCCGGCCATGCCGAAGAACCGCAGTTGCGCGCCCTGCGCGAACGACTGTCGCGCGGCGAGACGCTGCCCTTTGACGCCATCCGCGGCCCCGCCGACGGGATCGCGCAGGTGTTTCTGACCTTCGGCTCGGTGCTGGGGGGCGACGACGAGATGGACCCGCTGGCGCTGATCCATGCGCGGCTGGCCGCCTATCTGGCCCCCGACATGGGCGAGGCGCATCTGCTGGCCGCGCAGCTTCTGCAGGGGGTGGGGCAGTTCGACCTGGCGGAACGCGAATTCGAGCGGCTGCGCGAACTGGGCGACATGCGCCCCGTGGCCGAACTGACCCGCATCGATGCGCTGGCCCGCGCCCAGCGGCTGGATGACGCCGAAAAGGCGGCGCTGGCCCTGACCGCCGCCCATCCCGAACTGGCCCAGGGCTGGATCGCGCTGGGCGATCTGCTGCGGCAACAGGACAAGTTCCAGCAGGCGGTGCCCGCCTATGACAAGGCGCTGTCGCTGATCCCGGAATCGGATGCCGAGGCGCGCTGGTTCCCGCTTTATGCCCGCGGCATCGCGCTGGAACGCGCCGGCCAGTTCCCGCGCGCCGAGGCCGACTTCCGCGCCGCGCTGAAGATCCGGCCCGATTCCGCGCAGGTGCTGAACTATCTGGGCTACAGCCTGGTCGATCGTAACCAGAACCTGGAGGAAGCCCTGCGCCTGATCCAGCGCGCGGTCGAGCTGCGCCCGGACGACGGCTATATCCTGGATTCGCTGGCCTGGGCCTATTTCCGTCTGGGACGCTATGCCGAAGCCGTGGCCCCGATGGAACGGGCCGTCGCCGCCATGGCCGGCGATTCGCTGGTCAATGACCACATGGGCGACATCTACTGGATGGTCGGCCGCAAGCGCGAGGCGCAGATCCAGTGGCAGCGCGCCCTGTCGCTGAAGCCGGAAAAGGAAGAGGACGCCCGCCGCATCCGTGCCAAGCTGGAAAGCGGGCTGGACGCGGTGCTGGAACAGGAAAAGGCCAATGGCGGTCGTCTGCCGCCGGCGCGCAGTCCCGATGCGCCCAAGGCCGACTGACCCATGAGCCTGCCCCGGCGCGAACCGGCCCCGGCCAAGGTGAACCTGACGCTGCACGTGACCGGTCGGCGCCCCGACGGCTACCACCTGCTTGATTCGCTTGTGGTGTTTCTGGCGCTGGGCGATGTGGTGACGGTCTCGCCCGGGCCGCTGTCGCTGACGCTGGGCGGGCCCTTCGCCGGCCCCTTGGCGGCCGAGGCCGACAACCTGTGCCTGCGCGCCGCCCGTCTTGCCGGGCGCGAGGTGCGCATCCATCTGGAAAAGCACCTGCCGGTCGCCTCGGGCATCGGCGGCGGCTCGGCCGATGCGGCGGCGGTGCTGCGGGCGCTTGATGTCCGTCCGGCGCAGCCCGAACGGCTGGGCGCGGATGTGCCGGCCTGCCTGCTCAGCCGACCCTGCCGGATGCGCGGCCTGGGCGACATCGTCGAACCGCTGCCGCCGCTGCCGCCGCTGCATCTGGTGCTGGTCAATCCCGGTCAGGCGCTGGCGACGCCCGCAGTGTTCGGCGCGCTTCGCCGTGCCGACAATCCGCCGATGCCCGAACGGCTGCCGGCATTTCCCGACAGCGCGGCGCTGATCGATTTCGTCGCCGGCTGCCGCAACGACCTTGAACCCCCGGCGCTGGCGCTGATGCCGCAGATCGGCGATTGTCTGGCGGCGCTGCGCGATCACGGCGCCGCGCTGGCGCGGATGTCGGGATCGGGCGCCACCTGTTTCGGGCTGTTCCTCGACGCCGCCGCCGCCCGCGACGCCCGCGACGCCCTGCGCGCCGCCCGGCCGGGCTGGTGGGTCGCCGCCTCTGGACTTGCCGCGCCAAATCCCTAAACCTGCGTGCATTTCCAACCGGAGAGCCACCATGCTGCGCCTGGGCGTCAACATCGATCACGTCGCCACCATCCGCAATGCCCGCGGCACGCCCTGGCCCGACCCGGTGCGGGCCGCGCAGCTTGCAGAACAGGCCGGCGCCGACGGCATCACCGCGCATCTGCGCGAAGACCGCCGCCATATCTCGGACCAGGACATCGACCGGCTGATGGCGGCGCTGCGCCTGCCGCTGAACCTGGAAATGGCCGCCACCGCGGAAATGCAGGCCATCGCCCTGCGTCACCGGCCACACGCGGTCTGCATCGTCCCCGAACGGCGCGAGGAACGCACCACCGAAGGTGGGCTGGACGTGGCTGGCAACCGCGACTTTCTGGCCGATTTCATCGCCCCCCTGCGCGAGGCCGGCTGTCGCGTGTCGCTGTTCATCGGCCACGAGCCCCAACAGATCGAGGCCGCGGCCCAGATCGGCGCCGCCGTGGTCGAACTGCATACCGGCGCCTATTGCGACCTGCATCTTGAAGGTCGTCCGGCGGAACGCGACCTGGAACTGGCGGCCTTGCGCCGGGGCGCGGCCCAGGCCAGCCTGCTCGGGCTCGAGGTGCACGCCGGCCACGGGCTGACCTTCGACACCGTGGCCCCGATCGCCGCCATTCCCGAACTGCGCGAACTGAACATCGGCCATTTCCTGATCGCCGAATCGGTGTTCATGGGCCTGGACGCCGCGATCCGCGAGATGCGCCGGCGCATGGACGTGGCGCGGGTGCAGGCGACGGCATGACCGCGCCATGATCCTGGGCATCGGCAGCGACCTGGCCAATATCGAACGCATCGCCGGGGTGCTGGCGCGCCACGGCGACCGTTTCCGAAACCGGGTGTTCACCGCGCGCGAACTGGCGCTGGCAGCCCGCCGCGCGCATGAGGCCGCGACCCTGGCCAAGCGCTGGGCCGCCAAAGAGGCCTGCTCGAAGGCGCTGGGCACCGGCCTGGCCATGGGCATCAGCTGGAAGGACATGGCGGTGCGCAACCTGCCCTCGGGTCAGCCGACGATGGAACTGACCGGCTGGGCGGCCGAACGGCTGGCGGCGATGACGCCTGCGGGCCATGTCGCGCGCGTGCATGTGACGCTGACCGACGATCACCCCTGGGCGCAGGCGCTGGTGGTCATCGAGGCGATTCCCGAAACCGTGAGGCCCGGCGCCGGCGCTTGACTTTGCCGGCCCGCGCGGCCCATGAACGCGCGACTTTCGCAGAAAGGAACGGCATCCATGGCCAAAAGCACTGCCCGCAAGGATGGGGGCATCTGGGAGACCATCAAGACCATCTTCTGGGCGCTGCTGATCGCGGGCGTCTTTCGGACGCTGTTCTTTCAGCCGTTCTGGATCCCCTCGGGCTCGATGAAGGACACGCTGCTGATCGGCGATTTCCTGTTTGTCAACAAGATGGCCTATGGCTATTCGGCGGTGTCCTGCCCGTTTGGCCTCTGCCCGATCTCGGGGCGGATCCTGGCCTCGGAACCGCAGCGCGGCGATGTGGTGGTGTTCCGCCACCCCACGCGGGGCGACGATTTCATCAAGCGCCTGGTCGGCCTGCCCGGCGACCGCATCCAGATGCGCGACGGCATTCTCTACATCAACGGCACCGCGGCGCCGCAGACCCCCGCCGGCACCTTCACCGAGGCGCAAGAGCCGCAGGGGCCGCAAGGCAGCCTGCCCTGCCCCGGCCAGATCGCCGCCGCCAGCGACGGCCAATGCGTCGCCCAAAGGTTCACCGAAACGCTGCCTAATGGCGTCAGCCACGACGTGCTGAACCTGGCCGACAACGGTCCGGGCGACAACACCCCCGAATTCACCGTCCCCGAGGGGCATTACTTCTTCCTGGGCGACAACCGCGACAATTCGGGCGACTCGCGCTGGCCGGCGTCTGTGGGCGGGGTCGGCATGGTGCCGGCGGAAAACCTGATCGGCCGGGCCGACCGGGTCATGTTCTCGTCGGCGGGCAAGTCGCTGCTGTATTTCTGGACCTGGCGGCCGGACCGCTTCTTCAAGGCCGTCGATTGAGGATCGTTGCCGCGGCCAGACCCGCCGTGGCACAATGGGACGATGAAGATTTCCGCCGAACTGCAAGCCTTTTCCCGACGCCTGGGGCACGAATTCTCGCGCCCCGAACTGCTGCAACGCGCGCTGACGCATGGCTCCAGCTCGTCGGTGACACGACCCGACAACCAGCGGCTGGAATTCCTGGGCGACCGGGTCCTGGGCCTGACCATGGCCGAGGCGCTGTTTTCTGCCGACAGCGCCGCCACCGAAGGCCAGCTGGCGCCACGCTACAACGCCCTGGTCAAGGGCGAAACCTGTGCCGCCGTCGCCCGCAGCATCGGCCTGGGCGAGGTTCTGAAGCTGGGCCGGTCCGAAATGCTGTCGGGCGGCCGGCGCAAGGATGCGCTGCTGGCCGACGCGATGGAGGCGGTGATTGCCGCCGTCTATCTGGACGCGGGTTTCGAGGCGGCACGCGCCACCGTGCTGCGGCTGTGGGCCGACCGGCTGAAGAACGTCGGCGACGATGCCCGCGACGCCAAGACCGCCCTGCAGGAATGGGCGCAGGCCCAGGGCATGGCGCCGCCGCGCTATGTCCAGACCGCGCGCAGCGGCCCCGACCACGCCCCCGAATTCGAAATCACCGTCCGGCTGGACGACGGCCGGGAAGCCGTCGCCCGCGGCCAGGGCACCAAACGCAGCATCGAGCAGGCCGCCGCCCAGGCGCTGCTGGAGCAGATCGAAGGCACCCCATGACCCAGACACGCGCGGGCTTTGTCGCCCTGATCGGCGAACCCAATGCGGGCAAGTCCACCCTGCTGAACCAGATGGTGGGGGCGAAGGTCTCGATCGTCACCCACAAGGTGCAGACCACCCGCGCCCGCATCCGCGGCATCGCCATGGCCGGCGACAGCCAGATCGTCTTTGTCGACACCCCCGGCATCTTTCGCCCGCGCCGGCGGCTGGACCGCTCGATGGTCAAGGCGGCCTGGGGCGGGGCGGCCGATGCCGACATCATCCTGCTGCTGATCGAGGCCCACCGCGGCCTGACCGAGGGCGCCCAGGCGATCATCGCCCAGCTGCGCGACCACGCCGGCCAGACCCCGGTGGCGCTGGTCATCAACAAGATCGACCGCGTCAAGGCCGAGGCGCTGCTGGCGCTGTCGCAACAGGCCAACGAGGCGTTCCCCTTCGTGCGCACCTTCATGATCTCGGCCGAAAAGGGCTATGGCTGCGACGACCTGCGCGACTGGCTGGCGGCGGAACTGCCGGCCAGTCCCTGGCTTTACCCCGAGGACCAGGTCGCCGACCTGCCGATGCGCATGATCGCCGCCGAAATCACCCGCGAAAAGCTGACCCTGCGCCTGCACGAGGAAATCCCCTATCAGCTGACGGTCGAGACCGAACGCTGGGAAGAGAAAAAGGACGGCTCGGCACGGGTGGATCAGGTGGTCTATGTCTCGCGCCCTGGCCACAAGGGCATCGTGCTGGGCAAGGGCGGCGAGACGATCAAGGCCGTGGGCCAGGCCGCGCGCGCGGAACTGGCCGAATTCATGGGCCGGCCCGTGCATCTGTTCCTGCAGGTCAAGCTGCGCGAGAACTGGCTGGACGAGGCCGAGCGCTACACCGAGATGGGCCTGGATTTCCGCGACGGCGATGGCTGAGCCGCGACTGGCCACCGGCATCTGGGTGGCGGCCTATCTGCGCCGGCTGGGCCTGGCCGACATTCCCGCCTATGTGCTGCATCGCGGCGACGATACCGCCGGCAGCGTGCTGGTCAAATGCGCCAGCCTGGACGGCCAGGCCAGTCTGTGGGCGCGCGAATGGGATCTTGCCAGCGACCGGCGACACTGGGCGCTGGTGATGCAGGCCGACGAGGCGGCGATCGACGCCCGCATCGCCCGCGAACGCGGCCGCGACCCCGACCTGTGGGCCGTCGAGATCGAAAGCCGCGATGGCCGCACCCTGCTGGATCAGGACGGGCTGGCGTGACGGCCCCGGCGCCGCCACGGCAAATCTTGTGGCTTTCCCGTGACATTCCGCCCGCTTGCCCCTATAAGATGCCAGCCCAAGGCAGGATAAGAATACGATGAGCGACCCCGCCCCCCAGCCCATGGATTATGGCGCCGATTCCATCAAGGTTCTCAAGGGCCTGGAAGCCGTGCGCAAGCGTCCTGGCATGTATATCGGCGACACCGACGACGGCTCGGGCCTGCATCACATGGTCTATGAGGTCGTGGACAACGGCATCGACGAGGCCCTGGCGGGCCATGCCGATTTCGTTCGCGTCAAGATCCATGCCGATGGCAGCGTCTCGGTGCGCGACAATGGCCGTGGCATCCCGGTGGACATGCACCCGACCGAAGGCGTCTCGGCGGCCGAGGTCATCATGACCCAGCTGCATGCAGGCGGAAAGTTCGACCAGAACAGCTACAAGGTGTCGGGCGGCCTGCACGGCGTCGGCGTTTCGGTCGTGAACGCGCTGTCGGACTGGCTGGAACTGCGCGTCTGGCGCAACGGCAAGGAACATTTCGCACGGTTCGAGAACGGCGACACGGTCGAACATCTGCGCGTGGTGGGCGATGCCGCGCCCGGCGAAAAGGGCACCGAGGTGCGCTTTCTGGCCTCTTCGAAAGAAGATCGGCCCGATGGCACCTTTTCCAACCGCGACTACAGCTACAAGGTGCTGGAAAACCGGCTGCGGGAACTGGCCTTTCTGAACTCGGGCGTGCGCATCATCCTTGAAGATGAACGGCACGCCGAGCCGCTGCGCACCGAACTTTACTACGAAGGCGGCGTGCGCGAGTTCGTCAAGTTCATCGACCGCTCGAAAACGCCGGTGATGTCCGACCCGATCTTCATCCAGGGCGAGCGCGGCGGCATCGGGGTCGAGGTGGCGATGTGGTGGAACGATAGCTACCACGAAACCGTGCTGCCCTTTACCAACAACATCCCGCAGCGCGACGGCGGCACCCATCTGGCCGGCTTTCGCGGCGCGCTGACCCGTGTCATCACCAAATATGCCCAGGACAGCGGCATCGCCCGCAAGGAGAAGGTGGATTTCACCGGCGATGACGCGCGCGAGGGCCTGACCTGCGTGCTGTCGGTGAAGGTGCCGGACCCCAAGTTCTCCAGCCAGACCAAGGACAAGCTGGTCTCCTCAGAGGTGCGTCCTGCGGTCGAGGGCCTGGTCGGCGAAAAGCTGGCCGAATGGTTCGAGGAAAACCCCGCCGAGGCGAAAACCATCGTCGGCAAGATCATCGAGGCGGCGCTGGCGCGCGAGGCGGCGCGCAAGGCCCGCGAACTGACCCGGCGCAAGACGGCGATGGACGTGGCTTCGCTGCCCGGCAAGCTGGCCGATTGCCAGGAAAAGGATCCGGCGCTTTCGGAATTGTTCATCGTCGAGGGCGACAGCGCCGGCGGCTCGGCCAAGCAGGGCCGGTCGCGCCAGAACCAGGCCGTGCTGCCCCTGCGCGGCAAGATCCTGAACGTGGAACGCGCGCGTTTCGACCGGATGCTGTCCAGCGACCAGATCGGCACCCTGATCACCGCGCTGGGCACCGGCATCGGCCGCGACGAATTCAATCTGGACAAGCTGCGCTATCACAAGATCGTCATCATGACCGATGCCGATGTCGACGGCGCGCATATCCGCACGCTGCTGCTGACCTTCTTCTTCCGTCAGATGCCCGAGCTGATCGAGGCGGGGCATCTCTATATCGCGCAGCCGCCGCTTTACAAGGTGACGCGCGGCCGGTCCGAGGTCTATCTGAAGGACGAGGCCGCGCTGGAAGATTACCTGATCGAACAGGGCATCGACGGCGCCAGCCTGCGGCTGGGCAGCGGCGAACAGATCACCGGCGCCGACCTGGCCCGCGTGGTCGAAGAGGCGCGGCTGGCGCGTCGGTTGCTGCGCGCCTATCCGACGCATTACCCGCCCCATATCACCGAACAGGCCGCCATCGCCGGTGCACTGGTGCAGGGCCGCGTCGATGCCGATGCCCAGGGGGTGGCCAACAGCGTCGCCGCGCGGCTGAACCTGATCGCCGCCGAATACGAACGCGGCTGGACCGGCCGACCGACGCAGGATCACGGCATCCGCCTGACCCGGCTGCTGCGCGGGGTCGAGGAAAGCCGCACCCTGGACGGGCCGATGCTGCGCAGCGCCGAAAGCCGGCGTCTGGGCGCCATGACCGAAAGCCTGCAGGAAACCTATGGCCATGGGGCGCATCTGATCCGCAAGGATCGCGACACCCCGATCCACGGCCCGCTGGATCTGCTGAAGGCGATCTTCCTGGAAGGCGAAAAGGGCCTGTCGCTGCAGCGCTACAAGGGTCTGGGCGAGATGAACCCCGAACAATTGTGGGAAACCACGCTGGACCCGGCTGCGCGCACCATGCTTCAGGTCCGCATCGAGGATCTGTCCGAGGCCGACGACATCTTCACCAAGCTGATGGGCGATGTGGTCGAGCCGCGGCGCGATTTCATCCAGCAGAACGCGCTGAGCGTGGAAAACCTGGACATCTGACCGTCGGCATGTCGCGTCATCTGTTGCGGGGATGTCGCGATGCTGACGAAATGGCTAAAGCTTGACGGGTCCTGCTTGCGAGTCGGGCCTGCCGTGCTAATTTCATGGAAATGGTTTCAGCCGTGCGCCACACGGCAGGTGTATTTTCGGGGAATGATGATGCGTTTTCTTGGCAAGACCGTGGCTTCGGGCGTTCTGGCGACAGCAGCAGCGATTCTGGGCGCCGCCGGCGCGCAGGCCGGGGGATTCGTGGCTCCGGTGGTCGAGGCCGCACCGGCCGCCGTGGCACCGGTGGCGGGTGCCTGGCAGGGTGCCTATGCCGGCCTGACGCTTGGCTATGCCTTCAACGGCGAGGATCGTTTCGGCCTGCATGATGCCGGCGACGATTTCCTGGGCGATGTCGGAACACTGAAGCTGAAGGGTGTGAACGCCGGGCTGCGCGCCGGCTATCGCTGGCAGCGTTCGAACTGGGTCTATGGTCCCGAACTGGCCTTCGACCTGGGCGACGTCAAGGATTCGGTGACCAGTTCGGTCGCGGGCGTGGGCACCGATCTGACCGCGGAATCCAAGATCCGCAACGTCCTGTCGCTGAGCGCAAAGGTCGGCTATCTGGCCCAGCCCGACCTGCTGGTATTCGGCAAGGCAGGCGCGGCGCGCGCCGATGTCGATTACAGCTTCAGCGGCACCGATGACAGCGGCGCCAGCTTCGCCGAGGGTGCAGACTTCGCCAAGACCGGCTATATCCTGGGCCTGGGCGTCGAAAAGCAGATCAGCGATCGGATGTCCCTGTCGGGCGAATACGAATATGCCAATTTCGGCAAGGAAACCCGTCAGTTCGGCGACAACACCACCGAGGCGACGGCCAAGTATCACAATGTCAAGCTGGGCCTGAACTTCAAGTTCTGATCGCCTGCAAACCGGTGACGACAGGCCGTCCCCCGGGGGCGGCCTTTCTGTATCAGCGCAGCGGCACCACCAGCGCCCGACGGCCGCAGGCGATGCCCAGGCCCTGCGGCACCAGCGCGCGCAGCGCCGGATCATCCCGGCTCAGCCCGCCGGTATAGGTTCCATAGGCCGGCAGGATCAGATGGTCGCGGCCCAGCAGAAAGGCCCGCCGGCGCTGCCCGGCCAGCGACAGCACCGGATGATAATGCCCCGAGATGTCGGGCCCGGACCCGGCCTGATGGCGCAGCGTCACCGCGCCCAGCCGCAATTCCGCCAGCATCCGGCCCGGCATTGCTGGCGGCGCACCCGGATCGTGGTTGCCGCCGATCCAGACCCAGTCGCGCCCGCGCGCCATCGCCTCCAGCATCCGCACGGGCTCGGCCCCCAGCGCCGCCGCCGCCGCCAGATCATCGAACCCGTCGCCCAGGCTGATCACCCGTTGCGGGGCAAGGGCGGCGATATCCTGGCCCAGGCGTTCCAGGGTCGCCAGCGTCTCATAGGGTGGCAGCAGCGCGCCGCCGCGCCGGGCCATGCGCTCGGACTTGCCCAGATGCAGGTCGGCGACGATCAGCCAGCCGCCCTGCGGCCACCACAGCGCGCCGCCGGCCCGCGCCACCAGCCGCAGCCCGTGGAAATCGAACGCGTAATCGCTCATGTCAGCCTGTCCAGCCCGGCCGCCTGCATCAATGCCTCGGCCTCGCGTTCGGCCAAACGCTCGCGGCCCTCGCCCCGGATCGGCACCTTGCCCATCTCGAGCAGCAGGGGTGCCGCAAGGGGCGAGACACGCGCCAGCATCCGGTGTTCGCGCCGCGGCGATCGGGCCAGCATCTCCTCGATACGGCCGAAATCGACCAGGCCGCGGCCGGCCTCGTCCGCGGTGATGCGCAGCAACAGGTGGTCGGGGTCATATCGGCGCAGGGTGTCATAAAGAATGTCGCTGGAAAAGGTCGCCTGCCGGCCGGATTTGCGCTGGCCGGGGCTGTTGCGCTGGATCAGCCCGGCGATGGTGGCGACAGTGCGAAAGCTGCGCTTCATCACCGCATTGTCGCCCAGCCAGTCGCCCAGCCCGCCGCGCAGCCGCGACAGGGCCAGCAACGGCGCCGGATCGGCCACCGGGTCCAGCGACCAGACCAGCAGCGCATAATCGGTGGCCAGAAAGCCCAGCGGCCCCAGCCCGTCGGCCTCCATCTCGCGGGTCAGCAGCAGGCCCAGGGTCTGCAACGCATTGCGCCCGGCAAAACCGTAAAGCACGAAGTGCCAGCGCCCGGCATGGGGAAAGCTTTCCGACAGCAACAGGCCGGGTTCGGGCAGACGCGATTGCTGCGCCTGCAGCGCCAGCCAGTCGCGGGCGTCGGCGGGCAGCAAAGGGTGCCGGTCGGGATCGCCCAGCAGCGCCAGCACCCGATGCGCCAACTGCGTGGACATCGCCAGCTTGAGCCCGGAAAAGACCGCGATCCGCGGCTGCGCCCCCGGCTGCGGCGTCACCTCGACCACCATTTCGCGCAGCGCATCCATCCGCACCACCCGCCCGCCGATCAGGAAACTGTCGCCGGGGCTGAGCGTCGCGGCAAAGGCTTCCTCGACCTCGCCCAGGGCTGCGCCGCCGCGCCCGCGGAGCCGCACCTGCATCATCTCGGCCTCGACGATGGTGCCGATGTTCATGCGCAGCAGCCGCGCCGCGCGCGGATCGCGCAGCCGCCAGCGCCCGTCGCGCAGCATCAGCCGCTGCCAGCGGTCATAGGCGCGCAGCGCATAGCCGCCGGTGGCGGCGAAATCCAGGCAGGCGTCGAAATCGGACCGCGTCAGCGCGCGATAGGGGCCGGCGCTGCGGACCTCGGCATAAAGCGCATCGGCGTCGAAGGGGCCGGCGCAGGCGGTCAGCAGGATATGCTGGCACAAGACATCAAGCGGCCCGGGCCCGCGCGGATCGCCATCCAGATCGCCGGCCTGCACCGCCTCGAGCGCGGCGACGCATTCGATCTGCTCGAAACGGTTGGCGGGCACGATCCGCGCGCGCGAGGGCGCATTGTAGCGGTGATTGGCGCGGCCGATGCGCTGGACCAGGCGCTTGACGTTCTTGGGCGCGCCGACCTGGATCACCAGATCGACCGCCCCCCAGTCGATGCCCAGGTCCAGGCTGCCGGTGGCCACCACGGCGCGCAACTGCCCGGCGGCCATCGCCGCCTCGACCCGCTGGCGCTGTTCGCGCGCCAGGCTGCCGTGGTGCAGGCCGATCGGCAGGTTGTCGTCATTGGCCGCCCATAGCGCCTGAAAGAACAATTCCGCCTGGGCGCGGGTATTGATGAAGATGATGGTGGTGCGCGCCTGACGCACCGCCGCCAGGACCTCGGGGATGGCGTAATGGCCGCCGCCGCCGGCCCAGGGTGCCGGGCGCGCGGTCGGCAGCATGGCGATGTCGGGGTCCGGCCCGGGATCTGCGGCGACGATCTCGACCGGCGCTGCACCCGCCATGAACCCGGCCAGGGCTTGCGGGTCGTCGACCGTGGCCGACAGTCCGGTCACGCGCAGCCCCGGCGCCAGCGCCCGCAGCCGTGCCAGCCCCAGCATCAGCTGATCGCCACGCTTGCTTTCGGCCAAGGCGTGCAATTCGTCCAGCACCACCCGCCGCAGCCGCCCGAAGATCGCCGGCGCCTCGGGATAGCTCAGCATCAGCGCCAGGCTTTCGGGGGTGGTCAGCAGGATGTCCGGCGGGTCGCGGCGCTGGCGGCGGCGCTGGCTGGCGGCGGTGTCGCCGGTGCGATCCTCGATCCGCAGCGGCAGTTCCAGTTCGGCGACCGGCCGGCGCAGGTTGCGGGCGATATCGGCGGTCAGCGCCTTCAGCGGCGACACATAAAGCGTATGCAGCCCCCCCTGCGGCTGCTGCAATTCCACCAGCGACGGCAGGAATCCCGCCAGGGTCTTGCCGCCGCCGGTGGGTGCGATCAGCAGGCTGTCGCCCGTTGCCGCCAGCAGGGCCAGCTGATGCGGATGCGGCTGCCATCCCTGCCGCGCGAACCAGTCGCGAAAGGCGCCGGGCAGCATCACAGCAGCGCCTCGAGCGTTTCCAGCCGGTCGGCCTCGGCCGCGGGCTTGTCCCAGCGGATGCGGCTGATGCGGGGAAAGCGCATCGCCACGCCGGATCTGTGCCGGGCAGAACGATTGAGCCCCTCGAAGGCGACCTCGACCACCAGTTCCGGTGCCAGCGCCCGGACCGGGCCGAAACGCTCGACCGTATGGTTGCGCACAAAGCGGTCCAGTTCGCGCAGCTCGGCATCGGTAAAGCCGAAATAGGCCTTGCCCACCGGCACCAGCTGATCGCCCTGCCACAGGCCAAAGGTGAAATCGGAATGAAACCCCGACCGCTTGCCATGGCCACGCTGGGCATACATCAGCACCGCATCCACCACCATCGGGTCGCGTTTCCACTTGAACCAGGGACCACGCGGCCGGCCGGCGACATAGCTGCTGTCGCGGCGCTTGATCATCACCCCTTCGATCACGGCCTCGGGCGGGTCGGCCCGCAGCGCCGCCAGATCCTGCCAGCTACCAAAATCGAGCAACGGCGAAATGTCGATGCGGGGGTCGAAATCAGCGGCTTCCAGCAACGCGCGGCGCTGTTCAAGCGGCAGCGCCCGCAGGTCGCGACCCTGCCAGAACAGCAGATCGTAAAGCCGCAGCGCCGCCGGGTGGCTGGCCAGCAACCCCCGCCCCACCGTCTTGCGGTTGAGCCGGCGTTGCAGCTCGCCAAAAGGGGCCACCCGCCCGTCCCGTCGCACCAGCAATTCGCCATCGGCCGTGCCGTCGAAATCCATCGCCGCGATGACATCGGGAAACGCGGCCGAGATATCCTCGCCGTTGCGGGAATAAAGCCGCCGCTGGCCGCCCTCGCAAACGGCCTGAACGCGGATGCCATCCCATTTCCATTCCGCAAGGAAATCGCCGGGATCCAGTGCCGACAACTGGTCCAGATCGGTGGGCGTGGCCAGCATCACCGGCCGGAACGGCGCCAGCGCCGCGCTGTCGGGGCGCGCGCCCCCACCCAGCCAGCCAAACAGCGGCAGATAGGGCGGGCTGAGCCCGTGCCAGACCTCTTCCAGGTCGGCAACGGTCGGCGTGCCCATGCTGGCCAGCGCCATCCGCGCCATCCGCGCCGACAGGCCGACGCGCAGGTTGCCGGTGGCCAGTTTCAGAAAGGCCAGCCGTTCCGAGCCGCCCAGCCGGTCCAGCATGGTGGCGATGGCGGCGGGCAGTTCGGCCTTGGGCGTGGTTTGCAACAGCGCCACCGCCTGCGACAGCGGCGGGTCGTCCTGGGCGCCCTCGGGCCAGATCAGGGCGATGGTTTCGGCCAGATCGCCGACGAAATCATAGCTCAGCGCCAGCAGCTGCGCATCGATGCGCTGTGCCGCCAGGCCGCGCAGCAGCGACGGCGTGACCCGGCGCAGGTCCAGATCGCCGGTCAGCGCCGCCAGCGCCCAGCCCCGGTCCGGATCGGGCGTGCGTTCCAGGTAATGCACCAGCAATTGCAGCTTGGCGTTGCGGGCGGGCGTGAAGGCCAGGCGTTCCAGCAATGCGGCAAAGGCTTTCATTCGCCGGCCTCGTCCTCGTATCCCACCAGGCGCAGCGGTCGGGCGGGGATGCCCGCCAGTTCGCACCAGCGCATCACCCCGTCCTCGGCCCCGTGGGTGACCCAGACCTCGGCCGGGGCCAGTTCCGTCAGGGTCGCGGTCAATTGCGGCCAGTCCACATGGTCGCTGATGACCAGCGGCAGTTCGACGCCGCGCTGTCGCGCCCGAGCCCGCACCGCCACCCAGCCCGAGGCAAAGCCGATGACCGGATCGCGAAACCGCTGCACCCAGGGGCTTGCAAAGGCCGAAGGCGGCGCGATCACCAGCTGCGCCGCGACATCCTGCGCGGTCGCCGGCACCAGGGGGCCCAGCGCGATCCCCTGATCCTGATAATAGTCGCAGAGCGTTTTCAACGCCCCGTGAATGGCGATCGGGGCGTCGTAGCCCGCCGCCCGCATCAGCGCGATCACATGCTGGGCCTTGCCCAGCGCATAGGCGCCGACCAGATGCGGCCGGTCGGGAAATTCCGCCATGCTGGCCAGCAGCTTGGCCGCCTGGCTGGCCGGATCGGGAAAACGGAACACCGGCAGGCCAAAAGTGGCCTCGGTCACGAAGATGTCGCAGGCCACGGGCTGAAACGGCGCGCAGGTCGGGTTGGGGTGGCGCGAATAATCGCCCGACACCACGATGCGCTGGCCCTTGCCGGTCACCGCGATCTGGGCCGACCCCAGCACATGCCCGGCCGGGTGAAAGCTGACCTCGACCCCGCCCAGGCGCAGCGGCCCTTCGACCGCCTGCGTGCTGCCGGCAAAGCCTTCGCCCATGCGCAGGCGCATGATCTGCAACGTCTGCGCCGTCGCCAGCACCGCGCCATGCCCCCAGCGCGCATGGTCGGAATGGCCGTGGGTAATCAGCGCCCGCGCCACCGGCCGCAGCGGATCGATGTGGAAATCGCCTTGCGGGCAGTAAAGCCCCTGATCGGTCGGCAAAAGAATCGGCTCGCTGCCCATGCGCAACAGGTTCCGGAACAGAACATGAAAATCAACCTTGGGACAACGGCCGCCCCTCGAATATGGTTTCCATAGAGAAAACCCCGGTCACCCGTTCCAGGTCCATGTCGGCGATCAATTGCTTGTAGAGCCGGTCATAGCCGGCCATGTCAGCCACCACCGCCTTGGCCATGTAATCCCATTCGCCGCCGATGCGGTGGAACTCGCAGATCTGCGGTAGCGATTCGATGCGTGCGCGAAAGCGTCGTGCCCAGACATCGTCGTGATGCCGGGTGCGGATCATCACGAATACCGTCAGCCCAAGACCCAGCGCCGCCGCATCGATCAGCGCCCGGCTGCCCCGCAGCACCCCCGATTCCGTCAGCCGCTGCAGGCGCCGCCAGCAGGCGTTCTGCGACAGGCCGACACGATCGGCCAGTTCGCGTTGCGACAGGCTGGCATCGCGTTGCAGCAGTGCCAGCAGCCTGTTGTCGATGTCGTCCAGTTTTACAGTTTGATCGTTCATATGACCACAATATGCGCGAAATTCCGCAAATCAATGCGATGATTCCTGCGCAGGCCCGGGTCAGAATGGCCGCAAGTGACGAAAGGAATGCCGATGTCTGCCTTTGACAGCTATCTGGCCGCGCTGGGCCCCGATCCGCTGGACGCCATCCGCCAGGGCCTGATCGGCCGCGATGCGATGATCGACGGCCCCTTCGGGCCACGCCGGCTGCTCTATGCCGATTACATCGCCTCGGGGCGGGGGCTGATGCCGCTGGAAAACTGGGTGATGCGCCATGTCCTGCCCTGGTATGCCAACAGCCATACCGAGGCCAGCCATTGCGGCGCCGCCATGACCCGACTGCGGCGGGCGGCACGGGCGGCAATCGCCGAAACGGTGGGGGCGGGGCCAGAACATGCGGTGATCTTTGCCGGGGCCGGGGCGACGGCGGGGATCAACCGGCTGGTGCATCTGCTGGCGGCGGGGCCGGAAACCACGGTGCTGATCGGCCCCTATGAGCATCATTCTAACATCCTGCCCTGGCGCGAATCCGGCGCCCGCGTGGTCGAGATCGCCGAGGCGGCCGGCGGCGGGCCCGACCTCGCGGCGCTGGATGCGGCGCTGGCGGCGGCGCCGGGGCGTGTGATCGGCAGCTTCTCGGCCGCCTCGAATGTCACCGGCACGCTCAGCGACGTGGCGGCGATCACGCGGCGGCTGAAGGCGGCCGGTGCCCTGGCGGTCTGGGATTACGCCGGCGGCGCGCCCTATCTGCCCATCGACATGGGGCTGGGCATGGACGCTGTCGTGGTATCGCCGCACAAGTTCATCGGCGGGCCGGGCGCCTCGGGCGTGCTGGTGCTGCGCCGCGACGCGGTGTCAAGCGACCGGCCCAGCCTGCCCGGCGGCGGCACCGTGCGCTTCGTCTCGCCCCAGGGGCACGACTATGCCACTGCCGTCGAGACCCGGGAAGAGGCCGGCACCCCCAATGTGCTGGGCGACATCCGCGCCGCTCTGGCCTTTCTGACCAAGGCCGCCGTGGGCCAGGACCGGATCGCGGCGCAGAACGCGGCCTGGCGGGCACTGGGGCTGGCGCGGTTGCGCGCGCATCCGCGCATCGAACTGTTGGGAAACCTTGATGCGCCGGCGCTGCCGTTCTTCAGCTTTCGCCTGCGCGACGGGCGCGGCGGCTTTGTCCATCAGCAACTGGCCACCCGGATGCTGTCGGACCTTTACGGCGTGCAGGCCCGGGGCGGCTGCGCCTGCGCCGGCCCCTATGTCCACCGCCTGCTGGGTCTGGATGCGGCAAGCTCGGCGCGGCTGCGGGCGGCGATCCTGGCCGGCGACGAACTGGAAAAGCCCGGTTTCGTGCGCCTTAACCTGTGCTGGGCCGCCGAGGAGGACGAGATCAAAACGATTCTGGACGCGGTCTGCGATCTGGCCTGGCAGGCGCCGGCCTATCTGTCGCGTTATGACGCCGATCCTGCTCGCGCCATCTTCAGCCCGATTGCTGCGGCCTGACAGGCGGGGGAACGGCGCGAATATGCCGGCACAGCCGATCCCCGTGTCGCCGCGCCGCCCGCGCGAGCAGGCCGCCAGGACCCGCCGGGCGGCCTGATCGGCATGACGATCACCACAGGGCCAGCCCAAGGGATCAGGGGCGCCCTGTCGTCCCCCCTGACGAAGACACCGCTGCCGCGGATCGATCCGCCGGTGGCGGGATGCGGGCCAGCTGCACCATCAGGATGCCGGCGGCGACAATCGCCGCGCCGACCACATCCAGCGCGCCGAACCGCTCGCCCAGCATCAAGGCGGCGATGATGACGCCAAAGATCGGCGACAGGAAATGAAAGGTCGCCGCCCGCACCGCGCCGACGCGCCCGACCAGCAGGAACCAGATCCAGGTTGCCGCAATCCCCGGCACCAGCACCGAATAGACCAGCGCTGCGACCAGCTCGGCGCTCCAGTGAATCGGGATCGACCATTCCCTGACCGCCGCCGGCACCAGCAAGGCCAGCGCCCCCACCGCCATCTGCAGACCCACGATCATCATCATGTTGCGGCTGCCGCCCGCCCCGCGCGCGGCCAGCGTGGCAAGCGTCAGCGCGATCACCCCGCAGACGCACAGGAACACCCCCCACAGGTCCAGCCCGTGACGCAGCCGCGCCCCCATGATCAGCGTCACCCCGACCACGCCGGCGATCAGGCCGATCACCGCCACCAGCCGCAGCCGTTCGCCGTAAAGCAGCCAGCCCAGAAAGGCCACGATCAGCGGCATGGTCGAGGCGATGATCGCCGAGACCGACGCCTCGACATATTGCATCGCCACCCAGCTGAACCCCAGATAGAGCGCGTTCTGGCAAAGGCCAAAGATCACCACCGTGCGCCATTCCCCCCGGTTGAGCCGCCAGCTTTGCCCCATGGCCCGCGCCAGCCCCACCGCGATCGCGGCCGAAACCGCAAAGCGCAGCACCAGGATGGTCAATGGCGGGGCCGCCAGCACGGCGATGCGGGTGGCGGTGAAGGCCGAAGCCCAGATCAGCGCGAAGCTGACCCCCATCGCGATTGCCTTCGCATCCATGCCGGCCCCCGTTGCTGCGCACCTGTCGGCCCATGGGCTAACAGATCGACAAGCGACCGCAAGGCCAAAGCCGCCCCGGTCCCACGGGCGCCAAACGACAAGGACCGCGCGATAGCGCGCGGCCCTGCCATACACGACTGCGATGCAGATCAGGCGTTGACGCTGTCCTTCAGCGCCTTGGCAATGGTCACCTTGACCACCTTGTCGGCGGGTTTGGTCATCATTTCCTGGGTCTGCGGGTTGCGCACCTGACGCTCGGGGCGGGCACGGCAGGCGACCTTGCCGATCCCCGGCAGCGTCACGGCGCCACCTTCGGCAACAGTGCGCGACACGACGGCCGACAGCGCGTCCAGAGCCGCCGCGGCGGTTTTCTTGTCGCTGCCCATTTCGTCGGCCAGCGTGGCGACGAGTTGGGTCTTGGTCATCGGTTTCGAAGCGGCCTGAGCCATATCCTGTCTCCTCGTTGTTTCCCGTTCGGGAAATTTTCGGACGCCACCTTGGCGGCACGAAGGCCGCTACACAAGCTTTTTGCGCCCATTTCAAGCGATTTCCTTGGAAAATCGCGGCGGGCAGTCGCGAAAACGCCGCGTTAAAGAAAGGCGGTCTCGTTAAAGGACCGCAGCTTGCGCGAATGGATGCGTTCCAGAGGCGTGGCGCGCAGCTTTTCCATCGCCCGAATGCCGATCAGCAGGTGGTTGGCGACCTGGGTGCGATAGAAATCGGTGGCCATGCCGGGCAGCTTCAATTCGCCGTGCAGCGGCTTGTCGGACACGCACAGCAAGGTGCCGTAAGGCACGCGGAAGCGAAAGCCGTTGGCGGCGATGGTGGCGCTTTCCATGTCCAGCGCCACGGCCCGCGATTGCGACAGGCGCTGCACCGGCCCGGACTGGTCGCGCAATTCCCAGTTGCGGTTGTCGAT